>JAFKKM010000151.1 GCA_017305555.1 Hyphomicrobiales bacterium | reverse complement strand
GTCCGCAACGGGCGATGAGCGGCTTCCGTATCACCGGCGACACGGCGTCTGGGTCCCCGCCTGCGCGGGGACGACGACGGAGGAATTCGCGCTCAAACGCTCATTTCCGCAGCAGCTTGGCGCGGCGACGCCGCGCCAGCCGTTTCAGGAACGAGCGGCGGCGCTTCCAGGACCCCTTCGCGTCCCCGTCCAGCAGCGTCTGGAAAGGGATCAGACGCGCCCGCTACCTCCGCGAGCGGCTTCTGCCTGTCGGCCCAGTGCAGCGCGGTGTAGTCGAAGCCGAGTTCGATGGTCGGCTTCACCACCTGGAAGTACGGCGAGATATCGAAGTCGCGCGGCATGTAGAGCGATGAATCGCGGATGTGCAGGATCTCGCGCCGCGCCTGCCGGCTGCGGGTGCGCGTCACCTTCGGCAGGATCGGATAACGCACCGCCTCGAAGGCCTGCGCGATCAGCGCCGAGCAGATGATCTTGGTTGGATCGCCGGAGCCGAGCGCGATCATGCGGCGGCGGAAACGTTGTGGGATCGGTAACGGAAACAGATAGCGCGCCAGATCGACGATGTTCTTGGTGTCGTAGCCGAAGCCGATGCGGTTGATGGCGTAGCGGCACACCGTATAGCGATCCTCGTAGGACAGTCCGACCGGACGGCACAGCCGGGTGTGATACGGAAGGTATTTCGACAGCGGCGCCGAGGTGACGCCCTCGCCGACATTGGCCTCGATCAGCACATGCGGTTCGCCGTCAGGCTCCGCCGCGCCGTCGATCGGCCCGACATAGAGCGCGGCGTGCGACCAGGTCGATTGCGTCAGATACTTGATGATGCCGGAGATGCGGTTGTTGCCTTCCACCAGCAGCACATCGCCCGGCATGACGATGTCGCGCAGGCGATCCGGATCGCTGGGCGTGAAGGGTTCATATCCCGGCACCTCTTTCTGGAGGTAGCCGGCAATCACTTTGCCGACGGCATCGAGCACGAAGCCCATGAGGTTCTCCCCGCGCGGTTCGTTCTGACCGCTTGTGTGTCCGTCAACAATGGTGGGAAGCCATTGCAATTTGGTTCATGCTCGCTGCGGTGGGATTACGATTGATTCACCATGGCGGTTGCCGCACATCAATGGATGCGGCAACTTATCGATGCGTTCCCGAAAATCGTTCAGGTTTCGGCAACTACGACATTAGAAAAGCTCCGATTCAGAAATGCAGACATGACGATCTCGCGTCGCACAGTGTTGACGGCCCCCTTGGCATTCGCCGCGCTGCCGTTGTCGCGCATCATGGCCGCGCCGCTGCCGCGCGAGGTTGACATTGTCGTGATCGGTGCGGGCGCGGCCGGCATCGCGGCGGCGCGACGCATCAAGGCTGCCGGCCGCAGCGTCGTGGTGGTCGAGGCAGCGCCGCGGATCGGCGGGCGCTGCCGCACCGATCCCGCGCTGTTCGGTGTGCCGTTCGATCGCGGCGCCCGCGCGCTCTACAATCCCGATGGCAATCCGCTGGTGAAGCTGGCGCGCGGCAACGGCTTCGATATCGCGCCGGCAATTGCGGGCCAGAAGATTCGCATCGGCCGGCGTAACGCCCGCGCGGGCGAGGCGGAGGATTTTCTCACGGCGCTGGTGCGCGCCAATCGCGCCATCGACGAAGCCGCGCGCGGCAAGGCCGATGTCGCCTGCGCGACGGCGTTGCCGAACGATCTCGGCGATTGGGCTTCGACAGTCGATTTTACGCTCGGCGCGAGCGCCACCGGCAGGGATCTGCGCGATCTCTCGGCGATGGACCGCGCGCGCATGGAGGAGCGCAGCGCCGCTATCGTCTGCCGGCAGGGGCTCGGCGCGCTGCTGGCGAGACTTGGCGAAGGCATTCCAGTCGCGCTCGGCACACCGGCAACGCGCGTAGCGTGGAGCAATCGCGATGTCGCGGTGGATACGCCGGCCGGAAAGATTGTCGCGCGCGCGGCCATCGTCACGGTGTCGACCAACGTGCTGGCCTCAGGTCGCATCGCCTTCGCGCCGGATTTGCCGAAGCGTCAGCTCGATGCGGCGTCCGGGCTCGGGCTCGGCAGCTACGATCGCATCGCGTTGCAGATGTCGGGCAATCCGCTCGGGCTTGGTCGCGACGAAAACATGATCGAGCGCAGCAAGGACGCGCGCACCGCGCTATTGGTCGCCAACATCGGCGGATCGTCGTTGTGTACCGTCGATGTCGCGGGGAAATTCGGCGCGGCTCTTGCGGTGCAAGGCGAGGCCGCCATGGTGGCGTTCGCGCGCGACTGGATCGGCGGATTATTCGGTGGCGATGCGGTGGCGAAGATCGAGCGCAGCTTCGCCACGCGCTGGAACGCCGACGCCCTGATCGGCGGCGCGATGTCGGCGGCCGCGCCCGGCGCGGCGGGCGGGCGCAAACTTCTCGGCGAGCCGTTCGGCAACGTCTTCATCGCCGGCGAAGCGACGCATGAGACATTGTACGGCACCGTCGAGGGCGCGTGGGAGAGCGGCGAGCACGCCGCCGACGCCGCATTGAAGAAAATCGGTCCGGCCAAGCCGCCCCCGCCGCAGAAGAAACCGCGCGCGAAGAAGCGGCACAGGCACTGAAAAAGAGTGTCGTCATGGCCGGACTTGTTCCGACCATCCACGTCTTTGACGATGCACGGATGGAAGACGTGGATGCCCGTGACATAGGCGAGCGTAGCGACGCCGTTCTTCGAACGGCTACGCACGATCCTTCAAACTCTCGTCATGTGCAATAAAAACAATCGTCGTCCCCGCGAAGGCGGGGACCCAGACTCCGCAGCAGCGGTGATATGAAAAGCGCCGGTTGCCCGCGCCTCCAATCATAATAGAAGGCCAGGATAGAAGGCCACGTGTTATGGGTCCCTGCCTTCGCAGGGACGACAAACTACACCGGCAGCGGCAACGCCACTTCCATCAAGTCCTTCGCAACGATGGCTTTGCCGGTGAAATGCTTCCTCACATCGGTGAGCCATTGCTCGTCGGTGATCGAATCATTATCGCCCGGCACCAGATGGCTGAGCACCAGCAGCTTCGGTTGCGCGATGGCGGCGATGCGGCCGATGTCTTCCGTTGTGGTGTGGCTCGCGAGCAGATGCTTGCGCAGCGTCGCGCCGTTGGTGACCTTCTTCATGATGCCGTCGATGCCCGGCACGTAGAGCGCCTCATGCACCAGCACGTCGGCGCCCTTGGCGAACTCCGCGAGCTTCGGATTGTAGGCGGTGTCGCTGGAGAACACGATGACGCCGTCCGGCGTCTCGAACTTGTAGGCAAAGTTGTCGACGATCGGCGGATGCGGCGTGCGGAATGCGGTGACGGTGACGTCGTTGGTCTTGAACACCACGCCGTCAGCATCGATGTCCTTCGCGATCAAAAGTTTGCGCAGATCGGGACGGCCTTCGTCGGCGATGCGCGTGTCGATATCGAACTTGTTCACCTCCCAATAGGCTTTCGTCATCGCCTCGGTGCCGTTGGGGCCGAAGGCGTGGATCGGCGTTTTCAGGCCGGTGGCCCACGCGTTGTAGGCGAGGTTGCCGTAGTCGAGATCGTGATCCGAATGCAGGTGGCTGAGCAGGATGTACTTGATCGATTGCAGCGGCACTTTCGCCGCGACCAGCTGATGGCTGACGCCCGCGCCGCAATCGAGCACGATCGGCGTGTCGTTGACCATGATCAGGTTGGCGGGGTTGGAACGTCCGAGCCCGATGCGCGGTCCGCCCTTGGTGCCGAGGAACACGATGCGTGTGCGTGCCTTCGCGGTTGATTGCGCCAGCGCGGTGGGCATTCGCGTCAGCGACGCAAGACCGCCGAGCGCGGACAGCTTCAACAGATCGCGGCGATGCAGCATGGGGAGCCTCCTGTCGAATACGGATGGATGAGGCTAGTCCCGTGCGTACACAGCAAGCAAGTCTCTCGTCGTCCCCGCGAAGGCAGGATGGGATCGTCACCCTGAGGTGCATTGCGAAGCAATGCCTCGAAGGGCGACGGCGATCCTTCGAGGGCGATGCAAGTGCATCGCCACCTCAGGATGACGCCGTCTCTACCCTGGCGCGTCACTTCAACCCACTCCGTCAGCGCAACAACCCGTCGAACAGCGGCAGGCCGATCAGTGCGGAGGCGGCGATCAGCGCATAGCAGACGCGGCGGAAAGTGGTGTCGCTGGCGAGGCCGAACATGTGCGAGCCGATCCACAGCCCGACGCCGAACACCGGCCCGGCGACGAGCGCGAGGCCGATCACCGTGCGCGTGAACAGTCCGCCCCACAGATAGCTCGCGAGGATGATGACATCCGACACCGCGAAATACAGGATCAGGCTGGCGCGTGTCACGGCCGCCGCGGTGGCGTCGCGCAGCCAGTACAGCACCACCGGCGGGCCGCCGACCTGCGCCACGCCGCCGAAGAAGCCGGCGAGTGCGCCGACCAGCGTGGTTGCTGGCGCGGTGGGCGGGCGCGGATAACGCCACCCTGCCATCATCAACATCAGCAGCGGCACGATCAGTGCGACGATCATCCAGCGCACCGCGAGCGGGTCGGCATGGATCAGGAACAGCGTGCCGAGCGGCACGCCGACCAGCGAGCCGACCGCCATCAACATCACCTCGCGACGGTTCGCGATGCGTGCTGCGCCCGGCACCAGGCTTGCGGCGGCGATCATTTCGATGATCAGCAGCAGGGGCGATGCAACCTGCGCGCCGATGGCCGCGCTCGCCAGCGGCATGAAGATCAGCGCCGAGCCGAAGCCGGAGAAGCCGCGCGCGAGGCCGGCGACGAACGCGGTGACGACAAGCACGGCGAGCGCCGCGAAGCTGAAGCCGTCAAGGCCGGGAAGGGTCATGCATGACCTGCGATGGATCGAACCGAAACGACGGACGGACGACTGAAAAGTGATCGAAGCAATCGGCGGCGCGGACATCGTCCCTTGCCGTCATTTGCGATAGCCTCTGTCGCAACGGGACGCAATTGTCGTAAATCCGCGACAGAGTCGTATTCTATGTGCCGATGGCCTCGGCGGTCGGGCTTGAAAGCAAGGATGATGTGATGGCGCGCGGGATCAATCTTTTGTCGGCGCTGGCAATCGGCGCAGCGCTTTGCGTGGCTGCGCCCGATGGCGCGAATGCCTTCGACCTCGCAATCGACGCCAAGCTGCCGCCGTCGCAGGCGGTCGCGGTGCCGGCGCCGCCGGAGCAGATCGACGCGGCGGTGACCAGGCTCGACGAGCTTGCGGCTGAGATCATGCGCAAGTCCGGTATCCCGGGCATGTCGGTCGCGGTGGTGCGCGGCGGCAAGGCCGTCTACGCCAAGGGCTTTGGCGTGCGCAAGCTGGGTGAGGCGGCGACCGTCGATGCCGACACCGTGTTTCAACTCGCCTCATTGTCGAAGCCGGTGGGCGCCAGCGTCGTCGCGGCGCAGGTCGGCAAGGGCGTGGTGAAGTGGGACGATCCGATCGTCAAATACTTGCGGTGGTTCGCGCTCTCCGACAAAGCGGTGAGCCGCATGGTGACGATCGGCGATCTCTACGCGCATCGTTCTGGCTTGCCGGATCACGCCGGCGATGATCTCGAATTTCTCGATTATCCGCGCGAGGAAGTGTTGAAGCGGATGCGCTATCTGCCGCTGGCGCCGTTCCGCGCGAGCTACGCCTATACCAACTTCGGCCTGACAGCGGCGGCGGAAGCGGTGGCCGTGGCCTCGCAGCTCGATTGGGCGACGCTGTCGGATCGCGTGCTCTATCTCCCGCTCGGTATGAACCGCACGAGTTCCCGGTTCGAGGATTTCAGCAATCGCGACAATCATGCCGTCAATCACGCCATGGTCGACGGCAAGTATCAGCCGCGGTATCAGCGCGAGCCGGACGAGCAGTCGCCAGCCGGCGGCGTGTCATCGTCCGCCAACGACATGGCGAAGTGGATGGCGATGGTGCTGGCGAACGGCGTGCATGACGGCAAGCCGCTGATCGACAAGGCGGCGCTAGGCGAGGCGCTGCGGCCGCAGGTCATTTCCACGCCGCCGTCGAATCCCGCCGAGCGCGCCGGTTTCTACGGCTACGGCATGAATGTCGGCGTCGCGCCATCGGGCCGTGTGGTGCTGTCGCATTCCGGCGCGTTCCTGCTCGGTGCGGCGACCTGTCTGACGATGATCCCGTCGCTCGATGTCGGCATTGTGGTGCTGTCCAACGGCGCGCCGACCGGCGCGGTGGAAACGCTGTGCGCGGAGTTTTCCGATCTGGCGCAGTTCGGCACCATCACCCGCGACTGGTATGCAGGTTACGGGCCGCGCTTCGCAGAGATGATGAAGCCGGTCGGCTCGCTGCTCGGCAAGACGCCGCCGGCCAAGCCGAAAGCGCAGGCCGCGGCCGAACTCTACAAGGGAACTTACGTCAACAAATACTTCGGCGACGCTGTGGTGGTGCGCAAGGAGGGAAAGTTGCTGCTGTTACTCGGCAACGAGGCCGGCAAGGTGTTTCCGCTGCGCCACTGGGACGGCGATACGTTCGTGATCGACCTGCAAGGAGAGGTCGCGGCGCAGGGTTCGGTCTCGACCGTGACGTTCAACCGCCAGCGCGGCAAGGCGAAGTCATTGCAGATCGAGTTCTTCGCCGACGATCTCGCGAAGGGCGTATTTCGAAGGGAATAAGATGCGGGTTATCATCGCACGGATTTGCCACCCGAAAGTCGTCGTCCCCGCGCAGGCGGGGACCCAGAGCCCCTGGCCTTGATTGTTATCACGCGCGCGATCGACAACGGCTTTCCGCACGATCGCTGCTGCGGAGTCTGGGTCCCCGCCTCCGCGGGGACGACGATGAGAGGTTTTTCATCATTGCGAGAAGCATAAGCGACGAAGCAATCCAGTTCTTGCCTTGTGGCGTTCTGGATTGCTTGGCGGAGCGCCGATCCGAATGCTCGCAATGACGGAAAACGCGCGCTACCCTCGCAGCGTGCCGCCGGTTTTCTTCGTGACTTCCGCGACGATCTTCGCGGCGATGGCGTCGATTTCCTGATCGGTCAGCGTCTTCTCGCGCGGCTGGATCGTCACGGCGATCGCCACCGACTTCTTGTCGGGATCGATGCCTTTGCCTTCATAGACGTCGAACACGGTGACATTGGTGACGAGCTTCTTGTCGCCGGCCTGTGCGGCGCGGACGATGTCGGCTGCTTTCACGCTGCGCGCGACGATGAAGGCGAAGTCGCGGTCGACCGGATGGAATGCCGGCAGATCGAGCTGCGGCTTGGCGCGGGTTGCCTTGGCCTTGCCTTCCGGGATGCGGTCGAGGATCACTTCGAACGCCATCACCGGGCCGTCGGCACCGAGAGCCTCCAGCGCGCGCGGATGCAATTCGCCGAAATAGCCGAGCACGTTCTGCGGCCCCATCTGGATCGCGGCGGAACGGCCGGGATGCAGCCACGAGGGAGACTTGTCACCACCGCCCGGTGCGATCTGCAACGCCTGCACGGAGGCGCCGGCCGCTGCCAGCACCGCGAAGGCATCCGCCTTGGCGTCGAACGCGCTGGCTGGTGCCGCGCCGGTCCAGCTTCGGCCGAGACCTTGCGAAGAGGCAAAGCCACGGCGCACGCCGCTTGCCGCGGTGAACTGATCCTGCGGGCGGTCGCCCTTGAAGACCTGTCCGACCTCGAACAGCGCGACGTCATCCGAGCCGCGATCGTGGTTGGCCTGCGCCGCCGCGATCAGGCCCGGCAGCAGCGAGGGCCGCATGTCGGAGAGATCGGCAGCAATCGGATTGGCGAGTGCAAGCGCCGCGCTGCCGCCGCCGAACAGTTCGGCGTGGGGCTTGGCGATGAACGACCACGTCACCGCCTCCACCATGCCGCGCGCGGCGAGCGCGCGCTTGGCGCGGCGGGTGCGCGATTGCAGCGTGGTGAGTACCGGCTTGCGCGGATTGTCGCCGCGCGGGAACGGCGTCATCGGCACCTTGTCGACGCCGACGATGCGAACGATCTCCTCGACGATATCGGCCTTGCCGTTCACGTCGGTGCGCCATGACGGCACCGCGATCTTCACCGCCGGACCATTGCCCGCCACCATGAAGCCGAGCCGTTGCAGAATGCCGCGTGCTTCCGGCAGCGGCACTTCGATGCCGGCGAGGCGCTTCAGTTCGGACAGCGGATAGTCGATGACGCGATCGTCGGGGAAGGCCTTGCCGACCACGACGTTCTCGGACGGCGTGCCGCCGCACAGCTCCATCACCATCTTGGTCGCGAGTTCGAGCCCCGGCACCATGAAGGCCGGATCGACGCCGCGCTCGAAGCGATAGCGCGCATCGGAGTTGATGCCGAGCTTGCGGCCGGTCTGCGCGATGTTGATCTCGTTCCACAGCGCCGATTCGATCAGCACGTCGGTGGTGGTCTCGTCGCAGCCGGAAGCCTCGCCGCCCATGATGCCGGCGAGCGATTCGACACCGTGATCGTCGGCGATGACGCAGATCGACGGATCGAGCTTGTAGGTCTTGCCGTCGAGCGCCAGCAGTTCCTCGCCGTCACGCGCGTGGCGCACGGTGAGGTCGCCCTTCACCTTCTTGGCGTCGAACACATGCAGCGGCCGCGCGCGGTCGTAGGTCATGAAGTTGGTGATATCGACCAGCGCGTTGATCGGGCGCAGGCCGATCGCCGTGAGGCGCTGTTGCAGCCACTCCGGCGACGGGCCGTTCTTGACGCCACGCACCAGACGCAGCGCGAAGCCGGGGCACAGCGTCGTGTCTTCCACGGCCACCTGCACCGGGCAGGGGAATTCGCCCTTGATCGACTTGACGCCGGGGTCTTTCAGCTTGCCCATGTCAGCGGCGGCGAGATCGCGCGCGATGCCGTGGACGCCGGTGGCGTCCTGCCGGTTCGGCGTCAGATTGATCTCGATCACCGGATCGCCGAGCTTGGCCCATTCGACGTAAGACGTGCCGATCGGCGCATCAACTGGGAGTTCGACGATGCCGCTGTGGTCGTCGGAGATCTCGATCTCCGCGCCGGAGATCAACATGCCGCGCGATTCGACGCCGCGAATCGAGCCGACGCTGAGCGTGATGTTCTTGCCGGGAATGTAGGTGCCGGGCGGGCCGAAGATGGTGACGAGGCCGGCGCGCGCGTTCGGCGCGCCGCACACCACCTGCACGGGATCGCCGCCATCACCGATGTCGACCATGCACACGCGCAAACGATCCGCGTTCGGGTGCTGCACGGCGGAGATGACGCGCGCGATGCGGATCGGTTTGAGCTGCTCGGCCTTGTTCTCGATGTGCTCGACCTCGAGTCCGATCATGGTGAGCTTGTCGGCGAGCTTTTCAAGCGGCTCGTCGGTCTCGAGATGATCCTTCAGCCAGGAGAGGGTGAATTTCATGACTGCGGACCTCGGACTGATAGGGCGATTGCGGACGAATGATATTCAGACGGTAATGCCGTCTCGTTCCCTCCCCCCTTGTGGGGGAGGGTCAGGGAGGGGGGTAAGCCACTCGCGCCGGACGAGGCTGCAAGACGGATCGCTTCCACAACGCCTTCGAGATTCGACGTCACATCCTGATTGGTGAAGCGCAGCACGCGAAAGCCTTCAGCCACGAAGAATGCGTCACGGATTTCGTCGGCTTTTTGCTGCTTATCGAAATCATGCGACTGGCCATCAAGTTCGACGATGAGTTTTGCCGACAGACAAGCAAAGTCCGCGATGTAATTCCTAAACGGGACCTGTCTGCGAAAACCGAGTCCACCAATCCGGTTGGCCTTCAAGTAACGCCATAGCAGCGTCTCGGCAGGCGTCATCGTCTGGCGCAATTGCTTTGCGCGGCTGCGTTGACGCTCACTGACCGATGCGTGCGGCATTCCGGGTTCACCCCCCTCCCTGACCCTCCCCCACAAGGGGGGAGGGAATAGAAAGAGCGTTGCGAGTTGCTGCTTCGGCACAAGCAAATGTTGTTAATCGGAGAA
>JAFKKM010000150.1 GCA_017305555.1 Hyphomicrobiales bacterium | reverse complement strand
TCGAGTTCGACGGACGAAGCTATCGCCTCAAAGAGGCCGCTGAAACTCTTGCCCGGGAAACAAAGGCAAACTAACAATCACCATGTCCTGCCTCGGGGTGGAGGAATTTGACTGACCGCACCCGGAGGAATTTGAAGTGACCCGCGGGGAAGTCCCATCATTAGTCGGGTCCAAGTGCTCCATCTTGTCGTGAAGCACTTCCGCTAGATGCTCTACCTTTTTGTCAAGTTCGGGCGCGCCAGCTTCCGGCTTGTCGCCTTCCACGCTGGAATCGTACATTTTGTACCCTGTGGTTTCAAGTATATAATTGGGTACATATTCCTAGATTAATGTGAGTCGATCAGAGTCGCAAGAACAACCTGTGGTTGATTTTGCGCGAGTCGCCGTTATCCCGGCATGATCGAGGCTAGATCTTAAAAATCCGACGCGATGCCTTTGACTTCCCAATCGCCGAAGCGGGTCGGCTCCGGTCCCTTGGGGCCGTTGATTTCCGGCGTGGCGGGCGTGACATTGCCGGCCGCCGCGGTGCGGCGAGCTTCCGCTTCGGCCAGCGCGCGCTTCGCGGCATCGGGAAGCGGCTTGCGGGAAGCGTCGGTGTTTGCGGCGGGAGCCGGTGTCTCTTGCATGACGCGAATTCCCTTGCGGTCTCGGTGTCTAACGTGTGATCGCGACGCTCTTCAACGGGGCGCGACCATCGCTGTGTATATAATTCGGATTCTTACAATTGGCATATTCGCGTGCCACGAAAATGTATCGCGCGGTCGCGAATGTTGCCGACCGATTATTGTCCCACCTTTCATAGCGATACTTCCCGCCCATGCCGCTTTCGAGATACGCACCACCCGCTGAGGTGCCCGGACTGACCGCGCGTCGCATTGCCGCCGATATTCTCGATGGCGTCCTGCACAAGCATCGCACGCTTGACGAGCAGCTTGATGGTCCCGCCGCGCATCCCGGCCTGAAGGCGTTGGCGGATCGCGACCGCGCCTTGATGCGCCGGCTGGTGGCGACGATCCTGCGCCGCCTCGGCACGCTCGGGCATGTGCTGTCGCGCCTGCTCGATCGCGGTGTGCCGACCGACGCACCACGCGCGCAAAGCGCGTTGCTGATCGGCGCCGCGCAGATTCTCTGGATGGATGTGCCGGATCATGCGGCGGTCGATCTCTCGGTGCGATTGGTACAGGCGGATCGTCGCGCGGCGAAATATGCCGGGCTGGTCAACGCCGTGTTGCGCCGCTGCGCGCGCGAGGGGCAATCGCTGATTGACGAAGTGAAGGAGCAGGCGCTCGATGTGCCGCCGTGGTTGCTGGCGCGCTGGAGTGCGCATTATGGCGAAGCGACGGCAAAGGACATCGTGGCCGCCATCGGCCATGAACCGCCGCTCGATCTGACGGTGAAGTCCGATGCCGAACAGTGGGCGAGCCGTCTCCACGGCGAGGTGTTGCCGACCGGTACTGTGCGGACGCCGTTGCACGGTTCGGTGACGATGCTGCCCGGCTTCAATGAAGGCCAGTGGTGGGTGCAGGACGCGGCTGCCGCGTTGCCTGTGCGCCTGTTCGGTGAACTGAACGGACGCACCGTGGTCGATCTCTGCGCCGCGCCCGGCGGCAAGACCGCGCAACTGGTTCAGGCCGGTGCGCAGGTGACGGCGCTCGATCGCTCGCCGGCACGGGTGGCACGGCTGCGCGGCAATCTCGCGCGGTTGTCGTTCGAGGCCGAAAGCCTCGCGGCCGATGCCTGCGAGTGGACCACGGAGAAATCCTTCGACGGTGTGTTGATCGACGCGCCATGCACCTCGACCGGCACGGTTCGCCGCCACCCCGACGTAGCCTGGCTGAAGCAGGAATCCGACATCGCCGCGCTGGCGGTGCAGCAGGCGCGGTTGATCCGGCGTGGGCTGGCGCTGCTCAAGCCCGGCGGCACGCTGATCTATTGCACCTGTTCGCTTGAGCCAGAGGAAGGCGAGCAGGTGATCGCAGGCCTGTTGGCAGACGAATCAGGCGTGCGGCGACAGCCGGTGGATCCCGCCGAACTCGCCGGATTGGCAGAGCTGGTGACCCCGGATGGCGACGTGCGGACCCTGCCATCGCATCTGCCAAACCCCGATCCGGCTCTTGGCGGGCTCGACGGATTCTATGCCGCACGGCTAGTAAAAATCTGATGTTGCTTGGTTTTTAGCGTTTTTCGGGCGCCTGTTTGAGTTGGCCTGAGGTCGCTGCCCCGTGTCGGTCGGGTCGTCAAGGCTGCCCTTGGCGGCGTTTCCGGATTAAGAAGGATTCGCAGCTAAATTCCATCAAGTCAGATTTGATTCAGGATACCGCCGCGTGTCGATCGCACAACGCAGACGCCTATCGACATTGATTCTCGGCCGCTTCGCGCGGTCGGCGATGTCGCGCGTCGGCGGGCCGGTAACGCTGGCGCGGGTGTGGCCCGGCCGGACCGATCGCCTGATCATCGCGCCGCACGACCTGCGGACGGCGGACGCCACCCGCGCGGCTGAAATCTATGCCGGGCGCTTCGTGTTCGCCGGCAAGATCGTGACCTGCCACAGCCGCTCGATCTTCGATCTCGAACCGCCGTCCGACGATTGGGATGCAGCGCTGCTCGGCTTCGGTTGGCTGCGCCACCTGCGCGCCGCCGACACCGCGATCACCCGCGCCAATGCTCGCTCGCTGGTGGAAGACTGGATTTCCAATCCACCGCGCCGGCGGCCGCTCGCCAAACGCGCCGACGTGCTGTCGCGCCGCGTGATCTCGCTACTGTCGCAAGCACCGCTGGTGCTGACCGAGACCGACAGCAAGTTCTATCGCCGCTACCTGCGGGGACTGGCGCGCGACATTCGTAATTTGCGTTCGGCGGCTCTCGATATCCCGGACGGGGTGGCGCGGCTCCAGGTGCTGATCGCGCTGTGTTACGCCGCGCTGTGCCTCGCCAATCAGGCCAACCAGATCAAGACTGCGACGCGCAAACTCTCCGAAGAATTGCAGCGCCAGATACTGCCGGATGGCGGACACATCTCGCGCAATCCGAATGCGCTGATCGAGTTGCTGGCCGATCTGCTGCCGCTGCGTCAGACGTTCGCAGCCCGCAACATTCCGCCGCCGTCCGCGCTGCTGAACGCCATCGACCGGATGATGCCGATGCTGCGTTTCTTCCGGCACGGCGACGGCAATTTCGCGCTGTTCAACGGCATGAGCGGAACGCCGTCCGATCTGCTGGCGACGCTGCTCGCTTATGACGACACTCATGGCGCGCCGATGGCGACTATGCCGCACACCGGCTATCAGCGCCTCGACGCCGGCGCGACCACGCTCATCATGGACAGCGGTCCGCCGCCGCCGGCCAATGTCAGCCACGAGGCACATGCGGGTTGTCTCTCGTTCGAGCTGTCGTCGGGGCAGAACCGCATCGTGGTCAATTGCGGGATGCCGATCAACGGTCGCGAAACCTGGCGTGCCCATGCGCGCGGCACGCCGGCGCATTCTACCGTGAGCTATCACGATGCGTCGTCCTGCCAGTTCGTCGAACGCACCGCGATGAAACGCCTCTTGGGCGGCGCGCCGATCGTTAGTGGTCCTACCGACGTGTCGAGCGAGCGCGAATTCGTCGATGATGGCACGCTCCTGACCAGTTCGCATGACGGTTATCTCGGCCGTTTCGGCGTGATCCATACGCGCGTGCTGCTGCTGTCGAACGACGGGCTGCGGCTCGATGGCGAGGATACGTTGGCGCCGCCGCACGGCTCGCGCGTTCGCGGGCACGACGCGGACTATGCGCTGCGCTTTCATCTGCATCCGGCGATCAAGGCGAGCCGTCTCAGTGATGCGCATGGCGTGATGTTGGTGCTGCCGAACCGCGAGGTGTGGACGTTCGAGACCCCCGACGACAAGGTTGAACTGGAAGACAGCGTATTCCTTGCCGGAAACGACGGCGCGCGCCGCACCCAGCAGATCGTGATCCGGCAGAATGCCCGACAGGTCGGCAATATCCGCTGGAGTTTTATTCGCTCGTCAGCTTCCGCGTCGGCAACACATGCGCGGCGCAACGCCCACCGTGAGCCGCAACTGCCGCTATAAAGCGTGTTTCGTTCGGATAGAATCAACGACTCGTCATGGCCGGGCATAGCCGTTCGAAGAACGGCGTCGCTTCGCTCGCCTATGTCCCGGCCATCCACGTCTTTGAACCCGCGTCGCTCTAAGACGCGGATGCCCGGCATAAAGCCGGGCATGACGGATCAGATTGAATGCATCGTGATCTCACCGAGTCGAAGACGCTTAGTGCGCTTCGTCCCAGTTGTCGGCGGCGCGGGCGTCGACGTGCAGCGGCACCGAGAGCAGCACTGCGGGAAACGGTGCATCCTGCATCACGCGCTGCACCACCGGCAGTGTAGCGGCGACTTCCTTCTCGGGCACCTCGAAGATCAGTTCGTCGTGAACTTGCAGCAACATCTGCGCCGCTAGTTTCTTCTCGGCCAATGCGTCTTCCATCCGCACCATGGCGCGGCGGATGATGTCGGCGGCTGTGCCTTGCAGCCGGGCGTTGATAGCGGCGCGCTCGTTGAAGGCGCGGATCGACGGATTCGACGCCTTGATATCCGGGTAGTGGCACTTGCGGCCGAACAGTGTCTCGACGTAGCCGTGCTCGCGGCAGAAATCGCGAGTCGAATCCATGTAGGCGCGGATGCCGGGGAAACGCTCGAAGTATTTCTTGATGTAGGCAGCGGCTTCCTCGCGCGGAATGCCGAGCTGATTGGCGAGGCCGAACGCCGAGATGCCGTAGATGATGCCGAAGTTGATTGCCTTGGCGCGGCGGCGGATTTCGCTCGGCATGTCCTTGACCGGCACGCCGAACATTTCCGACGCGGTCATGGCGTGAATGTCGAGGCCGTCGTGGAATGCTTGCTTGAGCACGGGAATATCGGCGATCTCGGCGAGCAACCGCAATTCGATTTGGGAGTAGTCGGCTGACACCAGCTTGTGGCCCGGTGTTGCGACGAAGGCGCGACGGATCTTGCGGCCGTCCTCGGTGCGCACCGGAATGTTTTGCAGGTTCGGCTCGTTGGAGGAGAGGCGGCCGGTGGTTGTCGCCGCCAGCGCGTAGGTGGTGTGGACGCGGTGGGTCTGCGGATGCACGTATTCCGGCAGCGCGTCGGTATAGGTCGATTTTAGTTTCGAGACTTGCCGCCAGTCGAGGATCAGGCGGGGAAAGGCGTGGCCTTGTTCCGCCAGTTCGTCGAGGATCGATGCGGTGGTGGACCACGCGCCGGTCTTGGTCTTCTTGCCGCCGGGCAGGCCCATCTTGCCGAACAGGATGTCGCCGATCTGTTTTGGGCTGCCGGGATTGATCTCCTCGCCCGCTACCTCGCGAATCTCGGATTCAAGCCGCGCGGCGGTCTGGGCGAAGTCGCCGGACAGTCGCGACAGCACCTGTCGGTCGATCGAGATGCCGCGCCGCTCCATCCGCGCCAACACTGGCACCAGCGGCCGCTCCAGCGTTTCATAGACGACGTTCATGCACTCGGTGACGAGGCGCGGCTTCAACACGCGCCACAATCGGAGGCTAAGGTCCGCGCCTTCGGCAGCGTATTCGCCGGCCTTGTCGATCGCGACCTGATCGAAGGTGAGCTTGCCCTTGCCGCTGCCGACGAGATCGCCATAGGCGAGCGCGGTGTGGCCGAGCCAGCCTTCCGCGAGCGCTTCGCGCTCATGTGAGCCACGGCCGGCATCGAGTGCGTAGGAGATCAGTTGCGTGTCTTCGATGTTGCGCAGCGCGATGCCGTGCTGCGCCAGCAGGACCATCGCGAACTTGGTGTCGAAGCCGATCTTCAACAGGCCGCTGCTTTCGAGAACGGGTTTTAGTGCGTCGAGCGCCTCGCGCGTCGCCATCTGGTCCGGCGCGAGGCCGGTCGCGAATAGGCCCGATCCGTCGCCGGCCTGCTTGTGCGCCAGCGGAACGTAACAGGCATCGTTCGGCCCAAGCGCCAGCGCGATGCCGCACAATTCAGCCTGCATCGGATCGATCGTCGCGGTGACGATGTCGAGCGCGAGGTGGCCGGTATCGCGAACGCGTGCGATCCATTGATCCAATTCCGTGCGGGTGCGGATGGTCTGATAGCGGCTGCGATCGACCTTGGTGTTGCGCCCTTCCTCGGCGCGGGCTGCGGCGAGTGCCAGCGGCGATAGTTTTTCAGTGTCGGCTTGCCCGTTTGAGATCGGTTTGCGCGGAGCAGGGGCCGCTTCACCGAACAGATCGCCGGTGCCGGATCGCGGCAGCGGTGCCGAGCCTTTGGCGCGCGTGTCCGGCTCGCCGCCGAGCGGCAGCGTTTGCGGCGAATCCGGTGATGCACCACGTGCAAAGGCACTCTTCAGATTGGAATCGGCCTCGACGTCGGACGGATCGATCTGCGAATATTCGGCGACACGGCGTGTTAGCGTCGAGAATTCCATCGCCTTCAGGAAGGCAAGCAGTTTGCGTGCATCCGGCTCATGCACCGCGAGATCGTCGAGCGGTACGTCGAGCGCCACCTTGTCGTCGAGCAGCACCAGTTGTCGCGAGATGCGCGCCTTGTCCGCGTTCTCGATCAATGCTTCGCGCCGCTTGGGTTGCTTGATCTCACCGGCGCGCGCCAGCAGGGTGTCGAGGTCGCCATATTCGTTGATGAGCTGCGCTGCGGTCTTGATGCCGATGCCGGGGACGCCAGGCACATTGTCAACACTGTCGCCGGCCAACGCCTGTACTTCCACCACCTTCTCCGGCGGCACGCCGAACTTCTCGATCACCTCCGGGATGCCGAGGCGGCGATCCTTCATGGTGTCGTACATCGTGACGCGGTCGGTGACGAGCTGCATCAGGTCTTTGTCCGAGGACACGATGGTTGCGGTCGCGCCGCGCGCATCGGCCTGCCGCACATAGGTTGCGATCAGGTCGTCGGCCTCGAACCCAATCTGTTCGAGACAGGGCAGGTCGAAGGCGTGCACCGCCTCACGGATCAGTGCGAATTGCGGGATCAGATCGTCCGGCGCTGGTGGGCGGTGCGCCTTGTAGTCGGGATAGAGCTTGTTGCGAAATGTGATCTCCGACTTGTCGAAGACGATGGCGAGGTGGGTCGGCCGGTCGTCTTGAGGCATGTCGCGGATCAGCTTCCACAGCATGTTGCAGAAGCCGAGTACGGCATTGACCTGCAACCCGTCGGACTTGCGGTTGAGCGGCGGCAGCGCGTGGTAGGCGCGGAAGATGTAGGACGAGCCATCGACCAGAAAGACGTGATCCCCTTTCGACAGGGCTTTGGCGGTGGCAGGCGTGGCGGCGGCAGCGGGCTTCTTCGACATGGCCGCAATGTAGGGGCTTGGCTGCCGATTTGACAGCCGTTTGGCGACCGATTCCCTGTTCCCGTGTCTATTCCGCCGGTTGCAGCCGCGCCGCGGGTTTGCGCGGCGCGATCCAGAACGCGTCCGGGCGCTCGAACAGGAAATTCAACCGTGTGCCACGGCAGACCCACCAGATCGCGACGGCACCGGTAACCCCGATGAAGGTGACCACGGCGGAGATCGTGCCGATGTCGTGGATCAGGCCGGTCTTCATCAGCAAGGTGCGTGAGGTCGCCATCGGCAGGAAGAAGGCCAGGTAAATGACGATGGAATGCTCGCCGAAATAGCGGATGAAATCCAGCCAGTGCTGCCGCGCCAGAAGGGTACCGATGGTGATGATGGCGCAGGCGCCGGCAATGCCGAGCGCCAGCGAGATGACCGGCAGATCGGCGTGGCCGAAATGGGTCAGTGCGCCGTTGACGAGCGCCCACAGCGCCAGTCCCGCCAAGGCAAGGCCCGGGTAGGTCCGTGCGTTATCCGACAGGCGGAACACATGGGCAGCGAACAGGTATCCTGAATAGAAATAGATGAAGCGCATGGCGAATTCGTCGATCACGACCCAGCCGGTGGAGACATGCGCCATCTCAAGTGCCGCGCCGACAAGCCAGATCGCGAGCGGCGGCACGCGCAGCGTCAGTTTGGTGACGATGAAGAAGATCGGCAGCAGGTAGATGAACCACAGCGTGCCGAACGGATCGATGAACGACAGCAGATAAAGTTTCGCGACGCCCATCCAGCCCATCTCGGCGGCGAAGGCGGGGGCCTTGAAGCCGAACTGAATCGTTACCCACAGGACGTAGAAATAGGCAAAATGCACCACCTTGCGGTCGAGATAGGTGCGCCAGTCGCGGTCGATCACGCGCGACAGGAACAGGCCGGAGATCAGGAAAAAGTCCGGCATCCGGAACGGCCGGGCGAACTCGACGACATGATGCATGAAGCCGGTCTGCCCGGCGGCGGCCTCGACGCCCAGCACCGAATGCATCATCACCACCATGACGATGCAGATGCCCTTGGCATAATCGACCCAGTCGAGCCGGTCGGAGGCCGCTGTGGCGGAGATGGCTGTGCCGTTTCGGGTCATCGCTGTTCCTTTTGAGATCGCGAGCGCGGACATTACGGGCGAAGAGTTTCGTTCCCGTTGCGCGATACAAGGAATGTGCCGCCTTTCCGGAACCCGCTATTAAGACAGCGGGCGCGACCCGCCGCTGGAGCACGATCCCGAAAAGCGGAAACCGGTTTTCGGATAAGATCGTGCCCTGTCAAGAAAACGCTAACGTTAATCGGACCCTATCGCCGTTGACCCGCAGCTTCCCCACGCCTCTGCCGATCGATGCCGTGCTCGATGAGCTCGCGACGGCCCTCGCGCATCGGCCGACGGCGGTGCTGGTGGCGCCGCCTGGCGCTGGCAAGACCACGCGAGTGCCGCTGGCGCTGCTCGACGAACCGTGGATCGGCAGCGGCAAGATCATCGTGCTCGAGCCGCGCCGGATCGCCGCGCGCGCCAGCGCCGAGCGCATGGCGCAGACCTTGGGTGAACGTGTCGGCGAGACGGTCGGCTATCGCGTACGCTTCGGCTCGAAAATCTCGCGCGCGACCCGGATCGAGGTCGTCACCGAAGGCATTTTTGCGCAACAGATTCTGAACGATCCGGAATTGAACGGCATCGCGGCGGTGTTGTTCGACGAATTTCACGAGCGCTCGCTCGATGCCGATCTCGGTCTTGCACTGGCGCGTGACGTGCAGACCGGTCTGCGCGAGGATCTGCGCATTCTGGTGATGTCGGCGACGCTCGACGGCGCACGGGTCGCGGCGCTGCTTGGCGACGCGTCGGTGGTCGCTAGTGAGGGGCGGGCCTTTCCGGTGGAGACGCATTACCTCGGCCGCAAGCCGGATGCGCCGCTGGAGCGGCAGATGGCCGACGCTATTGCCACGGCTTTACGCGCCGACGCTGGCTCCGTGTTGGCATTCCTGCCCGGCGCGGCGGAAATCCGCCGCACGCAAACAATGCTTGAAGAGCGCGTGCACGATGCCGGCGTCGATATCGTGCCGCTGTTCGGCGCGCTGGATGCGACCGTGCAGGATCGCGCCATCGCACCGTCACCGCAGGGGCGACGTAAGGTGGTGCTGGCGACTTCGATTGCGGAAACGTCGCTCACCATCGACGGCGTGCGCATCGTGGTCGATTCCGGGCTCGCGCGTGTGCCGCGCTACGAGCCTGATATCGGACTGACGCGGCTGGAAACGGTGCGTGCCTCGCGCGCCGCCGTCGATCAGCGGCGCGGTCGCGCCGGACGTACCGAGCCCGGCATCTGCTATCGGCTATGGGACGAGCCGCAGACAGTGTCGTTGCCTGCCTACACCACGCCGGAAATCCTCGCCGCTGATCTCTCGCCGCTGGTGCTCGATCTGGCGCAATGGGGCGTGCGCGATCCGGCGACGCTGGCGTTTCTCGATCCACCGCCGTTGCCCGCGCTGTCCGAAGCGCGAGATTTGTTACGCCAACTCGGCGCACTCGACGGTGATGGTCGCATCACGGCGGAAGGGCAGGCGTTGCGCGCGCTCGCGCTGCCGCCACGGCTGGCGCGCATGATCGTCGATGCGCAACGCTTCGGCGCGGCGCAGGAAGCTGCGGACGTTGCCGCGATTCTCACTGAGCGCGGACTGGGTGGTGACAGCGTCGATCTCGATGCGCGGCTCGACCAGTTTCGGCGCGACCGATCGCAGCGCGCGTCCAGTGCGAAGCAATTGGCGAAGCGATGGGCGGGGCAGGTGGAGGCTTCCGAAACGAG
>JAFKKM010000011.1 GCA_017305555.1 Hyphomicrobiales bacterium | reverse complement strand
CAGGCTGGCGGTGTGGTCGATCGCGGACATCACGCGCGACCGCGAGCGGCAGGAGGACGTGTTTCAGGAATTGCAGCACGCCATCGAATATCTCGATCATGCGCCGTGCGGTTTCTTCTCGGTCGATCCGAAGAACGAACTCGTCTACGTCAACGCCACGCTGGCGAACTGGCTCGATCACGATCTGGCGGAAATCGGTTCGGGTGGATTGAAACTCGGCGATATCGTCGCGGGCGATGGCGCGGCGCTTCTCACCTCGATCGTGCCGGCTCCCGGTGAGGTCAAGACCGAGGTTTTCGACGTCGATCTCAAGATGCGCAACGGCCGCACCATGCCGGCGCGCCTCTACCACAAGCTGGCGTTCGGTGCCGACGGCACGCCGGGCGCGTCGCGCACGCTGGTGATCAGTCTGGCGCGCAACGAACGCGCCGATCCGCAACGCACCGCCGACGTGCGCTTCATGCGCTTCTTCGATCACACGCCGATGGCCATCGCCACCGTGGACAAGGCCGGCGTCATCGTTCGTGCCAACGCGCGCTATGCCAAGCTGGCGCAGGGATTGAAGCCCGGCTCGGCCTCCAGCGCCTCGATCCTCGACGCGGTCCACGAGCGCGATCGTCCGGCGCTGGCCGCCGCCATCGCCAAGGCGGCGGAAGGCCATGGCGACATCGCGCCGGTGGAAGCTTCGCTCGATAGCGCGAGCGATCGCTGGGGCGAATTCTTCGTCACCGGCGTCAGCGAACCGGGCGACGCTGAAGCGGCGATCGTCTATCTGCTCGAGACCACGGAGAAGCGCTCGCTGGAAAGCCAGTTCGCGCAATCGCAGAAGATGCAGGCGGTGGGACAGCTCGCCGGCGGCATCGCGCACGACTTCAACAACGTGCTCTCCGCCATCATGATGGCCAACGACTTCCTGCTGAACGCGCACAAGCCGACCGACCCGTCGTTCCAGGACATCATGCAGATCAAGCAGAACGCCACGCGCGCCGCGACCTTGGTGCGGCAGTTGCTGGCGTTCTCGCGGCGGCAGACGCTGCGGCCGCAGGTGCTGCACCTCGGCGACTCGCTGTCGGACCTGACGATGCTGCTGCGTCGTTTGATCGGCGAGAAGGTGAAGCTCGATCTGGTCCACGGCCGCGACCTGTGGCCGGTGAAGGTCGACGTCTCGCAGTTCGAGCAGGTGATCGTCAATCTCGCGGTCAACGCGCGCGACGCGATGCCTGACGGCGGCAAGCTCACGGTGCGCACGGCCAACGTATCGGCGCAGGACGTGGAGCGGCTGTCGTACAAGGGAATGCCGGCGGCGGACTATGTGAAGATCGAGGTCGGAGACACCGGCACCGGCATTCCGGCCGATCTGGTCGACAAGATCTTCGAGCCGTTCTTCTCGACCAAGGAAGTCGGCAAGGGCACCGGCCTCGGCCTCTCGACGGTGTACGGCATCGTCAAGCAGACCGGCGGCTTCGTCTATGTCGAGTCCGAACTCGGCAAGGGAACCTCGTTCCTGATCTTCCTGCCGCGTCACTATCCCGAGAAGGACGTGGTTCCGGAAACGCCGGCGGCTGCACCCGACGCCGCCAAGCCGCAACAGGCTGCCGTTGCCGGCAAGCCGGGCGCGCAGGACATGACCGGGCAGGGCACCATCCTGCTGGTGGAGGATGAGGAGGGGCTTCGCGGACTGAATGCGCGCGGTCTTCGTTCGCGCGGCTACAACGTCATCGAGGCCGCCAACGGCGTCGAGGCGCTGGAAGCGCTCGAGGAGAACCAGGGGGGCGTCGATCTGGTGGTGTCCGACGTGGTGATGCCGGAGATGGACGGGCCGACCCTGCTGACCTCGATGCGCAGCCGCAATCCTGACATCAAGGTGATCTTCGTGTCTGGTTACGCCGAGGATGCCTTCGCCAAGAGCCTGCCGGAAAACCAGCAGTTCGCTTTCCTGCCGAAGCCGTTCTCGCTCAGTCAGTTGGTGGCGGCGGTCAAGGAAACCATGGCGGGCCAATAAGGCGGCCTGCGGCGAATTGTGGACAAGCCGCCGCGACTGAGCGCCGCATGGTTGCGACGCGATGGGGACTTCTCTTTTTTCCGCTATTCCCCACTTTATGCAGAACTGCCCCGCTTCCGGGGAGTGAGGAAACAACCGATGACATTTCTTCGACGCCCTCGTGGTATCGTTCAGACGCTGGCTCTTGCCGTCGCGTTGGCGTTCCCATTGATGGTCATTGCGATTTCGGCGGCCGACGCCCGCGCTGGCCGTGGCGGCAGCTTCGGCTCGCGCGGTTCGCGCACCTTCTCCGCGCCATCGACCACCACCACCGCCCCGAACGCGGCGCAGCCGTTCAACCGCACCATGACCCAGCCCGGTACCACCGCGCCGCGTGGCGCACCCGCCGCCGGTAATGCGGCGCGCCCCGGCATGGGCATGATGGGCGGCCTGATGGCCGGTCTGCTCGGCGCCGGCCTGCTCGGCATGTTGTTCGGCGGCGGCCTGTTCAGCGGTCTCGGCAGCCTGTCGTCCATTTTCGGCCTGTTGTTGCAGATCGTCATCATCGTGATGGTGGTGCGGTTCGCGATGTCCTGGTGGCGTCGCCGCAACGCGAATTCGGCCGCTTATGACGGCCCCGCCGGCGGCCCTGCGCCGGCTGGCGGTCCGCAGACCAGCCTCCGCAACGGTCTTGGTGGCCTTGGCGCGGGTCTCGGTGCTGGTGCCGGCGCGGCCGGAGGCGGCTTCGGTCTGGGCGGCGGCGCGGCGGCTTCGGCTCCGTTGGAGATCAAGCCGGATGACTATGAGGCGTTCGAGCGGCTGCTCGGCGATATCCAGGCTGCGTGGTCGAACGAGGATGTCGAGAAGCTCCACAAGCTGGCGACGCCGGAAATGGTGTCCTACTTCACCGAGGATATCGCCGCCAACAAGCAGCAGGGCGTGGTGAACAAGACGACCGACGTCAAGCTGTTGCAGGGCGACCTTGCCGAAGCGTGGCGCGAAGGCGTCACCGACTACGCGACGGTGGCGATGCGCTTCAGCCTGGTCGATAAGACCATCGACCGTGCCAGCGGCAAGGTGGTCGACGGCGGCGACCAGCCTGTGGAAGCGACCGAGGTGTGGACCTTCACTCGCCGTCCGGGCGAAGGCTGGGAGCTGAGCGCGATCCAGCAGACATGATGCGTCGTGCAACCATTTGATCCGAGGGGCGTTGTGGCGAAGGCCGCAGCGCCCCTTTTTCGTTTCAGGGGGCGATTGGAATATTCATCGCGGTAAGGGGTTTCCAATCTTCCGGACCGGTCGAGGCCGGCTGTGGTCAATCAACCGCTATCAACCAAACGGGGAGTTCGATGTCAGTGACTTTCATCAGTGTATGGCGGACGGGTCTTTGCGCGGCGGCCGCGCTGGCGTTTTCCGCGACGGCAATGCCGGCGCAGGCGCAGAACGCCAACATGACCTTCTTCGTCACCAGCCATGGCATCGGCAATGGCGGCAATCTCGGCGGCCTCGCCGGCGCCGACAACTGGTGCCAGCAACTGGCGCAGGAAGCCGGTGCCGGGGCCAAGACATGGCACGCTTATCTTTCGACCCAGGCCGAGGACGGCAAGCCGGCCGTGAATGCGAAGGATCGCATCGGCAAAGGGCCGTGGCAGAACGCCAAGGGCGAGGTGATCGCCAAGGACGTCGCCGAACTTCATGGCGACAACAAACTGACCAAGCAGACCGCGCTAAGCGAGAAGGGCGAAGTCATCAACGGCCGCGGCGACAAGCCGAACCGCCACGACATCCTGACCGGTTCGCAGGCCGACGGCACCGCTTTCCCGGCGGGCGAGGATCGCACCTGCAAGAACTGGACGAGCAGCACGAAAGGCGCGGCAATGGTCGGTCACGCCGATCGCATGGGACTGAACGAGGAGCCGCCGGCGAAATCCTGGAATATGTCGCATCCCTCGCGTGGCCCGGACGGCGGCTGCTCGCAGGCGGACCTGCGCTCGACCGGCGGCGACGGCCTGCTGTACTGCTTCGCGGTGAACTGATCTTTCACCTGCGCGTTGGTGTAACCTCGTCACGCATCCTGCCGATCTCGGCGGATGCATGATGCGGGGAGACACCGATGCGTTACGAACTCTACTACTGGCCAAGCATTCAGGGGCGCGGCGAGTTCGTGCGCCTCGCGCTTGAAGACGCGGGTGCAGGCTACATTGACGTTGCGCGCGAGCGCGGCACCGCCAGCATGATGGCGATGATGAATGGTGGTGAGACAGCAACGCCGCCTTTCGCGCCGCCGTTTCTCAAGGCGGGCAAGCTGGTGATCGGCCAGACCGCGAATATCCTGTTCTATCTCGGATCGCGGCACGGCCTTGCGCCCAAGACCGACGCGGGGCGGCTGTGGCTGCATCAGCTTCAACTGACCATCACGGACTTCGTGCTGGAAATCCACGACACCCATCATCCGCTCGGGCCGACGCTGTATTACGAGGACCAGCGCACGCCCGCGAAGAAGCGCACCGCCGAATTCTGGGCCGAGCGCGTGCCGAAGTATCTCGGATACTTCGAGGGCATTTTGCGCCAGCGCAAGCAGGCTTACATCAGCGGCCGCAAGGTCACTTATGTCGATCTGTCGCTATTCCAGATCATCGCCGGGCTGCGCTACGCGTTTCCCAAACACATGGAGGCTTACGAGCGCCATATCCCGGCGCTGGTGGAGCTTCACGATCGCGTCGCCGCGCGGCCGAATATCGAAGCCTATCTCGCCAGTGATCGCCGCATTCCCTTCAACGAGGACGGTATCTTCCGGCACTACAAGGCATTGGATGCGTGAGGCGCGCGCCTTACCAGACGCCCGGCATGAGCCGATAGCGTACGCGTGTGCGGTAATCCGTATATCCCGGCAGGCCCTCGATCAGGACCTGCTCCTCGATACCGGAGCGGTAGCCGAACAGCAGTGCAAACACGGGTATCAGGGCAAGCCCCCACCATGACCCCAGCATCAGCGGCACGCCGGCGAAGAACACCAGAGCGCCGCTATACATCGGGTGTCGCACCCACGCATATGGTCCGCTGCTGATCACGTGATGGCCGCGTTCGGATTGGATTTTCACCACCGGCGCCGCGAATGAATTTGTCCGCATGACCCAGAGTGAGAAGCCGAGCGACGCCAGCAGCAGGATGAAACCGGACACTTGAAGGGGAATCGAAAAATCGGATCCATTCACGCGGTGGTCCAGTCCGATGACGATGAACCAGACCAGGATGAGGCTGGCGATCACCAGCATGAAAATCTTGTCCGAGGCAGGCTGGTTCTTCTGCATCGTCACGTTCATGCGTTCAGCGAGGAGCGCGGGATCGATTTTGAGCAGCCAGAAGCTTGTCGCGATCCCGAGCACGGCGATGGTTGCGAGAAACCCCCACGCCGCCGGCCAGCGCAGCGTCCCGGCCGAGGCGAACAGCAGAGCGCCCATGCCGATGACCCAAAGGGCATTCTGAACTAACAGACGAATAACCAAGCGATGACCTCGCACTTTTGCGTGTCATCGCACTGCATCTTCTTCACGGCATTCGTTGGGCCGGCGGACGTGTCCGGAAAATATATCGAAAGGCTCAGGCCAGAATATCGATCCGGGTTCCTTGGCCCGGCGGCAGCGGCGCGCGCGGCGGCGGCTGTTCGGCGCGGTCCCGCGCGTCATCGGCGGCGGTTTGGGGCTTGCCGTTTGCGGTCATGGCTTCGGGCGATGGTACCGGGGCCGCAACTCCAACGCTGGCAATGCTCATCGAAACGATCCTTCGCGACGTTGCCCGGGGCAACGCCGGTTATCATGCGTGCGTGGCCTTCAAGAAAAGGTCAAGCCGATCGTTAAAATGCAATGGATCATTCGTCGCGGTTACGGGAGATCGTGACGGCTGTGATGGTTTTGCTGCGTGTGCAATGGATATTCAGTCGCCGATAGCGCGTCTTGATGTCATGGCCGCGCAACAGGCCGATGCGTTTGACGCAACGCGTGATGCCGTTGAGCGTGTCCTTCTTCGGGATGGTGAACACCAGTGCCGCCGCTCCGGCAATGACGTCGTAGAATGCGGCCGAGGGCGTTTTGCCCTCGGTGGATGCGTCGATCTGGTTGGTGACGGTGCGGCTGCGGCAGCCGAGATGCATCGAGCGCACCGCAGGATGCGACAGCGCGATGGTGTTCGCGGCGGCCTTGCCCACCGTCAGGCCGCCGATCTGGTTCGCGAGCTGCGCCGCCAGGTCGTCGCAATGGTCGGCGCGCGCCGCGGTCGTGACCATCGCCATCACCGCGGCAGCCGCGATTGCGGCCGGCAAATGCTGTCGTTTCATCCCGGTTCTCTCCCGTTTCAATGAACCCGGTCGTGTCGCGATAGGCAAGGGGGCGAAACGGCGGGCGGGAAGGGCCAGCCACGACTTTTTGAATGCTTCAAAAGTGCGGCAAATGGGCCTAAAGAGGGCCCAAATCCCGTCCTCGAGAGGCTATTCCGATGAATGCACCGACCGCGTTTCCCGACCAGAAGCCCGTCCCGCCCTATAAGCACACCCCGCTGTTTCCGCTCGGCAAGGACGAGACGCCTTACAAGAAGGTGTCCGGCGATGGCGTGCGGGTCGAAAAGGTTCTGGGCAAGGACATGCTGGTGGTGTCGCGCGAGGCGCTCAAGGCGCTGAGCGAGGCCGCGTTCGGCGAGATCAATCACTATCTGCGCCCCGGCCATCTCAAGCAACTCCGCAACATCCTCGACGACAAGGACGCCAGCGACAACGACAAGTTCGTTGCCTTCGACTTTCTGAAGAATGCCAACATCGCCGCCGGCGGCGTGCTGCCGATGTGTCAGGACACCGGCACCGCGATCATCATGGGCAAGAAGGGCTGCAACGTCATCACCGATGGCGAGGACGAAGCGGCGCTATCGGAAGGCGCGCGTGACGCGTATCTCCGTCGCAACCTGCGCTATTCGCAGGTCGCACCGCTGTCGATGTACGAGGAGAAGAACACCGCCAACAACATGCCGGCGCAGTGCGAGATCTACGCCGAGGGCGACGACGCCTATAAATTCATGTTCATGGCCAAGGGCGGCGGCTCCGCCAACAAGAGCTTCCTGTTTCAGGCAACGCCGTCGGTGCTGACCAAGGATCGGCTGCTGGCGTTCCTCAAAGAGAAGATCATGACGCTGGGTACCGCCGCGTGCCCGCCGTATCACCTCGCCATCGTCATCGGCGGCACCTCGGCCGAATTGTGCATGAAGACGGTGAAGCTGGCGTCGGCGCGTTATCTCGACGCGCTGCCGACGCACGGCAGCGAGAACGGCAATGCCTTCCGCGATCTCGAGATGGAGCAGGAAGTCCTGAAGATGACGCAGAGCTCCGGCGTCGGCGCACAGTTCGGCGGCAAGTATTTCTGCCACGACGTGCGCGTGATCCGGATGCCGCGTCACGGCGCATCATTGCCGATCGGTTTGGGCGTGTCGTGTTCGGCGGATCGCCAGGTGCTCGGCAAGATCACCAAAGACGGCGTGTTTCTTGAAGAGCTGGAGCACAACCCGGCGCAATATCTGCCGCCGGTCGAAGGCAAGCTCGGCGGCGAGGTGGTGAAGATCGATCTCAACCGGCCGATGAAGGATATTCTCGCCACGCTCTCGAAGTATCCGACCAAGACGCGCTTGTCGCTCACCGGGACCATGGTCGTCGCGCGCGATGCCGCGCACGCTAAGCTCCGCGAGCGGTTGGAGAAGGGCGAGCCGCTGCCGGATTACTTCAAGAACCATCCGGTGTACTACGCCGGCCCGGCGAAGACGCCGGAAGGTTATGCTTCCGGTGCGTTTGGGCCGACCACGGCGGGCCGCATGGATTCCTTCGTCGATCAATTCCAGGCAGCCGGCGGTTCGATGGTGATGGTGGCGAAGGGCAATCGCTCGGTGCAGGTGCGCGAAGCATGCAAGAAGCACGGCGGCTTCTATCTCGGCTCGATCGGCGGCGCTGCGGCAAACCTCGCCGAACACTGCATCAAGAAGGTCGAAGTGGTCGAGTATCCCGAACTCGGCATGGAAGCGATCTGGCGCATCGAGGTCGAGGATTTTCCGGCGTTCATCATCATGGACGACAAGGGCAACGACTTCTTCAAGGAGCTGAATCTCGGCTGAGTCGTTAACCAGATGACAAGGTTCAGCAAACGATTCGCCGGGCCCATCCGGCGGGTGTTTGCGGGACTCGATTCTGTCCGGAGTCGCAAGGGTCGCGGCGAAAAAGAATCCGGGTGACGTTTCCGGTCGTCCTGCTTCAATGGTTCCACTGAAGCAGGACGATTCGGAAAACGCGCATGAGCATGGACGCCATCAGATTGAATACGATGCTGATCGCGCTGCTGGCGGCCGCGAGCACGATCAACGGAATTATCGTTTACAGCTATCTGTAGTTGCCGGTGACGGTCCGCCGGCGCGCGTTGCGGCGCGGCGGATCAGAGGTCGGAGTCGGGCCGCCTGCGTCGTTCCGACATATTACGCTCCGCTGTTTTGTGCTATCAATTGACGGGTTGAACGTCCTCGGTTCGGGGCTGGCACGCAGTTCTTGCGTACCTCCGAGACGAGGAGGGCCGTCATGCAGGCCGGGTTTTTCAAATACGCGATGGTGCGGAGCCTATTGCTCCTTGCGGGCATCGGTTGGCTGACTGGCGCACGCGCGCAATCCGAAATGACCATCGCACGGACCGTGGTGAGTCTGACGGCATCCGATCAGGCGTTGTTGCCGGGGCAGCAGTTGAAACTGACTGCATCCATTGCGATGGATGATGGCGGTGAGGTGCCCGGCGGCTCCATCGAATTCATCGACGAAAGCAATCATCGGCTTCTCGGCCGCACCAGCACGGACGCGCCGTGGATCGTGCTACATCGCCTGTCCGATGGATCGCACACGTTCCGCGCCCACTATAGCGGGTTGCAAAGTTACTTTCCGTTCGTGATCGAACCCAGCACTTCGGCGCCGGTGGTTTATACCGTACGCATGGTGCCGCGTGTCGTCATCTCGTCGTCGCAAAATCCCAGCGTGCCGGGGCAGGCAGTGACATTGACAGTCGCGGTGAAGAGCCGCGACGGCACCCCCAAGGGTGATGTGACCATTCGCGATGTCGCGCTCGATAGTGTGCTGGCGGATCGGGTGATGCTCGACAGCAACGGCACGGCGTCATTTACGACGTCGGGGCTGGAGCAAGGCTCACGCACCATCGTCGCGAGCTATCACGGCGACGCTAAAAATGCATCGGCCGTATCGACGCAACTGATGCAGATCGTGTCATCGACGCATATGCATGGCGAGCGACCGTCGCATTAGAAAATGCGTCCGTCATTGCGAGGAGCGTAAGCGACGAAGCAATCCAGATTCTTGAAGGAGACTGGATTGCTTCGCTCGCAATGAGTCAAAAATAACCGCTGGAATGATGCGATTATGTCGCGTGGCTTTATGCCCGCGTACCGGTGAAGGGAAAACTGCCCATCGGGCCGATGCCCATTTCGCCGGACATGGCGTTGCCGTCGACCGAGCCGGTGAAGGTCAGCGTCAGCGGCATCGGGTTGGTGATGGAGATCTTCCACGCCACGTCGTTGCCGTTCACGGTGCCGTCGAAGATTTCGCCGGAATTGCCGTCCGCCGCCTGCGTGCCGGTCAGGGTGCCGCCCGCGCTTGTCAGGGTCAGCGTCGCGTTGCGCTCGCCCATTGGCGTGCTCATGGTGATGTTCCAGTTTCCGTCGACCGACATTCCGTTTCTCCAATGCGTCGCGCGTCGGTTTGAGGCGCGAGGTGAACCTCTATATCGCAAAATCCCGGCCGCGCGAATTGCCCCGAAAGGGTGGCGGCCAAAAGCCTCAGCGGGCCGGCTGCCCGGCAGCCAGCGCTTCGGCGCGCAGCTTGCGCTTGATGATGATGCGGAAGGTCACATACTGGATCGCGAAGGCCGCGATCTTGGCGCCGACCGCCACCACCGACACATAGAACGCCCACAGCTTGAGGTCGCCCGTCATCGCCACCGCGATGGTGCCGAGACCGAGGACGAACATCAGCGCCGCCCAGGCGTAGCCGGCTGCGATCGCGAGATGGGGGATGTTGTCACGCACCATGTCGGGCGAGTAGCGCAGGATCCAGCCCTTGCGCAGCATGATGAAACCGATGGCAAAGTGGCCGATGGCAGGCTTCGCCAGCACGAAACGCGGATCGTTGGTGAGCAGCGTCATGCCGCCCAGCACGATCACCAGCGCGAGGCTCGCATAGGTCATGAAGTCCAATGTCTGGCCCTTGACCCGCGCGTAGATCACCTGCGCGATCGCGGAAGCAATCGCCACCAACGTGGCGAGGATGACGTTGTCGGTGGCGACATAAACCACCAGAAAGACGATGGTGGAGAGGAAGTCGGTGCCGAGCTTGAGGAAGACGCTTTTCATGTGATCACCAGATCCGACAGGACTGACTAGGCTTACCGGGCGAATTGCGCGCGGCGGCGGGCGGAGTACCAGGTGGTGAAATAGACGGCGCAGTTGCGGGCGGCGAAGGCGACGCCGACGCCGATCCACACCGGCAGCGACGGCCAGTAGATCAACAGGATATCCGCGACCAGCATCAGGATGAAGGCGCCGATCCACGCCCACGTCAGGATGTAGTTGGTGGTCATGAAAGCGGGCTGAGCGACGATCTCCGGCTCGACCACCTCACGGGCATACTGCAGCGTGAACGGCAGCCGCAACGCGATCGATCCCAGCGCGATCGCCAGTACGCCAAGATCGACGGCGAGGCGGATGCCATGGTCGCCCATGCCGCCGCCGGACAATACGAGATAGGTGCCGACGGCGGCGAACAGCACCGCGGCGCCGGCCGCCAGCGCTTTCACCGAGCGACCGCGGGCGAGATCGTAGGCGATGGTGCCAAGCGCGACGGCGCAGGCTGCGAACAGGCTGATCGCGGGCGTGGTCAGCATCATCAGGGCGCCGAAGGCGGCGAACGGGGCGAGGATCAGGAACAGCATCATGGGAGTGCTCCGAGCTTTATCTTGACAGTGTCAAGTTTATATCGATGTAAGACAGCTCACGTCAAGCGAAATCTTTACAGTGTCAACATGGCGTATGATGAGTTCCGTGGTGGGCTTATCGGTCGGCCCCCGCTCGGTCGACCGCCGCGACATAGCGAATCCAGAGCCGGACCCGGAATTCGTTTTGCGCATGGGTTTTCAAGATGAGGATCGTCGTCCCCGCGAAGGTGGGACCCATACGCCGCAGCGGTTCGGCTCCATCAACCGGGACGAGTTTCTTGGCGGACAACCTATGCCAGGCGCTATGGCCTCCGCCTGCGCGGAGGCGACGTCGTGGATGGGGATACGTTTTGCGACGAACGGCTTTGCAGCCCTCAGGCCGCGCCGACCCAGTTGCCGTGGAATCCATCCGGCACGCGGTGGCCGAGCTTGACCAGCGCCACCGGGCCGCTGTCGACGTTCTGGGCGTTGAACACTGCGAGGTCGCTGCGGTTCTCGCGTGCCCGCCAAACCACGGCGAGCAGCCAGCCGTCGCCTTCGGCGGCATCCGTGCCGCGTTCGACAAACACCGGCTCGGAGATGCTGTCGCCCTTCGGCAGCATGTATTGCGCCTTGCGCGCGCCTTGCCCGTCGACATGGACAATGCCGTGCAATGCGGTTGAGGCGTCGAGGTCCGGATTGGCGCAGGCATACCAGCCGTGGGTCGTCGCGAGCCCGGCGCGCCGCTCGTCGACACGCGGAAACTCACCCGTGACGTCGTCGAGGTAGACGCGCGAAAACTGATCGGTGTTGGCGTCGAGGTCAAAGGTCCAGCGGCACAGCCGCGCGCGCAGGCTCGCCGGATTGCGGGGGCGACCATCGAACCGCGGAAACAGCGGTGCCTCCTCGTATTGCATCACGTCCGCGACGATGCGGTTGCCGTCGTCCCAGGCGTTGAGGACGTGAAACACGTAACACGCCTCGGCGCGGAACCAGCGGATCTCCGATGTCTTGCCACTGCGGGGCATCACGCCGACGTAGCCGCCCTTGTCCGGCTCCCAGCCATAGGCCGGTTGGCCCTTCATGGCGCGCTCCATGCTGCCGGTCAGCGGCAGGATCGGGAACAGCACATGGTTCGCGGTGACGATGAAGTCGTGGACCATGCTCGAATAGGGCGTATCGAAATGCTCGAAGCGCGACACGCGGCCGCCGGAATCCACCACGCCGTAAGACAGCGCCGAACTGAACGGGCCTTTCGCGTTGTAGCCGAAGAACATCATCTCGCCGGTGACGGGATCGACCTTGGGATGCGCGGTGAACGGCCCGGCGATGCGGCTGTCGTAGTTGCAGTAGCCGCGCGTCGTCAGCGTTGCCGGGTCGATCTCGGTCGGCAGGTGGCCTTCCTCCAGCGCGAGCAGGCGGCCGGCGTGCGAGATGATGTTGGTGTTGGCGACGCCGCTGTCGTTGCACGAAGTCTGCGGTGCGTCGCGCAGCTTGATGGGGCCGAAGCCGGCGAAGATGGCACGGCCGGCATCGTGCTCGGCCAGCCACTTCGGCGTGCGGACCCAGCGGTTGCGATAGCTGGCGCGGCCCTCCTCGAGATGAAACGCATGCAACATGCCGTCGCCGACGAACCAGTGCGCGCCGGGCACGTCGAATTGCGGATTGGGGCCGTTGCGATAAAGCGTGCCGTTCAATTCGCGCGGCAATTCGCCCTCTATCTTGAGGAACGGCGCATCGCACTCCATCGGAATTGGCGCGAGATTGTTCAATTCGGCGGCAGCATCGACTTGGGCCACGGGCATCTTCCTCCGGTCAAATATCTTGACGATGTAAAGATAAGCTAAAGGGAAGTCATCGATCTCGTCAAGCGAAATCTTTACAGTGTAAAAATGTCGTTCTATAAGAAGCGCATGGCACACAAGACTGCATCTCGCCGCAAGCCGTCCGCGACTGACGGCGTGGCTTCACGACCGGCAACGTCGCGCGCCGCGAAACTCTCCGCCAAGGCCTCGACGAAGCCTGCACCCGTAGCGAAAGTCGCGCGTAAAGCAAAAGCTGCGGCGCCCTATCACCATGGCGACCTGCACGATGCGCTGCTCAAGGCGGCTGAAACCATCCTGGAGCGTGACGGTCTCACCGGCCTGACGCTACGCGCGGTGGCGCGCGAGGCGGGCGTCTCGCACGCGGCGCCGGCACATCACTTCCGCGATCTCGCCGGGCTTGTCAGCGAACTGGCGGCGATTGGTTATCGTCGTTTCGGCGCGGCGATGAATGACGCGGTCGTGCCGGGACGGTCATGGGCGGAGATCGGGCTGGCGCGCGCGCACGCCTATCTCGATTTCGCCCGCGCATACCCAGCGATGTATCAACTGATGTTCCGCGCCGAGCGCCTCGACATGAGCAATCCGGTGCTGAAGGAGGCAGCGAACGCATCCTTCGCCGGATTGGTGCAGGCCGTGGGCGAGGGACGCGGTGAGGCGGTCGCGAGTGAGGCGTTGACACTCGCACAGGCGGCGGATGCCGCGCGCGCATGGTCGCTGATGCACGGCTTCTCGACGCTGCTGCTCGACGGCCGCCTGTCCGATATCCTCGAGCGATTGCCGGCGGGTAGCACCGTTGATCAATTGCTCGATGTGATGCTGCGAAGCGGCGGGCCGCTCGGCCCGCGCGCTTGCTGATGCGTTAGTTTATCGCGCCAGCCCAAGCGTCGTGGCGCGGCCGCTGTTACCCACGACAGATACTTTGTCCTTGGCGCAATCGAAGGTTTTCGCCAGCCGGTCGGCCGCATCGCGTGCCACCTCGTTGGCGTTAGGATTGGCTTTCACGTCGACATAGGCGACGTGGCACACCGCGCCGGGCGGCAAGCGCGTCACCACCAGCATTTGCGCTGAGCGCGGACGTCCGTCCTTGTCGGTGTCATCGTTGTCGGCGAGATACCAGCGCTGAATGGTGGCAAACGGTTTGCCCGCGCTGTCGCGGCGCCATTCGATGGTGTCGCCGGTGTAGTTGAACGGGCCGAAGCTCTGACTTGTCGCCGGTTCCTTCTCCGCCTGCTTCGCCGTGCGGCCAATGGAAACGGTGCGGCGCAGGTCATCTTCCTGCACCCGCACGATCAGGCCATCGATGCCTTTGCAGATCGTCGCGTTGGCACGGCAATCCTTTTCCGCGGTCGATGTGTAGGCGCTGCTGAATGTTTCAGCGCGTGCGGGAATTGCGAGCAGGCCGCCAGCGATGGCGAGGCTCACGATCAGCGGACGAAGGCGGCGCGTGAAATGCGGAAAGGCTGTGATCATGGGCGTTGGACGGCTGCAAGCTGGGGAAGGTTCAAGGCTGCTCGGCGAAAGACCTGACATTCCGACGAAAATTGCGATAAAAGGCCGACTCACGGCACCTCCGCCGCGTCAGAGCCTGCATTATTCGAATCATGCCCGCTATATCCTCCGATAAGCCCTATCGCATTGGCCGCTCCAAGACCGGACTGGGCCTCTTCGCCACCAAGCCGATCAAGAAGGGAACGAAGATCATCCGTTACTTCGGCCCCATGCTGGATTGCCGGAAGGAGAAGGATGACGCGATCGAGAACAAGTATCTGTTCCAGATCAACGGCCGCTGGACCATCGACGGTTCGGTGCGCAAGAACATCGCGCGCTACATCAATCACTCGTGCCGGCCGAATGCGGAGTCCGATGTCAGCGCCCGCAAGCGCACCGTGCACATCCGCGCCATCAAGAACATCGCGCCGGGCGAAGAGATCAATTACGATTACGGCACGGAATACTTCAAAGAATATCTGAAGCCGATCGGCTGCAAGTGCGACTCTTGCGAACGCAAGCGCGCCAAGCAACGTGCGGAAGCACGCGCCGCGAAAACCTCCACGGCGAAACCCGCTGCCAAGGTGAAGAAGGCCAAGGCCGCAAAGCCGGCCGCGAAAGCCAAGAGCAAGGTGGCTTCGGTGTCCAGCAAAAGCCGCGCGCCGAAAGCGGCTTCGAACAGACGTGCTGGCGCCAAATCGGTCAAGGCTACCAAAGCAACGCCAAAGAAGCGCGCGCGGGCAGCCTGACGCGCACGAGCCGCGGGAAACCATGACCTCGCAGGTAATGGAACGGCGGATGGTCGCCTGCTAGGCTCTTGCCATGAACAGTCAGCTTTCCACCGTGCGGGCGGCCGCCGCTGCGCCCATCCATGTCGGCGAACATTTGCGGCAATGGCGGCAGCGCCGCCATCTCAGCCAGCTCGATCTGGCGGGCGAGGCGGACGTCTCCGCCCGTCATCTCTCCTTCGTTGAAACCGGCCGTGCCGCGCCTTCGCGCGACATGGTGCTGCGTTTGGCCGAACGTCTCGATGTGCCGCTGCGCGAGCGCAATGTGCTGCTTGTCGCGGCTGGCTTTGCGCCGGCCTTTCCGCAGCGTGGCCTCGACGATCCGGCGCTGGCCTCCGCACGCTTGGCGGTCGATCAGGTGCTCAAGGCGCATGAGCCCAATCCGGCCTTGGCGGTCGATCGACATTGGAATCTGGTGGCGGCCAATCAGATGGTCGGCGCGCTGCTGGATGGCGTCGCGCCGCATCTGCTGGCGCCTCCGGTCAACGTCTTGCGCCTCAGCTTCCATCCGGAGGGGCTCGCGCCGCACACCGTCAATCTGGCGGAATGGTGCGCGCATCTCTTGGAGCGGCTGCATCGCCAATGCGAGGCGACGGCCGATCCCGAATTGTTGAAACTCTATGAGGAGCTGAAAAGCTTCCCGATTCCGGCGCGGCAGCGTCCGGTGAGCAGCGCCGCTGTGGCGATCCCGTTCCAGTTGCGCCGCAACGGTGCGGTGTTGAGTTTTATCTCGACAACCATGGTGTTTGGCACGCCGGTCGATATCACCTTGTCGGAATTGGCGATCGAAACCTTCTTTCCGGCCGACGAGGCGACCGTCGCCAGGCTGAAGGACATAGCCGATCACCGCAATTAGCGCCTTGCGGCAACCTGGGTCGGCTGATTAGGTCTAGACCTTGCAGAGCAAGGAGGCTCACCATGAGCACGATCAAGCCGTTGACCCTCGATATCGTGTCCGATGTCGTGTGCCCGTGGTGCTATATCGGCAAGCATCGCATCGAGAGCGCGCTGGCGCTGGTGACCGACGTGCCAGTAGAGGTGCGCTGGCGTCCGTTCTTCCTCAATCCTTGGGTCCCGCGCGAAGGCATCAGCCGCGACGAATATCTGACGACGAAATTCGGCTCGGTCGAAGCCTATGGCAAGATCGCATCACGGGTGGTCGAGGCGGCGAGCGAGGAGGGGCTGGTCTATCGGCCCGATCAGGTCAAGCGCCAACCCAATACGCTCGATTGTCATCGCCTGATCCATTGGGCGGGGCGCGATCCGTCCGGCGACAAGTCGGCCGCGGTCAAGCAGCGGCTGATGGAGTTGTACTTCCGCGACGGCGGCGACCTGACCGATCCAGACGTTCTGGTGCAGGCGGCGGCCGATTGCGGCATGGATGCCGCGACGGTTCGTCGGCGTCTTGCCACCGATGAAGATGTCGAGGTGGTGACGGCGCAGGCGCAGGAAGCGGCCGATAAAGGCATTGGCGGCGTACCGACCTATGTGTTCGCCGGCAAGTATGCCGTGTCCGGGGCGCAGCCGCCGGAGCAGTTGGCACGCGCGATCCGTCAGGTCTCGGCCGAGGTCAACGCGGAAGCGGCGGAGTAGTCCGGCCGATCGTTCGTATGCCGATCGTCAAAGCGTCGGCGTCCGCCGGTTGCGATCCGGCCGCAAGCGTCGCGCCGCGCCGCGCAGGCGACCTCGCGCCACGAGTGCAGTGTAGGCGAGCGTCACCGTCGGATCGCGCCGATACAGCGGCAGCAACACATCGCCGATCCTCAGCCGTCCGCGCCAGATCGGCTCGATCATGGTGTGGCCGGCATTCGCGGTGGAATCGGCGGTGGCGATGAAGGGGTCGGCGCAGAGATGGCGCGTCAGGTCCAGTGTGAGTTGCACACCCGGCGAGAATTTCGCGAACGCCTCATCGATGCCGATCTTGAAATAAAAGGCGCGGTTCTGATGACGCACCACGATCGCGGCCGCGACCGGAGTTGCGCCCGCGCGGAGCGAGACGATCTCACACCTGCCGGTTTTCGCCAGCATCGGTGCGGCGGTGCGGACAAAGCGGCTGTCGCCGGCGCGTTGCAGCAGCGCCGTGCCGCGTTCGCCCTTCCATCCGCTCGCCTCCAGCGTCAGAAAAGTTTCGAGCGCGCTGCCGACCTCTTCGGGTGTCCGCGCAACGTCGAAGTTGACCGGGCCGTGATCGGCGAGGCGGCGCCGTTGCCGACGCAATTCTTTCAGCTTTCGTGCGCCCAAGGCGTCCCGCAACAGTGCATCGGCGTCCCGCGTCGCATCGAGGCAGGCGCGCGCATGGGCGCTGACGAGACGCGGTTGAAGATGGTCGCGGGCGAGAGCGGCGGCAAAGGCCGCCAGCGCCTTGCCGTCGAGCGTGACGTCGCGCAGCAGCAGCGCGCGTGCTCCGGCGTCACGGGCATGATTCAGAATCGAAGCTGCTGCTTCAATCGACGCGCCGCGATCCAGCAGCGGCGTGCCGAGGGTGCCGTAAGGATCGGCACTGACCAGAACGGGCAGGGGAAGGCGGTAGGCCTGCCACAGAGAAACTACCGGTACGAGACCGTTCAACACAGGGGGCGAACTGGTGTCGGCCGCCAGCGTGCTCCAGGCCGTTAACGCCGATGCGCCGGTGCGGCCATTGGCGTAGGCATCGACCGCGCGTTCCCAATCGGCCAAATAGTAACCGTTCGGCTCGATGGCGCTTCCGGCGAGCTTGTTCCATTGAGCGTGGGACACCGAGGCGAGCGGCATCAGCGCACGCGTCGGCAATGCGTGACGACCGGCTTTCGCCGTGTCGGCGCGATCCGCCGCCCCGTGCTGCCGCGAGGTGATGTGTCCTAGTTCGGCCAACCCTGTGTCCCGTCATCATCGGCTGTGATGAGTTGACCGCCAGACTAGACGAGACGTTTCAATTTAGCGTTGGCCGATGAGTTTAAATCTCCCGACACGATTAACGCACGATTCACCAAGAGGTCGACCGCGCTCGCGACTACTCCAGCCGGGTGCGGCCGTTGCCAGTCTCTCCAATCTTGAACCGCGGCAGGGTTCCCGGCGACCCATGACAGGCCGGCTCCATGCGCTGCCGAGCTTGAGGATTCGACCTGCGACGAGGGGTGATGCCATGTTTCGCCGGACTTTGCTGAGCGCGGTTGTGGCCGCAGGTTTCCTCTGGAACACCGGCGCGGCGATGGCGGAAAGCCGGATGGCGCTGGTGATCGGCCAATCGGCCTATCGCGCGGTGACGCCGCTGCCGAATCCCGCCAACGACGCCAAGGCGATGGCGCAGCTTCTGGGCGATGCCGGTTTCGAGGTGACCGCCGCGCCCGATCTGTCGCAAAACGCGCTGCGGCAGGCGGTGAGCGATTTCGCCGCGCAGGTGGCGGCGAAGGGCAAGGACACCGTGGCGCTGGTGTTCTACGCCGGGCACGGCATGCAGATCGATGGCGAGAATTTTCTGGTGCCGATCGATATCGATCCGAAGCGGGAGGCGGACATTCCGCTTCAGGCGGTTCGCCTCAACGATATCCTCAACACACTGACCTCGGTTCCGAGCCGGATGCGCATCGTGCTGTTGGACGCCTGCCGCAACAATCCGTTCCCCGACATCGGCAAGACGGCGGGCCACGGCCTAGCAATCGTCGATGCCAAGTTCGGTGCGCCGGGTACCTTCCTGTCGTTCTCGACCTCGCCCGGCGCCGAAGCCGAGGACGGCAGCGGCGCCAACAGCCCTTACACCACGGCGCTGCTCACGGTGGCCAAGGAGCCGGGGTTGTCGATCGAGGATGCCTTCAAGCGGGTGCGCGTATCGGTGAACAAAGCCACCGATGGCCGCCAGACGCCGTGGGAAAGCTCCTCGCTCACCGACGATTTCCGTTTCTTCACGGTCACCGATGCGTCCGCCAAACCGACCGAAGCGAATGCGATGGATGAGACGCCAGCCGGCACCAGACCCGGCGAGCAAAAGCGCACACTCGAACAATGGAAAACGGCGTTGAAGGGTAAGTCTCCTGAAGCTGCTCATGAGATGATCGTGGCGGACGGTTCGGTCGGCGCCTACGAGGCATTTGTCGCGCTGTACAGCGATGCGGTCTTCGTTCCGCGCGCCCGCACCTGGCTCGCGCGGCATCTGCGCATGATCGCCTGGAACAAGGCCGTGATCGAGAATACCGCGGCGGGCTACCGGGCATTTCTTCTGGCCTATCCCGACAGCGATTTGACCGCCACCGCGCGCAAGCTCGAGGAGCGGCTGCGCAACCGGCCTGAGTTTGCGCCTGCTGCCGGCGCTGCGATGGCGTCGCTGCAACCGGCCAACGCATCGGCCGCGCCGACCTGTTCGTGCAGCAAGCCCGTCGCGCCGAGCAAGAAGGCCGAGAAGCCGTCCAAGAAGCGCGCTGCCGCGTCGCCGCGCCACCGCTCGTCGCTGCCACCGCCGCCGCGTTACGCATCCGAACCGGATGACGACGTCGTGGTCTATCGTCGTCCTCCGCCGGTTTATGCGCCGATGCCCGGCATTTCCATCGGTGGGTTCATGGGCGGTGGCGGCGGTCGCGGTGGTTACTCGCCGCCGAGCCGGGGCTCCGGAATGCCCACCACGGGGGGATCGCGCGGCGGGCGGTACTGATCCGGCCGGCCGCCTGATGACGCCGATTTGATATTGGAGCGTCTTAGTCCGGCTTAAATGCCTTCGGATCATTCCGTACCATTCGTGGGCGGCGGTGAGGCAAGTCAATGCCGGAGGCAACATGGTCAGACTTCTGATGTCGGTTCTCGTGGTGTTGCTCTGGACAGCGGCGACACCCGCGCTGGCCCAGATGGGCGGCGGGAAGCGCGGGCATCGCGGCGCGCAGAAAAGCGATGTGGAGAAGCCGAAGGTCGACGAAAAGGCTTACAAGGAAGCGCTAAAGCGAATCCCGGAGCCCAAAGAAAAATACGATCCGTGGGGAATCGCGCGGGCAACGACCCAGGCGCATTCGAAAAAGTAGCGGCCGTTTACGGTTGTCCGACGTAGCCGGTCGATGGCTTTCTGCCTGCGAGCGTGCGGGGCCGTTGACAACGATTTCAAATGCCATCCTAACTGCGTCAACAACAAGCAGTCTTGAAGGAGACGCGGGATGGCGGACGGGCTTCGCAAAGGATTGACCAGCTACGGCGACGCCGGATTCTCGCTGTTTCTCCGCAAGGCCTTCATCAAGGCGGCAGGCTATTCCGACGACGCGCTGGATCGGCCCATTGTCGGCATCACCAACACCTATAGCGACTACAATCCCTGCCACGGCAATGTGCCGGCGCTGATCGAGGCGGCGAAGCGTGGCGTGATGCTGGCCGGCGCGATGCCGATGGTATTCCCGACCATCTCCATCGCGGAAAGTTTCTCGCATCCGACCTCGATGTATCTGCGCAACCTGATGGCGATGGATACCGAGGAGATGATCCGCGCCCAGCCGATGGACGCGGTGATCGTGATCGGCGGCTGCGACAAGACCTTGCCGGCGCAGATCATGGCGGCGGTGAGCGCCGACCTGCCCACGGTGGTCATTCCGGTAGGGCCGATGGTGGTCGGTCATCACAAGGGCGAGGTACTGGGCGCCTGCACCGATTGTCGACGGCTGTGGGCGAAGTATCGCGCCGGCGAAATCGACGATGCCGAGATCGAAGCGGTGAACGGCCGTCTCGCGCCGTCGGTCGGCACCTGCATGGTGATGGGCACCGCCAGCACCATGGCCTGCGTCACTGAGGCACTGGGGCTGTCGCTGCCGATGAGCGCGACGATCCCCGCGCCGCATGCCGAACGGGTGCGTTCGGCTGAGGCGAGTGGCAAGTGTGCGGCGGAGATGGCGAAGCACAAGGGACCGAGGCCGAGCGAACTGCTGACGCCGGCCTCGTTCCGCAACGCGCAGGTGGTGTTGCAGGCGATCGGCGGCTCGACCAACGGGCTGGTGCATCTCACCGCGATCGCGGGCCGCACATCGCACCGCATCGATCTCGACGCGTTCGATGCGCTTGGCCGCGAGGTGCCGGTGCTGGTCGATCTCAAGCCGTCCGGCGCACACTATATGGAGCACTTCCATCACGCCGGCGGCGTGCCGAAACTGATGAAGCAACTCGGCGGCCTGATCGACCTCGATGCCAAGACGGTCACCGGTGCGACGCTACGCGATGTCGTCGCCAATGCGGAAGAGGTGCCGGGGCAGGATGCGATCCGTCCGCGCGCTGATCCGATCAAGCCGGAAGGTGCGATGGCGGTGCTGCGCGGCAATCTCGCGCCGCGTGGTGCAGTCATCAAACATTCGGCCGCGAGCGAGCGGTTGTTGCGGCATACCGGCCGTGCCGTGGTGTTCGAGTCGGTCGAGGACATGACGTTGCGGATCGACGATCCCGCGCTCGATGTCAGGGCCGATGACGTGTTGGTGTTGCGGAACGCCGGGCCGAAAGGCGCGCCGGGCATGCCGGAAGCGGGTTATCTGCCGATCCCGATGAAGCTCGCGCGCACCGGTGTGAAAGACATGGTGCGGATATCCGACGCGCGGATGAGCGGCACGGCGTTCGGGACTATCGTCTTGCACATCACGCCGGAATCGGCGGTGGGCGGCCCGCTGGCGCTGGTGCGAACCGGCGACCAAATCCGTCTCGACGTTGCAGGGCGCCGTATCGATCTGCTGGTGGACGATGCCGAGCTCCAACGTCGCCGCGCGGCCGTCGTAGAAACAGGGCGGCCCGAATGGGCCGCACGCGGCTACGCGCGGCTATTCCACGACACGATCACGCAGGCTGACGACGGCTGCGATTTCGATTTCATGCGCGGCGAGGGGAAGCGGTAGTTTTGACGTTCGCCGTCATTGCGGGGAGCGATTCCGCTTCGTCATGGCCGGAATAAATCCGGCCATGACGGAAATGGATGCGCCAGACGGCGAGGATTATGTCGTTCGGAGGGTGAAAATTTCTTCGCTGTAAAACTTACGCCCGCTCTTCCCAGATCATCGCCAGATGCACGATGGTCTCGGCCGCTTTCTCCATGTCCTGCACGCTGACCCATTCGGTGCGCGAGTGGAAGGCGTGTTCGCCGGCGAAGATGTTGGGGCAGGGCAGGCCCATGAACGACAGCCGCGAACCGTCGGTACCGCCGCGAATGCTGCTGCGAACAGGCTCCAGGCCCGCACGACGAATGGCCTCAAGCGCATGGTCCACCACCTGCGGATGGGCGTCGATCACCTGCTTCATGTTGCGATACTGCGGCGTGATGTCGATCTTGTAGGTCGAGTATGGAAAATCCTTCATCACGTCTTTCACGATCGATTCCAGCAGCGCCTCCTTCTCGTGCAAGCCCAGCTCGGTGAAATCGCGCACGATGAAAGCGAGCGTCACCTGTTCGAGCGCGCCGTTGATGCTGACCGGATGCAGGAACCCTTCGCGATCTTCTGTTGTTTCGGGCGAGCAGGTATCCTTCGGCAATCGTTCGACGATGCGCGATGCGATCTTGATGGCGTGCTCCATCTTGCCCTTGGCGAAGCCGGGGTGAACGCTGACGCCGGTGATGGTGACGGTTGCGCCATCGGCGGAAAAGGTTTCGTCCTCCAGATGCCCGGCGGTTTCGCCGTCGATGGTGTAACCGAAATCGGCGCCGAGTTTCTTGATATCGACCTTGTCAACGCCGCGGCCGATCTCTTCGTCCGGCGTGAACAGGATCTTGATGGTGCCGTGCTTGATCTCCGGATGCGCGAGCAGGAAACGCGTTGCGTCCATGATTTCGGCGACGCCGGCCTTGTTGTCGGCGCCGAGCAGCGTGGTGCCGTCGGAGGTGACGATGTCGTTGCCGATCTGGTCGGCCAGCGCCGGATTGTCACGCACGCGGATCACCTGCGCCGGATCGCCCGGCAGCACGATGTCGCCGCCCTGATAGCTCCGCACGATCTGCGGTTTGACGTTTTCGCCCGAGCAATCCGGCGAGGTATCCATGTGCGAGCAGAAGCAGATGACCGGCACCGTCTTGTCGGTGTTGGCGAGGATCGTGCCGTAGACGTAGCCGTGTTCGTCGAGATGCGCATCGGTAACGCCGAGTTCGCGCAATTCACGTGCCAGCAGGTTGCCGAGGTTTTTCTGCTTCTCGGTGGAGGGGCAGGTGGGCGAGGCGGGATCGGACTGTGTGTCGATCACCACGTAACGAAGAAAGCGCGCGGTGACGTCATGATCGAATTTCAGGGAAGAAGTCACGGCGGGATCCTTCGACACGGCGTCCTTCGAAGAAGGCGCCTCAAAATGAAAACGTCACCCCGGGCGGCCGCATGGCGGCGGCCCGGGATGACGTTACAGAACGCAAATTCTGTCGTGGAACGCAAGCAAGGCCGCGGCCCTGCGGACGATCCCGGGTTGTAATCAGATCGCTTCCTTGAGTTCCTTGGCGGCGCGGAAGGCGACCTTCTTGCTGGCCTTGATCTGGATGGTTTCGCCGGTGGCGGGGTTACGGCCGGTGCGGGCGGCGCGCTTGCGAACCTGGAGAATGCCGAGGCCGACGATACGGACGCGCTCGCCCTTCTTCAGGTGCTTGGTGACGCGGGTGACGAGATCGCCGAGAATCGCTTCGGCCTGCTTCTTCGACAACTCGTGTTCTTCGGCCAGCGCGGCAGCCAGATGCTTGAGCGTGATGGTGGTCGGGGTCGCTGCTTTCTTCGCCATTTCCAGGCCCTCCTCGTTGTTCGAATGCAAGAAACAAAGACGTATCAGGCATTAGTTGATTCGGGGGGGCGCTGACTATGTTGTTTTCCCGGTAAAACGCCGGGTTTTCGTGCTGGCGCCGGCGAAATGGCCGATTCCCAAAGGCTTTTCCCCGATGCTTTTCAAACGAGCTTGACTTGCGGTGGACGCCCCTTTAAGTCCCAGCTCCACGACACGACTGGATCGGCAACGATCCATGCGGGAGTAGCTCAGTTGGTTAGAGTGCCGGCCTGTCACGCCGGAGGTCGCGGGTTCGAGCCCCGTCTCTCGCGCCATTGTTTTCAATGGCTTAGCAATATGCAGTCGGTCGAGTTTCAACTTGTTTCTCGCCCGAGTTTCAACTTTTTGAACTCGTTCTGTTCCGAGGCGAGCCGCCTCCGGCCGACCTTCCGAGCTTCATCGGCCGCACGTAGGGCTTTGATGTTTCCTGGCATGTAGGTTTTTGCAGCTTTCGGTTCTGGTCGATGCTGTTCGCCATTTTCGCGGGATAGCCTCGACGGATGCCCCGCCGGCGTTCGCCTTGACGGCGCCTGTGCGGCGCATATCCATCAAACGACACTTCTCGTCCTGGCCAAATACCGTTCGCTGAAGGTCGGCGAAATCGTCAATCAAGGAATTCTTGGTGTGGGGCACAGGTAGACGAGGACGACCACCCTTGCTCTTTGGCTTAAAACCCTTGGTCCGGAAAATCGGGGTATTGTCGAGCAGGTTGAAGTCGTGTGGCGGCAATGATCTGCTCACTGCTACGTGTTTCCCGTGGCAACTTTCACCAAGCATGCCACATCTTGGCTTACTTGTATGAGCATGTCGGCATTCCGTTGTATCTGGACTAACGTTCCTCACGCCGCGGTGTCGTTCGGCTGTTGTGTAGGGTTGCGTCGCGCTGGCGGAAGGAGACGGCCTGGGTCTGCAACCAGGCTCGAAATGTAGTTAGCAATGCATCACCGGTCTTCTCCTCCGGATAGGCGAAGTAGTAAGAGCCCTCGCTCTGCATCGATAAGTTCGACAACACCTTGAGCTGACCGGAGCGGATTTGGTTGGCGACGAGGAAGCGCGGCAGCAACGCGACGCCGAGGCCGGAGCAGGCGGCACTTATCAACGTCGCTTGTATGTCGAAGCGCGGGCCCCGCATCACGTTAACGTTGCTGATCTCGGCGGCAAGGCACCAGCTTCGCCACGCCTCGGGCCGTGTCACCAGATGCAGCAGCCGATGGCGCGCGATCATTTCCGGTGCAAGCCGTGTCTGCCGGCCGAGCAACGCCGGACTGCCCATCGGGAACAGCACCTCATCGAACAGATAGTCGGCGCGGGCGCCTGGCCAATCCGGTTGGCCAAAGTAGAGCGCGCCGTCCAGCGCGCTCTCGCTGAAGAAGAAGCGCTTGTTGCGCGCGCTGACATGCACGGTGACGCCGGCCTGGCGCGAATAGAAGTCGGGTAGACGTGGGATCAGCCACTCCGCGCCGACCGTCGGCAGCGACGCCACTTCGAGCATCGAGCCATCAGCCTCATAGCCCATGACTTCTTGAGTGTCGCGTTCGATGCGCTCGATCATCTGCACCACCCGGGTGCGGTAAGCTGCGCCGGCGCGGGTCAGTGTGATGCGTTTCTTGATGCGATGGAACAGTCGGACGCCGAGTTGATCTTCGAGCTGTGATATCTGCCGGGAGACTGCGCTTTCGGTGAGTGCCAATTCGTCGGCGGCGCGGGTGATGCTGAGATGGCGGGCGGCGGCGTTGAATGCTGTCAATGCCGCGATGCTGGGCAATTTGCGTCGCACGAGATCATTCCAAAAACTCAAGATGTCTCCAGAATATATCGTTTGCGACGGCGCCTACAAGTTACTCAAAATAAGCCCCGGTTACCCAAGGTAAAAAGGGGGCGCTGTCGGACGCCGGCAAACACGGTTTTTGCCGGCGGCGAGGGGGTGTCGCAATTCGACGTTCTCTCTCGGGTACGCCACGAAAACTGCAGCGTTGTCGTTGATGTGATGCGCTGTACCCCGCTTATTCACGAGAGGATCGACGTGGCCGTCAATAAACTGCATCATGAATTTCATGCTCTGGACATGACTGGCGGCTGGCAGCTTCCGGACGGATACGATCCGAAGTCCGGTGCTCTGGAGAAAATCCTCTCTGGTTCGCTCGACACAATCAATAAGCGTGGCAGCCGCACGCGCCTGCTCAAGTTCCCGCCGGGGCTGTTCACCACGCAGGCGATCGTTCATGATTTCTGGGAAGAGGTCTTTCTCGTCTCCGGCGACTTGACGGTCGGCAATAACGTCAATGGTGAGGGCGGCACGCCGTTCTCCGGCTACACCTACGCAGTGCGCCCGCCTGGCGCCTGGCACGGGCCGTTCAAATCGAATGGCGGCTGCTTGCTGCTTGAGATCCATTATTACGACCCTGCCTGATTGGGTCGTCATTCTCCGCGCGTCGGCACAGATTGATTATAGCGGCCACCGCGTGAAGAGGCATTCGTTCGAGTTCTAGATGTCTGAAGTTGAGGTTTGATATGAACGGTACAATGCATCCGGTGATCGTCGTGGGCGCAGGTCCCGTCGGTATGGTTGCTGCGGCAAGCTTGGTGCAGCAGGGAATTCCGGTGCTGGTGCTGGAGAAGAGCGTCGATCTTAGCAAGGAGTCCCGTGCCTCGACATTCCATCCGCCGACCCTCGACATGCTGCACGATCTCGGTTTTGCAGAAGCGTTGATCGCGCAAGGACTCAAGGCGCCGACGGTGCAGTACAGTTCCACCGCGGACGGACTGTTGGGGACCTTCAACTTTGCTGCCATTTCCGATCTGACGCGTCATCCGTATCGCCTTCAGGCCGAGCAATTCAAACTGACGCGAATTGCCCTCGAAACGCTGCGCAGCCATCCGCTGTTCGCCATTGAATTTGGTTGCGAGGTCACTGGGATTGCGCAGACTGCCGAAGGTGTGACGCTCACAGCCTTGCAGGCAGGGCATGAGGTCAGCTTCAATTGTTCGTGGCTGATCGGCGCCGATGGTGCCAACAGTATCGTCCGCCGTGCGCAGGATGTCCCATTCGAGGGCTTTACCTGGCCGGAGCGGTTTCTCGTTATGACCACGCCGGTTGATTTCACCGCGCTGCGTCCTGGCGTGTCGTCGGTAAGCTATGTCGCCGATCCGGAACGCTGGTATTTCCTGTTGCGGATTGTCGGCGCCTGGCGCGTCATGATGCCGGTGCCCACTGAGATGAGCGATGCGGATGCGCTGTCGGATGGTTACGTGCAGGACTCGATTCGCCGCGTGGTGCCGCCCGAGATCGACGCCGCCATCCAGCACACGACGTTGTATCGCGTCCATCAGCGCGTCGCGTCGTCCTTTCAGAATGGGCGCGCCTTTCTGGTCGGCGACGCGGCGCACATTAATAATCCCCTCGGCGGGATGGGCATGAATGGCGGTATCCACGATGCCTTGAATCTCACGGCCAAGCTCGGACCAGTGATCAACGGCAAGGCCGATATGCGCTTGCTTGCTGACTATGACGTGCAGCGCCGCACCGTGACGATGCAAGCGATCCAAGGTGATACCATTCGCAACAAGCGCAACCTCGAAGCGAAAGACGAGGCTGACCGCGCCCGGTTCCGCGATGAAATCCGCGCGGCCGCGGCGGATAGCGAGAAGGGACGACAGCTATTGCGCCGGATCGCGATGCTGGACTCGCTGGATCGCGCTGCCGCACTGCATGCCGCCTGAGCACAACAGGGAGATTGCCATGATGTACGATTTGCCGAGCAGAGTAACATCACGATCAAATCGGCGTCATGGACTGATCACCATATCGCGTTGCCTGGGTTCCGAACCACCGACTATCTGAAAAGTCAGAAGAGATGCGAGGAGAGTTATCGATGCCCGTCAGTCACTGGTCCCGCAGGACATTTACCGGCATGCTCGGCCTTGGTGCAGCGTTCGCAAGCGGCCTGATCCGGCCGGAGCAGGCCGCCGCGCAGATCAACCGCTCGGGAGCCGGCGGTCTTGCACCGCCGTCAAACGGCTCGTTTCTGGTGCCGATCATCCGCAAGCTGGAGCTCGATAAGAAGAACGGACTCGATTTCGATATCAACCTCTATAGCGATCCTTCGACGCTGTACTCGGATCTCGCTGCCGGACGCACCAGCCATATCTTCGGTGCAATCTATAACTGCGCTAACTTCTACGTTCGAGGAGTGCCGCTGAAACTGCTGTTCACTATTTCCACGGCCAACCACGCATTCGTGTCCAAGGACCCGGCTGTCACGAAGGCCAAGGATCTGGAAGGCAAGACCGTGGCCGCAACAACGAGTTCCGGCTTCTACGGCATGGCGGTTCTGTTCCTGAAGGAGAATGGGCTTGACCCGCGCAAGAACCTCAATGTCATCAACTCGCCGCCCGTGGCGGTGCAGACGCAGTTGTTGGCCGACAAGGCGGATGCCGGGCTACTGTTCGATCCGGCGTTGTCGAGCATGTTGACGCAAGGCTATCATGTCGTCGGCAACATGAACGATGGCATTCGCAACCATCTCAAGATGAAGCACGACGCGCCAGTGTGGTATCTCGGCGCTTACGGCCATAAGGATTGGGTGGATGCTGATCCGAAGCGTGCCGCAGCGACAATGAAGATGTGGCAGGAGGCGGCTCAGTTCTACAACCAGAGTCCGGATGAGGCCGACAAATTGATCTCAGAGTTCACCCACGTTTCGCGCGAAGCGCTCAAGCTTAGCCGTACACGCGGCATCACCAAGTTCGACGTTCAACCGGCGATAGCGCAGAAGGCCAATGTTGACGCAATGTTCCGCGGCTTCAAAGAAGTTGGCTTCCTCAGCGAACTGCCCGGCGACGACATCTACCATAAGTGGACGAGCTGACGCATGGTCGACCGAACCGGTCCCCGGCCGGAAAGCGCGGGTGCCCTTTCGTCAACCTCGGTGAAGCCGGACACGACAGCGAGCCGGGGCTTTGTGAGCCGCGTCATACGCGCGACGCTACCGTTCTTGGTCATCGCCATCCTGTGGCAGATCGCCTCGTTCTATACAAAGCCCTATCTATTTCCCGGACTTGGCAGCGTCGCGAAGAGCTTCTGGAATATCCTGACCACTTGGGACCTGTTGTCCCAAGGGCTGATAACCTGGGCACGCCTCGTTGTGGCGGTCGCCGTTTCCCTGGTGATCGGCATTCCGATAGGCCTTGTCATGGGTCTGTCGTCGCGGGTCGACGAATTCTTGCGACCGATCGTCAAATTCATCATGGGTGTGCCGGCCCTGAACTGGGTGATCATCGTCATCATCTGGTTCTCGAGCACCGAACTGCGTATCGGTTTCGTGCTGGTAGTGCTTTGCACTCCCGTCACGGTGTACTGCGTCTACGATGGCGTCCGCGGCATCGATCGTAAGCTCACCGACATGGTGCTGGCATTCGGCGCCAACCCGATCCAGCATGTGCGGCTACTGATGTGGCCTTACGTCAAGGCCTCGGCCTTCACCGCGGCCAAGCTCAACGTCGCCAACGCGGTCCGCACGGTGATCGTCGCCGAGTTGGTCGGCGCTCCGCTCGGCATCGGCAAGGAACTCGACCTCGCCAAGAATGTATTCGATATGGCGACCGTACTAGCCTGGACGATCTTCCTGGTGCTGATGGCGCTGATCATGGCGCAGGGCATCGAATATGCCGAGCGCGTAACGCTGCGCTGGCGGGGCGATAGCCGCCGTCGAGATTGAGGGAGAAATATCCGATGTTCGCCGCAACATCAGCAGCCGGCACCGCCACGCCCAAACTCTCGGTGGAGCACGCACGCAAAAGCTTCCGCCAGGCCAATGGCGCCGACGTCGCAGCGATTGCCGATCTCAGCTTCACGGTTCGAGCCGGCGAGTATGTCGCGATCGTCGGCCCGACCGGAGCCGGCAAGTCGGTGCTGCTCGATTGCCTGCTCGGCCTGAAGACTCTTGACGCCGGCCAGATACTGATCGACGGGCGGCCGGTGCAGAATTTCGTGCGAGAGAAGAAGGGCCACATCACCCGCATTTTCCAGGAGGATCGCCTGCTGCCGTGGCTGTCTGCCAACGACAATGCGGCGATCGGTCTGCAAATGCAGGGCGTAGCGGAGAAGGAGCGCCGTGCCACGGCGGCGAGGTGGCTCGACGCCGTGGGACTATCCAGCTTCAAGGAGGCGCTGCCGAGCGAGTTGTCAGGCGGGATGCGTCAGCGCGTTAATATCGCCCGCGCGTTTGCACCCGATCCCGAATTGGTGCTGCTGGATGAAGCCTTCAGTGCGCTCGATGACGTCACCGCAACGCGGCTACGGCAAGACTTTAAGACGCTGGCGCAGGCGCAATCCACGACCTTCCTGATCGTAACCCATAGTATCGACGAGGCGATCTTTCTCGCCGATCGTATTCTGGTGTTTGGCGCTCCGGCTCGCCTGATGGCCGAGATCGCCGTTCCGTCCCGTGCCTTCGAGGACCGCGCGATATCCGACCAGATCAAGGATGAGGTGCGCAGGCTGATCGCGGCGGGTGCGCGGGTGCAGTGATGAACTGATGTACGGAACGAGGTCATACGATTTGATCTAAGGTCGTCTACCTGGACTATTTTGGACGAGAGGTTGTCGCGTCGTTTTTCCGGCCGGTCCCGCCAGCGACGGCCTCTATGCGGTGGACTATGTCGAACCCATTGCCAGCGAGGAAGGTCAGAAGTTCATTGAACTGGCCAAGAAGTATTTGTCGGCCGACGAGGTGGCGCGCATCAATCGCTACACCATGACGGGTTATGCCGGCGCGCGAGTGCTACTCGCAGCGATCGCGAAATGCGGCAAGGATCTGACCTGGGCTTGCACCAACGCTGAGCTCGCGAAAACCAAGGATCTGATGACCGGTGTGATGGCGCCGATCTCCTTCGCCGACGGATCGCGGTTTTCCAACCAGAAAGTCCAGATCATGCGGGCAGATTTCAAGACGCTCGGCTTTACGCCGGTGAAGTGATCCAGACTAGCCGGCCGGCGCGAACTCCGGCCGGCTATCGCGTTAACGCAGGGACGCCGTGCGGACAGCATCGCAGGAAGACGCAGAGCAAGCTTTGAAAGCGAGCCAGGCGGGCATCGACCGCGTGGTGGCCCGGCTTCGGGATGTCTATCGGCGTTGGGATCGCGAGGCGTCCAATGCGGAGATGCGCTTAGATTGGGATGCTCTGTTCTGGTCCGACACCATGCCCGCCACGATTGAGCTGTTGACAGCGAACGGGATTGATGCGGCGTGGATCAGCGCGCCGGGCGTCGAACCAGGGAAGGTCGCGATCTATTTTCATGGCGGCGGCTTTCGGCTCGGCTCGCTTCGCTCTCATCGCGACCTGATGGCGCGTATATCCGCGGCCAGTGGTTGCCGCGTTCTCGGCGTGGATTATCGTCTTGCACCCGAACATCGCTTTCCGGCGGCGCACGACGATGCATTGGCGGTTTACGATTGGGTACTGGCGCAAGGTATTGCCGCGCAGGATATCGCCTTGGTCGGCGATTCCGCCGGGGGATGCCTTGCGTTGAGCACGGCGCATGCACTGCGCGATACGGCGCAACCGATGCCGGCGGCGATCGCCACGATGTCGGCGTGGACAGATCTCTCCGCATCCTGCGCCAGCTATGACACGCATGCAGGGCTCGATCCGATCCATCAGCGACCGATGATCGTGGCGGTGGCTCGGAATTATCTCGGACCGGATATCGATCCGCGTGATCACCGTGCGTCGCCGCTATTTGCAGATCCCGTCGGGCTTCCGCCGCTGCTGATGCAGGTGGGTGGCCGGGAAACCGTTCTCGACGACACACGGGATTTTGCGCGGAAAGCAGAGCACTCGGGCTGCGCGGTGACGCTCGAGGTATGGGACGACATGATTCATGCCTTTCAGCAATTTCCCGACGATCTACCGGAGGCTCGTTTGGCTATCGCTTCTCTCGGCGCATTCCTGCGCCGCTCGCTTGGCGTGGCTGCGTAATCCGGAACCGCATCGTTACGTAGGCAACCAGAACATGCGGTTGCCTGTTTGATCCAATGAAGGACGACCTGATGACCGAGTTTATCTTCAACGAACCCGATCTTCGCGATGAAGATCTGCGGTTGATTCGCGACCAAGTGCGGCGCTACGTCAACGAGATGATCATCCCGAATGGTGAGGCCTGGGAGAAGGCCGGCATGGTGCCACGGCAGGTTTTCCGCGATCTCGGCAAGCTGGGATTGCTGGGGATGCGGCACCCCGTCGAATATGGCGGTAGTGGTCTCGGTGCGATGGCTTCGGTGATCCTCGGCGAGGAATTGGGGCGCGGCAGTTTCGGTGGCGTCACTGCGGCGCTGACAGTGCATAGCGACATGTCGATCGCCCATATCGCGCATCGCGGTTCGCCCGAACAGAAGCAGCGTTATCTGCCGGCAGCTTGCGCGGGGGAAAAGGTCGGCGCAATTTGCGTGACCGAGCCGCATGCGGGGTCGGATGTCGCCGGGCTGAAAACCCGTGCGGTTCGTGACGGCGACGGCTGGCTGATCAACGGCTCTAAAACCTTTATTACCAACGGCATTCACGCCGATATCTATATCGTCGCCTGTCGCACCGATCCGACGGCAAAAGGGAGCCGTGGAATCTCGCTATTCATCGTCGACAGAGACAACCCTGGCCTCAAGGTCGCACATGAGTTCGAAAAACATGGCTGGCGCGCTTCCGACACCGCCGAACTGTTCTTCGACAATATGCGCGTCCCGGCGGATGCCTTGCTCGGTGAGGAGGGCAGGGGTTTCTATTACATCATGAGCACATTTCAGAACGAGCGGCTGGTGGCGGGAGCCATGAGTGTCGGGCAATGCGGAAAGGCGATCGAACTCACGGTGGATTATACGCGCCAGCGTCAAGCCTTCGGTCAGTCGCTGTGGGATCAACAGGTGGTACGCAACAAGATCGCGTGGCTGGCGGCGAAATCGGCGGCGGCGCGTTCACTGGTCTATTCCTGTGCGCAGATGATCGATGAGGGGAGAGACACCGTGCGCGAAGTCTCTATGCTCAAGGCTTATGCCTGTGAGACGTTGCAGGAAGTCGTTCATGGCTGCTTGCAGCTTCATGGCGGTACCGGCTTCATCGTTGGAACGCCGATCGAGCGTATGGCGCGCGACGCACGCATTCTTACGATCGGCGGCGGTGCGACCGAGGTAATGCTCGAGGAAGTCGCCAAGCGGATGTAGTGGGAAACCAATAAGCGCGGAGCCCGCTATCGATTCGACAAGACGCCTTGCTCTTGAAGCGCGTCGATCTCGAGCGGAGACATTCCAAGAATGTCTGAAAGGACATTTGTGTTATCGGCTCCGAGCGCCGCGACGATTGGGCCAGCCGCAGTTGGTACCGTGAACTGAAAAGGTGCGTTAGGAACAATGAATTCCCCCGCAGCATCTTTGACCCATGACAGGCTGCCGCGCTCGGTGAGCTGGGTATCTCTCATCGCATCGGCGACGGTAACGAAGCGTGAGCAGGGCACGCCGTTAGCATCCATAATGGATTCGATCTCAGCGCTGCTGTGCCGGCGGGTCCATTGCTCCATGACGGCCATCAGCTCATTCCAATGCTCTACCCGCGCCGATCCCGTTGCGAAGCGAGCGTCGGCTGTCAGCTCCAGTTGCTGCATGGCCTCGGCCATCTGCTCGAAATTCTTCTGGCTGATGGGCGCGATGATGACGTGGCCGTCGGTGCTCTTCATGGGCACGTAGACCGGACGCGGGCGCTGGCTCGGGAATTGCGCCTCTTGGCACTCGAATACCAGAAGGTTGAGCATCGAATCCATCAGCGCGACGTCGACCGCCTGGCCTTCGCCGGTGCGCTCGCGATGAAGGAGCGCTGCCTGGATTGCACCAAACGCGTAAGCACCGGACAAAATATCCGCTGTGAATATCCCGGTTGACGCGGGTGTATCTTGCCCGGTCTGATAGGTGAGGTTGGCGGCATCAAAACCGCTCGCGGCGTGGATGATCGGGGCGTAGGCCGCGCGGGTTGCACCCGAACCGGTCTGGCCATAGCCCGAGATTGAACAGTAGACCAGCTTCGGATTGTGTTTGCTTAGTGTCGCGTAGTCGAAACCGAGACGTGCCATCACGCCGGGTCGAAAATTTTCAACGACGACGTCGGAGACCTTTGTGAGCCGGTAGATAATATCCTTGGCGGCCTTAGTCTTGAGATTGATGGCAAGGCTCTTCTTGCCGCAATTGAGTGCGCCGAAATAGGTGCTGTTGCCGTCACGCAACGGCGGCCGCGAGCGGATTAGATCGCCTTCTAGCCCTTCGATCTTGATCACTTCGGCGCCGAGATCGGCCATCAGGCGAGCGCAATGCGGCCCCGCCAGCATGGCAGTGAAATCGATTACGCGGATCCCTTGCAGAGGACCCGGACGCGGGGCGGTCGAAGACTGTACCGTCATTGCGATGTCTGCTCGTCTAGGCGCGGATTGTCGATTAACTTGCAATAGTCAGCATGAGTGGCGGCTCCGCCGACATACGTGTCGAGATACTTTGCAAAAGACTCGGTGCTGCCGCTTGCCTTGACGTACTCGGCCAGATGCGCGTCGTCGGCCTCATACAATCCACCGCTCGATGTCGGGTGAGCGCCGAATGGTGCTTCGACGACGGCGTGCACGAAAGCAGACGGCAGTTTGGTCAGATGATTGTCGCGCCGGATGGTTTCGTTCGGCACGATGCGATCAACCGAGACGATGACCTTTCTGGCGGCTTGCGCCATCAGGACGTCGAAGAACACCGGGCCAAAGTACTGTACGTTGCCGAGTTCGTCGGCCTGCTGCGCGTGCAGCAGCAATACGTCGAGATGAATCGCCGGTACCTTCAGCATGGCGCGCTCACCCGGCTGCCGCGGCACAGGCTGATAGGTCTGCGGATTGACCCGCGGTAGATCGGTGCACATGTCCGGGATCAGGCCATAAGGCAGGTCGCAGGCTGCCGCACGTAGGCCGCCGGCGATCGCCGGGCCGTCGAGTTCGTGGATCTTGATACTGGAGGTCTCGGCAGCGCGGCGGAAATGTGGCGCGAGCCCGAATTGTTCGAAGCTAATGAAGACGCAGCCGGTCTCGGCCACGCAGCCGGCACCAATCAGTATGTCGGGTGCGATACTGCTGGGGGCGGGGACAAGATGCAGGTTGCGCTTGTTCTGGCGGATGAGTTCACGCACCAGCGCCATCGGCTGCGAATTGAATATCCAGCCGCCGATACCGATGGTCGCGCCGTCCTCAATGCCATTAAGCGCGTCGGATAGGTTCTTGAGTTTGGACATCAGACTTCTCTTCCCAGCAGGTGGCGCGAGATGACGATGCGCTGAATCTGGTTGGTGCCTTCCCAGATCTGGTTGATCTTGGCGTCGCGCATCATCCGCTCGACCGGGTAATCCTTCAGGTAGCCCACGCCGCCGAAAATCTGCACCGCGTCCGTGGTCACCTTCATCGCGGCGTCGCTGCCGAAGCACTTGGCCATCGAGGCCATCATCGAAAGCTGGCTGAAGTCGCCGAGATCCACTTGGCGCGTGCATTCGAACAGCAGCGCACGGGCAGCCTCGAGCTGGATAGCCATATCCGCAATCATCCACTGAAGACCTTGATTGGTGGCGATTGCCTTGCCGAACGCCTTGCGCTCCTTGGCGTAAGCAATGGCGCAATCGAGTGCGCCCTGGCCAAGGCCGATCGACGCGGCGGCCACCGTTGGCCGGTTGAGATTGAGGATGTGCATGCAGGCCTTGAACCCTTGGCCTTCTTCGCCGAGCCGGTTTTCGACGGGGACGCGCATATCCTCGAAGAACAGTTGCACGTTCGGCACGCCGCCGAGCCCCATCTTGCGCTCGTTGCGGCCGACCTTGAATCCAGGCGTCTTGGTATCGACCATGAATGCGCTGATGCCATCGACACCGCGCCCCTCCGAGGTTCGTGCGAACAACATCACCCAGTCTGCAACGCTGCCGAAGGTGATGAAGCATTTTTGGCCATTGATCACATAGGACGAGCCGTCACGCACCGCTTTGGTTTTCATCGCGGCGACATCGGATCCACAATGCGGCTCGGACATCGCCACAGCCGTCAGCGTTCGCCCCTTAGCGGCCAGCGGCAGGAAGCGGCGCTTCTGCTCCTCCGAGCCAAAATGGAGCACCGGCAGAACCATACCCATGGAATTCTGTCCGGCGAGAATTGAGCACGCCATCGAGACTTTTGCGATCTCGTGCTTGGCGAGGCAAAGCATAGTCAGATTGCCACCGGGGCCGCCGTATTCCTCTGGCACCCACTGTTGCAGCAAGCCCATATCCCCGAAGATCGGCACGAGTTCTTCAGGGAAACGGTCGGTCTCGTCGATTTCGGAGGCGATCGGCGCGATGTGGCGCTCCACCATCCGCCGGATGCTGTCGACAAACGCGGATTGCTCCTCGGTCAGATACATGGGTGTTTCCCTGTGTTTTTGTAATTGACGTTTGATCAGGCGCGGCGGCGTTCGCGCAGCACGCCGCTGGTATCGACGCTGGCGCGCAGCGTCTTAAGTTCATCCACAGTCGGCATGGCCGTGATCGGCGGCGTTCCCTCGACAGGCAGTTCGAAGCCGGTCTGCTTCTGAACCTGTTCGAGCGTAACACCGGGGTTCAGTGATTTGACCCGCATCCGTTTTGAGATCGGCTCGAAATCGAAAACTCCGAGCGGGCTCAGGACGAATTTGGGACCGCCCTCGGGCAGGCCGCGGTCGGTGCGTGACGTGCCGCCGTCGAGAAAGCCGGGACCGTTGAGGAAATCGACGCGTTCTGGAAAGCTGCCGCGATCATGCCGTGCCATCACGACGTAGAAACGCCGCGCCAGGGCGGTGAGTGCGCTGATGCCGACGGTGCCGGGGCCGCGCAATCTCGGTTTATCATGCGGGCCGACGCAGACGGTGTTGATGTTGCCGTAGCGGTCGATCTGGATCGCGCCCAAAATCGCGAAATCGAAGAAGTGGATCTTCCAGTCGATAAAGTCGACCATTTGCGGCAGATCCATCATCGCCTCGCTCCAGGCGATGTTTTCGGTGCGGGCGGTGGAGCGGATCACCGGCTCGTTGCAGTTGACCATGCCGCCGGGGCCGGACACCCACCACAGCGTCGGTGCATGACTGGCACGCGCCAGATTGCAGGCCGCGACCTGAACGTCGCTGTTGGTGCCGACGATCGCCTTTTCGCCGTCGAGGAGGTCGCGCGCCAGCAGCACCGCGTGGAGTTCGGCCATGGAGCAATCGGTACCGGTCATTTTGATTTTCTTTGCTTAAGGTCTATTGGTCAGACCATACTAGGAGAAGATTTCCGCCGATGTCAAACGGCCGTCCGGACATGGCACTTGCCGTAAGCACGCATGGCTTTGGTTCGCGCTGGATGGAGCGTCCGCGCGATCGTCACGAAAGGTGAGGGGAGAAGAAGACTAGTGTGAGGTCTCTTCGGTGAGTATCCGCACCGTCTTGTTTTCGGTGGCGGTTCGCTCGGCGCGCATCAGATGGCGGCGAAGCCGCTGCAGATGATCGGTCATTTCCCTCTTGGCGTCGTCGACCTTGCCGGAAGCGATGTATTCCACCAGCCGGCGACGATGAACGATCAGATTGGGAAAGAACTCGATGTTCGATTGCACAACCTGCTGCAGTACGATTTCAGTTAATGCCTCGATGATCATTTGCAGCACGGTGTTGTCGGTGGCCTGCGAAATCAGACGGTAGAATTCCGCACTGATCGCGACGCGTTCGGAGGCTTTCCCTGTCGTCGGAAGTGTGGTCAGCCGGTCGACGTTTCGCTCTAGCGCGGCGACTGTCGTCGGCCGGATTCTCTCGCACGCAAGCTGCATCGCAAGTTGCATGACGAGGGTGCGGGCTTCAGTCAGGTTATCCAGCGAAATGCGGCCGAGATGGAACATATCGCGGATCGATTGCGTCACCAGATCAGGATCGCCTTTGAGGATAAACGCGCCGCCGCGCGCACCCTTCTGTAAGCCAACGACGCCAGCGATCTCGAGACTGCGCAACGCTTCGCGCACGGCGGCTCGGCTGACGCCGAGCTTCGTTGCGAGTTCGCGCTCTGGCGGCAGTTTGTCGCCAGGCCGCAGCGATCCGGCAGCCATCTCGCGGCGAACCTGTTCGCAGATTTCCTCGAAGACGCGTTTGGTGCGGATCGGTGCGAACTGCGGTTGCGAGCGGTCTTTCGCCACGGGTTCGGCTGCGACCCGGCGCCGTGAGTTTTTCTTGGCGATGCTCCTAGTCGCGACGGTCGTCGTCTTCCTGCTCACAATCCGGTCCGTTTCGTTGCGATCCGCCCGACGGGCTCACAACACAATCCAATATACCAAGACAAACGGATTGCACAGCCGCCTCGGACGGTTCTTGACGCATCTGAACTAAAATGCATCAATGGTCTGTCCATTGTGCAAAGTGAAGCCGGCAGCAAGCTGGCCCCGCACCGGACACCAAAAGAGCCGTCGGCCATGCACCTTAAGTCTTGGGGCCATGGGCCATAACAAACGGGCAGGAAAGGGAGGATCGTCGTGATCGGACGCAGGCTGCAATGCGGGCTTGGCGGGACGACTCCCTGATGGATGTGCTGCCGCTTCTCCCTCAGACCCTCGCCGATGGGTTCTTGCTTGGCGCTGTCTACGCGATTGTCGCGGTGGGACTGACGCTGACGTTCGGCGTGCTGCGGATCGTGAATTTTGCCCATGGTGATTTCCTCGCGCTCGGGTTGTATCTCACCTACATCGGCGCGACGTGGCTTCATCTCGATCCATATCTCTCACTGGTTCTCGTGTTGCCACTGGTCACTCTGGTGGCCGCTTTCACTTACAGGCTGCTGATCGCACCGGTCATTCTTGCGCCCGAGCACAATCAGATCGTGGTAACGCTTGGGCTGTCGCTGATCCTGCAGAACGCCATGCTGGCGATTTTTACCGCCGATCTGCACGCCATGCCCTCGGTGCTCTCTGGGCATATCGTTCGGATCGGCAACGTCTTCATTCAGGCTGCAGCCCTGATTGCCAGCGCGGCGTCGATCGCGGTGTGCCTCGGGCTGTATTGGCTACTGCGATCGACCGAACTCGGCCGGCAGATACGGGCGGCGGCGCAGGATCGCGACGCAGCGTTGATGAGCGGCGTTAATGTCGACAGGATGTATCTTATCGCGTTCTGCATCGGCGTAGGCTCGCTTGGTCTGGTTGCGCCGCTGATTGCGCCTTTCAACTACGTGAGCCCGTCGGTTGGCTCGAATTTTACGCTGACGGCGTTCATTGTCGTTGTGCTCGGCAGCATGGGTAACTTTGTCGGCGCATTGATCGGCGGCTTCATCATTGGCCTTGTCGAGGCGGTCGGCGGCCTGCTGACCGGCGGTTCGATCAACTTCATCATCACCTACGCCATCTTCATCCTGTTCCTGCTGTTCAGGCCGGAAGGGTTGCTGGGAGGGCGTCGGCTATGAAACCGATGCTCTTGCTCGGCGCGGTTATCGCCTTGCTCGCCGCTCTTGCTCCGTTTCTGTCGATCTACGGCCAGCACATCTTTGTTTTGGTCGCGCTTTACGGCGCGGTGGCGCTGGCCTGGAATATTCTCGGCGGCATGGCCGGCCAGATGTCGCTGGGGCACGCGCTGTTTGTCGGCGCCGGCGCTTATCTGTCCACCGCGCTGTATCTCAAACTCGGCGTCAGCCCGTGGATCGGTCTGGTGCTCGCGGCCTGCCTCGGCGGCGCGCTGGGCGCGCTGATGGGTTACACGGTGTTTCGCCGCAAGCTGTCCGGCGTCTATTTCGCGCTGGTGACGCTCGCGCTTGCCGAAATGACTTTGCACATCGTCAGCAATGTGTCGGCGCTTGGCGCCGCGAACGGACTGGCGATACCGGCGCGGCCGTCGCTGGCGAACCTACAGTTCACGTCCAAGCTTGGTTATTGCTACGCAGCGCTCGCTGTCCTCACCGTGGCTGCGATTGTCATTATCGTCATCCATCGCACGCGGCTCGGTTATGTTTTCCTGGCGATCCGGGAGAATGAACGATCCGCCGCCGCGCTTGGTATCGACGTGGTGCAGGGCAAGGTAATCGCAGCGGCCATCAGCGGCGCACTGGCCGCGCTCGTGGGACCGATCTATGCCAACTACGTGCTGTTCATCGATCCTGAATCCGTGTTCGGCATAACCCTTTCGATCGATGCGTTGCTGTTCTCATTCGTCGGCGGTCTTGGCTCGTTGTTCGGACCGCTGCTCGGTACGGTGGTGCTGGTGCCGCTCACCGAATTGTTGCGCGGCATGCTGGCGGGCCGGCTGGCTGGCATTCATCTCATCGTCTATGGCGTCATCCTTGTGCTGGTGATGCGACTCGCGCCGCGGGGCTTGTGGGGCCTGCTCAGCGATGCGATCGCACGGAGGCGCGCATGAGTGGGCCGCTGCTGCAAGTTCGCGGCGTGTCGCGTTGGTTCGGCGGCCTCCGCGCCGTCGATGAGGTTTCGTTCGATCTGGAAAGTCACGAGATCGTCGGCCTCATCGGCCCGAACGGCGCCGGCAAGACCACGTTGTTCGAGACCATCTCGGGCGTCATTCATCCAACCAAGGGTGCTGTCACCTTCGATGGCAGCGATATCACCGGCCACCCGCCGCATCGCCTGGCTCGGCTCGGCATCGGCCGTACCTTCCAGATCGTGCAGCCGTTCCGCGATGTCTCCGTGCTGGAAAACGTCATCGCGGGCGTGCTCGGTCCGAACCGGGAGACCTCGGATCCGCGCGCCGAGGCGATGGCGGTTCTGACGCGTGTCAGGCTCGATCACCGAGCTGGCTTGCTGGCGCGCAATTTGTCGTTGCCCGAGAAGAAGCGGCTCGAGATCGCACGGGCACTCGCCACGCGGCCGCGATTGCTGCTGCTTGACGAGGTGATGGCCGGGCTTACGCCCGCCGAGATCGACGAAATCATGGTGATCCTCGCCGACATCCGGCGTGAGGGCATCGCGCTGCTGATCGTCGAGCATGTCATGCGCGCGATCATGTCGTTGTCGGATCGGCTTGTGGTGATGGCCAATGGCCGCAAGATCGCCGAAGGCTTGCCCGCCACCGTGGCCGCCGATCCCGCCGTGATCGAGGCCTACCTTGGCAGGAGGCATCATGGCGCTGCTTGAGGTCAAAGACCTGCGCGCCGGCTACGGCGATGTGCCCGTCCTGCGGGGGATTGATCTGTCGGTTCAAGCCGGCAGCATCACCGCGTTGATCGGCGCCAACGGCGCCGGAAAGACCACGCTGCTGCGTACGATATCCGGAATCATTCCAGCGGATGCCGGATCGGTCCGCTACGACGGTCAGGACATTCTCGGTATGCCTCCACAGGACATCGTCCGTGCTGGTCTCGTCCAGGTGCCGGAAGGGCGTCGTCTGTTTCCGGACATGACCGTGTTCGAAAACCTTCTGATCGGTTCGTCGTCGCCGAGCGCGCGTCGCCGGCGTGACGAAAGTTTAAAAATGGTATTCGAGTTGTTCCCGAAAGTGCGCGAACGTGGTGGACAACGCGCCGGCACGCTGTCGGGCGGCGAGCAACAGATGGTGGCGATCGCTCGCGCGTTGATGGCATCGCCGCGATTGCTGTTGCTCGATGAAACCAGCCTTGGCCTTGCGCCGATCGTTGTTGATGAGATTTTCCAAGCGGTACGTCGGCTGGCGGTGCAGGGCATGACAATCTTGGTGGTCGAGCAGAACACGGCGCTGGCGCTCGAAGTGGCCGATCACGGCTATGTTCTTGAGCAGGGACATTTTGCGATGGAGGGGCCTGCTTCTGATCTGATGGCTGACCCCAGAGTTAAGCAGGCCTATCTCGGAATTTGAGAACGGACAAAGCAAGCAAGGGAGACGCAGATGAAACGCATGGTTGGCTTTTTTCTTTCAACAACGGTTCTGCTGGCGGCGTTCAACACAAACGCCGCCGATGCCGTCAAGGTCGGCGCAGTCTATGCATTGACCGGGCCGGGGGCGGTCGGTGGTGGTGACGGTATGCGTGGTACCGAGCTTGCAATCGAGGAAGCCAACGCGTCGGGGGGGCTGAAAAATCACGGTGGCGCGCAGATCGAGCTCGTCAAGGGCGATTCCCAGAGCAAGCCCGTTAATGCCGTCGGCGAAACGGAGCGACTGATCAATCAGGACAAGGTCGTGCTGATCATGGGCGCTGCGACCTCTAACGAAACCGTGCCGCTGTCGCAGGTCGCGGAGAAATACGGCATTCCGCACATAAATACGATTCCGCAGCAGGAATCCATGACCAACGGCAGTCTGAAGTGGACGTGGTCGACTACGCTGATCGATAGCGACTACGTGGCCGGCATCTTCCATGCTCTCGATATGATACATAAGCTCGACCCGAAGAAGACCAAGATCGCCGTGCTCTGCCCCGACAACGAATACGGCATCGAGATGGGCAAGCAGCTCAAGGCCCAGTTGGCTGATCGCAAGGATCTCAAGGTAGTTTCCTTTATCGATTATGGCGCAGCGGCGCAGGACCTTCTGCAGCCAGCCCTCAAGGTGAAGGCTTCACAGCCGGACATCGTCATCCAGGTCGGCTATTTCCGGGCCGGCGTGCTGGCGTCGAAAGCTTACGAACAGCTCGATTTCCATCCCATCGTAATTGGTACAGGCGGGATGTCGGGTGATCCGAAGCTGCGCAAGGAAATCGGCAAGCTGGTCGCCTGGCAGTTTGCGGTAACGCCATTCTCGGCCGATCTTCCGGCGGCCCAGAAGACCGGTGCGGCTTTCGAGAAGAAGTTCCAGCAACCGCTGACGTTGAACTCAGCCCTCGGCTATTTCGGCACCAAGGTGGCGATCCGGGCGCTCGATTCCGCGAAAAGCTTCAAGCCGGCTGACATTGCGGATGCGCTTCGCAAGGTGAAATTCCGCAAGGATGAGATGATCACGTCGTCGGATTATATCGAGTTCGACCAGAACGGCCGCAACAAAGGGCGCGACACCACTATCACCCAATTCCAGGGCGACAAGCTCGTGACGGTGTGGCCGCCCGAGAAAGCCACCGCGAAGCCGGTGCTCAAGAACTTCAACACGCCGTAGTTTGCACATCGGAAAACGAGCGCATCGAAAACAAGAAGAGCAACCAACGATGACTTCAATAACGCGGCCGCTCTATGGGGCGGCCGACCTCTCGCGTCTCATCGATCCGAAGGTCGTCGCGATCGTCGGCGCGTCGGAAACCCGCGGTTCGTTCGGCGAGCGTACGCTGTCGAACATGGCGGGCTTCACGGGCAAGGTCTTTGCGATCAATCCGAAATACCAGACGCTGCTCGGGCGTCCCTGTGTACCGTCGCTGGCCGATTTGCCGGAGCGCCCCGATTGTGTGGTGCTCTGCGTCGCACGACCGATGGTTGAAGGCATGATTGAGAATGCCGCGGCGGCAGGTGCAGGCGGTATCGTGGTCTATGCCTCAGGATTCGCGGAGACGTCGAAGCCCGACCGCATCGCGGCGCAGCATCGCCTGATCGACCTTGCGCATCGCACCGGCGTGCGAGTAGTCGGACCCAATTGTGTCGGTCTCGCCAATACCAAGTCGAAGGCCGGACTGAATTTTATGCCGGACTATGCGGGCATGGGGCATTGTGCGGGGCCGATCGGGATTGTGTCGCAGAGCGGCGCACTCGGTTACACCGTGCTGCAGGGCATGGAGCGCGGCATCGGCTTCTCGCACTATCTCGCAGCGGGCAATTCCTGCGACGTCGATGTCTGCGACTTCATTTCCTATCTCGCTGAAAATGAAGATACCAGGGCGATTGTCTGCTTGCTGGAGGGCGTCAAGGACGGCAGGCGTTTTCTCGAAGCGGCAGGCAAAGCACGAGACGCCGGCAAGGCGCTGATCGTCTACAAGACCGGTAACAGTGAGACATCCAGCAAGGCGGCGATGTCGCATACCGGAACGATGGTCGGCTCGGCTGTCGCCTACCGGACGGCGTTTGAGGAGGCGGGCGCAATTGCGGTCGATGATCTCGAATCTGTACTGGAGACCGCATCGTTTTTTGCCAAGACGAAGGCGCCGAGCGCAGGCCGCGGCGTCGGTATCCTATCCACCTCCGGCGGCGCCGCAGTGATCTGTGCCGACAAGGCGGAGGCTTTTGGCGTTCCGTTGCCGGCGTTGGAAGCGAAAACTGCCGAAGCCCTGCATACAGTCGTGCCGGATTTCGGCTCGGTCGCTAATCCGTCCGATCTCACTGCGGAAGTGTTGAAAACGTCGGAAACGTTCGGATTCTGCCTCGACGCGTTCATGACCGATGCGCGGTTCAGCGCGCTGATCATGCCGATGATCTTTGCGCACGCTTCCTCAAGTGGTGCGCGCGCGCCGACGATCGTCGAAGCGGCGAGGCGCACGGGCAAACCGCTCGCGGTGGTCTGGATGAATGAATGGCTGCAAGGGCCTGGCAGCGACTTGCTCGATGCCGATCCGCGCGTCTGCATGTTCCGCTCGGCCGATCGCTGCTTTGCCACATTGCGTGCATGGTTCGATTGGCACGAGCGCCGCGCACGGCAGTCGGCGATAAGTGGTCGGCGCTCGCCAGCTTCTGCCGGCGCGGTGGCGCGGGATATTCTTATGGCCGCTGCGGGCCGCAGCAAATCTCTCTCGGAGACGGAGTCGAAGCGAATTCTCGCATGTTACGGCATCAGGGTGCCCCAGGAGATTCTTGCACGAGATTCCGATACGGCAGTCGAAGCCGCAAGCAAGATCGGTGGCCCGGTAGCATTGAAGATCGTATCGCCGGATATTCTGCACAAGACCGAGGCTGGTGGGGTCAAGCTCGGATTGTCGACGGCGGAGAACGTTCGCGCCGCAGCGCAGGAGATTCTGCAGTCGGCCTCTCATTATGCGCCGCGGGCACGGCTTGATGGCATCAGCGTGCAAGAGATGGCGCCATCAGGCCTCGAAATCGTGCTCGGGGTAAAGAATGATGCTCAATTCGGTCCACTGGTCGCGGTGGGTCTTGGCGGGATCATGGTCGAACTGCTCAGAGATACCGCTGTGCGGTTCGCGCCGGTCGCGGATGCCGCGGCACGTGACATGTTGACCTCGTTGAAAGGCCATCCGCTTCTTGCGGGATTTCGCGGCAAGCCAGGTGTTGACGTTGACGGTCTGGTGGATGCGATTTGCCGGTTGTCGGAGCTCGCCCATGATCTTGCCGATGTTATCGATCAGATTGATGTCAATCCGGTAATCGCGAGCGGCGCGACTGTGATGGCCGCCGATGCATTGATCATCTGCCGATGAGGCGGGGAGTTCGAAAGAGAGCAACACCATGACACGCAACGTGGCCATTCTCGGGGCAGCTGTTCTCCCGGTCGCCAAGTGGCAGAAACCGCGTGACGCCGATGTGCAGGTGCTTGAGCATGAAATTCTTGCCAAAGTCGTGATCGCGGCAATGGCAGACGCTGGTCTCGACAAGAGCGAAATCTCCTCGCTGGTATTCGCACAACCGCGCCCCTACACCCAGCAGAAGTACTTTGCGACCTTTATCGCCAACTATCTGCGGTTGCCTTGCACTGGAACGGTGCAGGAAGTACTGGGCAACGGCATGACGGCAGCGCTCGCCTTCGAGGCAGCAGCCAACGACATCCGGCTCGGAAAGTCGCAGGTGGCGCTGGCATTAGGGATCAATTTTGAATCCGCCGTCCCGGCCGTCGAGCACATGATGAATTCGATGAAGGCGACCGGCGACGTGGATTTTCACGCGCCGTTCGGCTTCACGCCGATCTCGTGGTACGCCATGGACGCGGCGCGTTATATCTATGAGTTTAGTTCCTCACGCGAGGAACTGGCCAGCATTTCGGTGAAGAACCGGCGTCATGCCTCGCTCAATCCGATCGCCCAGTTCCGCAAGCCCATCACGCTCGACGAGGTACTGGCGCAAAAGCCGATCGTCGAACCGCTCGGCCTCTATGAGGTGCCGCCGCGCGGCGACGGTGCCGCCTGCCTTGTGATGGTGGATGAGGAAATCGCGAAGGTATCCGGCAAACCTTATGTCCGTGTGCGCGGCCGGGGCTTCTTCCACGAAGGTGCGCACCAGATCAACGAGGTGCCGAACGACATGATTGCGCTGGCCTCGGCACAGCGAGCCGGGCAGGCGGCCTACAGCGAGGCCGGAGTCACGGCTGATGACATCGATCTCGCGGAACTCTATGCGCCGTGCACCATCATCGAGGTGCTGGCGAGCGAGGCGTTGGGCCTCGTACCGCGTGGGCAGGGCGCACGGTTGTGCGCGGAAGGCGTGACGTCGCTCGGCGGGCGGATTCCCATCGCAACATCCGGTGGATTGCAATCGCGCGGCCATCCGGCACACGTGACGCCATTCTACAGCTTCTTCGAACTCAAGGAGCAACTCACGGGCCGTGCCGGCGAGCGACAGGTTAGGGGTGCACAGCTTGGCGTCACCAGCGCCGAACTCGGCAATTACAACGCTGCGCTGATCCATGTGCTGGAAGGAGTGCAGTGATGCTGGCGTCGCAAGCCATCGATCGCATCCGCGCCTTTCCGCCGCGCATGACCGAATTCACGAAACAATTCTGGTGGGGGTTGGCATCCGGAGATTTTCAGACCACTCGCTGCGATGGCTGTGAGCGGCTGACGTTTCCACCGAAGCCGTTCTGTCCGCATTGCTGGTCGGAGGGTGTCCGCTGGGTGCCGCTGTCCGGCCGTGGCAAGCTGTATTCACAGACCGTGGTGCACGCCGCTCCGATGGTGTTTCAGGAAGAGACGCCGTATCGGGTCGGCATTGTCGACCTCGACGAGGGCTTACGGATCGCGACCCGCGTGCTATCCGAAACGGAGCCTGGGCTCGACACGGCGGTGGAAATTGTTGTTCTACAGTACAGGGACGGGCCGTTGTTCGCGGCGCGGCCGCTTTAGAATGAACGTCATTACGAGGCGCATCGCGTCGAAACGATCCAAAAAAGTTATGGAAAAAGAACTGGATTGCTTCACTTCGCTCGCAATGACATTGAATGAGTGCGCTCGCATCCAAGCTTAAACGGCTCGCGCGTACTCAAATATCCAGCGTCAACACCGGCGTTTTTGAGCGCGAGCAGCAGATCATGATCTTGCTGTTCTCAGCTTTGTCCTCGTCGCTGAGAAAGCTGTCGCGATGATCGGGGATACCTTCGATCACTTTCGTTTCACAGGTGCCGCAGATGCCGTCCGAGCAGGAAAAGGCCACGTCGATGCCGTTGTCGAGCAGGATGTCCAGAATGGATTCACCTGGCGGTACGGTGAGCGTGCGCCCGCCACGCTGCAGGTGAACGTCGAATCTGTCGCCCGGATTGATGGTCTCGCTCATCTCCGATTCCGGTCTTACAGTTTATAGCCAAAATCGGCGCCGAGCCTCGCTCGCATATGCGGCCGGCCGGAATCGACCCACGATGTTGTGCTCGGCAGTGTGAGCGACACCGCACGGACCATGAAGGTGTCGGGCTCGTTGGCCCCGCTCGGCACAGTGCCGCGATCGCGATAAGCGTTGACTGTTTCGAGCAAAAGCCGCCGTGTCATTGCGATTCCGGTATCGCTTGAGCCGAGATGTTCCTTGCTGCGATCGAAGATCGGCTTGGTCCCGCTTTGGCAGGCGCCATCCTGCACCCAGAGTCCCGGCAGTCCAGAAAACCAGGTGTCGATTTGGCTCTGATAGTCGAACAGAAAGCCGTTCTCGCGCGTGAATTTCGTCCAGTAGTCTGCATAGGGTGTAGAGGGATCGCGTTTGACGAGAGATTGCGCGCTTGGATGCGCGGATTCCCGGCCGTTGTGGCCATGCTCGAACACCTCGCGCATCCGCGCCGGCAACGGTTCGGTTGGATGATAGGAGAACATCAGGCAGATGGTGTGATTATCGTCCATCGGTACCCAAGCATGGCCGCTGAGCTCCGGATATTTCGATTGCGGCGGCACCAGCGAATAGAACGGCAGCATAAATTGGTTGACGCGCCAGTAGTTGGTCTGTTCGTCGAGGCGCCGCTTGGCTCCGATGCTCATGCCAAATTCCTGCCGTATGCACTCGAAGGTAGGGCGCAGGTCACGCGTCGCGAGCCACTGGTTGATCGCGCCCTTGGAATCGATCCGGCTGTGCAGGATCGGCGCGTGGGCGGAATCGATCTCGCCTTCTAGCGCTTGCAGCCAGTTGCATTCCTGGATGCGCATCGAGAGGTGTACGTTGTCCGCCGGAACCAGATTCCATTCCAGGTTGGGCAGCGGCGGTGGTTCGGTGTCCGGACCCATATAGGTCCAGACTACGCCGTTACGCTCGCGGCAGGGGTAGGCGGTGATCCGCACCTTTTCCTTCAAACGGCTTTTGACCGGTTCTGCGGGTGTATCGACGACGGCGCCGGTCACGTCGAATTTCCAGCCGTGATACACGCAACGCAGCCCGCAATCCTCGTTGCGGCCGAACATCATCGGCGCGCCGCGGTGGGCACAAGCATTGGCCACGAGTCCGACGCGTCCTTCGGTGTCGCGGAACGCCACGAGATCCTCACCCAACAGCATCACGCGTTTGGGCTGGCCGTCCTTCTGCAGATCCTTCGAGAAGAAGAAGGGAATCCAGTAAAGACGCATCAGCGAACCCATCGGGGTTCCGCGTCCGACCCGAACCAGCGTTTCATTGTTCTCGTGCGACAACATCTGTTCTCTCCCTCGCAGGGCTCGGTCGTCAGGCTGGAGGGCCGGCCGCGTCATCCCGCTCGATCAGTGCAATGTCTTCGCAAGCGACGCCCACTTGCTTCGCTATCCATACCGGATCGGAATCTCGGATCGGTGGGCGAGGTGCGGGAGGCGAGCGACCGTCGCGCACCATCCGCACGATTACTTCGATCCGCTTGCGCTCAAGCTGCGACAGCGCTTCTTCGATCACGGCGGCCTCGGCCACGCACCCCGGCAACTCCGGGTAGCCAACGCGCCGCACCCACGTGCCATCGCCAAGCTCAGTGGTCTCGGCTTCCAGAAGATAGGGCACACTGAGATAATCGATCAGACGCAAGGCGGCAGCTCGCTTGCTATTTAGTACGTATACGCAATAACATCACAGGCGAAATCGATCAATACAAATCTGAAAGGGTTTCTTGTGAGGTTGTTAGCTGGAACTGAACGCCGAAGGTGCCGCCCGACGGTCTGAGAGATTTGTCAGGTGCTGCGGCTATCCTTCGGCGGTTCCGCAACGAGTTTCATGCAGCGCAGGAATTGCGCGCGATCCTTTATAGGCAGCGGTGCGAGCAGTTCTTCCTGCAACTGCGCCGCACCAGCGACTAACCGCAACAGGGCCTCTTGGCCTATTTTGTCCAAGGTAATGGTGGCCGAGCGGCGATCCGAGCCGTTAGTCTCTTTCCTGATCAGGCCGCGCTCCGCCATGCGGTTGATCATTTCGCCAAGCGTGCTGCGGTCTACCCGGATATGAGTTGCGAGTTCTGTTAACGTCAGGGGGCCGCGCTGGTAAAGCGTTAGCATCGCACCGAATTGGCGCGGTGTAATCTCGTTCTGCTCGGTGAGTCGATCGTACAGTGCGGTGGCGCGAGTTTCGATCAGCCGCACTAGAAAACCTATTCCGTGGTCGAGCTTTAGATTGCGCGCAATATCCGTAGTCGGACTATGCTTGTCGAAAGCGAGCTTTTTTCCGTGTTTGACCTGTATCGGCATTGAAAGAATACTCGCCATGTATAGTGAGAAAACGCTCTCTCTTCCGAGACGCTCTGTTCAGGAGATACCGGCGGGGCGCTGATAGTCAAGGCGTCAATCGGCGTTGAACTTTGGCTCTGATGCAATCTTGGTGCACCTCGATTATTCTGCACCAGTTAGTCTGGCTTGAAGCAGATCGATTTTCCCTCAACCGTACATTTGCCGCCTGACGAGCTTGAGGCGCGTGATCTACCCCTCGGTTTGTCCGTTGGACCAAAGCGAAGTGATCGCAGCTCGAACCGCCGCTTCATCCTTGACGTCGCCGCTCGCGAACGAGGCGACGAGACTAATGCGGGCGCGCTCGATCCAGAGGGTGAGCCTTTCTTCAGCCTTGCGCCGGATCGTCACGCGGAAGTCGGCGATAAGATTACTCAGGCATATAGAATTTGCGCCGTTTGTTGGTCGCGATGTAAACAAACCATGCGGTCTTTTCGGAGATTTGCATCGGGTTGCCTCCGGGAACGGCCGTTGGCGGCTATTCTCGCTATCGTCAACGAGGTGTGTTGATCCGATACGCGACGGGAGTTGCGGCAGGGATGCCGGATCACAATAGCGCGACACATGATCTCGTTTGAACCGCCGCAATACCCTCGCCCAATTCGCGGCATAACCTGACCTCAATAAAGAGGGGGACCCATGCAGGGAGGTCCGATGAATGTTTATGTTCCCTCCAGTTGGCTCCACAAGAGTCCTTATCGCAGCGTCGATTGTTGCCGCCGGCTTTTGGTTTTGGGGAATGGCGCTCCCCATGATGACCGATGACGTCGAAGGTGACGACTAGTGGGTAAAACGGGGGTGCGGTTACGGCCGCGCCTTCGTTAATTTCGGACGATGGTCGGTCGCGAGTTCTCGCTGGTGGCCGCTTGATCCGCGATGCTGTTCTCGAATCTGCATCAGAACCAATATTCCGGGCCGCGTAATAATCAACTCGTCGTCGGACTCGCTTTTACGGCCGAGGCGTCGTTGCCGCGCGGGGCGGGGCGGCGGTTTTGTGGCTTGCGCTTTTGGGCCGCGGACATAATGCTGGCAGGCAATCGTCCTTCCGGACCAACCATAAAAGCGAGGAGATCGCCTCATGCCAGCCGGCCAAGCGAATGCCATCGGTAGCCGTCCCTCAGAGACCGAGGCATATGACGTCGTGATCGTCGGTGCCGGATTCGCTGGCATGTATATGCTGCATCGGTTGCGCGGGCTGGGGTTGTCGGCGAAGGTCTTCGAGCAGGGTGGTGGGGTCGGCGGCACATGGTACTGGAATCGCTATCCCGGTGCGCGCTGCGATGTCGAAAGTATGCAGTATTCATACTCCTTTTCCGAAGACCTCCAGCAGGAATGGGTGTGGAGCGAGCGCTATGCGCCGCAGCCGGAAATCCTGCGCTATGCCAATCATGTCGCCGACCGGTTCGATCTGAGATCCGACATTCAGTTCGATACCCGCGTCGAGCGCGCGGTGTTCGACGAACGCGCAAGGGACTGGTCGGTCACCATCGCGGGCGGAAAGACCGTCCGGGCGCAATTCGTGGTGCTCGCGACGGGGTGTCTCTCCAATGCCCGTATGCCGGATTTCAAGGGGCTCTCGGATTTCGCGGGCGAGGTCTATCATACCGGGCATTGGCCGCATCAGCCGGTGGACTTCACCGGTAAGCGCGTGGCGGTGATCGGCACGGGGTCGTCGGGCATCCAATCGATCCCGATCATCGCCGAGCAGGCGAGCCAGCTCACCGTCTTCCAGCGCACGCCCAATTTCAGCGTGCCGGCGCGCAATGCGCCGCTTTCTTCGCAGGAACGCGATTTTTTCCGCACCAATTATGACGAGATTCGTCGCAAGGCGCGCGAGGAGATGCGCAATGGCATCTACCAGGAACTGCCCGAGAAAGGCGCGCTGGAGGAGAGTGCCGCCGAGCGGAACGCCCGCTATGGTGCCCGCTGGGAGAAGGGCGGCCTGACCTTTACCGCGACCTATAACAACATCGCGCTCGACAAAGCCGCCAACGACACCGCCGCCGATTTCGTTCGCGCCAGGATCGCGGAGATCGTCAAGGATCCCGAGGTCGCAAAGCTATTGCAGCCGAACGACCATCCGATCGGCTCGAAGCGGATATGTGTCGATACCGATTACTACGCGACCTACAATCGCGCTAACGTCAAACTGGTCGACGTCAAAGCCAATCCGATTGAGCAGATTCTGCCGCATGGCCTCCAGGCGGGCGGTGTGACTTACGACTTCGATGCGCTGGTACTCGCGACAGGTTTCGATGCCATGACCGGTTCGGTTGCCCGGATCGATATCAGAGGGCGGGCAGGACAAACGCTCAACGCAAAATGGGAAGCCGGTCCGCGCACCTATCTCGGCCTGATGAGCGAGGGATTTCCCAATCTGTTCGTCATCACCGGGCCGGGCAGTCCGTCGGTGCTGAGCAATATGATCGTCTCGATCGAGCAGCACGTCGATTGGATCGCCGACTGCCTCGATTACATGCGTGCGAACGACCTCGACAGCATGGAGGCGACGCGCGCCGCCGAGGACAACTGGGTTGCCCATGTCAACGAGGTTGCGCACGGCACGCTCTATCCGCAAGCCAACTCGTGGTACATGGGCGCTAACGTTCCCGGCAAGCCACGCATCTTCATGCCGTATATCGGCGGCGTCGGCGTCTACCGGCGGATTTGCAGCGACGTCGCCGCGAAAGGATACGAGGGCTTTACGATGACTACGGCGGCGCCGGTGCAGCGGGTGGCAGCGTCGTCCTAACTGGGTACGTGGCGATTGGGGGATTCCGAAATGCAGCTCACGCATGAACATGAAGAATTGCGGCGAACCTATCGGCGCGTGATCGATGAGGAGATCAATCCGCACGTCAACGAGTGGGAGGCTGCGCAGATATTTCCCGCGCATGAGGTGTTCAAGAAACTTGGAAACCTCGGGTTGCTGGGCGTGACCAAGCCGGTGGAATACGGCGGTCTCGGTCTCGATTATTCATACGGCGCGATCATCGACGAGACCTCGCAGTATATTAATTGCGGTGGCATCCCGATGGCGATCGGGGTCCAGACCGACATGGCGACGCCGGCCCTGGCGCGGTTTGGATCGCCCGAACTTTGCAGGGAGTTTCTCTCGCCGGCCATCGCGGGTGATATGGTGGCCTGCATCGGCGTGACCGAGCCTTCCGCCGGTTCCGATGTTTCCGCGATCAAGACGCGAGCCGTGCGCGACGGCGATGACTACGTCATCAACGGCTCCAAGACATTCATCACCAACGGCACGCAGGCCGATTGGATGTGTATGCTCGCCAATACGGGCGATGGGCCGGTCCACCGCAACAAGTCCTTGATCATCGTGCCGCTGAAGGAAGGCGGGAAACGCGCCAAGGGTGTGACCGTTGCGCGGAAGCTGAAGAAACTCGGAATGCACGCCTCCGATACGGCCGAGCTTTATTTCGAAGACGTGCGCGTCCCCGTGCGCAATCGGATCGGCGATGAAGGCAAGGGATTCGTGTATCAGATGAAGCAGTTTCAGGAAGAGCGCATGTATGCGGCGCTCGGCTGCATCACCAGTTGTACACGCTCGATCGAGGAGACTATCGAATACACGCGGAACCGCAAGACGTTCGGCAAACCGATTATTGAAAACCAGGTGGTGCTGTATCGCCTGTGCGAGCTTTTGACCGAAGTGGAGGCGTTGCGCGCCTTGACCTGGAAGGCCGTAGAAATTCACGTCTCCGGAGGCGACTGCACGCGGTTCGCCTCGATGGCGAAGCTCAAGGGCACGCGGCTGGGGCGCGAGGTCCATGACGCGTGCCTCCAGTTCTGGGGCGGCATGGGATACATGGACGAAACGCTCGTCTCGCGTCGATACCGCGATGGCCGCCTTGGGTCGATCGGCGGCGGCGCCGACGAGGTGATGCTCGGCATCATCGCCAAACAATGCGGCCTGTTGCCCGACACGCGCCCCGCGGCGGCTTCGGAACGAACGCAGGCCTAACGCACGATCACGAGGGCACCGCGCTGGCGCGCAATTGATCAGCGCCAGCGCGGTCGTACTCTGCTTTACGTCTCCAGTTGCTTGCCGATCGGAAGCGAACGGATACGCTTGCCGGTCGCGGCGAAGATCGCGTTGATCAGCGCCGGCGCGAACGGTGGCACGCCCGGCTCGCCGACGCCGCTCGGTGGCGTATCGGGACCCGGCGGGACGATGTGAACGTGGGTGACAAGCGGTGACTCATCCATCCGGATCACCGGGAAGGTGTCGAAATTGTTTTGCTCCACCTTGCCGTTCTTGAAGGTGACCTCGCCATACTTCGCCAGACTCAACCCCATGATGGCCGCGCCCTCGATCTGCGATTGAATGCGCTCGGGGTTGACGTAGGTGCCGCAATCGATTGCGGTGTCGACCTGATGCACCGTCAGCTTGCCCTTGTCGTCGACTGATGCCTCGACGATGGTCGCGACGTAGCTGACGAAGCTGCGATGCGCGGCGATGCCGAGCCCGTGTCCCTTGGGAACGCTGCGTCCCCACTTGCCCTGGTCGGCCACCACCTCGACGACGCGACGCAGGCGTGCCGTGTCGATAGGATAGCTGTCGTAGGGTTCACCGTAGTTCCAGGGGTCCTTCACCGAATCCAGTTTTACGATCCGCGGTGAGCCGATCAACTCGAGCAGCATCTCCTTTTGGTCGCGCTTTGTCGCGGCCGCCAGTTCGCCGACCATCGATTGCACCGCGAAGGCTTTCGGGATGTTCGATACCGAACGGAACCAGCCGATACGGGTATGTGCCTCGGCTTCGGGATTTTCACACTGGAGGTTGGCGATCTCGAACGGCATGTCGATCAGGCCCATGCCAAGCTCGAACGGCGCCTGATGCTTCACATTCGGCGCGAAGGTTGAGGCAATGCTCGGTGCCGCGCTGCGGTGCCGCCACGCAACGACCTTTCCGGACTTGTCGAGACCGGCCTCGATGTGCTCCACCGAGACGGTGTGCAGGAAGTCGTGATGGAGATCGTCCTCACGGGTCCATTGCACCTTGACCGGCGCGCCGATCGCTTTCGACAGCAGCGCCGCTTCGAGCACGAAATCGCATTTCGATTTCCGCCCGAACCCGCCACCGAGCAGCGTCACGTTGACGGTGACGTTGTCTTCCGGAATGCCAAGTGTCTTGGCAAGGTCCTCGCGGGTGCCGCCCGGGCTCTGCACTGGCGCCCAGACTTCCACCTTGTCGCCCGTGACGTTGGCGACCGCGACCGGTGGCTCCATGCTGACATGAGCCAAGTGCGGAATGTAATATTCGCCGGTCACCACCTTATCGGCGCTCTTGAGCGCGGCCTCGGCGTCGCCTTCCTTGCGCACGACAAGGCCCGGCTTGCGCGCGGCTTCTTCCAGTTGCTTGCGATAGGCAACGGAATCGTAGCTGGCGTTGGCGCCATCGTCCCACACGACCTTAAGCGCCGCGCGGCCCTTGATCGCCGCGCCGGTGTTGCGGGCGATCACCGCGACGCCGCCAAGCGGTTGGAACTTGGACGGCCAAGGCCAACCCTTCACTTCTATGACCTTCTCGACGCCGGCGACTTTCATCGCATCCGCCGGATCGAACGACTTCAGTTTGCCGCCGGTCACCGGCGGACGCGCAATCACGGCATACTTCATGCCCGGCAACCTCGTATCGATGCCGTAGTGCGCCTTGCCGGTCGTGATGTCGTGCAGGTCAACGATGCTGACCTGACCCTTGCCGAGATAACGGAAATCCTTCGGATCTTTCAGTTTCAATCCGTTGATATCCGGCACCGGCAGCTTTGCGGCGTCGTTGGCCAGTTCGCCGAAGCCGACACGACGGCCGCTCGCGGCATGAACCACTTCATGGTTCTGCGCCTTGACCTCGCTCGCCGGTACGCTCCAACGCTTGGCAGCGGTTTCTTCCAGCATCGTCCGCGCCGCGGCGCCGATCTGGCGCATCGGGATCAGGTAGTGCCGCGTGCTGCGTGAGCCGTCGGTGTCCTGATTGCCGAAGGTCTTCTCGTCGCCGTGAGCTTGTTTGACCTTCACGCGCGACCAATCGGCTTCCATTTCCTCGGCGACGATCAGCGGCAGGCTGGTGCGAACGCCGGTGCCCATCTCGGCACGGTGCGCGATGATGGTGACGACGCCGTCCGGCGCGATAGCGACAAACACGCGCGGATCAACCACGACACCATGAGGCATCTTGCTTGCGCCGGTCTGGTATGCGGCAAACGCTTGCCGTGACATCAACGGTGCGGCGAGCACGAGGCCACCAGCAACGCCGAGGCCTTTCAGGATGCCACGTCGCGAAATCTTCTCGACCTTGATGCTGTGCTTTTCGAATTCGTGAAGCGTTTTGGGATCGGTGACGATGTTCATGATCACACCCCCGTCGAAGCGAGATGAACTGCGGTCTCGATGCGCTGATAGCAACCGCAACGACAGATGTTGCCGGCCATCGCCTCGCGGATCTGGTCATGCGTAGGCTTCGGATTGTCGGTGAGCAGCGCCACCGCCTGCATGATCTGACCGGCCTGGCAGTAACCGCATTGCGGCACGTTGACCTGACGCCATGCCTTCTGCACCGGATGATCGCCGGTTGGATGCAGGCCTTCGATGGTGGTGACATCGCGCCCGGCGACATCAGAAATCGATGTGATGCAGGCGCGCACGGCCTGCTTGTCGACGATCACGGTGCAGGCGCCGCAAAGCGCTTCGCCGCAACCGAACTTGGTGCCGGTGAGGCCGGCTTCATCGCGCAGGAACCACAGCAGCGGCAGGTCGGGATCGCCATCCCACGATTGCTCTTGGCCGTTGATTTTGACTTTGATCATGATCGTTCCTCGCTCTTCATAAGCTGATGCTGCGGCGAGGATGTGAGTGCGAACACGTTTCGCAGTCGCTCAACAGTCTCGACGCAACTTTCTGACGACGCGACAAAGATGGGCACTGACAAGGATATGACAGCCGCGACCGGGAGGCAAACGACGTTTGAGCCGCGGAACACATCTTGTTACCACAAGTGCGTGACGACTTGATTGAAGCTGGCGGGATGCAGTCATGCGGATTCGCGGCGTGTAATTTTCAGTCGTTCGATGACTCGCGATCGATCGATAAGAATTCAAATTCGCGGCGTATTGAGTACGCATTTTTCTGTCTGCTTGCATCGTCGTCGTATCGACGTGCAATGGAACGAGATCGAGACAGGGACGCCGCCGGTGTTGTGGCGAAGATCTGCGATTGGTCGGATTCGAATATCAAACAACGCGCGAAGCATGGATGGATACGGCTTCGCGATCTCGCGGCGCGATGCGCCCGAGTTTTGCGGGGAAGCTTCGCCCTCTTTGAGAAGAGGGCGCGCGGAACGCCGGACGCACGATGCGTCCGCAGCCTCATGCGCAAAGTAAAAAGCGCACGAGTTAGTCACCACGGTCGCACCGGAGACATCCGGCGTTCCGCGCGCGGTGGTTTTATCGGCTTGCTTCGTGCTCTCCCCGGCAGCGATTCATCCGCTTTGGTTCGTCACCGTCGGCCGATGCTTACATGCGCCGCTTCGGTTGAAGCGGACGACGACGCATCGCCTTGATGCCAGCGACGGGCATCGGGACCACACGACTTGGGCCGGCGCGCAAAGTCGGTGTCGGTGGGGTGCATCTCCACCCCGGCCGCACCGCGCAGCGTCGTCGTCTGCGCGAGGATGACGGCTCACGGAGCCCTCGCCATGGAGGAGCCCGCCCTGCCGCCAACACTTCGCGCCGAACGCTGCCGCGTCCACCGCATCCCGCCCCGCGAATCGTGACGATCGCGAAACGCCCCTCTCATCGAGGCGGGATAAATATGAATATAATCCTATATTGTAGATATTGTCAAGATCGGCAGCGCCTCGCGTCTGAAGATGGCGCTTCCTCATCCGTCATGGCCGGGCTTGTTCCGGCCATCCACGTCTTGGACGGTTAGAAAGAAAGGACGTGGATCACCGGGCCTTCGCCGCGCCGAAGGGGCTACGGCCCCGCAGGCGGGACAAGCCCGGTGATGACGCCGTGGTGAGCGCCAGCCACACAATGACGTCGTCCCCGCGCAGGCGGGGACCCATAACCCATTGCATTAGTTGAGATTATTGGCGTGCAAAGGACGATAATGTCCGATCCCGTCCCATACAGACGCTGCGGCGTCTGGGTCCCCGCCTACGCGGGGACGACGAAGGAGACGCGGAACGACATAACTACATAACTAAAGAGGGGCGGGGAGATCGTTAGGATAAGGTGGTCCAGAGCGGGGGGCTATGGGTCTCCCTCGGGACACGCCGGGAATCGATTTGGGCAGCCATGATGCCATGCCTCAATTCCCGTCATCGTGAAGAGCGCCGGTGCCGAAGCGATTCAGAATATTCAGAGTATAAAGGCTGGATTGGTTCGCTTCGCTCGCAATGACAGTGCCGGAAGGGCTCGGCGTCGCCTTATTTTCCTCATCAAGCGATTTCCCTCCCGTCCAGCGGGAGCGATCGGCGCTGCGATGACGCATTAAATTCGGTGGCGACGGCAACGTTGCGGCATCGATCAGCGTTGACCGGGGCGCGCTTCGGCGGGGTCATCGCGCCGAGCGTCGCGGAATTGCTTGCCATGCATTGCAGGGCAGGCATCGCGCATGACAGGGAACTGTCAACACAGCTTGTCTTGCCTCCCTTGGTGCGCTGCGCTAAAGGCTCAGAACAATTCCAAGGTGGCCGAATCTATCGGCCGTATCGCCCCAAAAAACCAAGGATCGCCGATGACCGGCATCTTGCAAGATTATCTGCCTTTGGTGGTGTTTATCGGCATTGCCGCCGTGATCGGGCTGGCCCTGCTGATCGCGCCGTTTATCGTTGCGTTCCAGCAGCCTGACCCGGAGAAATTGTCCGCATACGAATGCGGCTTCAATGCGTTCGATGACGCGCGCATGAAGTTCGACGTGCGGTTCTATCTGGTGGCGATCCTGTTCATCATCTTCGATCTGGAAGTCGCCTTCCTATTTCCGTGGGCGGTGGCGTTCGGGAAACTCGGTCTGGTCGGGTTCTGGTCGATGATGGTGTTCCTCGCCGTCCTCACCATCGGCTTTATCTACGAATGGAAGAAAGGCGCGCTCGAATGGGATTGAGCCCTAATCACGCGCAATCGTCAGGGACGCTGGTTGCTCCGGCTGCGACCGGCGTCCTCGATCCGCGCACCGGGAAGCCGGTCGGCGCTGACGATCGCTACTTCCTCGAGGTCAACAACGAACTGTCCGACAAGGGCTTCTTCGTCGCCGCCGCCGACGACCTGATCACCTGGGCGCGCACCGGCTCGCTGATGTGGATGACCTTCGGTCTGGCCTGCTGCGCCGTCGAGATGATGCAGGTGTCGATGCCGCGTTACGACGTCGAGCGATTCGGCTTCGCGCCGCGCGCGTCGCCGCGCCAGTCCGACGTGATGATCGTCGCCGGCACCCTGACCAACAAGATGGCGCCTGCGCTGCGCAAGGTCTACGACCAGATGCCCGAGCCGCGCTACGTCATCTCGATGGGCTCCTGCGCCAACGGCGGCGGCTACTACCACTATTCCTATTCGGTAGTGCGCGGCTGCGATCGCATCGTGCCGATCGACATCTATGTGCCGGGCTGCCCGCCGACGGCGGAGGCGCTGCTGTACGGCGTGCTGCTGTTGCAGAAGAAGATCCGGCGCACCGGAACCATCGAACGCTAAGGCTGAACAATGGACGACACGCGGCTCGAGACCCTGGGTCAGACGATCGTTGGTGCGCTGCCCGGCGTTGCCACCGGCTATGAGGTGGCGTTCGGTCAGTTGACGGTGAATGTCGAGATTTCGAAGATCGTCGAGGCGATGCGTTTCCTGCGTCAGGACCCGCGCTGCCGCTTCGTCTCTTTCATCGACGCCACCGCGGTGGATTATCCGTCGCGCGAAAAGCGTTTTGACATCGTCTACCATCTGCTGTCGCCGACCTTGAACGAACGCATCCGCATCAAGGGCGTGGCTGACGAGACCACGCAGGTGCCGTCGATTATCGGCGTGTTTCCCGGCACCGACTGGTTCGAGCGCGAGACTTACGATCTGTATGGCGTGATCTTCACCGGCCATCCCGACATGCGCCGGCTGCTCACCGACTATGGTTTCGACGGCCACCCGCTGCGCAAGGATTTTCCGACCACCGGTTTCGTCGAGGTCCGTTACGACGATGCCGAGAAGCGCGTGGTCTATGAGCCGGTGCAGCTCAATCAGGAATTCCGCCGATTCGATTTCCTCTCGCCATGGGAAGGGGCGGACTATCCGCTGCCGGGGGATGAGAAGAAGAGCGAATAGCGAATAGTAAGTAGCGAGTAGACAGATTCATGATGCAACAGGAGGGTGCGCGATAGAGATCAGTTCATACCGGGATCTCAAAGTCTGGCAGAAAGCGATGACGATTGCCGAACAGGTCTATCGTTTGACTGGTCGCTTTCCGAAGGATGAGATTTACGGGATGACCAGCCAAATTCGCCGGGCGGCTGTATCGATAGCGGCTAATGTCGCTGAAGGTCACGGTCGCGAACACCGCGGATCGTTCGTTCAGTTCCTTCGTATCGCACAAGGTTCGTTGAAAGAACTCGAGACGCATTTGTTACTGGCATTGCGTGTTAATCTGGCGCCTCCCGACGTGGTTGAGCCGATTCTGGCGCAATGTGACGAATTGGGCAGAATGTTAAGGTCACTGATCCGGTCAGTTCAGCGCAGGCAAGCCGATGATTGAATTCCGTTCTTACTATTCGCTATTCGCTACTCACTATTCGCTACTCTCCAGAGCGCGGAGCGCTTGAGATGAACGAAGTCCCCGGAATGCGCAATTTCACCATCAACTTCGGGCCGCAGCATCCGGCAGCGCACGGCGTGCTGCGCCTTGTGCTGGAGTTGGACGGCGAAGTGGTTGAGCGCGTCGATCCGCATATCGGCCTGCTGCATCGCGGCACCGAGAAGCTGATCGAGACCAAGACCTATCTGCAGGCGATCCCGTATTTCGACCGGCTCGATTACGTCGCGCCGATGAATCAGGAACACGCCTTCTGCCTCGCGGCGGAAAAGCTGCTCGGCATCCAGGTGCCGCGCCGCGCGCAACTGATCCGTGTGCTCTATTGCGAAATCGGCCGCATTCTTTCGCACCTCCTCAACGTCACCACGCAGGCGATGGACGTCGGCGCGCTGACCCCGCCGCTGTGGGGCTTCGAGGAGCGCGAGAAGCTGATGGTGTTCTACGAGCGCGCGTCCGGCTCGCGGATGCACGCGGCGTTCTTCCGCGTCGGCGGCGTGCATCAGGACCTGCCACCGAGGCTGATCGACGATATCGATACCTGGTGCGACGCCTTCCCGCCGAAGGTCGATGATCTCGAAGTGCTGCTCACCGGCAACCGCATCTTCAAGCAGCGCAACGTCGATATCGGCGTGGTGACGCTTGAGCAGGCGTGGGAGTGGGGTTTCTCCGGCGTCATGGTGCGCGGTTCGGGTGCGGCGTGGGATTTGCGCAAGGCGCAGCCCTACGAGTGCTACGACGAAATGGAATTCGACATTCCGGTCGGCAAGAACGGCGACTGCTACGACCGCTACTGCATCCGCATCGAGCAGATGCATCAGTCGGTGCGCATCATGAAGCAGTGCATCGCCAAGCTGCGCGCGCCGGACGGGCAGGGCCCGGTGGCGGTCGAGGACAACAAGATCTTCCCGCCGCGCCGTGGCGAGATGAAGCGCTCGATGGAAGCGCTGATCCATCACTTCAAGCTCTACACCGAAGGCTTCCATGTGCCGCCCGGCGAAGTCTATGCGGCCGTCGAAGCGCCGAAGGGCGAATTCGGCGTTTTCCTCGTCGCCGACGGCAGCAACAAGCCCTACAAGTGCAAGATCCGCGCGCCGGGTTTCGCGCACTTGCAGGCGATGGATTTCATCTGCAAGGGGCACCTGTTGGCTGACGTCTCGGCCATCCTCGGGTCGCTCGATATCGTGTTCGGCGAGGTCGACCGGTGATCCTCTCGTCTCGCCATCTCCGCCCGAATGCGCGCCGCGTGGCGCGCTCGCAGAAAGACTGATTGAGCATGTCCGTCCGTCGTCTGGCACCGAAGGAATTGCAGCCCGCGAGCTTCGCGTTTCGCGAAGGTACGCTCGATTGGGCCAAGCAGCAGATCGCGAAGTATCCGGAAGGACGGCAGGCGTCGGCCTGCATCGCGATCCTGTGGCGCGTGCAGGAAGAGCATGAGGGCTGGGTCTCCGAAGCTGCTATTCGCGCGGTCGCCGACCTGCTCGATATGCCGTACATCCGCGTGCTGGAGATCGCGACCTTCTACACCATGTTCCAGCTCTCGCCGGTCGGCAAGAAAGCGCATGTGCAGGTCTGCGGCACTACGCCGTGCATGTTGCGTGGCGCTGGCGATTTGATCGAGGTCTGCAAGCATCGCATCCATCACGATCCGGGCCATGTCTCGGAGGACGGCAACTTCTCGTGGGAAGAGGTCGAGTGCCTCGGCGCCTGCGTCAACGCGCCGATGGTGATGATCTGGAAGGACACCTACGAGGACCTCACCAAGGACACCTTCAATAAGGTGCTGGACGGTTTCGCCTCGGGCAACCTGCCGAAGCCCGGCCCGCAGATCGACCGCCAGCACGCCGCGCCGGCCGGTGGACCGCGCGTGCTGAAGGATGCCGCTGTGGCCGGTGACGCGACCAAGAAGGGCAACGTGTGATGCTCGACGACAAGGACCGCATCTTCCGCAATCTCTACGGTCTCGATGATTGGGGCCTTGCCGGCGCGCGCCGTCGCGGCGCGTGGGACGGCACCAAATCGATCATCGAGAAGGGCCGCGACTGGATCGTCAACGAGATGAAGGCATCCGGCCTGCGCGGCCGTGGCGGCGCGGGATTCCCGACCGGCATGAAATGGTCGTTCATGCCGAAGGAATCCACGGATGGGCGGCCGAGCTATCTCGTCGTCAACGCCGACGAGTCCGAGCCCGGCACCTGCAAGGACCGCGAGATCATGCGGCACGACCCGCATCTGCTCGTCGAGGGCTGCCTGCTCGCCTCCTTCGCGATGGGCGCGCACGCCTGTTACATCTATGTGCGCGGTGAGTTCATCCGTGAGCGCGAGCATCTGCAAGCCGCGGTCGATCAGGCCTATGAGTCCAAGCTGATCGGCAAGGACAACGTCCACGGCTGGCCGTTCGATCTTTACGTCGCGCACGGCGCCGGGGCTTACATCTGCGGCGAAGAAACCGCGCTGCTGGAGAGCCTCGAAGGCAAGAAGGGCCAGCCGCGCCTGAAGCCGCCGTTCCCGGCCAATGTCGGCCTGTTCGGTTGCCCGACCACGGTGAACAACGTCGAGTCGATCGCGGTCGCGCCGGACATTCTGCGCCGGGGTGCGGCGTGGTTCGCTTCCATCGGCCGCGCCAACAACGTCGGCACCAAGCTTTACGGCATCTCCGGCCACGTCAACACGCCGTGCGTCGTCGAAGAGGCGATGAGCATTCCGTTCAAGGAACTGATCGAGAAGCACGGCGGCGGCATTCGCGGCGGCTGGGACAACCTGCTGGCGATTATTCCCGGCGGCGCGTCGTGTCCGCTGATCCCGGCGCATGATTGCGAAGAGCTGATCATGGATTTCGACGGCACCCGCGCGGTGAAGTCGAGCTTCGGCACCGCCGGCGTCATCGTCATGGACAAGTCCACCGACGTCGTCGCCGCGATCGCGCGCATCAGCTACTTCTTCAAGCATGAAAGCTGCGGCCAGTGCACGCCGTGCCGCGAGGGCACCGGCTGGATGTGGCGCGTGCTCACCCGCATGATCGAGGGCCGCGCCCACAAGCGCGAGATCGACATGCTGCTGGAAGTCACCAAGCAGGTCGAAGGCCACACCATCTGCGCTCTGGGCGACGCCGCCGCGTGGCCGGTGCAGGGCCTGATCCGCGCCTTCCGTCCGGAGATCGAGCGGCGCATCGACGAGTTCACCCGCAAATCGACGCTGGACGATCAGGGCATCCTCGACCCGGATCACATGATCGCGGCGGAGTGAGCGATGCTGCGCGGACACCGAACGCAAGTTGAGAAAGACTTGAGGCCATGACCATACTCATCATCGATGGCAAAGAGATCGATGTGCCGGCCGAATACACGCTGTTGCAGGCGTGCGAGGCGGCGGGCGCCGAGATTCCGCGCTTCTGCTATCACGAGCGGCTGTCGATCGCCGGCAACTGCCGGATGTGCCTCGTCGAGGTGAAGGGCGGCCCGAAGCCGGTCGCGAGCTGCGCCTGGGGCGTGCGCGATTGCCGTCCCGGCCCCAAGGGTGAGCCGCCGGAAATCTCCACCCGTTCGCCGATGGTGAAGAAAGCGCGCGAAGGCGTGATGGAGTTTCTGCTGATCAACCATCCGCTCGATTGCCCGATCTGCGATCAAGGCGGCGAGTGCGATCTGCAAGACCAGGCGATGGGTTACGGCGTCGATTCGAGCCGTTTCGCCGAGAACAAGCGCGCGGTGGAAGACAAGTATCTCGGCGCGCTGGTCAAGACCTCGATGACCCGCTGCATCCAGTGCACCCGCTGCGTGCGCTTCGCCGCCGAAATCGCCGGCGCGCCGGAGATGGGCGCCATCGGCCGCGGCGAGGACATGGAGATCACGACCTATCTCGAGACCGCGCTGACCTCCGAGTTGCAGGGCAACCTCGTCGACATCTGTCCGGTGGGCGCGCTGACCTCGAAGCCTTATGCCTTCGCGGCGCGGCCATGGGAGCTTGGCAAGACGCAGTCGGTGGACGTGATGGACGGCCTCGGCTCGGCAATCCGGGTCGACACCCGTGGTCGCGAGGTGATGCGCATCCTGCCGCGCGTCAACGAGGCGATCAACGAGGAGTGGATTTCCGACAAGACGCGCCACATCGTCGACGGCCTGCGCACCCAGCGGCTGGACCGGCCGTATCTGCGCGAGAACGGCAAGCTGCGTCCGGCCTCGTGGCCGGAAGCCTTCGCGGCGATTGCAGCGAAGGTGCGCGGTACCAACGGCAAGCGCATCGGCGCCATCGCCGGCGACCTCGCGACCGTCGAGGAAATGTTCGCGCTGAAGCAACTGCTGGCGAGCCTCGGCTCCGCCAACGTCGCGGTGCAGGGCGGCCACGCCTTCGACGCCAAGGCGGGTCGTGCGTCGTATATCTTCAATCCGACCATTGCCGGCATCGAGCAGGCCGATGCGCTGCTGATCGTCGGCTCCAATCCGCGCCACGAGGGCGCGTTGCTCAACGCGCGTATCCGCAAGCGCTGGCGCTCCGGCAAGCTGAAGATCGGGTTGATCGGCGCGCAAGCCGATCTGACCTATCCCGTCGATTATCTCGGCGCCGGCGCCGAGACGCTGAGCGATCTCGCCAGCGGCAAGCATTCTTTCGCGGACGTTCTCAAGAAGGCCGAGAGGCCGCTCGTGCTGGTCGGCGTCAGTGCCACCTCGCGCGTCGACGGTGCGGCGATCCTGGCGCAGGCGGCGAAGCTTGCGGTCGATATTGGCGCGGTGAAAGACGGCTGGAACGGCTTTGGCGTGCTGCACGGCACGGCGTCCGGCGTCGGCGCGCTCGATATCGGCTTTGTGCCGGGCGAGGGCGATTTGACCGCGGCGCAGATGAGCGCGGCCGGCGGCGTCGATGTGCTGTTCTCGCTGGGTGCGGACGAGGTGAATGTCGCGGACGGCGCGTTCGTCGTTTACATCGGCACCCATGGCGACCGCGGCGCACATCGCGCCGACGTCATCCTGCCGGGCGCGGCCTACACCGAGAAGTCGGGCCTTTACGTCAACACCGAAGGCCGGGCGCAGATGACCAACCGCGCCGGCTTCCCGCCGGGCGAGGCCCGCGAGGAATGGGCGATCCTGCGCGCGCTGTCGGATACGCTGGGCCACAAGCTGCCGTTCGATACGCTGGCGGCGCTACGCCAACTGGTGTTCAAGGCCGCACCGCACCTGATGCGGCTTGACCAGGTCGACGCTGCCGATGCGGCGGCGGTGCGCACGCTGGCCGGACGCGGCGGTAAGGCTGACGCCGCGCCGTTCAAGCCGGCGTATGCGAGTTATTACCTGACCAATCCGATCGCGCGGGCCTCTGCGGTGATGGCGGAATGTTCGCGTCTCGCCTCCGGGCAGATGTTGACGGCAGCGGAGTGAGCTGAAGCGATGGCTGAAATCTGGACCGCATATCTGTGGCCGCTGATCATCATGATCGCGCAGAGCGTCATGCTGCTCGTGATCCTGCTGGTTGCGATCGCCTTTATTCTGCTGGCCGACCGCAAGATCTGGGCGGCGGTGCAGATCCGGCGCGGCCCCAACGTGGTCGGGCCGTTCGGCTTGCTGCAATCCTTCGCTGACCTTCTGAAGTTCGTGCTCAAGGAGCCGGTGATTCCGTCCGGCGCGAACAAGGTGATCTTCCTGCTGGCGCCGCTGGTGACCTGCGTGCTGGCGCTGGCGGGCTGGGCGGTGATCCCGGTCAACCTGAACTGGGTGATCTCCGACATTAACGTCGGCATTCTCTACCTGTTCGCGATCTCGTCGCTGTCGGTCTACGGCACCATCATGGCGGGCTGGGCGTCGAACTCGAAGTATCCGTTCATGGCTGCGCTGCGCGCGGCGGCGCAGATGGTGTCCTACGAAGTCTCCATCGGCTTCGTGCTGATCACCGTTTTGCTTTGCGTCGGATCGCTGAACCTGTCGGCCATCGTCACGGCGCAGGACACCAAGTGGGGCCTGCTCGGCTGGTACTGGCTGCCGCTGCTGCCGATGTTCGTGATCTTCTACGTTTCGGCGCTGGCGGAAACCAACCGTCCGCCGTTCGACCTCGTCGAAGCGGAATCGGAACTGGTCGCCGGCTTCATGGTGGAATACGGCTCGACGCCGTACCTGCTGTTCATGCTCGGCGAATATGTCGCGATCTGCACGATGTGCGCGCTCGGCACCATCCTGTTTCTCGGCGGCTGGCTGTCGCCGATCCCGTTCGCGCCGTTCACCTGGGTACCCGGCATCATCTGGTTCGCGCTGAAGGCGCTGTTTATCTTCTTCCTGTTCGCAATGGCCAAGGCCATCGTGCCGCGCTACCGCTACGACCAACTGATGCGGCTGGGCTGGAAAGTCTTCCTGCCGCTGTCGCTCGCCATGGTTGTGATTGTCGCGGCGGTCCTGCAATTCGGCGGGCTGGCTCCGCAATGAGGCTGTCATGAGCGTTACAACCGCTGCAAAGTCGCTGCTGCTGACGGAATTCATCGAGGCATTCGTCGTCACGATGCGTTATTTCTTCAAGCCGAAGCCGACTCTCAACTATCCCTTTGAAAAGGGACCGATCTCGCCGCGTTTCCGCGGCGAGCACGCGCTGCGCCGTTATCCCAACGGCGAGGAACGCTGCATCGCCTGCAAGTTGTGCGAGGCGATCTGCCCGGCGCAAGCCATCACTATCGAGGCGGGCCCGCGCCGCAACGACGGCACCCGCCGCACGGTGCGCTACGACATCGACATGGTGAAGTGCATCTATTGCGGATTGTGCCAGGAGGCCTGCCCGGTCGACGCCATCGTCGAGGGCCCGAACTTCGAATTCGCCGCCGAGACGCGCGAGGAGCTTTACTATGACAAGGCCAAGCTGCTCGCCAACGGCGACCGCTGGGAGCGCGAGATCGCGAAGAACATCGCGCTCGACGCGCCGTACCGGTGAGGTGAGGGCATGATCTTTCCCGCGCTGTTCTTCTATCTGTTCTCCGCCGTGCTGGTCGGCTCGGCGGTGATGGTGATTGCCTCGCGCAATCCCGTGCATTCGGTGCTGTTCCTGATCCTTGCTTTCGTCAACGCGTCGGGGCTGTTCATCCTGCTCGGTGCCGAATTCCTCGCGATGATCCTCGTCGTCGTCTACGTCGGCGCGGTGGCGGTGCTGTTCCTGTTCGTCATCATGATGCTGGATGTCGATTTCGCCGCGCTGCGCGAAGGCTTTCTGGAATATCTGCCGGTCGGCCTTCTGATCGGCGCGATCTTCCTTGCGGAACTGCTGCTGGTTGCCGGCGGTTGGGTGATCAACCCGACGGTGGCGAAGAGCATCACGGCGCCGATTCCCGGCAATGTCAGCAACACCGAGGCGATCGGGCTGGTGCTGTACACGACCTACATTCATTACTTCCAGATCGCGGCGCTGGTGCTGCTGGTGGCGATGATCGGCGCCATCGTGCTGACCTTGCGTCATAAGGCGAACGTCAAGCGGCAGAACATCAGCGTGCAGAACGCCCGCACCAAGGCGGCGGCGATGGCCGTGCGTCAGGTGCCGTCGGGGCAGGGGCTGCGCGAGTCCGACGCGGCGGAGTGGGTGAAATGACAATCGGTCTCGGCCATTACCTCGCGGTCGGCGCGATCCTGTTCACGCTGGGCATCCTCGGCATCTTCCTCAACCGTAAGAACATCATCGTCATCCTGATGTCGGTGGAATTGATCCTGCTGGCGGTGAACATCAACCTGGTGTCGTTCTCGGCGTTCCTCAACGACATCGTCGGGCAGGTGTTCGCGCTGCTGGTGCTGACGGTTGCCGCGGCCGAAGCTGCGATCGGCCTTGCGATCCTTGTCGTTTACTTCCGCAACCGCGGTTCCATCGCGGTCGAAGACATCAATATGATGAAGGGCTGAGGCAGATATGGTCCAGGCGATTGTCTTTCTGCCGCTGCTCGGCGCTATTCTCGCGGGCCTGATCGCGCTCGCGGGCGCGCACGCGCGCAACCCCAGCGGTGACACCGTCGAACACGCGCATGGCCATGACGGCCACGGTGATCACGGCCATGCCCATGCCTCGCAGGCCCATGACGATCATGGCCACGGCGGCCACGACGATCATCACGCGCCGACTGAGCCGGCGGCTGCGGGCACTGCGGCGGCGGAGTTCATCACCACGGCGCTGCTGTTCGTCTCGGCGGCGCTGTCGTGGATCACCTTCGTCAATGTCGGCTTCTTCAAGCAGGACGTGCTGGTCCATGTGCTGCCGTGGATCAATTCCGGCGACTTGCAAATCGCCTGGTCGCTGCGCGTCGATACGCTGACGGCGGTGATGCTGGTGGTGGTCACCACGGTGTCCTCGCTGGTGCACCTCTATTCGGTCGGCTACATGGACGAGGATCCGTATCGTCCGCGCTTCTTCGCTTATCTGTCGCTGTTCACCTTCGCCATGCTGATGCTGGTGACCTCCGACAACCTGGTGCAACTGTTCTTCGGCTGGGAAGGCGTCGGTCTCGCGAGCTACCTGCTGATCGGGTTCTGGTATCAGAAGCCGTCGGCCAACGCGGCCGCGATCAAGGCGTTCGTGGTCAACCGCGTCGGTGACTTCGGCTTCTCGCTCGGCATCTTCGCGGTGTTCATGCTGATCGGCTCGACCGATTTTGACACCATCTTTGCTGCTGCGCCCGGCCTTACCGGCAAGACCATCGACTTCCTCGGCTGGAACGTCGACGCGCTGACCATCACCTGCCTGCTGTTGTTCATGGGCGCGATGGGCAAGTCGGCGCAGTTCCTGCTGCACACCTGGTTGCCGGACGCGATGGAGGGCCCGACCCCGGTGTCGGCGCTGATCCACGCCGCGACCATGGTGACCGCCGGTGTGTTCATGGTGGCAAGACTGTCGCCGCTGTTCGAACTGGCGCCGAACGCGCAGGCGTTCGTGATGCTGATCGGCGGCACCACGGCGTTCTTCGCCGCGACCATCGGTCTGGTGCAGAACGACATCAAGCGCATCATCGCCTATTCGACCTGTTCACAGCTCGGCTACATGTTCGTGGCGATGGGCGCAGGCGCTTACTCGGTGGGCATGTTCCACCTCTTCACCCACGCCTTCTTCAAGGCGCTGTTGTTCTTGGGCTCCGGCTCGGTGATCTACGCGATGCACCACGAGCAGGACATCCGCAACATGGGCGGGCTGTGGCGGAAGATTCCCTACACCTACGCCACCATGGTGATCGGCACCCTGGCGCTGACCGGCTTCCCGCTCACCGCCGGCTACTTCTCCAAGGACGCGATCATCGAGTCGGCTTTCGTCTCGCACAATCCGTTCGCCTTCTACGGCTTCCTGATGACGGTGGTGGCGGCGTGCCTGACCTCGTTCTATTCGTGGCGTCTGATCTTCAAGACCTTCCACGGTAAGCCGCATGACCAGCATCATTACGAGGCTGCGCATGAAGCGCCGCTGTGGATGCTGGTGCCGCTCGGCGTACTGAGCGCGGGGTCGCTGCTGGCCGGCCTGCCGTTCAAGGATCTGTTCGCCGGCCATGGCGTCGACGAATTCTTCCGCGCCTCGCTGAAGATGCATCCGCATATCCTTGAAGAGATGCATCACATCCCGGCGGCGATTGCCTATCTGCCGACGATCATGATGGTGATTGGCCTCTACGTGGCCTGGCTGTTCTACATCCGCCGGCCTTACCTGCCGGTCGAACTCGCCAACCAGCACGGCGCGCTGTACCGCTTCCTGCTCAACAAGTGGTACTTCGACGAACTCTACGACATCATCTTCGTGCGTCCTGCGAAGTGGCTCGGCTATACGCTCTGGAAGAAGGGCGACGGCTTCATCATCGACGGCTTCGGCCCCAACGGGGTCGCGGCACGCGTGCTCGACGTCACCCGCGGCGTCGTGCGCATTCAAACCGGTTATCTTTATCACTACGCCTTCGTGATGCTGATCGGCGCGGCCGGTCTGATCACATGGTTCATGTTCGGGCTTGGGGGCCAATAAATGATGACGTGGCCCATTCTTTCGGTCGTCACCTTCCTGCCGGCCGTCGGCGCACTTCTAATCTGGCTGATGGCACGCGGCGGCGATGAAGCCGCCGCCCGCAACGCGCGCTGGATCGCGCTGTGGACGACGCTGATCAACTTCGCGATCTCGCTGATCCTGGTGGCGCGCTTCGATCCGACGCAGGCCGGTTTCCAGTTCGTCGAGGAGGGCCGCTGGCTGACCTCGACCATCGCCTACAAGATGGGCATCGACGGCATCTCGCTGCCGCTGGTGATCCTCACCACCGCGATCCTGCCGCTCTGCATCATCGCGAGCTGGAAGGTCACCAATCGCGTGCCGGCCTACATGATCGCGTTTCTGATCCTCGAAGCGCTGATGGTCGGTACCTTCTCGTCGCTCGATCTCTTGCTGTTCTACGTCTTCTTCGAAGGCGGCCTGATCCCGATGTTCCTGATCATCGGCGTCTGGGGCGGCCCGCGCCGCGTCTATGCGACGTTCAAGTTCTTCCTCTACACGCTGCTCGGCTCGGTCTTGATGCTGCTGGCGATCATGGCGCTGTACTGGAACGCCGGCACCACCGACATTCCGACCCTGATGACCACCCCGGTGCCGCGCAACCTGCAGACGTGGGCGTGGCTGGCGTTCTTCGCATCCTTCGCCGTGAAGATGCCGATGTGGCCGGTGCATACCTGGCTGCCGGACGCGCACGTCGAGGCGCCGACCGCGGGCTCGGTGATCCTCGCCGCCATTCTGCTGAAGATGGGCGGCTACGGTTTCCTGCGCTTCTCATTGCCGATGTTCCCCCTGGCGTCGCATGACTTCGCGCCGCTGGTGTTCGCGCTCTCCGCCATCGCCATCATCTACACCTCGCTGGTGGCCTTGATGCAGGAGGACATGAAGAAGCTGATCGCCTATTCGTCGGTCGCGCACATGGGCTTCGTCACCATGGGCATCTTCGCCGGCACCATGCAGGGTGTCGCCGGCGGTGTGTTCCAGATGGTGTCGCACGGCCTCGTCTCGGGCGCGCTGTTCCTCTGCGTCGGCGTGGTCTACGACCGGATGCATACCCGCGAGATCGCGGCCTATGGCGGCGTGGTCAATCGGATGCCGCTTTATGCCTTCGTGTTCCTGACGTTCACCATGGCGAACGTCGGCCTGCCGGGCACCTCGGGCTTCGTCGGCGAATTCCTGACGCTGATCGGCACCTTCAAGGTCTCGATCCCGACCGCGTTCTTCGCCACGGTCGGCGTCATCCTGTCGGCGGCCTATGCGCTGTGGCTCTACCGCAAGATCGTGTTCGGCGCGCTGGTGAAGCCGTCGCTCGCCAGCATCAAGGACCTGACGTTCCGCGAGGTGATGACGCTCGGGCCGCTCTTGGTGCTCACCATCCTGTTCGGTTTCTATCCGAAGCCGGTGCTCGACTACTCGGCGGCGTCGGTGCAGCAACTCGTCACCAATTACAGCCACGCGATCACTGCCGTGAAGGCAGCCGCGCTGATGCATTGAATACGGCAGGTCAGGACCTCATCCCATGAACTTCACTCCCGCCGGATATTCGCTGCTTCCCGTGCTGCCGGAGATCGTGCTGGCCGTTGGCGCCATGGTGCTCCTGATGGTCGGCGCGTTTCGCGGCCAGCGCTCGACGCCGCTGGTGGTGACGCTGGCGATCGCGCTTCTGATCCTCACCGGCGTGCTGCAATGCCACTACCTGCCGGCCGGAAAGCTCTCGACCTTCGGCGGCAGCTTCGTCGTCGACGGCTATGCGCGCTTCCTCAAGATATTGGTGCTGTTGGGATCGGCCGCGACCTTGTTAATTTCCTACGGCTTCCTGTCGGAACGCCCGCGCCGCATTTTTGAATACGCGATCCTGATCCTGGTCTCGACGGTCGGCATGATGCTGCTGATCTCCGCCGGCGATCTGGTGATGCTCTATCTCGGCCTCGAATTGATGAGTCTGTCGCTCTATGTCGTGGCGGCTTGCAACCGCGATGACGTGAAGTCCACCGAGGCGGGCCTCAAGTATTTTGTGCTCGGCGCGCTGGCGTCAGGCATGATGCTGTACGGCATGTCGCTGATCTATGGCTTCACCGGCACGGTGAGCTTTGCCGGCATCGCGACGGCGGCGAAAACCGGCAGCGTCGGCGTTGCGTTCGGCCTTGTCTTCCTGCTGGCGGGCCTATGCTTCAAGGTGTCCGCGGTGCCGTTCCACATGTGGACCCCCGACGTCTACGAGGGCGCGCCGACCCCGATCACCGCCTTCTTCTCCTCGTCGCCCAAGGTCGCGGCTTTCGCGATCTTCGTGCGCATCGTGCTGACGGCATTTCCGAACGTCGCCCATGAGTGGCAGCAGATCGTGGTGTTCATCTCGATCGCCTCGATGGCGCTCGGCTCGTTCGGCGCCATCGGCCAGCGCAATTTCAAGCGCATGATGGCCTATTCGTCGATCGGCCACATGGGCTTCGCGCTGGTGGGGCTCGCCGCCGGCACGACCGAAGGCGTGCAGGGCGTGATCCTCTATCTCGTCATCTACACCGTGATGACGTTCGGCGTATTCACGTTGATCCTGGCGATGAAGCGCAACGGCCGCGCGATGGAAGAGATCAGCGACTTCGCCGGGCTCTCCCGCAGCAATCCGGTGCTGGCGTTTCTGTGCGCGATGCTGCTGTTCTCGCTGGCGGGCATTCCGCCGCTCGCCGGCTTCTTCGCCAAGTTCTACGTGTTCACCGCCGCGATCAAGGCCGGCATGATCACGCTGTCGGTGATCGGCGTGCTGTGCAGCGTCGTCGGCGCGTTCTACTATCTCAACGTCATCAAGGTGATGTACTTCGACGAGCAGGCCGGTGCGACCGATGCCGTTCGCGTCGAACTGGGAACGGTGGTCGTTATCTCGGCGCTGTTCAACATGCTGTTCTTCATCTACCCCGGCCCGCTGGTCGGCGCGGCGACGGCTGCCGCGAAGTCGCTGTTCTGATGGCGTTGGCGCTTGGCTCGCGGGCGCGTACGGCGGGCTATGGGCTAACGGCATTCGATGCGATCGGCTCGACCAATGCCGAGGCATTGACCGCGGCGCGGGGCGGCGAGCGCCGCTCCACATGGTTCGTCACCACGGAACAAACAGCCGGGCGCGGTCGGCGCCAGCGCGCCTGGGTCGCGCCGCGTGGCAATCTCGCCAGCACCGTTCTTGAAGTCATCGACGCGCCGCCAGCGGTCGCGGCGACGCTCGGCTTCGCCGCTGGACTTGCGCTGGAGCGTGCCTTGCGCAACGTCAGCATCGAGGCGCTCGCGCGCGGCGGCGCCAATGTCGACTATACGTTGAAGTGGCCGAACGACGTGCTCGGTAACAAGCAGAAGCTCTCGGGCATTCTGCTCGAAGCGGAAGCACTGGCGGACAATCATCTTGCCGTCGTGGTCGGCATCGGCACCAACGTCTTTGCCGCGCCGGAGGGCACGCCGTATCCTGCCACGTCGTTGCGCGCACTCGGCGTCGATATTGGCGCGGAAGATGTGTTCGCCGCGTTGTCGGACGCGTGGGCGGAGTGCTTCGGTATCTGGAATAATGGCCGCGGGTTCGGCGATATCCGTCGTCTCTGGCTGGAGCGGGCGGCCGGGCTCGGCGAGCTTGTCTCGATCCAGTCCGGATCGTCGACCGTGACAGGCACGTTCGAAACCATCGATGACGCCGGCTGCATGGTGATCGTGACGCCGTCGGGCGCGCGCGAGACAATTGCCGCGGGCGATGTCTATTTCGGCACCGCGGGCTCGACAGGAAGCAGGTAATGGCGCGACCCGACGAATTGACCTTCACCCCGCTCGGCGGCGTCGGCGAGATCGGCATGAACCTGTCGGTTTACGGTCTCGGCAATCGTCAGCAACGCAGCTTTCTTGCGGTCGACCTCGGCGTGTCGTTCGGCGACGAGGAGCATCTGCCGGGCATTGATCTGGTGATGCCGGACGTGACCTTCCTCGAGAAGGAACGCAAGAACCTGATGGGGCTGGTGCTGACCCACGCCCACGAGGATCACTTCGGCGCCATCATCGACCTGTGGCCGAAACTGAAATGCCCGATCTACGCCACGAAGTTCAGCGCGGCGCTGTTCGAGGCCAAGTGCGCGGCGGAGCGCGGTGCGCCGAAGATTCCGGTTACGGTGGTCGAGTCCGGTTCGCGCATCGACATCGGGCCGTTCAACGTCGAATTCGTTCCGGTGGCGCATTCGATTCCGGAATCGCACGCGCTCGGCATCCGCACCCCGGCGGGGCTGGTACTCCACACCGGCGACTGGAAGATCGATCCGACGCCGATCGTCGGGCTGCCTACCGACGAAGCGCGGCTGCGCGAACTCGGCGACGAGGGGGGGCTGGCGCTGATCGGCGATTCCACCAACGCGGTGCGGGAAGGGCGTTCGCCCTCGGAAACCGAAGTCGCGGCGACGCTCGCCAAGCTGGTGAAGGCGGCGCGCGGCCGCGTCGCGGTGACGACATTCGCCTCCAACGTCGCGCGCATCCGCGCCGTGGCCGATGCCGCGCGCGCGGCGGGGCGCGAGGTGGTGGTGGTCGGCCGCGCCATGCAGCGCGTGGTGCAGGTGGCGCGCGAGACCGGGCACCTCGACGGCGTGCAGGAATTCCGCAGCGATCAATATTACGGGCATTTCCCGGCGGACAAGGTGCTGGCGCTGTGTACCGGCAGTCAGGGCGAGCCGCGCGCGGCGCTGGCGCGCATCGCCCGCGACGATCATCCGCAGGTGACGCTGAACCGGGGCGACACCGTCATCTTTTCCTCGCGCACTATTCCGGGCAACGAGAAGGCGGTCGGCTCCGTCATCAATGGCCTGATCACGCAGGGCATCGAGGTGATCACCGATCGCACCGAACTGGTGCACGTCTCCGGCCATCCGCGCCGCGACGAGTTGCGCGACATGATGTCGTGGGTACGGCCGCAACTGCTGATCCCGGTGCATGGCGAGGCGCTGCATCTGTCCGAGCACGCCAAGCTCGGGCGCACGCTCGGCGTGCCCAAGGTGCTGGTCTGCAAGAACGGCGACCAGGTGCGGCTCGCACCCGGCGATCCGTCGATTGTCGGCGAGGTGCCCTCCGGTAAGCTCTACAAGGACGGCGCGCTCCTGGAAGACGCCAAGTCGCGCGCGGTGGTCGAGCGGCGCAAGATGGGTTTTTCGGGCTGCGCCTTCGTCGCTCTCGCAGTCACCGAGACCGGCGAACTGGCCGACGATCCCGAAGTCGAACTGGTCGGCATCCCGGAGAAAAATGCCGCGGGCGAACTGCTCGACGATATCGCTTACGACGCGGTACTCTCCACCGTCGAAACGCTGCCGCGGGCGCGGCGGCGCGATCCCGACGCGATGGCGGAATCGGTGCGCCGCGCGGTGCGGTCGACTCTCGCCGAGCAGTGGGGCAAGAAGCCGTTGTGTTTTGTTCACGTCCTGGTCGTTTGAACGGAGAAGTCTGATGTTGGGCCGGCTCAATCACGTTGCCATCGCCGTCAAGGATGCGGAGAAGGCCGCGAAGATCTACGGCACCGCGTTCGGCGCCGAAATCTCCGAAGCGGTGCCGCTGCCGGAGCATGGCGTGATCACCGTGTTCGCGATCCTGCCGAACACCAAGATCGAATTCATCCAGCCGCTCGGCGACAATTCGCCGATCGCGAAGTTCGTCGAGCGCAATGCCGACGGCGGCATCCATCACGTCTGCTATGAGGTGCCGGACATCATCGCGGCGCGCGATACGCTGATCAAGGAAGGCGCGCGGGTGCTGGGCGACGGCGAACCGAAGATCGGCGCGCACGGCAAGCCGGTGCTTTTCCTGCATCCGAAGGATTTCTCCGGAGCGCTGGTCGAAATCGAGCAGGCGTAACGCCATGGCCTATACAATCTCGTCGATCCTCGCGATCTACTTCGTCCTGTGGTGGGTGGTGTTGTTCGTGACCCTGCCGTTCGGGGTCCATAGCCAGGACGAGACCAACCAGACCATCGAAGGCACCGACCCCGGCGCGCCAGTGCGGGCGATGATGGTGCGCAAGATGATCTGGACCACGATCGTCTCGGCAATCATCTTCGCGATCGCGATGGTGTTTTACCACCTGGGCTATCTGAATGTCGGGCGGCTGTCGGACCTGCTCGGCATGTCGGCAGGGCGCCTGAAGCTGAATTGACGGCACGTCACTGCCGAAGGCGGGGCGCATATCCCCGGCGGGCGGAGCAGGCTGCCGTGATGCCTGGCGCAGCGGATTCGGGGATCGATTAAACAAGCAATATCAAAAAAAGAGCAGGGCCAATGCCCTGCTCGGAAAATTGTGTCGACCCTTAATTATCCCCGAAATATCAAGATTTATGGTTGATTCACCGGGGTAGCGCTGCTTTTGCGCGCCAGGGCTCCTCCCGAGACTTGGACCACCAGACAATCGCAAGTTGAATTGCCTGAGGGAAAAACTGATAGCCGATCTGCGACGCCTTGTCACTCGTTTCAAACATTAAAGTTTACGATTCACGCGTCGCCCGGAAAATTTAACTGCCGCGACGGTTTCGGTTTCGGCTTCGGCCTCTGCGCGATGTGCGACGGTGCGCTCCGCCTGCCGCAGGACTATTCGGATCGGCGGAGGCGACTGTCGGCGGCGAATTTGTTGCCCCGCAAATTGTGCGGCTTCGCCCGCTGTTAGAAACGTCTATTCCGGGAACCTGACCTCGACTCGTTCATCTGAGCGTGTTAGCTGACCAATGGAAAGGCGGTGCGGACATGCAACGGCGGCTGGGGAGATTGTTTCCAATCGTCCTGCTTGCGATGCTGGTGCAGTTTCTGGCACCCATCAGCGCGTCGTGGGCATTTGCTTCCGCTGCGTCGGACCCGCTGCACCTCGCCGGGATCTGCTCCAGCGTTTCCGATACGGCGAACGACGCCGGCACCGATCCGCACCAAACCGCGAAGGCTTGTTGTACGCTCTGTTGCGTGGGGCAGGCCGCAACGCCGACGCCGGACCCGCAATCGTCCTTCGTCAAAGTGCAACGCGACGCCAGAGCCGTCGTCTGGCGCGATGTGCGCCCGGAAATCCGCGCCTCCGTCACGCACGCTTACGCGCAAGCGCGCGCGCCTCCCGCATTTTCCTGATCGAGCGACATCGCAAGCGCCGTGCCTTGGTTGGCGGCGCCTTGATTGATCCGTGAACGCGCCGGCTGGGGCCGGATTCAGGAAAATATCATGTCTCGTTATTCCGCCTTGGGCGGCCGGAGCGCGCTATGCGGCGTGCTGGCGGCGGCCGCCATAACGACATCGGCGTCGACCGCCTTTGCGCAATCCGAAACCGAAGCGACGCTGCCGACGGTCACCGTCACCGCGCCGAAACCGGCGCGCGCGCATCGCGCCCGGATATCGCGCGGCGTCGCGCGGGCGACACAGAATGGCGGTGCCGCGCGAGTGCCGTCCCATGTCGTGGTGCCGGCGATGCCCGGCTCGCTGACGGTCGCCACCGCGCAGCAGGCCTTGCGCGAAATCCAGCAGACGCCGGGCGGCGTCGCGTTGGTCACCGCCGACGCCTACAAGAATTCGACCGTCGCCAACACCATCAAGGACGTGCTGGACTACGTGCCCGGTGTGTTCGCGCAGCCGAAGTGGGGCGACGACACCCGGCTGTCGATCCGCGGCTCCAGTCTGTCGCGCAATTTCCATCTGCGCGGCGTGCAGCTCTACATGGACGGCATCCCGATCAACACCGCCGACGGCTACGGCGATTTCCAGGAGATCGACCCGACCGCCTACAAATATGTCCAGGTGTTCAAGGGCGGCAACGCGTTGCGCTTTGGCGCCAACTCGCTCGGCGGCGCGATCAACTTCGTGACCCCGTCCGGCCGCGATCCGTTCGTCAACGGCGTCAGCATGGATGCAGGCAGCTTCGGCTTCTGGCGGTTGCAGGCGAATGCAGGGGGCACGAACGGCCCGTGGGACGGTTTCGTCACCGCGTCGACGCAGGCCAGCGACGGCTTTCGCGATCACTCCTTCGGCCATGCGACGCGGGTGAGCGGCAATGTCGGCTATCAGTTCTCGCCCGACTTCGAGACGCGGTTTTATCTCAACGCCAATGAGGTGCGGCAACGGATTCCCGGGACGGTGAGCAAGGCGTCGGCACTGACCTCGCCGACCACGGCGGCGGCCGGCAACGTCGCGCTCGACCAACAGCGCAATATCGATACCGTTCGGCTTGCCAACAAGACGACGATCCGCTTCGACAACACCACGGTCGATTTCGGCGTGTTCGGCGTCGACCGCCACCTGATGCATCCGATCTTCCAGTGGCTCGACTATCACTATCAAGACTATGGCGGCTTCGCGCGCGTCACCGACGATCGCGTGATCAATGGTTTTCGCAATCGCCTTGTCGCCGGCGTCAATGTGCTCAATGGTCGGATCGACAACAAGCAATATGCCAACCTTGCCGGGCAAAAGGGCCCGCTGCTGTCGTCATCGATCGATAGTTCGAAAAACACGTCGGTCTATGTCGAGGATTCGTTCTATTTCCTGCCGAACGTCGCGGCGGTAGCGGGGACGCAATTCCTCTACGCGACGCGAGACCGGAAGGATCGCTTCCTGAGCGACGGCGACCAGTCGGGATCGACGTCATTCAGTCTCTGGAGTCCGAAGGGCGGCCTGCTGTGGCAGATCGATCCGACCTGGCAGGCCTACGCCAATGTCTCGCGCAGCGCCGAGGTGCCGAGCTTCGGCGAGAGCGCGAATGGGCCGGGGATTCCGACGATTCCGTTCACCAGCATCCGGCCGCAGCGCGCGACGACCTATGAAGTCGGCACCCGTGGTAAGCGGCCCGACCTGACGTGGGAACTGACGGCGTATCGCGCCGAGATCAAGGACGAACTGCTGTGCATCTACAGCGCGTTCGGCAATTGCAATGTCACCAACGCCGACCGCACGGTGCATCAAGGCATCGAGGCGGGATTGGGCGTCGCGCTGTTCAAGAACATCTTCGTGCGTGGCGATCAGGCCGACAGGCTGTGGCTGAATATGGCCTACACCTACAACGATTTCCGCTTCGACAACGATGCGGCGTTCGGTAACAATCTGCTGCCCGGCGCGCCGCGACACTTCGTGCGCGCCGAGGTGCTTTATAAGCATCCGAGCGGATTTTACATCGGCCCGAACGTCGAGTGGGTGCCGCAGGGCTACTTCGCCGATAGCGCGAATACGTTGAGCACGGATGCGTATGCGATCTACGGCTTGAAGGCCGGGTTCGACGACGGCGGCAAATATTCGGCCTATATCGAAGCCCGAAATATCGCCAACAAGGCTTATATCGCTTCCGCCTCCGTCATCGACCGGGCGACTGCCACATCACCATTGTTTGAACCGGGGACGGGCAGGGCCGTCTATGCTGGGTTCAAGGTGCGATGGTGAGAGCGATATGACATTCCATCCGACCAATCATTCCGACCGACTTCGAGGAGAGTAGTTATGCATCACATTCTGACCAAGCGTAGCCTGTTGGGTGGCGCACTTGCTCTGACCGTTGCGCTTGGCACAGGCGCGGCCGCGCAAGCGCAGGATCAGAGCCAGCCGGTCAAGGCCGGCGATCTAGTGATTTCGAATGCCTGGACGCGCGCGACGCCGGGCGGTGCCAAGGTGGGCGGCGGCTACCTCACCATCGAGAACAAAGGCACGACGGCGGATAAGCTCGTCGGCGGCACGACCACCGTGGCCGGCAAGCTCGAGGTCCATCAGATGAGCATGAGTGACGGCGTGATGAAGATGCATCCGGTCGAGGGCGGCCTCACCATCGAGCCGGGCAAGACGGTGAAACTGGCGCCGGGCGGTTATCATCTGATGATGGTCGATCTCAAACAGCCGTTCAAACAGGGTGAAACGGTGCCGGTGACGTTGCAGTTCGAGAAGGCCGGCAAGGTCGCTGTTTCGCTCAGCGTGCAGGGAATCGGCGCCTCCGCGCCGGGCGCGGGTGGTGGAGCGATGATGATGATGAAAAAGGACCCCGATCATTCCCAGCATGGCGCGGGGAAATGACGAGGACATTTCAATCGGGTGCTTTCGCGTTCGTGGGAGCCGCGCTGGCTGTGTCGGCTTTCGCCGCTCCGGCGTCGGCGCACGTCACCGTGCAACCGGCTGAGGCGGCAGCGGACAGCTACGCGCAGCTCACCTTCACCGTGCCGCACGGCTGCAACGGCAGCGCCACCAAGACACTGCGCGTGAAGTTGCCGGACGGCATCCTTTCGGCGAAGCCGCAGATGAAGCCGGGCTGGCAGGTCGAGATCAAGACCCGCAAGCTCGACGCCGCGGTGGCCGGCCCGCACGGCAAATCCGTCAGCGAAGTTGTCGACGAAGTGGATTGGCGCGGCGGTCCGCTGCCCGACAATCTCTACGACACCTTCGGGCTGGTGGTGCGGTTGCCCGACAAGGCCGGGCAGGTGCTGTATTTCCCGGCGGTGCAGGAATGCGAGCAGGGCGTCGAACGCTGGATCGAGATTCCGACATCGAGCCAAAGTGCGGACCAGCTGCGCGCGCCGGCGCCGGCGGTTCGACTCAAAGCCAAGAGTCCTTGAGGCGTCAGCCGTGAGATCGCTGGCGCGGGCGTTACTCCTGGTGCTGCTGACGGTTTTGATTCCGTCAGCGGCCTTTGCCCATGCCAGCCTGATCGGCAGCGATCCCGCCGACGGCGCGCTCGTGATGCGCGCGCCTACCGTCGTGACGCTGACCTTCAACGAGCCGGTCTCGCCGTTGACCATCCGCATCGTCGACGCAAGCGGTACGGCAACGGCGATCACGGATATCCGCCGCGATGGCGCGCAACTCGTCCTTACGCCGCCTGCTATACCGGGGGAAGGCGCACGCGTCGTCAGTTGGCGCGTGATGTCGGCAGACGGGCATCCGGTCGGCGGATCGCTGACGTTCTGGGTCGGCCGGCGCGGCGATGCGGCACCGCAGACGGTGCGGGAAGACAAGGTTTTGCGCGGCGCGATCTGGCTCGCACGGATCATCGTTTATCTCGGGCTGTTCGTCGGTGCTGGCGGTGCGTTCTTCGCCGCATGGATCGGACCACACGACGCTGCCGCGATGCGACGAATCGGCGTTGTCGTGAGCATCGCGGCGCTGCTCGCGCTTGCGCTTTCGGTTGGTCTGCAAGGGCTGGATGCGCTGGGCCTGCCATTATCGTCATTGAGTAACGGGGATGTATGGGTAATCGGCGCGCGCGGTTCGTTCGGCCGCGCTGTGGGTTTTGCCGCGGCGGCGCTGCTGCTCGGGATGCTGTCGTTCCGCGTTTCATCGCCGCTTCGCCGTGCGGTGGCATTGCTTGCGCTGATCGGCACGGGGCTCGCGCTCGCCGCCACCGGCCATGCCGCTAGCGCGCAGCCGCGATATCTGACGATGCCCGCGGTTTTTCTGCACGGCGTCAGCCTCGCGTTCTGGATCGGCGCGCTGCTGCCGTTGGCATTCGCGATGCGAGGGCCGCGCGAAATGGCGGTCAACATACTGATGCGATTCTCGCGCGCGATTCCGTTTGCCGTTGCCGCGCTGTTGGCCAGCGGGCTGCTGCTCGCCACCATCCAGCTCGAACGGCTCGATGCGTTGTGGACCACCGACTACGGCCGCGTGCTGGCAATCAAGCTCACTCTTGTCGCCGCGCTGCTGCTTCTGGCGTTGTGGAACAGGCTGCGGCTGACGCCGCACATCGGCAACGGCGGCCGCGCCCGGCGGTTGATGCGCAGATCAATCTTCGCCGAACTGGTGCTCGTCGCCGCCATTCTCGGCGTGGTCGGATTGTGGCGGTTTACGCCGCCGCCCCGCGCGCTCGTGGTGGCGAACGACGACTTCTTCACCCATGTCCATGCCGAGCGGGCGATGGCCGATGTCACACTGTCGCCGGGCCATGCCGGGCCGATCCGGATCGCCGTCCAGCTTCGGACGCCGGACGAGCGGCTGTTGAATGCCAAGGGCCTCTCGGTGACGCTCTCCAATCCGGAAGCCGGCATCGAGCCCGCGACCGCCGAGGCGCAACCGGCCGGCGAGGGACAATGGCGCGTGGCGATGGCCGCGCCGATACCCGGACGCTGGACGTTGCGGCTCGACATCCTGATCTCGGATTTCGACAGTCTCAGTGTCGAGGCGCCTGTCCTGATCAAATAATCGTTTTCGCAAAAGACCCCGATTTCAGTGGTCTTTTTCGTCCTTGGTAGCGGAAGTGGCCGGAATTCCGCCGTTTTCGCAGGGCTCCGCTGGTCCTGCCCTTGTGTTTTGTCGGCCGATCCGCTTTCACTGCGCCGGTCCCCATTTCCAACTGATTCCCGAGCGTGCCCATGCGACTGTCGCGGTTCTTTTTGCCGATCCTGAAGGAAAACCCGAAGGAAGCCGAGATCGTCTCGCACCGCTTGATGCTGCGTGCCGGGATGCTGCGACAGGAAGCCGCCGGCATCTATGCCTGGCTGCCGCTCGGCTTCCGGGTGCTGAAGAAGATCGAGCAGATCGTGCGCGAGGAGCAGGACCGCGCCGGCGCCATCGAACTGTTGATGCCGACGTTGCAACTGGCCGACCTGTGGCGCGAGAGCGGACGTTACGACGCCTACGGCCCCGAGATGCTGCGCATCGCCGACCGCCACAAGCGCGAACTGCTGTACGGGCCGACCAACGAGGAAATGATCACCGAGATCTTCCGCAGCTACATTAAGTCGTACAAGAACCTGCCGCTCAATCTCTATCACATTCAATGGAAGTTCCGCGACGAGCAGCGCCCGCGTTTCGGCGTGATGCGCGGCCGCGAATTCCTGATGAAGGATGCCTATTCGTTCGACATCGACGAAGCCGGCGCGCGCAAGTCGTATAACAAGATGTTTGTCGCTTACTTGCGCACCTTCGCGCGGATGGGCTTGCAGGCGATCCCGATGCGCGCCGAGACCGGGCCGATCGGCGGCGATCTCAGCCACGAATTTATCGTGCTGGCCGAGACCGGCGAGTCCGGCGTGTTCTGCGACCGTGATGTGTTGAGCCTGCCGGTGCCCGGCGCCGATACCGATTACGACGGCGATCTGACGCCGATCATCAAGCAGTGGACCTCGCTTTACGCCGCGACCGAGGATGTGCATGACGCCGCGCGTTTCGAGCAGGAAGTGCCGGAAGCGCGCCGCGTCAACACGCGCGGCATCGAGGTCGGCCAGATCTTTTACTTCGGCACCAAGTATTCGGAGTCGATGAAGGCGCTGGTCGCTGGTCCCGATGGCACGGAGACGCCGATCCATGGTGGCTCCTACGGCGTCGGCGTGTCGCGGCTGGTCGGCGCGATCATCGAGGCGTGTCACGACGATGCGGGCATCAAGTGGCCGGAAGCGGTGGCGCCGTTCCGTGTCGCGCTGCTCAACCTCAAGCAGGGCGCTAGTGAAACGGACGCGGCGTGCGAGCAGCTTTATCGCGATCTCACCGCCAAGGGCGTCGACGTGTTGTACGACGACACCGATCAGCGCCCCGGCGGCAAGTTCGCCACCGCTGATCTGATCGGCATTCCGTGGCAGGTGATGGTCGGGCCGCGCAGCCTCGCGGACGGCAAGGTCGAACTCAAGCAGCGCAGCAGCGGCGAACGCGAACTTCTCAGCCTCGCGGATGCCGTGGCGCGCCTGACATCGTGATGGCTTATCCACCGCGCACTGTCGGATACCGAACCATGATGCGGCCCCAATCCGCCCGAATCGTGTGACATTCGAGCGATGGATGATGCCATGAGCGAGCCAGTCCGGACCCGACCATTCGCGCCGTTCGAGTGGATGCTGTCGACGCGTTACCTGCGGGCCCGCCGCAAGGAAGGCTTCATCTCGGTCATCGCCGGCTTCTCCTTCCTCGGCATCATGCTCGGCGTTGCCACGCTGATCATCGTCATGGCGGTGATGAACGGATTTCGCGCCGAACTGCTTGGCAAGATTCTCGGTCTCAATGGCCACTTGCTGATTCAGCCGCTGGAAAGTCCGCTGACCGACTGGAAGGACGTCGCCGATCGCGTCGGTAAGGTCCCCGGTATTCGTCTCGCTGCGCCGGTGGTGGACGGGCAGGCCTTGGCATCGTCGCCGTTCAACGCCTCCGGCGTGCTGGTGCGCGGCATCCGCGCCGCCGATCTCGACAACATCACGTCGATTGCCAAGAACATCAAGCAAGGCACGCTGGAAGGTTTCGACGAGGGGCAGGGCGTCGCCATCGGACGCCGTCTCGCCGATCAGCTCTCGATCCATGCTGGTGACAACATCACGCTGGTCGCGCCGCGCGGCGCGGTGACACCGATCGGGACGATGCCGCGCATCAAGCCCTACAAGGTCGCGGCGGTGTTCGAGATCGGCATGTCGGAATACGATTCGACGATGGTGTTCATGCCGCTCAAGGAAGCGCAGGCCTATTTCAACCGCGCCAACGACGTCACCGCCATCGAGATCTACACCGTTAATCCCGACCGCATCGAGCAGTACCGCAAGGCGGTGACAGAAGCGGCCGGGCGACCGATCTATCTGGTGGACTGGCGGCAGCGCAATTCGACTTTCTTCAATGCGTTGCAGGTCGAACGCAACGTCATGTTCCTGCTCCTGGCCCTGTTCGTGCTGGTGGCGGCGCTCAACATCATCTCCGGCCTGATCATGCTGGTGAAGGACAAGGGCAGCGACATCGCCATCCTGCGCACCATGGGCGCCTCGCAGGGCGCGATCATGCGGGTGTTCCTGATTACGGGTGCGGCGATCGGCGTGGTCGGCACGCTGACCGGTCTCGTCGTTGGGTTGGTGGTGTGCCTCAACATCGAGTCGATCCGGCAATTCCTGTCGTGGCTGACCAACACCGAACTATTCTCGCCGGAATTGTATTTCCTTTCCAAGCTGCCGGCGGAAATCGACGTTGGTGAAACCGTCGCGGTGGTGGTGATGGCGCTGACGCTGTCGTTCCTGGCGACGCTCTATCCGTCGTGGCGGGCGGCGCGCCTCGATCCCGTCGAAGCCTTGCGGTACGAATGATGGCGGCCATGGACGAAAACGACAAGGAAGTCCCGGTCGTCTATCTGGAGGGCATCTGCCGCCAGTATCAGCAGGGCGAGACCACGCTGACGATTCTCGATGGCGCCGAACTGGCGCTGTGGGCCGGACAGTCGGTGGCGCTGGTGGCGCCGTCCGGCTCCGGCAAATCGACGCTGCTGCATATCGCCGGGTTGCTCGAGCACCCCGACGATGGCGAAGTGTTCGTTTCCGGACTTCCGACCTCGGGTCTGTCGGACGCCGAGCGCACCCAGATCCGCCGCACCGATGTCGGCTTCGTCTATCAGTCGCATCGGCTGCTGCCGGAATTTACCGCGCTTGAGAACGTGATGATGCCGCAGATGATCCGCGGCCTGAAGCGATCAGAGGCGGCCAGCCGGTCGCGCGATCTGCTCGGCTATCTGGGACTCGGGGAGCGCGTCGTGCATCGACCGTCGGAATTGTCCGGCGGCGAGCAGCAACGGGTCGCCATCGCGCGTGCTGTCGCCAATGCGCCGCGTGTGCTGTTCGCCGACGAGCCGACCGGCAACCTCGATCCGCACACGGCCGACCACGTCTTTCAGGCCTTGATGCAACTGGTACGGGCCACCCAGGTCGCGATGCTGATCGCGACCCACAATATGGAATTGGCCGACCGCATGGATCGCCGCGTCTCGCTGGAGAACGGCAAGATCGTCGAACTTCGCTAAAGCGCAAAACGCGCAGGAAGCTTTCCGCCCGCGCATCCCGTCTGAAATATGATCCGGTGGATTGCGGAGGTGCCGCTCTCAGGAGCGGTGATGATGATGGTGACGGCGGTGGCGATGCCGGCGCGGCTCCGGACCCGGAGCGTAGCTCATGTAGAACGGATTGGCGTCGCAATACCGCCGCAGGCCGGAAGCGCTTGCCAGGCACTGCTCGTAGGTGTCGAAGCTACAGTCGCCGTGCGCGTCGGGAATGTTGTCTCCCTTGATGCAGAAAGCCCGCTCGCCGGCCTGAGCCGGAGCATTTGAGAGAGCCGCAGCGGCGCCCAGAACAAGGGCCGCGAAAAACGCCGATCGCATCCTAGCCTCCGTGTCGGCCGCATCGCAGCCGTGATTCGAATCCGGCCTTACCCAAGCCGATATTTTGGCCGGAGGTCAATTCACGTTCGTGACGCGGCGACCCTTGGGTTCGAATTTGGGGTGATCCTTGCGCTCTTCGGTCGGGTTTGAGTCGGGTCAACTTTCCATTAACGATCTACGCCATCCGGTTCGGCGGCGCTTGACTTCTGTGAACAAACAAAGAACAATGTTCTTCATATGTTCCATGGAGGCGAATATGCTGAAAGTGTTCGTTGAAGAAGCCGCCGCGCTGATCTCGCTCACGCTCTTTGTTGGAATGATCGGGGTCTGGGCGCAGGTGATTCCCCAGCTTTAAAACCGACGGTCCGCCCGCTGGGATGATGATGGTCGCCACGGTGGGCGGCGGATCCGATTCATTCGAACCTGGGGCCGGGCAGATTCGTCGGCGCAGGACCGGTGCCCGGGCACAAATCGACCGCAGAATGCAGGCGGCGAGCCCCGATCGTCCTGAGCGGCGGGCAGGGAAGCATCCGGTTCCGCGGTGGATGCCTTGACCTCTGGCGCGGTCCGCAGTACGAAGCGTCACCTGCGGCCGGCCCGATTTCGGATATCCGGCGCAGCGGTTAATTCCCGGAACGAGAGCCCGCTTGTCGGCTCATCCTCGGAAGAGGGTTGGGCGCAAGAGGGCTGTTCGGATTCCAGACATCTTCACGACGGACGCGGATCACCGACGATGGCTTTCAGCCCGTTCAAATTCCTGCAAGAGGTGCGTAGCGAGACGGCCAAGGTCATCTGGCCGACCCGTCGCGAGACCGTGGTGACGACCATCATGGTGTTCGTGATGGTGGCGTTCGCGTCGCTGTTCTTTTTCGTGGCGGATGTGATCATCCGCTTTGCCGTTACAACCTTGCTCGGTATCCACTGACGAGCCGCGTGGAATCTTCATTATGAGCATGCGCTGGTACATCGTTCACGCCTACTCGAACTTCGAGAAGAAGGTCTCCGAATCCATTCGCGAGCAAGCCAAGCAGCGCGGGCTGGAAGACCTGTTCGAGCAGGTGCTGGTGCCGACCGAGAAGGTCACCGAGGTTCGTCGCGGCCGCAAGATCGACGCGGAACGCAAGTTTTTCCCTGGCTATGTACTGGTCAAGATGAACCTCACCGACGAGGCGTTCCATCTGATCAAGAACACGCCGAAGGTGACGGGCTTCCTCGGCGCCGAGAACAAGCCGATGCCGATTTCCGAGGTCGAGGCCATGCGCATCCTGCATCAGGTGCAGGAAGGCGTTGAGCGGGCGAAGGCGTCGGTGTCGTTCGAAGTCGGCGAGAACGTCCGCGTGGCGGATGGTCCGTTCGCGTCGTTCTCCGGCGTGGTCGAGGAAGTCGACGAGGGCCGTTCGCGGGTCAAGGTCGCGGTGTCGATCTTCGGCCGTGCAACGCCGGTCGAGCTGGAATTCGGTCAGGTCGAGAAGGTATAGTTTTCACCTCTCCCCGCCTGCGGGGAGAGGTCGACCGCATAGCGGTCGGGTGAGGGGCCTGCTTTAATAACCGCCCCTCACCCCGACCCTCTCCCCGTAAGAACGGGGAGAGGGAGCAGGCGATCATCGTGGGAGGTGAGAGCGGTTGCCAGCCGTTCGAGCCGCACCACTAACAGGAGAAGACGATGGCAAAGAAAGTGACCGGATACCTGAAGCTTCAGGTGCCGGCCGGCGCGGCGAATCCTTCGCCCCCGATCGGTCCCGCGCTTGGTCAGCGCGGCCTCAACATCATGGAATTCTGCAAGGCGTTCAACGCGCAGACGCAGAAGGAAGAAAAGAACGTTCCGATTCCGGTGGTGATCACGATCTATGCGGATCGGTCCTTCACCTTCGAGATGAAGACCCCTCCGATGTCCTACTTCCTCAAGCAGGCCGCCAAGGTCCAGTCCGGATCGAAGGCCCCCGGCCGCGACGTTGCCGGCAAGGTGACGAGCGCGCAGGTGCGCGAGATCGCCGAGAAGAAGATGAAGGATCTCAACTGTGATACCGTCGAAGCGGCCATGAAGATGGTCGAGGGCTCCGCCCGTTCGATGGGCCTTCAGGTCGCGGGGTAATCGGTCATGGCAATCGGAAAGCGTTTGAAGAAGTCCCGCGAAGGCATTGACCGCACGAAGCTTTATCCGCTCGCGGACGCGATCAAGCTGATCAAGGAACGCGCTACCTCGAAGTTCGACGAGACCATTGAAGTCGCGATGAACCTCGGCGTCGATCCGCGTCACGCCGACCAGATGGTCCGTGGCGTCGTCACCCTGCCGAACGGCACCGGCCGCACCCTGCGCGTCGGCGTGTTCGCCCGTGGGGCCAAGGCCGACGAAGCCAAGGCCGCCGGTGCCGACGTTGTCGGTGCCGAAGACCTGGTTGAGAAGGTGCAGGGCGGTCAGATCGATTTCGATCGCTGCATCGCCACCCCGGACATGATGCCGCTGGTCGGTCGCCTCGGTAAGGTGCTCGGCCCGCGCGGCATGATGCCGAATCCGAAGATCGGCACGGTGACCATGGACGTCGCTGGCGCGGTCAAGGGCGCCAAGGGCGGCTCGGTCGAGTTCCGCGTCGAGAAGGCCGGCATCGTGCAGGCCGGCATCGGCAAGGCCTCGTTCTCGGAAGAGAAGCTGGTCGAGAACGTCAAGGCGCTGGTCGACGCGGTGTCGAAGGCGAAGCCGGCGGGCTCCAAGGGCACCTACATCCAGCGCGTTGCGGTGTCCTCGACCATGGGCCCCGGCGTCAAGGTCGAGCCGGGCACCACGCTCGCGTAAGCGCGCCACGGCTTGAATGAACAAGAGGGCGGGACAGGGCAACCTGTTCCGCCCTTTGCTTTGAGAGGTTTGCCTTCAGGCAGGGAGCAAGCAATGTCCGGTAAGGTCCTGGTTTATTCGCGTTTTCCCAAAGCGATGATGGTGCCGATCGGGGAGCGCTACGACCTGCTCGACAGCAAGGGCCGTGCGCTTGAGAAGGTGTTTTCGGCCGCGCAGTTGTCGGAAGTGCGGATCCTGATTTCGGCCGGCGCGACGCTGTTGCCGGCGGAAGTGATGGACCTGATGCCGTCGCTCAAGGCAATTGTCTGCTACGGCACCGGCTATGACGGCGTCGACATCGCGGCGGCTTCGGCGCGCGGCATTGCGGTCGGCCATAGTCCGGCGGCGAACGCGGCGGCGGTCGCGGATATTGCGATGACCCTGATGCTGGCCGTGACGCGCCGACTGCTGCCGGCCGATGCCTATGTCCGCAGCGGCGACTGGGCTGCGGCCAAGCCGTCGCCGCAGATGGCGCCGCGTCCCGGCAATCCGGGGCGCCGCGTCGGCGTTTATGGCATGGGCGCGATCGGCCGCAAGATCGCGGCGCGGGCGGCGGCGTTCGAGACCGATGTGGCCTATTTCAGCCGCTCCCGGCACGACGTGCCGTACCGCTACGTCGACAGCCTCGCGGCGCTGGCGGAGTGGTGCGACGTGCTGATCGTCGCGGTGCGGGCCGGCGCCGACACCCATCACATCATCGACGCCGATATCTTGCGTCGACTCGGGCCGGACGGCTACCTGGTCAACATCTCGCGCGGCTCGGCGGTCGATGAGGCGGCGTTGGTTGCCGCGCTCACAGACGGAACCATCGCAGGCGCCGGGCTCGACGTGTTTGAAACCGAACCGCACAGCCCGGACGCTCTGACTGCATTTCCCAATGTGGTGCTGACCCCGCACATCGGCGGCCACACAGCCGATTCGCACATAGCGATGCAGGCCTGTGTGCTGGCCAATTTGGAAGCCGCTTTTGAGGGAAAGCCGCTGCCATATCCGGTGGCGCCGGGCTCCTGAAATTTTCGGGAACTCAGGTTTATCAACTCGTCATGCCCGGCCTTGTGCCGGGCATCCACGTCTTAACGGCCATTCAGCGAGGAGGGCGTGGATGGCCGGGACATAGGCGAGCGAAGCGACGCCGTTCGTTGAACGGCTATCCCCGGCTCTGACGGAGGGGTGCTATTTTCCGTGCTGTCGCGAGAGGCGGCCGTTTGTGTTCTAGCCAGGCCCTGCGCCGATACTCGCTCTCGTGAACAGGTCCGGTGAATTAAGGCTTGGCAACGCCGGAAAGACTCGTTAAAGAACCCCTTCCGAACGTGCTGGCGATTGCTGGCACGTTCGCGTATGCATTCCAAAAGCCGAGTTTATTAGGAGATCAGTCCTTTCCAGACATCCACCCGGATTGCTTGAAAGGAAGGGCTCCCGTCGTCTGGACGAATGTATGCGAGGGTGCCCGGCGTGCCGGGGATCCTGAGTCCTGTCCGAGACTGCGGGCGCCGGCGGAGATATCTTTTATCTTCAATGGCTTAATAGTTTAGCCTGCACAGACGGGTGAAGACCGATTTTGCAGTTTTCCGCATTCGCGGGACCTGCGTATTTGGTTCGAACCTCGACACCCCGCGCCGGTTCCCGGTTCGGGAGGGCAGGCTGTTCAATGTCGTCTGCCTAGTGCCGCGAGACCTAAGTGTCTTGAGGTCGTGTCCGGCAGGCGATGGGTGCAACCCGGCGGTCCTGCCTCGGACACTGATCCAAGGCCAAGACCGCCAACCGGAGAGAGCTTGCTGTGGAACGAGCGGCAAAAAAAGAGGCGGTCGAATCGCTGAACGAGGTCTTCAAGACCACCAGCGTCGCGATCGTCGCTCACTATTCCGGCCTCACCGTGGCTCAAATGCAGAACCTGCGTCAGCAGATGAAGCAGGCGGGTGCGTCGGTGAAGGTCTCGAAGAACCGTCTCGCCAAAATTGCTCTTGAAGGCACGGATGTCGTTGCCATCGGTTCCCTGCTGAAGGGACCGACCGTGATCGCGACTTCAAACGATCCGGTGGCGGCGCCGAAGGTAGCTGTCGAATTTGCCAAGGCGAACGAGCGGTTCGTCATTCTTGGCGGTTCGATGGGCAAAACCGTCCTGAATGTCGACAGCGTCAAGGCACTCGCCTCGCTGCCGTCGCTCGATGAACTGCGTGGCAAGCTCGTTGGCCTCCTTGTGGCGCCGGCGACCAAGATCGCTCAGCTCTCGACTGCGCCCGCGGCCAAGGTCGCGCGCGTCGTTCAGGCCTATGCCTCAAAGAGCGAAGCGGCGTGAGGCCCTTCGCAAATCCAATCTGGTTCGAACTGAATACGTTAAAGGAACACATCAATGGCTGATCTGCAGAAGATTGTTGACGACCTCTCGGCGCTGACCGTGCTTGAGGCTGCCGAACTGGCGAAGCTGCTCGAAGAAAAGTGGGGCGTTTCGGCCGCCGCTGCGGTGGCTGTCGCCGCTGCTCCGGGTGCCGGTGGCGCCGGTGCCGCCGCCGCCGAAGAGAAGACCGAGTTCACTGTTGTCCTGGCTGCCGCCGGCGACAAGAAGATCGAGGTCATCAAGGAAGTTCGCGCCATCACCGGCCTGGGCCTCAAGGAAGCCAAGGACCTCGTCGAAGGTGCGCCGAAGCCGGTCAAGGAAGGCGTTGCCAAGGACGAAGCCGAGAAGATCAAGGGTCAGCTCGAGAAGGCTGGCGCCAAGGTCGAGCTCAAGTAAGCATTGGCTGCTTGGTAAAATCCCCGGCAAGCCGCAGGCGAAACCGGGGATTGTGCCTACGGAACACGGATGGCCGGGCCTTGCCCGGCCGTCTGCCGGAACGGGACAGGACCCGTTCCACACAAGATTGTGTGGGGATTTGTGGGGTACCCCCTCGATTTTCCACGATTGTCAGCCCATATCGGGATGGCAGCAGACAATACGGTAGGCCCAGGGCGCGCAGTGGCGCGTCCACGCATACCGTTGGGAGATATGCAATTTCGGGCTTTTGGTCCGTAAGACTCAAGGTTTAGACGGGCGGAGCGTCGGTAGCGCTTCGCACGTCGTTTTGCGTTTCAGGGATCGATGCCTTGACGGTGGGATTGTTGTCCTGACCCGAGGCGGTTGTCCGGAACGTATCGCATTTCAACCCGGGGGCGGCGTCAGCCGTGCTTCGGAAGGTCCGCCCCTGCCGGGCGGCGCAATGAGAGGCCCAGATGGCGCAGCAGACGTTCACCGGTCGCAAGCGAGTTCGCAAGTTCTTCGGACACATCAAGGAAGTGGCAGAGATGCCCAACCTGATCGAGGTTCAGAAGGCGTCCTATGATCAGTTCCTGATGGTCGACGAGCCGGAAGGCGGTCGCCTCGACGAAGGCTTGCAGGCGGTGTTCCGGTCGGTGTTCCCGATTTCGGATTTCTCCAACACCTCGATGCTGGAATTCGTCCGCTACGAGTTCGAGCCGCCGAAGTACGACGTCGACGAGTGCCGCCAGCGCGGCATGACCTTTGCTGCGCCGCTGAAGGTGACGCTGCGCCTCATCGTGTTCGATATCGACGAGGAAACCGGCGCGCGCTCCGTCAAGGACATCAAGGAGCAGGACGTCTACATGGGCGACATTCCGCTCATGACCATGAACGGCACCTTCATCGTCAACGGCACCGAGCGCGTTATCGTCTCGCAGATGCACCGTTCGCCGGGCGTGTTCTTCGATCACGACAAGGGCAAGACCCATTCGTCGGGCAAGCTGTTGTTTGCCGCGCGCGTGATTCCGTATCGCGGTTCGTGGCTCGACATCGAGTTTGACGCCAAGGACATCGTGTTCGCGCGTATCGACCGTCGCCGCAAGATTCCGGTGACCTCGCTGATGTTCGCGCTGGGCCTCGACGGCGAAGAGATCCTGTCGACCTTCTACAAGACCATTCAGTACAAGCGCACCAAGGACGGCTGGCGCGTGCCGTTCGACGTCAATCGCTTCCGCGGCTATTCGACCATCAATGACCTGGTCGACGCCGACACCGGCAAGGTGGTGCTCGAGGCCGGCAAGAAGCTGACCGTGCGCGGCGCGCGTCAGTTGCAGGAAAAGGGCCTCAAGGCGCTGCGGATGCTCGACGACGAGTTGGTCGGCATGTATCTCGCCGAAGACCTCGTCAATCCGAAGACCGGCGAAATCTATGCCGAGGCCGGCGAGGAACTGACCGAGAAGTCGCTGAAGGCGCTGAACGAGCAGGGCTACAAGGAATTGCCGCTGCTCGACATCGACCATGTCAACGTCGGTCCCTACATCCGCAACACGCTGAATGCCGACAAGAACATGACGCGTGAGGACGCGCTGTTCGACATCTACCGCGTGATGCGTCCGGGTGAGCCGCCGACCCTTGAGTCGGCGCAGAATATGTTCCAGTCGCTGTTCTTCGACAGTGAGCGCTATGATCTGTCCGCGGTCGGCCGCGTCAAGATGAACATGCGCCTCGACCTCGATGCGCCGGATACCCATCGCACGCTGCGCAAGGAAGACATCCTCGCCGTTATCAAGACGCTGGTGGACCTGCGCGACGGCAAGGGTGAGATCGACGACATCGACCATCTCGGCAACCGCCGCGTGCGTTCGGTCGGCGAACTGATGGAAAATCAGTACCGCATCGGTCTGCTGCGCATGGAGCGCGCCATCAAGGAGCGCATGTCGTCCGTCGACATCGACACCGTGATGCCGCAGGACTTGATCAACGCGAAGCCGGCGGCTGCCGCGGTGCGCGAGTTCTTCGGTTCGTCGCAGCTCTCGCAGTTCATGGACCAGACCAACCCGCTCAGCGAGATCACCCACAAGCGTCGTCTCTCGGCGCTTGGCCCGGGTGGTCTGACCCGCGAGCGCGCCGGCTTCGAAGTCCGCGACGTGCATCCGACGCACTACGGCCGCATCTGCCCGATCGAAACGCCGGAAGGTCCGAACATCGGCCTCATCAACTCGCTGGCGACGTTCGCGCGCGTCAACAAGTACGGCTTCGTTGAGACGCCGTATCGCCGCGTCAAGGACGGCCGCGTCACCGACGAGGTGGTGTACCTCTCAGCGATGGAAGAGGGTCGCTATCACGTCGCCCAGGCCAACCTGCCGCTCGACGCCAAGGGCCGCTTTACTGAAGACCTCGTGGTCTGCCGTCACGCCGGCGAAGTGTTGCCGGTGACGCCGGATCGCGTCGACTTCATGGACGTATCGCCGAAGCAACTCGTCTCGGTCGCAGCAGCCCTGATCCCGTTCCTTGAGAACGACGACGCCAACCGCGCGCTGATGGGCTCCAACATGCAACGTCAGGCCGTGCCGCTGGTGCGCGCCGAGGCGCCGTTTGTCGGCACCGGCATGGAAGGTGTGGTTGCACGCGACTCGGGCGCGGCGATCGCCGCGCGCCGTTCGGGCGTGATCGACCAGATCGACGCCACCCGCGTCGTCATCCGCGCCACCGAGGATCTCGATCCGACCAAGTCGGGCGTCGATATCTATCGGCTGATGAAGTACCAGCGCTCGAACCAGTCGACCTGCATCAACCAGCGTCCGCTGGTGAAGGTCGGTGACGTGGTGAAGAAGGGCGACATCATCGCTGACGGTCCGTCGACCGAACTCGGCGAACTCGCGCTCGGCCGCAACGTGCTGGTCGCGTTCATGCCGTGGAATGGCTACAACTTCGAAGACTCGATCCTGCTCTCCGAGCGGATCGTGAAGGAAGACGTCTTCACCTCGATCCACATCGAGGAATTCGAAGTGATGGCCCGCGACACCAAGCTGGGTCCGGAGGAAATCACGCGCGACATTCCGAACGTGTCGGAAGAAGCGCTGAAGAACCTCGACGAAGCCGGCATCGTCTACATCGGCGCGGAAGTGCGCGCGGGTGACATTCTCGTCGGCAAGATCACGCCCAAGGGCGAAAGCCCGATGACGCCGGAAGAAAAGCTTCTGCGCGCCATCTTCGGTGAAAAGGCCTCCGACGTTCGCGACACCTCGCTGCGCGTGCCTCCGGGCGTGCAGGGTACGATCGTGGAAGTCCGCGTGTTCAACCGCCACGGCGTCGACAAGGATGAGCGTGCGCTGGCGATCGAGCGCGAAGAGATCGAACGTCTCGCCAAGGACCGCGATGACGAACAGGCGATCCTCGACCGCAACGTCTACAGCCGTCTTGCTGACCTGCTTGAAAACCGTCAGGGCATTTCCGGCCCGAAGGGCTTCAAGAAGGACACCAAGATCACCCGCGCGGTGCTCGACGAGTATCCGAAGTCGCAGTGGTGGTTGTTCGCGTCGCCGAACGACAAGCTGATGGCTGAAATCGAGGCCATGCGGAAGCAGTACGACGAATCGAAGAAGGGGCTCGAGCAGCGCTTCCTCGACAAGGTCGAGAAGCTGCAACGCGGTGACGAATTGCCGCCCGGCGTGATGAAGATGGTCAAGGTCTTCGTCGCGGTGAAGCGCAAGATTCAGCCCGGCGACAAGATGGCCGGCCGTCACGGCAACAAGGGCGTGGTGTCGAAGATCGTTCCGATCGAGGACATGCCGTTCCTTGAGGACGGCACTCATGCCGACATCGTGCTCAACCCGTTGGGTGTGCCGTCGCGTATGAACGTCGGTCAGATTCTCGAAACGCATCTCGGTTGGGCGTGCGCCGGTCTCGGCAAGCGCATCGGCCAGACGGTCGACGCCTATTTGTCGAAGCAGGACGTCAAGCCGCTCAAGGAGACGTTGAAGAAGGTCTACGGCGAGAACGAAACCATCAAGTCGCTCAACGACAACGAGTTGGTGGAGCTTGGCAGCAACCTGCGCAAGGGCGTGCCGATTGCGACGCCGGTGTTCGACGGTGCCAAGGAAGCCGACATCGAGGAGATGCTGGAACTCGCCGGCGTCGACAAGTCGGGGCAGTCAGTGGTGTATGACGGCCGCACCGGCGATCAGTTCGATCGCAAGGTGACGGTGGGCTACATCTACATGCTCAAGCTGCACCATCTGGTCGACGACAAGATCCATGCGCGTTCGATCGGTCCGTACTCGCTCGTCACCCAGCAGCCGCTGGGCGGCAAGGCGCAGTTCGGCGGCCAGCGCTTCGGCGAAATGGAAGTGTGGGCGCTCGAGGCTTACGGCGCGGCGTACACGCTCCAGGAGATGCTGACGGTGAAGTCGGACGACGTGGCGGGCCGCACCAAGGTCTACGAAGCCATCGTGCGCGGCGACGACACCTTCGAGGCGGGCATCCCCGAATCGTTCAACGTGCTGGTCAAGGAAATGCGTTCGCTCGGTCTCAACGTCGACCTGCACAATTCCAAGCAGGACGCGGCGCCGACATCCGAGGCTGCTGAATGATACGCGCTCGACGAGCGCGCATCGGCGAATAGTGAGTAGCGAATAGCGAATAGAAATAAGGGCGAGGCAGAGCGGACGGTGAAGTAAGCGACTATTCGCTACTCACTATTCGCTACTCGCCTTCTCCGAAGGAGAAGATCATGAACCAAGAAATTATGAATCTCTTCAATCCGACGACGCCGGCTCAGGTCTTCGACCAGATCCGGATTTCGATCGCGTCGCCGGAAAAGATTCTGTCGTGGTCCTACGGCGAGATCAAGAAGCCGGAAACCATCAACTACCGCACCTTCAAACCGGAGCGTGATGGCCTGTTCTGTGCCCGCATCTTCGGGCCGATCAAGGATTACGAGTGCTTGTGCGGCAAGTACAAGCGGATGAAGTACAAGGGCATCATCTGCGAGAAGTGCTCCGTCGAGGTCACGCTGTCGCGCGTCCGTCGCGAGCGCATGGGCCACATCGAACTGGCCGCGCCGGTCGCGCACATCTGGTTCTTGAAGTCGCTGCCCTCGCGCATCGGCCTCTTGCTCGACATGACGCTGAAGGACCTCGAGCGCATCCTCTATTTCGAATACTACGTCGTGCTTGAGCCGGGTCTCACCGCGCTCAAGGACCGTCAGTTGCTGTCGGAAGAAGAATATCTCCGCGCGCAAGACGAATACGGCCAGGATTCCTTCACCGCCATGATCGGCGCCGAAGCGATCCGCGAACTGCTCAAGGGTCTCGAACTCGAAAAGCTCGAGGCGCAGATCCGCGCCGAGATGTCGGAGACGGAATCCGACATCAAGCACAAGAAGCTCGCCAAGCGTCTGAAGATTGTCGAGGCATTCCGCTTCTCCGGTAACAAGCCGGAGTGGATGATCCTCACTGTCGTGCCGGTGATTCCGCCGGACCTGCGCCCGCTGGTGCCGCTCGACGGCGGCCGCTTCGCGACCTCGGACCTCAACGACCTCTATCGTCGCGTCATCAACCGCAACAATCGTCTGAAGCGGCTGATGGAATTGCGCGCGCCGGATATCATCATCCGTAACGAGAAGCGTATGCTTCAGGAAGCGGTCGACGCGCTGTTCGACAACGGCCGCCGTGGCCGCGTCATCACCGGCGCCAACAAGCGTCCGCTGAAGTCGCTCGCTGACATGTTGAAGGGCAAGCAGGGCCGCTTCCGTCAGAACCTGCTCGGCAAGCGCGTTGACTACTCCGGCCGTTCGGTGATCGTCGTCGGTCCCGAACTCAAGCTGCATCAGTGCGGCCTGCCGAAGAAGATGGCGCTTGAGCTGTTCAAGCCGTTCATCTATTCGCGGCTCGACGCCAAGGGCCTGTCCACCACCGTGAAGCAGGCCAAGAAGCTGGTGGAGAAGGAGCGTCCGGAGGTCTGGGATATCCTCGACGAGGTTATCCGCGAACATCCGGTGCTGCTGAACCGCGCGCCGACGCTGCATCGCCTCGGCATTCAGGCGTTCGAGCCGGTGCTGATTGAAGGCAAGGCGATCCAGCTTCACCCGCTGGTCTGCTCGGCGTTCAACGCCGACTTCGACGGCGACCAGATGGCCGTCCACGTTCCGCTGTCGCTCGAAGCGCAGTTGGAAGCGCGCGTCCTGATGATGTCGACCAACAACATCCTGCATCCGGCGAACGGTCAGCCGATCATCGTGCCGTCGCAGGACATCGTGCTGGGTCTCTACTATCTTTCGATCCTCCGCGAGGGCCTGCCGGGCGAAGGCAAGCTCTACGGCGAGATGGCCGAGATCGAGCACGCGTTGCACTCGAAGGTCATTCACCTGCACACCAAGATCAAGTATCGCTGGGAAGGCCTCGACGAGGACGGCAAGCCGGTGAGCCGCTGGTATGACACCACGGCCGGACGCGCCATTCTCGCGCAGGTGCTGCCGAAGTCGCCGAAGATGCCGTTTGACGTCGTCAACAAGCTGATGACGAAGAAGGAAATCTCCGGCGTCATCGATCACGTCTATCGTCACTGTGGTCAGAAGGAGACGGTGATCTTCTGCGACCGCATCATGGCGCTCGGCTTCTACAACGCGTTCAAGGCCGGCATCTCGTTCGGCAAGGACGACATGGTGGTGCCGCACTCGAAGTGGAAGATCGTCGATGCCACGCGCACGATGGCGAAGGACTTCGAGCAGCAGTACAACGACGGTCTGATCACTCACGGCGAGAAGTACAACAAGGTCGTAGACGCCTGGTCGAAGGCGACCGAGGAAATCGCCAAGGAGATGATGAAGGAAATCTCCGCCGTTAAGAAGAATCCGAAGGGCGGCGAGGCGCAGGTCAACTCGATCTATATGATGGCCCACTCCGGTGCGCGTGGTTCGCCGGCGCAGATGCGTCAGCTCGCCGGTATGCGCGGCCTGATGGCCAAGCCGTCGGGTGAAATCATCGAGACGCCGATCATCTCCAACTTCAAGGAAGGTCTGTCGGTTCTCGAGTACTTCAACTCGACCCACGGCGCTCGCAAGGGTCTGGCGGATACGGCGCTCAAGACGGCGAACTCGGGTTACCTGACCCGTCGTCTGGTCGACGTCGCGCAGGACTGCATCATCACGCAGGACGACTGCGGCACCAAGCTCGGCATCAAGATGCGCGCCATCGTTGATTCCGGCACGGTGGTGGCGTCGCTCGGCTCGCGCATCCTCGGCCGCACCGCGTGCGAGGACATCCGCGATCCGGCGACCAACAAGGTGCTGATCAAGCGCAACACCCTGATGGAAGAAAGCCATGTCGAGCAGATCTCGCAGGCCAACATCCAGGAGGTGAAGATCCGCTCGGCGCTGACCTGCGAACTAGTCAACGGCATCTGCGGCAAGTGCTACGGCCGCGACTTGGCTCGCGGTACGCCGGTCAACCACGGCGAAGCGGTGGGCGTCATCGCGGCGCAGTCGATCGGTGAGCCCGGCACGCAGTTGACGATGCGCACGTTCCACATCGGCGGCGCGGCGCAGCTCAACGAGCAGTCGGTGATCGAGTCGAACTTCGACGGCAAGATCACGATCAAGAACAAGGCGATCGCTCGCAACAGCGAAGGTCACCTGGTTGCCATGGTGCGTAACATGGTGGTTGCGGTGGTCGATGCCGACGGCACCGAACGCGCGACCCATCGCATTCAGTACGGCGCGCGAATGCACGTCGACGAGGGCGATGCCGTCAAGCGCGGCCAGCGCATCGCGGAGTGGGATCCGTACACGCGGCCCATTCTCACCGAAGTCGAGGGCACCATCGGGTTCGAGGACCTGGTGGAAGGTCAGTCGATCTCGGAGACGCTCGACGAGTCGACCGGTATCGCCAAGCGCGTGGTTATCGACTGGCGTTCGACGCGTGGCGGCGCCGATCTGCGGCCTGCGATCGTGATCAAGGGCAAGGACGGCAAGGTGCTGAAGCTGGCACGCGGTGGCGATGCCCGCTACATGCTGTCGGTCGACGGCATTCTGTCGGTTGACGTCGACAGCAAGGTGAAGCCCGGCGACATTCTCGCCCGTGTCTCCACCGAGAGCGCCAAGACGCGCGACATCACCGGCGGTCTGCCGCGTGTCGCCGAACTGTTCGAAGCGCGCAAGCCGAAGGATGCTGCGATCATCGCGGAGATCGCCGGCACCATTCGCTTCGGCCGCGACTACAAGAATAAGCGTCGCATCTCGATCGAGCCTGTCGACAAGAATGAGGAGACTCGCGAGTACCTCATTCCGAAGGGCAAGCACATCCACCTGCAGGATGGCGACATCGTCGAAAAGGGTGACTTCATCGTCGAAGGCAACCCGGCGCCGCACGACATTCTGGCGATCAAGGGCATCGAGGAACTCGCTGCCTATCTGGTCAACGAAATCCAGGAAGTCTATCGGCTCCAGGGCGTGCTGATTAACGACAAGCACATCGAAGTCATCGTGCGTCAGATGTTGCAGAAGATCGAGATCACCGATCAGGGCGAGACCGACATGATCTCGGGCGAGCAGATCGACAAGATCGAGTTCGATGCGCTCAACGCCAAGGCGAAGGAAGAGGGCAAGAAGCCCGCGACCGGAACCCCGGTGCTGCTCGGCATCACGAAGGCGAGCTTGCAGACCCGCTCGTTCTTCTCGGCGGCGTCGTTCCAGGAGACCACCCGCGTGCTCACCGAAGCTGCCGTCAACGGCAAGGTGGACCCGCTGGAAGGCCTCAAGGAAAACGTCATTGTCGGTCGGCTGATCCCGGCGGGCACCGGCGCCTCGATGGCCCGCATCCGCGAGGTGGCAATGAAGCGCGATCGCCTGATCCTCGACGAGCGCGAGAAGCAGGCTTCGATCACCCCGGCCGCGCCGGAAGCCGAGCCGTTGGCCCTGCCGCCGGCGGAGTAACCTTCCGCCTCAACGACGAAGATGCAAAAGGCCGGCGCAAGCCGGCCTTTTTGTTGTGTCTCGTCCGTGCGGCCGTGTGCCGATGGTTCCGCCGGAAGCTGGTATGACCTTCCTGAGTTGCTGAAAAACCGTGGCTTTCCGGCCTCAGCCGGGAAATTTTCGACGCCCGGAGCACACTGCGCCATTTGTTCATCTTTCTTTCAGGTGAAAAACGCTTTTCCTTGAGGCCGCCGATGGAAATCAGCGATAGTGGCGGCGGACCCCTCCAGACGCCTCGACGCGAGAAGAGGCGCGGCCTGAAGGGGTCGCTTTCATGTCCGCGAAGGTCTGGAATGCGTCGTCGCAACAGACGCATGGCGCGGCAGTTGTGTGTCGGAAGAGACAGATGCTTGATCTTGCAATCATAGGTGGTGGGCCGGGCGGCCTGATGAGCGCCTGGTATCTCAAGAAAAAGCTCGGGCCCTTGTGCCGGGTGACGATCTATGAAGCGTCGGACCGCATCGGCGGCAAGGTGATGTCGCGCAAGTTCGATTCTGCACCCGCGCTCTACGAGGCCGGCGTCGCGGAAATCTACGATTACTCGATGACCGGGCCGGATCCGCTGCGCGACCTGATCCAGCACTTCGGGTTGCAGACCATCCCGATGGATGCCGAGCAGGTGATGCTCGATGGCGAACTGCTCAACGACGTGCCGGGGATGCGCCGCAAGTACGGCGACAAGACCGCCGATGCCATCGTCGCATTCCGCGAGCGTTGCGCGGGGCTGATCTCGCCGACGGAATATTATGAAGGCGTCGGCGCGCAGGACAACGAGCATCCGTGGATCGATGTCAATTGCGAGGAGTTGCTCGATCGCGAAGTGACTGATCCGGTCGCCAAGCGTTTCTTCAAGGTGATGGCGCGCTCCGATATCGCCACCGAGAGCCACAATACCAACGGCCTCAATGCCCTGAAGAATTTTGTGATGGATGTCGACGGCTATATCGGCCTGTACTCGATCCAGAACGGCAACGAGCAATTGATCTCCTGCCTTCAGTCCGAGGTCGATGCCGACATTCAGCTCAACCACCGTGTGCTGGAAGTAGGCAAGACCGGGCAGGGCCGCTATCAGCTCAATATGATGAACGGCAAGGGGCCCGAGACGAAGGAATTCGATCTCGTGATGGTCTGCCTGCCGCACAGTTGGCTCGCGACGATGCGTTGGGATGGCGAGCAACTTCGCAAGTCGATGGTGAAGCACATCGCTTATTTCGATCGTCCGGCGCACTATCTGCGTATCTCGCTGCTGTTCGATTCGCCGTTCTGGGGCGACCAGATTCCCGGCGCGTGGTTTATGTCGGAAGCGTTCGGCGGCTGCTGCGTCTATAATGAGGGCGCGCGCCACGACGTCGGCCGCAACGGCGTGCTGAATTTCCTGGTCGCAGGATCGGACGCACTGGCCTTCGCCAACCTTAGCGACAACGAACTGATCGATGCCGCCTTGAAGTCGCTGCCGGCATCGTTCGGCGATGCCCGCGCGCATTTCGTCGAAGGCAAGACCCATCCCTGGCTGTCGTCGGTGAACGCCATTCCCGGCGGCGTGCCGGTGCGTGACGTCGCAACCAACCATCGGCCGGAGCCGAAGCAGCACCCCGGCATCGTGCTGGTCGGCGACTATCTGTTCGACTCGACCTTGAACGGCCTGCTGGATTCCTCCGATGCCGCCACCGACATCGTGGTGACGGAAACGATGCGGTTGCGCTACGCCCGTGAGAAGGGTGCGAACGGCGGCAAGATCGATTCGACCTACTTCGAGAACTACCGCGGTGTCGGTCCGTACCGCGACGCGTGGCAGCAGTTCACCGATCCACAATATCTCAAGAAACTGATCGAGACCGTCTGGGACAAGCGCGGCGGCTATCGGCTGCTGGTCGCCGGCTCCGCCAGCGGCGAACTGGTTGGTGCGTTACGTGCGCTCGGCGTCGACGCCTGGGGCGTCGAGAACAACCGCGCGATCCATGCCAAGACGCCGGCAGCCCTGCGAAAATTCAACCTTCTCGGTTCTGTCACCGATCTTCCGTTCAAGGACGGCGAGTTCGATTTTGTGTTCGAGACCTGTCTGTGCCACGTCACTGAGCGGCGGGTGCCGGCTGCCGTGCGCGAATTGCATCGTGTGGTCGGGACCGGCCTGATCTTCGGCTCGGTGACCAGCGATTTCGATCCGATGTTGATCGATCGCTATGACCTTCTGCGCGGCGTCAAGAAGCTCGGCACCTGGTGGGAGTGGTCTGAAATCTTCTTCAATAACGGCTTCGATCTGGCCATGAGCCGCAACGACTGTCTCGATGAGGCTTGGGCGGCGACGGTCGCGGCGGGCAAGGGCCCCGGAAACTGGTATGCCGATGCGGATAGTCTGCGCTATTCGTTCTTCGACAAGATCGAGTCCGACGACTGAACCAAACGTGTGTCGAGCAGATCGAAACGATTGGTAGATCGTGGCCAAAAAATCATCTGACAAGTCGGTCTCCAAGGCGTCCGGCGACGATCGCGAGGTGCCGCCATCTGACGTCGATCCTGCGAAATCAGTGCGCGCGCCGGAAAAAGACCCCACGTCTGGCAAATCCGGCAAAGGGCATGATCCGGACGATGAGGACGACGACGATCTCGACGATGAGATCGACCTCGACGACGATGACGACGAAGAACTTGTCGTCTACACCGCCAGCGAGGCAGCGGGCGCGCTGGCGACGATTTACGGTTTCGTCCGTCCGCATTTCGGCAACTACAAGAAGGCGCTGTCGTTCGTGGCGTTCGGCCTTTTGGTCGAAACGCTATTCAACGTCATCATGCCGCTCAGCCTCAAGTTCCTGATCGACGATGCGCTCGGCGAGGAGGACTTCGGCGTCCTGATGCGAATTCTGTCGGTGCTGGCGGTGGCCGGCATTGTCACGTCGATCATTTCGATCTGGTACGAGAAGTGGGATGCGTGGCTTTCGGCCTCGATCATCTCCGACGTCCGCGCCCGGCTGTTCGGGCATATCCAGGACCTGCCGTCGAGTTTCTTCGCGCGCACCAAGCGCGGTGAGATTCTATCGCGCTTCTCCGTCGACATGGCGGCGTTCGAGGGCTCGATGCAGACGCTGGCGAACAGTGCGGCGCTGCCGGCGATGGAATTGATCGCCGGCCTGATCCTGATGTTCTTCCTGAACTGGCAGCTTGCGCTGGTGGCGCTGCTGATCTTCCCGATCACACTGATCGGCCCGCGCATTCTCACGCCGAAGGCGGTGAAGGCGAACTACGAGCAGAAAGTCAGCGAGTCATCTATCCTTGGCATGGTGCAGGAAAACATCGCGGCGCAGGCCGTGGTGAAGGCATTCAGCCTGCAACGCCGCGCGCTGAACTGGTTCACCGTCAGCAACAGCCAGACCCAGAAGAAGATCGCGTCGGCGACCTTCCTTTCCAGCATGGTCGAGCGGTCCGTCAATGTCGCGGTGCTGCTGCTGCATCTCGTCGTGCTGGCGTTCGGCGCCTATCTCGCGACCAAGGGCCATATCACCATCGGCACTTTCGTGACGTTCGAGAGCGCGTTCTGGGAAATCTCCTACAACATCGCGCATCTGATGCATTTCATTCCGGTGTCGATTCAGTCGGCGGCGGCGATCCGGCACATGAACGAACTGCTGGAGGAGCCGACCCGCGGCGTCGATCGGCCCGGTATGCCGGACCTGCCGCGCATTGCCCGCGATATCACCTTTAATCACGTCACCTTCGGCTATGAAGGCAATGAGCGACCGGTGCTCGACGACCTCGATCTGAAGATCGAATTCGGCAAATCGATCGCGGTGGTCGGGCCGAGCGGGTCGGGCAAGAGCACGTTGCTCAACCTGATCCTGCGGCTCTACGTTCCTACCGAAGGACAGGTGACTATCGACGGCGTCGACATCCGCAAGGTCACGCGTGAATCGCTGCGCGAAAGCATGGCGGTGGTGTTTCAGGACAACGTGCTGTTCAACATGTCGATCCGCGAGAACATCCGGCTCGGCAAGCAGGACGCGACCGACGAGGAAGTCGAGGCGGCCGCGCGCAAGGCCGAGATCCATCGCTTCATCAAGAGCCTGCCGCAAGGCTACGATACCATCGTCGGCGAACGCGGCGACACGCTGTCGGGCGGACAACGCCAGCGTATGGCCATCGCGCGGGCCATCGTGCGCGATCCGGCGGTTCTGCTGCTCGACGAGGCGACCTCCGCGCTGGACCAGACCACCGAAGCGGCGATCAATCACACGCTGCTCAAGCTCGCGCGTGGCCGCACCATGATCTTCTCGACGCATCGGCTGACCTCGGTGGTGGAGATGGACGAGATCATCGTCATCAACGAAGGCAAGGCTATCGAGCGTGGCTCGCACGCCGAACTGCTGGCGGCCAACGGCTTCTATCGCAAGTTATGGGACGATCAGGGGCACATCATCCATGACGACGAAGACGAGGATGATGATGACGACGATGAGGATGAAGACGACGAGGACGACGACGATGAGGAATGACCGTTCGGCGTGAGGCGCCGACATTAATCGATCCTCACGCCGCTTTGCGGACCTGCGGTTCGCTGCCGCCGTCGGCCTGCCGCGCGTCGAGGCCGAGCAGATGCTGTGCCTGTTGCAGCTTTCCCTGCGCGGCGCGGGTCAGGAAACGCGCCCAGCGCGCGGCGCGCCAGGGCAGTCCGTTGTCGGTCGACATGGCGCGCAATTGATAGGCCTTGGCGGTCGATGCGGCGTCGCAGGCGATCTTGACCGGATCGTCATAAAACGCGGCGATCTTGTCCGCACTCATGCCTTCGCTCATCAGCCACTTGGGAATGTGGGCGTTGCACAGGCGCTCGGCATCGGTGAACACCTTGTCGGAGCCGGTGCCGGCGGCGGGACAGGAGGTGGCGAAGGCGTCGCCCGCGAGGACCACGCCGTGCTGACGATAACCATGGGTGACGTAGAGATCGGCAGGACGGATTTTCACCGGCCCGTTGATCTTGAAATCGCCGGTGATGCGTTTGAGGCGCGGCATCAGGGCGTCGAGCGCGGCTTCCGGCTGGTGACGCATTTGGCGTAGCCACGGATCGTCCATGCCGCGATAGACCATCAGGTTGGCGCGCATCGTCTCGCCGATGGGAAACAGCGTCAGATAAGCGGCGCGGTCGCTTGAGCGTTCGGGGTAATAGGTCAGCGCGGGAAAATCGAATGCGGCTCGCTCGCTTGGCGCCATGTCGAAGCCGACCGTGATCGAATGGCATTCGCTGATGACGCGGCGTTCCAGCCCGAGCATATGGCGCAAGCCGATGTTGAGGCCGGTCGCCAGCACGATCAGCCGCGCCGAAATCTGTTCGCCATCGGCGAGGGTGATGGCCTGCCGTTCCGCGCTGGTGGCAACGGTGATGACCTTGGACGCGATCAGTTCGACGCCCGACGGGATCTCGTCGCGCATGGTGTTGACCAGCGTATCGTAGAGAATGCCGAATTGATCGCTCGGCCGCTTCTGCAACAGGTAGCCGAACCGTGCGATCCAGGCTTCGCGGTCGTGAGTCCCGGCCCGCATTGCCGCATCGGCGAGGCCGGTGCGCTGGAGGATGGCGAGTTGCGCTGAACTGAGCTTTTCGCAACGGAAATCGGCGGGATAGCGTGCGTGCGGATCGATCAGAACAGCGTCGATACCGGCGCGCCCGAGGGCGGCGGCGATGATCGATCCGGCGAGTCCTCCGCCGACAATGGCAACGTCCGTGTACCGCATCGATCTGTCTCTTGCGAAGCGCTCAGCTTTGCGCCTCAAAACCAAATAAAGCCTGAATGCGCGCGGGCATTCACTCGGGCGTGACTTAACTGAAATGCAATGCAGGCCGGGATATGACGCTTGTGTAGCGCGGCGTTGAGGTGTCCGGTCGATGATCTCAGTAAGCATTTGTTCACCAAGCAGCGACGTCGCGGCAGCGTGGGCCGACCTCGCTGGTCGTGCCGCGTCGAACGTGTTCATGGAACCAACTGCCCTGCGGGTGGCGGAGGCGACCGGCTTCGCCGATGTCCGGATGCTGCTGGCCTGGGATGACGCGGCGGCGCCACGCCGGCTGGTCGGGTTGTGGGCGTTGCAGGTCAAGCGGATCGCATCGTTCTGGCCGTCGGTGCTCGACTCGCGGCCCTTCAACTACGCGTTCCTGTCGACGCCGGTGATCGATCCCGCTTATGTCGATGACGTGATGCCGGCGATGCTCGCCGCCATTCAGCACGATCCCGAATTGCCCAAGGTGCTGCACCTGCATTCGTTCGAACAGGAAATGCCGTGCTTCGCGGTGCTTCAGCGCGAATTGACCAGGCAGGGCGGTGCGCAACGCATCCTGGACGAGACTAACCGGCCGTATGCGACGCGGGACGAGGGTGTCAAGAAAAGCGGCTCGACCCGCAAGAAGCTGCGGCAGGACTGGAATCGGCTATCGGCACTGGGCGCTGTCGATGTCGTCAACGACCGCACGCCGGTGCGTGTAAGGGAGGCCTTTGAAGCTTTCCTCAAACTGGAGCAGGCGAGCTGGAAGGGCGCGCGCGGCACCGCGTTGTTGTGCGATGATGCCGATGCGTCGTTTGTCCGCGAGTTGGTGGCGAAACTCGCGGCCGAGGGCCGCGCGTCGGTTGCGCTGTTGCGCGTCGACGGCAAGGCGATCGCGACGCAGGTCGTGATGTATAGCGGCCGCACCGCCTACACCTGGAAGACGGCGTTCGATGCCGAATACGCGCGCTATTCGCCGGGAATGTTGCTGGTAGACAAGGTCACCGAACAGCTCTTTGCTGATCCGGCCATCGAGAGCATCGATTCCTGCTCCTATGAAGATGGCTTCATGGCGAAGCTCTGGACCGCGCGCCGCAAGATGGTGGAGATGCTGGTGCATGTCGGCCCCGGCACGTCTGCGGCTTTCGCATTGGAGCAAGCACGGCTGCTCGGCTATCACGAGGCGAAGCGGATCCGGAATCAGTGGCGTGCGCGCCGGGCGGCTACCCCGCCGCAAGCCAAGGCGCCGCTGGCGCAGGCGTCCTAGAGTTATTTCCACGTCGTCGAAATAGTCCGTCGAGCGTGAGCTAACCGCAAAAGGCCCGGACGATCTTCCGGGTTCTGGGGTCGGTTTCGATCGTCACGCGCTCGCGCCTGTAATCCATCGTGACGCCTTGACCCGGCTTGATCTGGCGCACGAGCGTCGCGCCCGTCAGGCGCTTTGCTTTTCGGCTTGAGATTCTGTCCTTTCCGGCAAGAGCATCCGCCGCGGCCGGGTTGCAAACGCCGGACTGGCGATTTGCCGCCTGCGAGGGCGAGAAACCGCCGGCAGTGAGAGTGAAGGCCATCGTCAAAACAGCGAGGCAATGCGCACGGGTCATAACGCGAGCTCCGGAAATTGGATGACGCCGGACGATAACACGTTGCGGCGGGGATTAGCGGGCTAACGCCTGCTGCGTCTCTTGCCGATTACGGACCAGATCATCAGCGTTGCAAGGTAGAGAGCGACGCCGCCGATCGGCATTACGTAGACCGCTGCGACGAGCTGGCAGGTTCCGTCCTGACAGGTGCCGAGAGCGCCGGCATCGGCCAGGGCCAGACCGATAGCCATCGCGATACCTAAGCAAACAGCGAGTAACGAGGCGATGAGAACGACGCGGAGCAGGGACCACAGCAGCAAGTTCATCCGCTGATGCTCGAACGCAAAAGCGGCCTCAACATGATCGCCTTGAACGGGATCGCGTTTGGAAAAACGGCTTCACCTGTCAAACAGCCTGCGAAGCGGAGCCGTCACCGGACGGCGTCATCCTGAGGTGCGCGCCGCATCTTGCGGCGAGCCTCGAAGGATGGTGTTCGGCAACGCCGCCGTTCCACACCATCCTTCGAGGCCTTCGCTGCGCTTCGGCGCCTCAGGATGACGGCCTTGGTGTGGGCCGCTTGTTCCGCGCAGCTTGTGGCTCGGATTCGAATGTCAAACAGCGCGTGAAGCGTGGAATGGATACGGCTTCGCGATCTCGCGGCGCGATGCGCCCGAGTTTTGCGGGGAAGCATCGCCCTCGTTGAGAAGAGGGCGCGCGGAACGCCGGACGCACGATGCGTCCGCAGCCTCATGCGCAAAGTGAAAAGCGCACGAGTGTAGTCACCACGGT
>JAFKKM010000149.1 GCA_017305555.1 Hyphomicrobiales bacterium | reverse complement strand
GGCCGGCGATACGGTCCGGATGGAAGTCTTCGAGCGCATCGGTCTTTTCGCCGGTGCCGATCAGCTTGATCGGCTTGCCGGTGACCGCGCGCATTGATAGCGCCGCGCCGCCGCGGCCGTCGCCGTCGACGCGGGTGAGCACGATGCCGGTGAGGCCGACGCGCTGGTCGAACGAGCGCGCGAGATTGACGGCGTCCTGACCGGTCAGCGCATCCGCGACCAGCAGCACTTCATGCGGATGCGCGGCGGCTTTGATGTTCGCCGCCTCGGACATCATGTCTTCGTCGAGCGTGGTGCGGCCGGCGGTGTCGAGCAGAACGATGTCGTAGCCGCCGAGCTTGCCTGCCTCGATGGCGCGCCGCGCGATCTGTTCCGGCTTCTGGCCTTCGACGATCGGCAGCGTCGCGATCTCGAGGTCGCGGCCGAGTACGGCGAGCTGCTCCATCGCCGCCGGGCGATAGATGTCAAGCGATGCCATCAGCACCTTGCGCTTGTCGCGCTGGGTCAGGCGGCGGGCGAGTTTCGCGGTGGTGGTGGTTTTACCGGAGCCTTGCAGACCGACCATCATGATCGGCACCGGCGCCGGCGCATTGAGGTCGATGGTCTGGCCGTCCGAGCCCAAGGTGGCGATGAGCTGGTCGTGGACGATCTTGACCACCATCTGGCCCGGCGTCACCGACTTGACGACGGTGGCGCCGACCGCCTGCTCGCGGACCTGATCGGTGAAGCTGCGCACCACCTCCAGCGCGACGTCGGCTTCCAGCAATGCGCGGCGCACTTCGCGCATCGCCGCATCGACGTCCGCCTCGGTCAGCGCGCCGCGGCGCGTCAGCCGATCGAGAATGCCACCAAGCTTTTCCGACAGATTGTCGAACACGTCAGCTTTCCTTCTTTACCTCTCTCCGTCCTTTACGGGGAGAGGTCGCCGCGTCTCCGCGGCGGGTGAGGGGCAAGGCACGGCGCTCAATTCATCCGCATCGTCTGCGGCGAAGCGCCCCTCACCCCAACCCTCTCCCCGCAAGAGCGGGGCGAGGGAGAGACAAAACACGTTTGCGCCCGAGGGCGCACAGCGCTGTCGGGCGTTGGCCTCCGGTCTCAGGGGCCGGGCGGCGGGTCGAAAAGAACATCTTTCCGAGAAGTTGGGCGGTTAAACGCCGGTTGCCCGACAAAGTCAACAAAAGTTGACGGAATGGGCGCGTGACGCGTTGGGCGGTATGGCGATAAGCTTCATAAAATCAATAGCTTGAAATGATGTGGCCGCCGTCTTGCCGAATCCCGAGATTTTTGGCCCAATCCGCCGATGACAATCACCCGCCGCCGGTTTTTCGCTGTCATGGCCGGCATTGCCGCCGCGCTTGGCGGTTCCGCGTTCTGGGCCTCTCTAATGAAAACCTATAATGGGCCGGTGTCGGATCACTTCGACGGATTGCGCTTCTTCGATCCGAATGGGGCATCGCCCAAGAGCTTCGCCGAGGTGTTGCGCTGGCAGTTCGGCGGCGATCGCGAGCGCCACAAGTGGCCGGACTGGGTGCCGAGCCCCCACGCCGACACCCCGCCGCCCCGCGTGCTGACCGGCATCCGGCTGTCGTTCGTCGGCCACGCGAGCTGGCTGATCCAGGTGGCAGGCCTCAACATCCTGATCGATCCGGTGTGGTCGGAGCGCGCCTCACCGTTCTCGTTCGCCGGGCCGAAGCGCCACAACGATCCCGGCATCGCCTTCGAGGCGCTGCCGCCGATCGACGCCGTGTTGGTATCGCACGGTCACTACGATCATCTCGACGTGGCGACCTTGTCGCGCTTGCAGACGGCGTTCGCCCCGCGCGTCATCACGCCGCTCGGCAACGACGTGACCATGCGCGCGGCCGACGCCGCGATCCGCGCCGTGGCATTCGACTGGCATCAACAGGTCGAACTCGGCAACGGCGTCACGGTGACGCTGGTGCCGACGCGGCACTGGTCGGCGCGCGGGCTGTTCGACCGCAACAAGGCGCTGTGGGCGAGCTTCGTGTTGAAGACGCCCGCCGGCAATCTCTATGTCGTCTGCGATTCCAGTTACGGCGACGGCGGCCACTTCCGCCGCGTGCGCGACGCGCACGGGCCGTTCCGGCTGGCGATCCTGCCAATCGGCGCTTACGAGCCGCGCTGGTTCATGCGCGATCAGCACATGAACCCCGAGGAAGCGGTGAAGGCGTTTGCCGACTCAGGCGCCGAGCGCGCGCTGGCGCATCACCACGGCACGTTTCAACTGACCGATGAAGCGATCGACGCGCCGGTCGCGGCGTTGCAGGTTGCGCGAGACGCCGCCGGCATCGCACCCGAGACGTTCATGGCGTTACAGCCGGGGCAGGTGGTGGAGATTTAAGGGAGTCTCTCCACCCGTCATGGCCGGGCCCGTCCCGGCCATCCACGTCTTTCTTGCAGGTCGGTTGCTAGAGCATCATTTTCCGAAGTTGAATCTGATGTCGTCACCCCGAGGTGCTGGCGCGTAGCGCCAGTCTCGAAGGGCGACGGCCGCGATCCTTCGAGGCTCGCTTCGCTCGCACCTCAGGATGACGACACGCGCTTCAATTCAAGCTGATCACGCTTTAGAACGTGGATGCCCGGGACATAGGCGAGCGAAGCGACGCCGTTCTTCGAACGGCTGTGCCCGGGCATGACAGATGACTACTGCGCCGCGGCCTTGATAGCCCACGACACGCTGACATTGATGTGCAGCGTTTCTTCGCCCGGTGCGACCGGGGCCGCCGCGAAATCCATCTTGGCCGTGCGCATCATCGGCATCGGCGGCATGGCGCCGCCTTCGCTGATGCTGACCGGATCGCCCAGCGTCACGCCGGCGGCCTTCGCATAGATCTCCGCCTTGCGCCGTGCGTCCGCGATGGCTTTCGGCCGCGCCTCGTCGAGCAACTTCGAGGTGTTCGACACCGCGAAGTGAATGCCGCCGATGTCGTTGGCGCCGGCCGCGACCAGCGCGTCGATGATGCCGGCGACCTTGGTGACATCGCGCAGCTTGACGGTGACGCGGTTGCTGGCGCGATAGCCGCTCACCACCGGCGGGCCGTTCCGGTTGGGGCCGGTGTTGGCATATTGCGGCGAGAGCGACAACCGCGATGTCTGGTAATCCTTTTCGGCGAGGCCGGCACCTTGCAGCGCGAGCAACACCTTGCCCATCGCGGCGTTGTTGGCGTCGCTGGCCTCGCGCGCGGTCTTGGCGTCGGTGGTGACGCCGCCGTCGATCTGCGCCAGATCCGGTGTGGCGTTCACCGTGGCTTCGCCGGTGACGGAAATCATCGGCGGCAAGGTCGTGTCGGCCATCGCGGCTCCGGATAGAGTCAGGAAGGTGGCCGCAAGCGCGGCGGTCAGGGTGCGGGGTGCGATCATGGTTCTCACTTCAGCGGGACGTAGACGTTGATCACCAGCTTGTCTTCCGCGGTCTTCAGCGGATCGGTGGTGTATTCCTCGATGAACAGGTCTTTCGCTTCGAGCTTCTTGTCGTCGAGATGATTGGTGATCGCCTCGTAGGTGTTGTCCATGTTGTCGTAAGACCCGCGATGCACGAACTTCAGTGCCTTGCCTTCCGGCGATTTGCCCATGCTCATGTTCTTCGGCAGGTTTTTCGGCTCCTGATCCACCGGCACCTCGGCCTGGAACACGAAGCCGTTGTCGTCGGTCGAGGTGTAGACGATCATCGGGTTGCCGGCAGGCGTGATCCCCTGCTTGGCGAGCAGGCCGGAGACCGCCTTGAAGGCGTCCATCAGGCTTTCGAACGCCGAATCCCAGGTCGCGTTGCCGGTGTAGATCAGCACGGTCTTCGGCGCCAGCGTGACCTCCTCGCCGAAGGGATCGGCGGTCTGCGTCGCCGGCGGTGAAGCGGGCGCGGTGGCGCTGGCCGGCGGCGTCGTCGGCGAGGGCGTCGCGGGGGCGGCGGTGGTCGGCGCGGTCTGGTCCGGCTTGTCCGGCGTCGGCGCGGCCGGGGCGGGGGTTGCCGGCGTCGTGTCCGAGGGCGCGGGCGTTGTCGGGGTCGATGTTGCCGGTGGCGTGGTGGTCGCGGGCGGAGCCTGTGCCAGCGTGACGGTGGGACCGAGCACAAGAGCAGCCACTGGGGCCAAAGCGACCATGGCGAAGCGAAGGGACCGAATCATTCCGAAGTCTCCATGGCCGGATTGGCGGGCCAGCGGCTGAACTGGTGTTCCATTGTCATGCTTAACACGCCGATTCGGTTTTCGTCCCGCGCGGGGCTGTCATCCTCGTAAAGCATGGAAGCTGTCCCGGACATGAATGGGACCACTGGCCAATCCGTCGCTGTTCGCCATATAACACGGCACAAATATGGAATTTGCGATGAGCGCGCTGGCCAACCATAGCTTCAGCAAGATGAACGGCATCGGCAACGAGATCGTCGTGCTCGACCTGCGTGACTCTGCCGCAGCAATCACGGCGGATGACGCCCGCGCCATCGGCTCGCCGTCCGGCGTCCCTTACGATCAATTGATGGTGTTGCTGCCGCCGCGCGCGCCGGGCACCGAGGCATTCGTCCGCATCTACAACAATGACGGCTCGGAAGCGGGCGCCTGCGGCAACGGGATGCGCTGCGTGGCGCGGCAGACCTTTGCCGCCACCGGCAAGCCGGCGTTGACCTTCGAGACCCGCGCGGGCCTCATCAACTGCTGGCAGGGGCCGGTCGCCGATCTCTATACGGTCGATATGGGCGCGCCGAAGTTCGGCTGGCAGGACATTCCGCTGGCTGAAGAGTTTCGCGACACCCGCTACATCGAGTTGCAGATCGGGCCGATCGACAAGCCGATCCTGCATTCGCCGTCGGTGGTCAGCATGGGCAACCCGCACGCGATCTTCTGGGTGGACGACATCCATGCCTACGATCTCGAACGGCTCGGGCCGCTTCTGGAAAACCATCCGATCTTTCCGGAGCGCGCCAACATCACGCTGGCGCATATCGTCGATCGCGATCACATCGTAATGCGCACCTGGGAACGCGGGGCGGGCGCGACCCTCGCGTGTGGCTCGGCGGCCTGCGCTACGGCGGTGGCGGCGGCGCGGCTGAAGCGCACCGGCCGCATTGTGAACATGACCTTGCCCGGCGGCGAACTCACCATCGAATGGCGCGAGAGTGACGATCACGTGCTGATGACGGGGCCGGCCGCGTTCGAATACGAAGGCCGCTTCGATCCGGCGCTGTTCGCCACCCCCTCCCTTAATCCCTCCCCCGCTTGCGGGGGAGGGTAGGGTGGGGGCATGAGCGTCGACGTCGTCACCTTCGGCTGCCGGCTCAATGCGTTCGAGTCCGAAGTGATTCGCCGCGAGGCGGAAGGCGCCGGCGTCGACGATGTCGTGGTCATCAACAGTTGCGCGGTCACCAACGAGGCCGTGGCGCAGGCGCGGCAATCGATCCGCAAATTGAAGCGCGAGCGGCCCGGTGCGCGCATCGTCGTCACCGGCTGCGCCGCGCAGACGCAAGCCGCGATGTTCGCGGCAATGCCCGAGGTCGCGCGTGTCGTCGGCAACGACGACAAGCTGCATGGCGCGGCGTGGCGCGATACGCGTGTGGCGCTGGATCACGCGGCCGATTTCGGCGTTTCGAGCGAAGAAAAGATTGCCGTCGCCGACATCATGGCGGTGCGCGAAATGGCGCCACATCTGATTGACGGATTCCAGACAGGCCTGCCACGTGTGTTCGTGCAGGTGCAGAACGGCTGCGATCATCGCTGCACCTTCTGCATCATTCCCTACGGACGCGGCAATTCGCGCTCGGTGCCGATGGGTGGCGTGATCGATCAGGTGCGCGCGCTGGTGGAGCGCGGCCATGCCGAGATCGTGCTGACCGGCGTCGATCTTACCAGCTACGGTGCGGACCTGCCCGGCACGCCCAGGCTCGGCACGCTGGTGAAGCGTATCCTCAGGCATGTGCCTGCGTTGCGGCGGCTGCGCATTTCGTCGATCGATTCCATCGAAGCGGATCGCGATTTGCTCGATGCCATCGCGAGTGACGAGCGGTTGATGCCGCATCTGCATCTGTCATTGCAGGCCGGCGACGACATGATTTTGAAGCGCATGAAGCGGCGGCATTCGCGCACTGACGCGGTTGCCTTCTGCGACGAGGTGCGGCGGCTGCGGCCGGATATTGTATTCGGTGCCGATATCATCGCCGGTTTTCCGACCGAAACCGAGGAGATGTTCGCGCGCTCGCAGTCATTGGTCGAGGACTGCGGCCTGACCTTCCTGCACGTCTTTCCTTACTCGCCGCGTCCCGGCACGCCGGCGGCGCGAATGCCGCAGGTCGATGGACGCACCATCAAGGAACGCGCAAAGCGCCTGCGCGCCACCGGCGAAGCGGCGTTGCGGCGACGGCTTGATGCCGAGGTCGGCGCGACGCGGAACGTGCTGATCGAAAGCGCGACCCAAGGCCGCACCGAACATTTCATGCCGGTGGTTATTGCGGATGGTGTTGCGGGTGAAGTGCGCGCCATGACGATGACAGGCCACGACGGCGCGCGGCTGACCGTGTAAACGCGGCGTCATGCCCGCGCTTGTCGCGGGCATCCACGTCTTAAATGGCATCCAAGGAAGGAAGACGTGGATGGCCGGGACGAGCCCGGCCATGACGAACTGAAACGACGGTTATTGCTCGCAATGACGACAAACTACTCCCCGTTCCAACTGCACGCCTTGAGCCGCTCGTGCAGATGCGATGGGGCGGGTGCGACCACACGCACCGGCGGCTTGTTTTTCGACAGCGGAATCACGATCTCGCGCGCGTGCAGATGCAGCGACGGTTCGCCGAAGCGCGGGACAAATGGTTCGTTGCGCAGGCGGCGTAGACTTGCCTGCGTGCCGTAGATGTTGTCGCCGACGATGGGCCAACCGCTCGCCGCGCAATGCACACGCAATTGATGGGTGCGGCCGGTGACCGGTTCGAGCGCGAGCCATGTCAGCCCGTCGCCGCGCCCCAGCACTGTCCAGTTGGTCAGCGCCGGTTGTCCCTCGGGATCGGGTTTCTGCCACCAGCCGCGTTCGGCGTTGAGGCGGCCGAGCGGAATGTCGATGACGCCCGCATCTTCAAGCGGGCCGCCTTCGACCACGGCCCAGTAGGTCTTGTCGATCTTGCCGTGCTTGAACAGCAGTCCCAGCGAGGCGGTGGCCTTGCGGTGGCGTCCCAGCACCAGGCAGCCCGAGGTGTCGCGATCCAGCCGATGCGCCAGCACCGGCGGGCGCGGCAGGCCGAAGCGCAGCGCGTCGAACGAATCTTCGAGATTCGCGCCGCCTTTCGGCCCGCGATGCACCGGCAGGCCGGCGGGCTTGTCGATCACAAGCATCAGGCCGTCGCGATGCAGGACGCGGGCCTGGATGTCCTCGGCGCTGAGTTGCGGGGTGTCCATCGGAGCATTTTCTCTGGGGCATGATCTTGTCCGAAAACCGGTATCCACTTTTCGGGATCACGCCCGTGGCGGCTTTCGTTTGTGGCGCAAAGTGTTTAGAGCATTCCCGCTATGAGCGACAACAATCCTGACCAACCGAAACAGAGCTGGTGGCGCCGGCTTTCCAGCGGCCTCAAGCGCACCTCGGCCTCATTGGGAACCGCGGTCGCGGATCTGGTGGTCCGCCGCAAGCTCGACCGCGCCATGCTCGAGGATATCGAGGACGTGCTGCTGCGCGCCGATCTCGGTTCCGACGTGGCGGCGCGGATTTCCGCGGCCGTCGGCCACGGCCGTTACGACAAGGCGATCTCGGCCGAGGAGGTCAAGGGCGTGGTCGCGACCGAAGTGGAGAAGGTGTTGATGCCGGTGGCGAAGCCGCTCGTCGTCGATCCCGCGCAGAAGCCGTTCGTGATCCTGATGGTCGGCGTCAACGGCTCCGGCAAGACGACCACCACCGGCAAGCTCGCCTCGCGCTTCGCGGCGGAAGGCCGCAAGGTGATGCTGGCTGCAGGCGACACGTTTCGCGCGGCGGCCATCGAGCAATTGAAGGTGTGGGGCGAGCGCACCGGCGCGCCGGTGATCGCGCGGCCGCAGGGCTCCGATGCCGCCGGCCTCGCATTCGATGCGCTCACGACGGCGAAGACCGAGGGCAGCGACGTGCTGCTGATCGATACCGCCGGCCGCTTGCAGAACAAATCCGAGCTGATGAGCGAACTCGAGAAAGTCATTCGCGTGATGCGCAAGGTGGACGCCACCGCGCCGCACGCGGTGCTGCTGGTGCTCGATGCCACGGTGGGCCAGAATGCGCTGTCGCAGGTCGAGGCGTTCCATCGCACTGCTGACGTCACTGGTCTTGTGATGACGAAACTCGACGGCACCGCGCGGGGCGGCATTCTGGTGGCGCTTGCGGAGAAGTATAAGCTGCCGGTGCATTTCATCGGCGTCGGCGAAGGCGTCGACGATCTGTCGCCGTTCACTGCGGCGGATTTCGCCAAGGCGATTGCGGGAATCGAGAACTGAGCATGGACAAGAAGCAGCCGCATCCGATGTTCAAGCTGGCGACCGAGCTCGGCCCGCTGCTGATCTTTTTCTTCGCCAATGCCAAATTCAACCTGTTCGTCGCCACCGGCGCCTTCATGGTCGCGATCGTGGTGGCGCTGATCGCGTCGTGGATGGTGACACGGCATATCCCGGTGATGGCACTGGTCACCGGCGTCATCGTGCTGGTGTTCGGCACGCTGACCCTGGTGCTGCACGACGAGACCTTCATCAAGGTCAAGCCGACCATCATCTACGGCCTGTTCGCTGCGGTGCTCGGCGGCGGGTTGTTGTTCGGCCGCTCCTTCATCGCCATCCTGTTCGATCAGATGTTCAACCTGACGCCGGAAGGCTGGCGCAAGCTCACCTTGCGCTGGACATTTTTCTTCGTCGCCATGGCGTTGTTGAACGAAGTGATCTGGCGCACGCAGACCACCGACTTCTGGGTCGCCTTCAAGGCGTTCGGCGTGATTCCGATCACCATGGTGTTCGCGATGCTGCAAATGCCGCTGGTGAAGCGCTACAGTTGCGAGCCCGCGACGCTGGAATCCAGCGACGCCCGCGAGGGCGATGTCGGGAAGGGGTGAGAAGAACTTCGCAATGTTTCTCCGTCATTGCGAGGAGCGTCAGCGACGAAGCAATCCAGTTCTTGCTTTGTTGCTTTCTGGATTGCTTCGCTCCGCTCGCAATGACGCGGGGAGAAGCTTCCCTCGTAGCCTTACGACCCCGCCTTCAGCGCCTTCTCGATCTCGACCTTCAGCACCTTGTCGATGTTCTCCGGCGTGATGGCGCCGATCAGCTTGTAGGCGATCTTGCCGTCGCGGCCGACGATGAAGGTTTCCGGCACGCCGTAGACGCCCCATTCGATCGCGGCGCGGCCGTTGACGTCCACCCCCACATGGCTGAACGGATTGCCGTAGCGGCCGAGGAAGCGCCGTGCGTTGTCGGCCTTGTCCTTGTAGTTGATGCCGACGATTTGGATGCGTGTGTCGCCGGCGAGCGCGGTGAGCAGCGGCGCTTCCTCGTGGCACGGCACGCACCACGAGGCCCAGACGTTCACAAGACTGACCTTGCTCTTGAAGATGTCCGGCGCGATGCCCGGCACCGCCGCGCCGTTGCGTGTCAGCTCGTCGAGCGCGGGCAATGTGGTTTGCGGCGCAGGGCGTCCGATCAGCGCCGAGGGAATCCGCGAGACGTCGCGATCGCCGAGCCGGACCCAGAACAGCGCCGCCAGCGCCGCAAAGGCGACGAGCGGTAGTGCCATCAGCCAACGTCGTTTCGGCGGTGCCATGTCGCGCGGCGTTTCGCTCATGACAGGTCCGCCGCGCCGCGGCCGGAGCGGCGCGTCACGCCGCGCGCCTCAAGCTCGCGCAGCCGTGCGCGCTGCTGGCGATAGTCGAGCGCGATCCAGCCGATCAGGATCAGCACCACCAGTGCCACCAGCAGGTAGGACCACACGATGAAGGAGGCGTAGGGACCGAGCGACATCGGATCAGGCTCGCGGCTGGCTGGCTTGCTGCATTTGCAGCGCGCGGACGCGGCGGCGCAGGATCTCGTTGCGCATCGCGGCGAGATGCAGCGTGATGAACAATAGCGAAAACGCGACCGCCATCACCAGCAAGGGAATCAGGAAGGCCTTGTCGAGCGTCGAGCCGCCCATGCGCAGCACCGACGCCGGTTGATGCAGCGTGTTCCACCAATCGACGGAAAACTTGATGATCGGGATGTTGATGAAGCCCACCAGCGTCAGCACCGCCACCGGCCGCGCGCTTTTCGCGGGATCGGCGAAGGCGCGGCTGAGCGCGATGATGCCGAGATACATCAGGAACAGCACGAAGACCGAGGTGAGCCGGGCATCCCACACCCACCATGTGCCCCACATCGGCTTGCCCCAGAGCGAGCCGGTGACGAGCGCCAGCGCCGTGAACACC
>JAFKKM010000148.1 GCA_017305555.1 Hyphomicrobiales bacterium | reverse complement strand
CCGCTCGGGGTGGGGAACCGTGTTCTGGGGCGCGGTCGGCGGATTGTTGCTGCTCGGCACCGCGCTCGGCGTCACCAACCTGATCGAGGACCTGTTCGTCCGCAGCGAAGGGCTTGGCTGGTTTGGCGCGGCGCTCGCTGCGGCGGCGCTGCTGGCGCTGATCGTCATCGTCGCGCGCGAGGCGTTCGGACTGGCACGGCTCGCGACCATCGAGAAGCTGCACGAGCGCGCCACCGCCGCCATCGTCAGCGACAGTCGCCCCGAGGCCGATACCATCGTCAACGATCTGCTCAAGCTCGCGCAGGGCAATCCGGCGCTCGCCCGCGCCCGCGCCACATTGAAAAGCCATCGCGACGACATCATCGACGGCGCCGACATGCTGAAGCTCGCGGAGCGCGAGCTGATGGCCCCGCTCGACCGCGAGGCGCGGCGGCTGGTGTCGGTAGCGGCGCAGCGCGTCTCCATCGTCACCGCAATCAGCCCGCGTGCGCTGATCGACGTTGCCTTCGTGCTGGCCGCCGCGTTGCGACTGGTGCGGCAACTGGCGCTGCTCTACGGCGGACGGCCGGGTACACTCGGGATGATCCGCCTGATGCGTCACACGATCTCGCATCTCGCCATTACCGGCGGCATGGCGGCGAGCGACAGCCTGATTCAGCAGATGCTCGGCCATGGCGTCGCGGCAAAACTCTCGCAGCGGCTCGGCGAAGGCATTCTCAACGGCCTGCTCACGGCACGGCTCGGGCTTGCCGCCATCGACGTGACGCGCCCGCTGCCGTTCAACGCACTGCCGCGACCGGCGCTCAGCGACCTCGCCAAGGACCTGCTGTCGAAGCGCGAGGGCGACGCACCGACAACGGAGCCGGCGCGGATCAACGAGCGTTGAGACCTTCGTCCGCCAACAGATGCCAGCGATAGAACGGCGTATCGGGTGGCGGCGACAGGTCCGGCGTCCACCCAGTTAGCTTGCCGAGCGCATAGGTTTCCATTGCGATGCCGCGCCAGCTTCGAACCACGTCGGCCAACGACTCGCGTTTCGCTGAGGTCAGCGCCCACAGCGGATTATCGGCATCCGACTGGCGCACGACGTAAAGGCCGGTACGATCACGAATGCGATCCATGCCGGGGTCCTTGAAACCGATGAAACGCGCACGTTCGTTGATCTCGATCACCGGGACGCGATCCTTCAACTCCCAGCGCAGCATCGCATAAGTGCGATAATCGGTGGTTGCGATCCACGTCGCGCCAACCGCCTCCATCTCCGCCTCAACGCGCGCGGCAACCTGTTCGTAACCCGCTTCCGACCCGCCGGGATCGAGCCGGCCGAGCCACGGCTTGTCGCTCACCACATAGTAGAAGAACGTCATCATCACGATGGCGATGCCGGACACAACCGCCGCCGTAGCCCACGCGGCAGTCGATTTCGCCAATCGCGACTCGTGCGCGCGCAGCCACCAGACATTGATCGCGGTGGCGGCAAAGCCGATCGGCCACATGAACATCGGCCAAGTATCGCCGATGCGTAGCCGCAGCGAGCGCCACAGGAAATAGCCGAACGGCAATGCTACCGCGGTCGATAACAGGATCGCCACGCCGTCGCGCCGTCGATAGCCGCGCCACAACATGAATCCGACGCCGGACAGCGTCACCGGCAGCAGCACCGGGCCGACCAGCGCGAACTGCAGGCCGAGAAACTCACCGAACCGCGCCAGCGACAACGGCGGCGCAACGGTGGCGCGGACGAATTGGAACTTGAACGACGCCCAATCGTGCATGGCGTTCCAGATCAGCACTGGCGAAAACAGTGCCAGTGCGATCAGCGCGGCCAGCCACGGATAAGGACTGAGCAGCCAACGCCGCCGCCAATCCGGCACCACCACGAAAGCAGCGACCGCGGGCAGCAGCATCAACGCCGTGAGTTTCGACAGCAACGCCAGCCCGCCGAACACGCCGGCCAGCAGCCACCAGCGACCGTCATCGGTCTCCGCGACGCGGACCAGCGACCACACCATCGCCACCGCAAACACGATCAGCGCGGTATCCGGCGCGACCTTCGCCATCAACAATCCGTAATAGACCGCGGCCTCCGGCAGCAGCACCGCCAGCACGACGGCCCGCCAGTCGCGCGTGATCCGGCGCACGATGTCGGCGAGTAAAAGCTGCGTGACGAACATCGCGACAATACCGCCGAGACGCACACCGAGCGTGGTGTCGCCGAAGATCGCGGTGCCGAAACGAATGAACCATGCGATCATCGGCGGATGATCGAGGAACGATAGCACGCTCTCTTTCGACCAAGTCCAGTAGTAGGCCTCGTCCGTGCGCAGATCGATGGCGCCGGCGTAGATCAGCCGCAACGCGGTCATCAGCGCGATCAACAGCAGGACACCGCCAAGCTGGCGAGGGCTCACGCCCGGCACGAGTAGACGATCGCGATTAGACGAAGCGGTGGTCATCGGGAGGCCGTTCCGGCGCATATCTCATCCGGCCCTTTCAGAATTGGCCCGCTTTCACGGCTTGCCGAGCCCAGGCCGCTTTGTTTCCGACTCCGATTGAGGTGTCAATCGGATCGCAGTCCAACCGCTCCGTCAGCCAACAACCGCCACATCGGCCGGGGCCATAGCGCACCGAACCGAGTGCAACTAGAATGGTGGAGCGTCACGTCCCTCGAAACTCAAGACTCTTGAAACCCGAGACTCTTGAAACCAAGCCTCCTCTCGAAACCAAGCCTCGGATTACATGCCAACACCCGCCACCGCCCCTCTCGCCAAATTCGGTCGCGGCATCGGCGTGCGTCAGGTCCGCCTCACCTGCGGACTGATCCTGTTCACCTATCTGGTCAGCCATTTCCTCAATCACGCGCTCGGCATCATTTCGCCCGAGGCGCTTGCGGCGGGCGTATTTTATCACACGACGTTCTGGCAATTCCCGCCGATCACGCTGATCTTCTATTCCGCCGCTGTCATCCATACCGGCCTCGGCATCTGGTCGCTTTACGAGCGGCGGGAATTTCGCTGGCGCAGCATCGAGCCGCTGCAACTGATACTGGGCCTGTGCATCCCGGTGATGATCATTTCGCACATCATCGGAATCCGCCTGAGCCAGACCTTGTACGACACCGAAAAACTTTATCCGCAGGTACTCTACGCCAACTGGGTCGCGTCATGGGGACGGCTCTGGCTGATGCTGGGAGTTCTCAACGTCGCCTGGGTCCACGGCTGCATCGGCTTTTATTTCTGGCTCTGGCCAAAACGATTATTCAAGGCCACGGCACCGTTCTGGCTCGCCTGCGCGGTCGTGCTGCCGACGCTCGCGATGATCGGCTTCTATCAAGGCGGGCGCACCGTCGAACAACAGAGCCAGTCCCAGCAATGGCAGGCCGACAACCTGATGCCGCCGCATGCCGATACGGCTCCTCACCAGCAATTTCTCGATCAGGTCGTCACCTATTTCCTTGCGGGATATCTCGGTCTGCTTGGCCTGATGATCGTCGGCCGCGGCGCGCGGCTGTTGCACGAGCGGCGTGGCGGCCTGATCCGACTGTCCTATGACGATGGCAGAACCATCCGCGTGCCGCGCGGTCTGACCGTGCTTGAGGCCAGCATCCGTAACAAGGTGCCGCACGCCAGCGTCTGCGGCGGCCGCGCCCGCTGCTCGACCTGCCGCATTCGCGTCACCAGCGGCCTCGATGAACTACCGCCACCGTCGAAGCGCGAGGCGTTCGTGCTCGATCGCGTCGGCGCAACCGACGATCCGGCGATCCGCCTCGCCTGTCAGTTGCGGCCGACCTCGGACATTTCATTCGTCCGCATGTTCATTCCCCAAGTATCGGCGACCGATCCACGGCGCGCCAATCCGTTGCGGACGGGCCAGGAGCGTTACCTCGTCAGCATGTTCATCGACATGCGCGGCTCGACCAAGCTCGCCGAAAAACTGCTGCCATTCGACACGGTGTATGTCGTCAACCAGTTCCTCAACGTGGTGTCGCAGGCAGTGACCGCGTCCGGCGGCCAACCCAACCAACTCTACGGCGACGGCCAACTGGCGCTGTTCGGACTGACCACCGATCCGCAGACGGCCTGTCGTCAGGCGCTGCGGGCCGCGGCGCGGCTCGCGGCCGATGTTGACGACCTCAATCAGGTACTGGTGCATGACGGCCGCGAGCCGATCCGGTTCGGTGTCGGCATCCATGGCGGCGTGGTGATCGTCGGCGATATCGGGAATAGCGACCATATGGTCTTTACCGCGCTGGGCGACGCGGTGAATGTCGCCGCGCGCTTGCAGGACATGACCAAGGTGCTCGGCTGCGAGACCATCCTGTCCGAGGAGGTTCATCAGCGGGCGGGGCTGCCGCCCGACGCCCTGCCGGCGCAGGATGCCGTCATTCGCGGCCGCGCCGGCACAATGCGGATCCACGCCGTAACCAAATCATCGGTGCTGGCTCGCCTGCTGGACAACAAGGCGGCGTCCCCCGCGCCGGTGATCGGCACCTGAGATCGGCTTATCTTTTTGTTCGAGCATGATGTTTTCCTATTGAGAAATTTCTTGGAAGCAAGTGCTGCTTTGCAGCCAAACGGCACGCGCCGACGCTGGTCGATACCCTGTTCGAGCGAGCAAACCGACCGCCGATAGCCCCATGCGCCGCCCCAAACCGCCCGGGTGCGTTTGGGGCTATCAAGATCGCTATATTCCGCGTATCCTCCCCGCCGTCGGAAAAGCCGGTTTCCGGGGACCGACTGATTGTGATCGTTTTATCCTGCGGAGACGACCTAATGGCTAAAGGCACTGTGAAGTGGTTCAACCCGACCAAGGGCTACGGATTCATCCAGCCCAGCTCTGGCGGGAAGGACGTGTTCGTTCATATTTCGGCGGTGGAGAAGGCTGGGCTCTCGACGCTCAATGAAGGCCAGACTGTCGAATACGAAGAAGTCGCGAATCGCGGCAAGACCTCGGCGGAAAATCTGAAGGTCTGATCCTCGCGCGTCTCCTCGCATCGCATGTGTCGCATGACGGCCGGCGAGAACAACGCAAGGCGAGACGCAAATCAACTTCGAGCTAATGCTCTTTCGCTTCTGGACAAAGGGTCCGGTTCAATTGCTGTTGAACCGGACCCTTTTCCGTATCTGCATCGCTCTATCTGCATCGATGGCGTCGCGTTACGCGCCGTCAACGATCTGCGACAAGACAAATCGCATTCAATCTTCCTTGACCCAGGCCGCGACCGACATCACGTCCGGCTTCTGACCGTAACCGCGCGGCCATAGATCGACCACCCATTCGGCGCGCGTCGCGCGTTCGACCAGCACCGCGGTGTTGTGCGGGGTCTGCAACGCCACCACGTTGCCGCGATAATGCGGATCGCCGACGGTGTGGAATTTCAACAGCTTCCAGCCCTGCAAGATCAGCAGCAGGCTGGTGGTGTTGCGGGTTGTGTCCCAGCAATCGAAATTGTGCGCGTCGTCACGGGCTCGGAAATCAGCACGGGCGACGCGCTTGTCGGTGCCGAGCACGGGGCCAATGCGACGATCGAACCAGACGACGGCCCTCTGCACCGCAGCGCGCTCCGCAGCCGCCGACGATCGTCCCGCGGCCATGATATGCGTCAACGCCCGCCGGTCGCCAGCCGCAAAACTGAACGTCTCGCGACGGCGGCAGACGAAGCCGTAGCACACCGTCATGCTGTTGGCCGATGGCGGAAAGATCGACACGGAACTGTAGAGCTGGGCGACCGGCGCACTGAGCGACGCCGCATACGATGGCGCGCCGAAGCACACAACCGTGACGGCGACCGCCATGCAACGTCGCGTCCACTGGCACAACGCCGACAATCGACGTCGCGCGCGGCTTTGCCGTTTCGCAGGCATGACTGAAGCAGTTTCTCGAATAGCGGTCATGACCGAACGCTAGCGAAAGGCACCTCGCCTGCCAATATAGCCGCCGACCCTGTGCATCATTCGGATCGGGAGCGTGGCATGGCTGCAATAGCCCGCCGCCTCCGCCGACCGCTAACACGCCCGCGATCCAATTTCCGGGACGCGAACAATGCCGCCACCTTGATCAGAACGGTTGCACGGGCGACGCAACGCGGATCAAATGCCGCATCGAATCCGCCGCAATGAGCGGAGCCGCCGGACCCGATCCGGCCTGAAAACAACGGTGCAGCGCGACCATGGAAAACGGTATCTTCGACGGCCTCAAGGTTCTGGATTGTGCAAGCTTCATCGCGGCGCCCGCCGCCGCGACGGTGCTGTCGGACTTCGGTGCCGACGTCATCAAGATCGAGCCGCCGGGCGCCGGCGATCCTTATCGCAACCTGCCGAATCTTCCCGGTTATCCTATCAGCGACCAGAACTATGCCTGGATGCTGGATGGACGGAACAAGAAGAGCCTCGCGCTCGATCTCTCCAAGCCGGATGGCCGTGCCATATTGTATCGGCTGGTGAAGGAAGCCGATGTCTTCATCACCAACTTTCCCCCGGCGGTCCGCAAGCGGCTCGGCATCACCCATGACGATATCGCACCGCTCAATGCGCGACTGATCTACGCGTCCTTCACCGGCTACGGCGAGACTGGCGAAGAGGCCAACAAACCCGGCTTCGACAGCAACGCATGGTGGGCACGCTCCGGCCTGATGGACCTGGTGCGCGCCGACGAGGAAACCACGCCGGCGCGCTCGGTGGCCGGCATGGGCGACCATCCCTGCGCCATGGCGCTCTACAGCGGCATCGTCACCGCGCTCTACAAGCGCGAGAAGACCGGCCAGGGCTCGCACGTCAAATCCAACCTGATGGCCAACGGCGTCTGGGCCAGCGGCGTGCTGGCGCAAGCCAAACTGTGCGGTGCGCAATTCCAGCCGCGACGACCGCGCGAACATGCACTGAATGCTGTGACCAATCATTATCGATGCCGCGACGGCCGCTGGCTGATCCTGTCGTTGCTGAACGAGGAAAAGCAATGGCCGGCGCTGGCGCGCTGCCTCGGCCGGGAGGACCTTGCCACCGATCCGCGCTTCGCGACCAAGGCCGATCGTCATGCCCGGTCGCTGGAACTCATCAAGATATTTGACGGTATCTTCGCCACGCGCGATCTCGCCGAATGGCGTGCCGCGCTCGACGGCAACGGCCTGGTGTTCGGCGTGGTCGGCATCCTCGACGACATTCCGCAGGACAAGCAGATGCGCGAGAACGACGTACTGATCCCGTTCGCAGGCGAGACCACGCTGACCATCAACAGTCCGATCTGGATCGATGGCAGCAACAAGCGGCAGCCTCGACTTCCGCCGAAGATCGGTGAGCACAGCGACGAAGTGTTGCGGCAGGCGGGCTACGCCGAGGACGACATCCGCAACCTGCGCAGCTCCGGTGTCATCGGATAAGATATTTTCAGGTGGGCATGATGGATGCACTAATGGCGCATCCAAAGCCAGCCAAGCAAGATGATCGCGGCTGCAGCGATTATCGCCCAGGTGCTGAGGCGAATATTGCTACCGACTTGTCGTGCGTCTTCATTTTGCGCGATCTGCCGGTCGCGTTGTTTTGAGTCCCGCTCGACGTCGTTCATCGCCGTACTCTCCTGCAGACGAACTAACGAAGCACATGCCCATGCGTTCCGAGTGATCCGCACCACCAATCACTTGACACGATAGCCCCTTCGCGCACGTCCACGACTGGAAGCTGCGATCCGCTGAACCACGCACGCGCGCATCGTAACAATGCGCACCCCAGCCGTCGTAATACTCGGTCCCAAGTAACGCCGTGTCACCACGCAGTTGCGGTCGGCTGGCGAAGCCGCGCGAAAAGTCCGGCGCGCGCCCGTCACGGAAGGCTCTCAGAATATCGCGGCGACGTGGCTGATCGCCGATGAAGTGCGGCGAAGCGGGGACGTTCGCAACAGTGGTTGGCGCGGGCGACATCCAATCGGCGCCGGGGAAATGAAAGCCGCCGATGCCGCGGGTTTGATGACATCCCGCGCAGGTGATGTCATTCAATCGCCGCTCGAATCCGGCGACCGAACGAATATTGGCAAACACGACGCCACTTTCCACGGCCCTCTTCAACGCGGTAACGACATCGCGCCCCCTGAACGCCGCTCGCTTGTCGATATTCGAGGATTGAACCAATCCGAATTCCGGCTGCATGTTCGATTTCACAAAGCCCACCGGCGTTGAGGCGATGACCGAGCGCGCGAGGAATTTCTCCGGCACGAGAAGCGTGCCATGGTCGAGCGCGCTGAGATGTTCGGGCTCTAACAGCCATTTAACGAGTTCGGCTTTGAGATTCGCGTCCGCAAGAATACGATCGCGGTCGATCTGGTTTTCGAGCGGCGCCTCGTCGAATTTTTGGGCTGCCCGATCGTACCGGAAAACCTTCATCAGATAATCGGTTCGGAAGGCTTGCGTTTCCGACGTCGGCTGATGCCCGACCTGCAAATTCAGTTCGATCCGGATCAGTTGCGACGGCTGAAGCAACGAAAGCGGTCCGTCCGCTTCGGTCAAGCGGCGGACGAGCGCGGCTCCTGCCGGCGCTTCATCCTGCATCGCCAGCCATCGCCGCGCGACTTCAGCGCAGGCTGTATCGCGCGATGTGGCGGTATCGGTTGGATTTGCCGCCGCCAGCACGACATTCAAGGTCATTGGCAAACGGACAGGTTCGTCCGCGCGAGGCTCGGTCCGCACCAGCCGATAGATCAGCCGGATATCGCCGCACGTTTGCGGCGAGACGAACGCCCGATCCATCCGATTGACGATTCCCGCCAGAGCGAAACGCGTCCGCAACGAATAAAGCAAGTCACGATCGAACAATTGCAGATCGTTTCGATTGTCGGCATCGCGCGATTGATCCGAAAGGTCTGTGCGATGCCGTACGGCATACGCATCGATGTCGCGATCGATTGCCTGCCGGACCGGCAACATCATCGGGAGCGCAAAGAGTTCGTCGTTCGGCAAATTCGCGCTCGCCGACCCACCGGGATCAAGCATCCGACGCAGGCTGAATCCAGTGGTGGCCTGCGGCAGATCGAGTTCGCGCAACGCAGCCGCATCGGTGATGGCGGTGCCGCCGGTCAGCGCATCACCGAAGGCGGATTGCACGCCGCCGCTCAGCAGAAGAGTTGCGAACGTCAATCCAACATAGCGCAAGATGTTTCGCGGCGACTTCATCGCGCAGCGCCTTCCATGGCAACGCCGGAAGGCAAGTCTAGAGTCTTTCTGGCTCTGACGACATCAGAACCGGCGCTTCATGGCTTCGCGGAGGCGAAGACGTCTTGGCTTATCGCCCGACGATCAGGCCCTTGCCGGTCACAACCACCCAGCGGCCATCCTGCTTGCGGATGGCATCGACGCGACCGAGGCCGGGCAGCGGATCGCCCGCATACACTTCGTAGAGCCCATCGCGCCCTTCAACCAGTGCGCCACCGTTGCCGACGTTGCGAATGCGCCAGCCGACGACAGTAGGCAGCCGATGAGCTTCGGGCGTCCTGTTCGGCGCGGCTACCGGCGTCGGAATCGAGGCCGTGGTCTCCTTCGCGTTTTCCTTGGCGGCAGCCGGCGCGGCAGGCGTGACGGCGGCAACACGGAGTTTCTCGACGGTCTCGCTGAGCTTGGCGAGTTTGGCGGCGGGCTCGACCTGCGCCTTCTCGACCTTCTCGACCCGGTCGGTGATCTTCGCCAGTTGCGAAGCGTCCGACTTGGCGGAACGCTCGGCGCTCGCCTTCAATGCAGCGACTTCGGCGTTGAGCTTTCCGATCGTCTCATTGAGCGCTTGAACCTGTTGCTGCGTGGCCGAATTGCTCTTGTCGACCGAGCGGTGTCCGAACGCGGCTGTTGCCAGCGATCCACCGACCACGCCCGCAACCGCTGCTAGCGCCAGGATCGCGGCCATCGCGCCGAGCCGGCGCTTGCCGAACAGACCGGGCTTTGCCGCCCCCTGAGCGGCGGCAGCTTCCTCGCCGCGCGCATTCCAATCGCCATCGCGCGTCGGGGGCAGCACCATGATGTGGCTACCGGTCGGTTTCGCCGCAGGCTGCTCGGCTGCGGCAGGCTTCGCTTCACTCTTGGCCTCTCCCTTGGCTTGCCCCTCGGGCGCGACCGACTTGTCCTGTCCCGCGGCTACGTCCGACGATGCCGCGACGGACTCGGCAGGCTTGGCATTGGCGGACTCGGAATTGGCGGTGACGTCATTGACAGTAGGCTCAATGCGATCGTCTCGATTCTGATCGGCCATATGTTCGCTCACGGGTCTGAAATCCTCGAAAGATTGACAATTTGGTAACCATCATTGCTTGCCAAATGGTTACGAATGACTGTGCCGTAATTATGGATGGCGCTACCTGACTGCGAGCTGAACGACCGCCCGCAGCTCTCCGCCCATGCCTCTAACCTCTTCTTTTGTCGGGATTTCTTTCCGCGACCGGTTTCCCCTTTGTCTGGACGCGCTATAACATCCTCCGGGAAGGCGGTGCGAAGGCCCGGACGCAAGTCCCGTCGTCCC
>JAFKKM010000147.1 GCA_017305555.1 Hyphomicrobiales bacterium | reverse complement strand
TGGCCACGCACGGCAGGCCGCAGGCCATGGCCTCGATCAGGGTGTTAGACAGGCCTTCCGCCTGGGAACTGAGCACGTACAGGTCCGAGGCGCCGTACCAGGCCGCCATGTTGCCGACGCGCCCCGGCAGGCTGACGCGCCCGTCCAGGCCCAGCTCGTCGCGCAGGGCTTCGAGTTCCCCGCGCTGCTCGCCCTCGCCCAAGATGGTCAGGTCCCAGTCGGGAAACGGCGCCGCCAGCTGGGCGAAGGCCCGCAACAGGCCGTCGAAGCCCTTGACCGGATGCAGCCTGCCCACGGCCAGCAGCCGGCGGCGGCCGGGCGCGCGCGGCGGCTCCAGGACCGGCTCGCCGTCGGCCAGCGGCCAGCGCACGGCATTGGGGATGACCTGGGCGCGCACGCCGGGCAGGTGCTCGTCGAGCCACTGCGCCGTCCCCCGGGTCAGGGCGACGACGGCGTCGGCGCGCGGATAGGCCCAGCGGCGCAGCCGTTCCCAGAACGCCGGCAGCGGCAGGCTGGGCGGGTGGGCGTGCTCGGTGGCGATCACGCGGCTGTGTCCGCGGGCGGCCAGCACCGCCAGGACCGAGCCCCGGGTCATCATGCCCAGCACGACGGACGGGCGATGGCGCCGCACCAGCCGGCGCAGCGCCAGGACGCGCAGCAGATTGCCCCACAGGGCGCCCACGGGGCCCGCGCTGTCCCCGGCCAGCCCCAGGGCCTGGCGCCGCACGCCGTCCGGCAGCGGATAGGCATCCTGGCGGTCGTCCGTCTGGGTCACGATCATGACCCGGCAGCCGCGCGCCAGCCAGCCGGCGGCCAGGTCCACGGCCACGCGCTCGGCGCCGCCGCCCCGCAGCGAATGGATCACGATCATCAGGTCGATCCGGTCGGCGGTCATGTTTCTTCCCTCTTCTCCGGACGCACGCGCCAGGCCAGGCCCAGGTAGCAGGCATAGGACAGGGCGTACATGAGGGCGGTCGCCAGCATGATGCCGCGTTCCTCGCAGGCCGCCAGAACCTGCCGCGCGAGTTCTTGGCGATCGCTCATGCCGGTACGCCGCCCGGATAGATGACGCTGACGGTCGCGATCGCGGCGATGCCCTCGCTACGGCCGATGAAGCCGAGCTTTTCATTCGTCGTCGCCTTCACCGAAATGCGGGCGGCCGCGATGCCGAGCATGGCGGAAAGCGCTTCCACCATTTTCTCCCGGTGCGGGCCGATTTTCGGCGCCTCGCAAATCAGCGTGATATCGGCATTGGCGATCCGGCCGCCCTTGGCACGCACGATCCCCGCCGCGTGCTCGACGAATATCCGCGAGGCCGCACCTTTCCACTGCGGGTCGCTGGGCGGAAAGTGCGAACCGATGTCGCCGTCCGCGAGCGCCCCGAGAATGGCATCGACCAGCGCGTGCAGGCCGACGTCACCGTCCGAATGCGCAAGGAAACCTCGATTGTGCGGCACGCGGACGCCGCACAGCATCAGGTGATCGCCATCGCCGAAGGCGTGAACGTCGTAGCCGGTGCCGGTGCGGATGTCGCCGAGCGCGGCGCCGAGGCGCGCTTCCTCGCGGGCGAAATCTTCGGGGGTCGTCAGCTTCATGTTGGCAGGATCGCCTTCAAAGGTTGCTACCGTCAATCCCGCCCATTCGGCGAGCGCGGCATCGTCGGTGAAATCGTCGCGGCCTTCGCGCGCGGCGCGGCGGTGTGCTTCGAGAATAACATCGTAGCGGAAAGCTTGCGGCGTCTGCGCGATGCGCAGTTTTGCGCGTTCCGGCGTGGCGTCGACATGGCCTCCGGCATCGACCTGCTTGATGGTGTCGGTGACCGGGATCACCGGCACGGCGGCGCCGGTCTTTGTTGCGGCTTCAATGGCGCGCGCGATCAGCGCATCGTTGGCGAATGGCCGCGCGGCGTCGTGGATCAACACGATGTCCGGCGCGGTCGCGACCAGAGCTTCAAGTCCGGCACGCACCGACGCCTGCCGTGTCGCGCCGCCGTTGACCGGTGCCAGCGCCCGGATGTTTCCAACCGCCTGGTTGAAAATCGTAATGTCGTCGGGATTGACCACCGGCTGCACGGCGGCGATTTGCGGATGGTCGCAAAACGCTGCCATCGCCCGCGAGATGACGCTGCGCCCGCCCAGCGTGCGGTATTGCTTGGGTCCGCCCGGTCCGGCGCGGAGGCCGCGCCCGGCGGCGACGATGATGACGGCGGTTCGATTCGGTGTCGGCATGGATCAGTAAGGCTACGGCAAAGTCTGAATGGAACTGGATCGCGCGGCGCGCGACGACAGCCCCATAGCACGTTAGACAGCGAAAACAGCAGCTTTTCGCCCTTCGGGCACATTATGACCTGCCGGGCCGCTGCCCGATTGTGCGGCGCACTTGCAAAAGCCGGGTTCTTGGATAAAATGTAGGCACAATCCTGTTGTGCCCATTAATTGAGCTTATCTGCATTCACAACGCGACGTTCTAGTCAGCGAGGCATCGTTTTGATCGACCCGACACCGTCTATGGCTCCACCGCTCAAGATTGGCGATGTCGAAATCGCCAATCGGGTGCTGCTCGCGCCGATGTCGGGGATTACGGACGTGCCGTTCCGCCGGCAGGTGGCGGCGCTGGGCGCGGGGCTAGTCGTCTCGGAGATGACCGCCAGCGACGATCTGGCGCGGGGGCGGCCGATGACCTTGCTCCGGGCGGAGGCGACCGGGCTCGGCCCCCATGTCGTGCAACTTGCCGGCTGTCAGGCACATTGGATGACCGAAGGCGCGCGGATCGCGGAGGCCGCTGGCGCTGACATCATTGATATCAACATGGGCTGCCCGGCGCGCCACGTCACCGGCGGCCAATCCGGTTCGGCCCTGATGCGCGATCTCGATCACGCGCTGACCTTGATCGAGGCGACCATCGCGGCAGTGAAGGTGCCCGTGACGCTGAAGATGCGGCTCGGTTGGGATCATGCTTCGCTCAACGCGCCTGAGCTTGCGCGCCGCGCCGAGGCCGCCGGCGTGAAGCTGATCGCGGTGCATGGCCGCACCCGCTGCCAGTTCTACAAGGGGACAGCGAATTGGGCGGCGGTGCGCGCGGTCAAGGAAGCCATCACCGTGCCGCTGGTCGTCAACGGCGACATCACCTCCTATGACGACGCCGTGCGCGCACTTGCACTCTCGGGCGCCGACGCGGTGATGATCGGGCGCGGCGCGCAGGGCCAGCCGTGGCTACCCGGTCAGATTGGTCGCCGGCTTGCCGGCGGTCCTGTCGAGGCGCCGCCGGAGATGGCGCAGCAGCTCGATTATGCCTGCGCACTCTACGAGGACGTGGTCCGGCATTACGGCGAGCGGATCGGGGCGAAACACGCTCGCAAGCATCTCGGCTGGAGCCTTGATTTCGCCGCAAGATTTTCCGCCGCGCCATCAAATCGCCTCAAGATTTGGCGGCAGAAAATCCTCACTTCCGAGAGCGTCGCCAGCGTGCATCGGCAGCTGCGCGAAGCCTTCGACGACTTCGCATGGAGCGCCGCCGCATGACGCGTGTTGCCATCGAGCCTCGTGCGTTGCCGCCGGACAATCAGGCGATCTTCAATGCATTGCCGCATCCGATTTTTCTGGTCGCGCCCGACGGCAAGATCGTCGATGCCAACAACGCGGCGGAATCGTTCTTCGATATCTCGACGCAGTTTCTCAAGCGACAGGCGTTGAAAGAACTGGTGCCGTTCGGGAGTCCGCTGCTGGCGCTGATCGATCAGGTGCGCGCCTCGGGACTGCCGGTGAACGAATACAAGGTCGATCTCGGCACGCCGCGTATCGGCGGCGATCGACAAGTCGATCTTCACGTCGCGCCGCTCGGCGAATATCCCGGCCACATCGTCGTGATGCTGCAAGAACGCAGCATCGCCGACAAGATGGACCGGCAGCTCACGCATCGCAGCGCGGCGCGTTCGGTGATCGCGCTCGCCGCGATGCTGGCGCATGAAATCAAGAACCCGCTGTCCGGCATTCGCGGCGCTGCGCAACTGCTGGAGCAGGGCGCGTCTGTCGACGATCGCGTACTGACGCAACTGATCTGCAACGAGGCGGATCGCATCGTCACGCTGGTCGACCGCATGGAGGTGTTCGGCGACGAACGGCCCGTGCCGCGCGACGCGGTCAACATTCATTCGGTGCTCGATCACGTCAAGCGGTTGGCGCAATCCGGCTTCGCGCGCGACGTCAAATTCATTGAGGACTACGATCCGTCGCTGCCGCCAGTGCTCGCCAATCAAGATCAACTGATTCAGGTGTTTTTGAATCTGGTGAAGAACGCTGCCGAAGCCACACGCGATCTCGGTAGTGATGCAGAGATTCAATTGACCACCGCATTTCGTCCCGGCGTGCGCCTGTCGGTGCCGGGCAAGAAAACGCGCGTGTCGTTGCCGCTGGAGTTCTGCGTCAAGGATAACGGGCCCGGCGTGCCGGACGATCTGATGCCGAACCTGTTCGATCCGTTCGTCACCACCAAGCTGACGGGAAGCGGACTCGGCCTTGCGCTGGTCGCCAAGATCGTCGGCGACCACGGCGGCATTGTCGAATGTGAATCGCAACCGCGCAAAACCACCTTCCGCGTGTTGTTGCCGATGTTCAGCGTCTCCAAAACTTCCGGCGAAGTCTCCGACGGCGAAGCGTCTACGTCGCGAGACAACGCACAGGCCATGCCATAGGAGCGACGATGCCCGCTGGGAACATATTGGTTGCCGACGACGACACCGCGATCCGCACGGTGCTCAATCAGGCCTTGTCGCGCGCCGGCTTCGAGGTGCGCCTCACCAGCAACGCCGCGACGCTATGGCGTTGGGTCAGTCAGGGTGAGGGCGATCTGGTGATCACCGACGTGGTGATGCCGGATGAAAACGCGTTCGACCTGTTGCCGCGCATCAAAAAGATCAGACCTAGTCTGCCGATCATCGTCATGAGCGCGCAGAACACGTTCATGACGGCGATCCGCGCGTCGGAATGCGGCGCTTACGAATATCTGCCGAAGCCGTTCGACCTGAAAGAATTGATCGCCATTATCGGCCGCGCGCTGGCGGAGCCGAAGCAGCGCGCGTCCGCGAACGACGCGGAGTCGGAGTTCGATACGCTGCCGCTGATCGGCCGCTCGGCGGCGATGCAGGAAATCTATCGCGTGCTGGCGCGCTTGATGCAGACCGATCTCACGGTGATGATCTCCGGCGAATCTGGCACCGGCAAAGAGTTGGTGGCGCGTGCGCTGCACGACTACGGCAAGCGGCGCAGCGGCCCGTTCGTCGCCGTCAACATGGCGGCGATCCCGCGCGATCTCATCGAGTCCGAATTGTTCGGCCATGAGCGCGGCGCGTTCACCGGCGCCAACAACCGCGCTTCCGGCCGCTTCGAGCAAGCCGAAGGCGGCACACTGTTTCTCGACGAGATCGGCGACATGCCGATGGAGGCGCAGACGCGATTGCTGCGCGTGTTGCAGCAGGGCGAATACACCACGGTCGGCGGCCGCACGCCGATCAAGACCGACGTGCGCATCGTCGCTGCCAGCAACAAAGACCTGCGTATTCTGATTCAGCAGGGCCTGTTTCGCGAAGACCTGTTCTTTCGCCTCAACGTCGTGCCGCTGCGCCTGCCGCCGCTGCGCGAGCGTATCGAGGATTTGCCCGACCTGATCCGCCACTTCTTCGCGCTGGCCGAGAAGGATGGCTTGCCGGCGAAGAAGCTCGATGCGCTCGCGTTGGAGAAACTGAAGCAGTACCGCTGGCCGGGCAATGTGCGCGAGTTGGAAAATCTGGCGCGACGATTGTCGGCGCTGTATCCGCAGGACGTCATCACCGGCGCGGTGATCGAGGGTGAACTGGCGCCGCCGGCGGTGGTGGCAAGCGGCAGCATGTTGCAGAACGTCGAAAACCTTGGCGGCGCGGTCGAAGGCTATCTCGCCTCGTACTTCTCCGGCTTTCCCAACGGCGTGCCGCCGCCGGGCCTCTACCATCGCATCCTCAAGGAGGTCGAATTGCCCCTGCTGACGGCCGCGCTGGCCGCCACCCGAGGCAACCAGATCCGGGCCGCCGATCTCCTTGGGCTCAACCGCAACACCCTGCGGAAGAAGATCCGCGATCTCGACATTCAGGTTTACCGTTCGGGCGGGTAGCGTTCGTGCGGCGCGGGCAGGCCGTCGTCCACAGGTTTTGGAGCGTTCCGTCGTTAAATCGCGACTTATCGTGGCCGGCTGCGCCGTGGAAATGTCGCAATCGGGCAACATTGTTGTAGGAATGCATCACTTTTTTCGTTCCTATGGCCCTCGGGGACCTCGACGACCAGTCGATATGCCATGACCAGCGCTGAAACGCCGGCTTCTATTTTCGAGCAGACGTCTTCTGAACCGCGCGGCGGGGCGCTGCGGCGGTTGCTGGCGCCGTTTGCCGTCGGGCTGGCGCTGCTGTCGGCATTTCTCACTTTCGTGGTGCTGGTCGGCCTGACGCCGATCGTCCCGACCAGTCCGGTGGTCGTGACTTTCCTTTTGATCAATGCTGCGACTGTCCTACTGTTGGTTGCGATCATCGTGCGGGAAGTCTGGCAGGTTGTGCAGGCCCGCCGCCGCGGCCGCGCCGCCGCCCGGTTGCATGTGCAGATCGTTGGCCTGTTTTCCGTCATCGCGGTGATCCCTGCGGTGCTGGTGTCGATCGTCGCCAACGTGACGATCGATCGCGGTCTGGATCGGCTGTTCTCCGGCCCCACGCGCGCCGTGATCGAGAAGTCGCTGATCATCGCCAATGCTTATCTGCAAGAGCACGCGCAACTGATCGGCGGCGATATCGTCGGCATGGCCAACGACCTGTCGCGGGCGCGGCCGCTCTACGATCAGGATCGCCAGTCGTTCCGGCAGATGCTGACCGAAAGCGCGGCGAAGCGGAATCTTCCCGGCGCGATGCTGATCGACAAGAACCGCAACATCCTGGAGTCTGCGCAGACCGGCATTCAACAGGAATTCGCAACGCCGGCGCCGGAATTCCTCAAGGGCGTCACGGCCAACGAACCGCAGATCGCGGTGCTGTCGAACTATGTTGCCGCGGTGATCCGGCTGCGCGCCTTCGACGACACGTTTCTCTACGTCGCGCGCTTGCTCGATCCGCGCGTGGTTGAACAGGTTCGGCAGACCCAGGCTGGCGTCGCCGAGTATGCCGATCTGGAATCGCGGCGGCTCGGTATACAGGTGACGTTCGCGCTGATGTTCACCGTCATCACGCTGACAGTGCTGATGTCGGCCGTGCTGATCGGGTTGAATTTCGCCAACTGGCTTGTGGCGCCGATTCGCCGGCTCATGGGCGCGGCGAACATGGTCTCGACCGGCGATCTCAATGTTCAGGTGCCGGTGTTGCGGTCGGAAGGCGACCTCGCGCAACTCGGCGAAACCTTCAACACCATGACGCAGGAGTTGCGGACGCAGCGCGACGAACTGGTCAATGCCAGCGACATGATCGACAGCCGTCGGCGTTTCATCGAAACGGTGCTGTCGTCGGCCAGCGCCGGCATTATTGGCGTCGACGGCTCGGGCCGTATCAGTATTCTCAATCGGTCCGCGGAAAAGTTGATCGGAAGTTCGGAATCCGAAACCTTGGGCCACGCGCAATCGGAGGTAATCCCCGAACTCGACGAGATGATGAAGACGGCTCGCGAAGGCACGCAACGCCTCGTGCAGGGGCAAATCACCATCACCCGGGAGGGTGCCGACCGCAATCTGTCGGTGCGCGTCAGCGCCGAACAGACCAGCCAGTCGCGCGACAGCTACATCATCACCCTCGACGACATCACCGAACTGGTCGCGGCCCAGCGTACCTCGGCATGGGCCGACGTGGCTCGCCGCATCGCGCATGAAATCAAGAATCCGCTGACACCGATTCAGCTTTCGGCCGAACGTATTCGTCGGAAATTCGGCAAGGTCATCACCGACGACAAGGCGATCTTCGAACAGTGTACCGACACGATCGTGCGGCAGGTCGACGATATCCGACGGATGGTCGACGAATTCTCGCGCTTTGCCAGGATGCCGAAGCCGGTGATCGAGGGCGAGGATGTCGCCGATACCGTGCGTCAGGTGGTGTTCCTGATGCGGGTCGGGCACCCGGATATCGATATCGATGTGGAAATCCGCGAAGACCCGATGCGGGCGCGGTTCGATCGCCGCCTGATCTCGCAGGCGCTGACCAACATCATCAAGAACGCGACGGAGGCCATCGAGGCCGTGCCGCCGGAATACCTCACAAAGGGGCGGATCGAAGTCGCCGCCTTCCGCGAAGGCGAGGATATCGTTATCGACGTCGTCGATAACGGGATTGGGCTGCCGACGGTCAGCCGTGCCCGCCTGCTTGAACCTTATGTGACGACACGCGCCAAAGGGACGGGGCTGGGTCTCGCGATTGTCGGCCGGGTTCTCGAGGATCACGGCGGTCGCATCGAACTTAACGACGCTTCAGCGATACATCCCGGTGCGCGCGGTGCTTGGATGCGACTGCGTTTCGCGGAATCCGGTCAACCCAAGAATAGCGAGCCGAACAGCAAACCTGCGTCCAAGGACGAGGCGGAGCGAACCAATCAGCCCGTAGCTGCAACTACCGATAACACAACAGGCGTCTCCCATGGCTAATGATATTCTGATTGTCGATGACGAAGCAGATATCCGCGAACTGGTCGCAGGCATCCTCGAAGATGAAGGCTTTGCGACGCGGACCGCGCGCGATAGCGATCAGGCGCTAGCCGAGATCGCCAGCCGCCGGCCGCATATGGTGTTCCTCGATATCTGGTTGCAGGGGAGCCGGTTGGACGGGCTTCAACTTCTGGAGCAGATCAAACGCGATCATCCCGAATTGCCGGTTGTGATGATTTCCGGGCACGGCAACATCGAAACGGCCGTCGCTGCGATCAAGCGCGGCGCATATGACTTCATCGAGAAGCCGTTCAAAGCCGACCGGCTGATTTTGGTCGCTACCCGTGCGCTCGAAACATTCCGCTTGAAGCGCGAGGTTCGCGAACTGAAGCAACTGGCTCCGACCTCAAGCACGCTTGCGGGACATTCCGCCTGCATGAACCAGCTTCGCCAGACCATCGAGCGCGCCGCCAAGGCCAACAGTCGCATCATGATCGTTGGCCCGTCGGGCGCCGGCAAGGAATTGACAGCGCGGACCCTGCACAATGCCTCTACCCGTGTCGACGGTCCGTTTGTCGTCATTAACGCTGCGGCCATTACGCCGGAGCGGATGGAAGAGGAGTTGTTCGGCATCGAGTCGACCGGTGCTGATCAGCCGCGCAAGGCTGGTGCGCTGGAAGAGGCGCACGGCGGTACTTTGTTCATCGACGAGATCGCCGACATGCCGCGCGAAACGCAGAACAAGATACTCCGCGTGCTGGTAGATCAGACCTTCCAGCGCACCGGCGGGACCGCGAAAATTCACGTCGACGTCCGCATCATCTCCTCGACCGCGCGCAACCTCGAGGAGGAAATCGCTGCCGGACGCTTCCGCGAGGATCTCTATCACCGCCTGTCGGTGGTGCCGATCCGCGTGCCGCCGCTGTCCGAACGCCGCGACGACATTCCCGAACTGATTGATTACTTCATGGAGCAGATTTCGGCTACGACCGGCCTGCCGAAACGCAAGATCGGCGAGGACGCGATGGCGGTGCTGCAATCCCACGTCTGGCCCGGCAACGTCCGTCAGTTGCGCAACAACGTCGAGCGGCTGATGATCCTGGCTGGCGGCGGCCCCGAAGCCGTCATCACCGCCGACATGCTGCCGCAGGACGTCGGCTCGATGGTGCCGGCGATGCCGACCGGCAACAACGGCGAGCACATCATGGGGCTGCCGTTGCGCGAGGCGCGCGAAGTGTTCGAGCGCGATTACCTGATCGCGCAGATCGGCCGCTTCTCCGGCAACATCTCCCGCACGGCGGAGTTCGTGGGCATGGAGCGCTCGGCGCTGCATCGCAAGCTGAAAGCGCTCGGGGTCGGATAAGTTTTCTTACGTCGAATGGAATGATCGGATGTCACGCATCGCCTATGTCAATGGCAGCTATCGCAACATGCGCGATGCCTGTGTCAACGTCGAGGATCGCGGCTACCAGTTTTCCGACGGGGTTTATGAAGTCTGCGAAATCCGCGGCGGACGATTGGTGGACATGCCGCGCCACATGACGCGGTTGCAGCGCTCCCTGAGCGAACTTCGGATCGCCATGCCGATGCCGTTGCCGTCGCTCTCAGTGGTGATGCACGAAGTGGTGCGGCGCAATCGCGTGACTTACGGCATCGTCTATTTGCAGATTACGCGCGGTGTGGCGCGGCGCGATCACGGCTTTCCGACCAAGCCCGTGTCGCCCAGCGTCGTTGTCACGGCGCGCTCGCTTAATTTCGCCAAGAACCAGGCGACGGCGGCCACCGGCATTCGTGTCGTGACGATGCCGGACAATCGCTGGCCGCGGGTCGATATCAAGTCGGTCTCGCTGCTGCCCAACGTGCTGGCGAAGCAGGCCGCGCGCGAGCAGGGCGCCTACGAGGCGTGGTATGTCGATAGCCTGGGCTTC
>JAFKKM010000002.1 GCA_017305555.1 Hyphomicrobiales bacterium | reverse complement strand
CGGGCGAGCTTGACGCCACATGCTTCCAGCGCTCCAGCGAGCGCGCCACCAGTGCCTTGCTCGCCTCGCAGGCAAGTTCGTCCTTCGAATCGAAGTGACCGTAGAAGCCGCCATGCGTCAGCCCCGCTTCCTTCATCAGGTCGGCAACGCCGATGCCATGCGCGCCGCGCTCGCGAAGTTTGACCGAAGCCTTCTTCACGATGCGGGCGTGGGTCTCCTGCTTGTGTTCCTTTGCGTAGCGCATTGCCGCTCCCATGACATGTTGTAGATCATATAACGAAAGCCGCTTAATGAAAGTCGAAATATAGTCTGGCCTGGGGTATTCACAACCGACGGCTGCGTTGCCGCCCCGGCCCTCGGCCTCCCACCAGAGCGAGAATGTCCCATGCAGATGATCAATTCCCATTGCGGCGTGACGCGCGACGCGCGCGGCGTGGTCCGGCTCGCCATCAGCAATGCCGGCTCCCTCACCATCCTGAACTCGACGGTGATTAAGGCCGTCGTCGAGGGATTGACTACGCTCGTCGCCGACGCCGATATCCGCGCACTGATCCTCACCGGCGGAACCGAGAAAAGCATGATCGGTGGCGCCGACATCAAGGAGATGGCGACGCTCGATCAAGCCAGCGCCGAACGCTTCATCTCCGGTTTGCGCGACCTATGCGAAGCGGTGCGCAATTTCCCCGCGCCGATCATCGCGCGGATGCCCGGCTGGTGCCTCGGCGGCGGATTGGAAGTCGCCGCAGCCTGCGATTTCCGCGTGGCGGCTACCGATGCCAAGTTCGCGATGCCCGAGGTCCGGGTCGGCATTCCCTCGGTGATTCACGCCGCACTGTTGCCGCGCCTGATCGGCTGGGGCCGCGCGCGCTGGCTGTTGATGACCGCCGCCACCATCGACGCACCGACCGCGCTGGACTGGGGACTGATCGATGTGGTCGCCGCCGACGGCGAGCCGCTCGACGACGCCGTTGAGCGCGTGATCGAGATGCTGCTGGAATGCGGACCGCAAGCACTGCGCAATCAGAAGGCGTTGCTGCGGCAGTGGGAGGATCTCCCACTGAAAGAATCCGTCGAGGCGTCCATCGGCGCATTCGGTCGCTCGTACCTCACCGACGAGCCGCGCCGGCTGATGCAGGAGTTCATCGACCGCAAACGCGGCGGGAAATAGCGGACACGCGGCTCTTCCAACTGATCACGACCTTGTGCCGGTAACGGCATTGAACTTTTTGCATTGCATCATATGATGATTATAATTTCAATGCATCGAGTCTCAGGAGTGTGGTCATGTCTGGTTCCGATCCGGTTGTCATTCTCTCCGCCGCACGCACCCCACTGGGACGGTTCCAGGGAGACCTGTCATCGTTCAGTGCGCACAAGCTGGGGTCCACTGTCATCGCCGCCGCCGTCGAACGCGCCAAGCTGTCTTCCGAACAG
>JAFKKM010000146.1 GCA_017305555.1 Hyphomicrobiales bacterium | reverse complement strand
ATCGTGCGTGACGAACACCGAGGTGACGTTGATTTCCTCGTGCAGCGAGCGCAGCCAGCGGCGCAGTTCCTTACGCACCTTGGCATCGAGCGCGCCGAACGGCTCATCCAACAGCAGGATGCGCGGCTCGGTCGCCAGCGCACGCGCCAGCGCGATGCGTTGGCGCTGGCCGCCGGACAGTTGGCTCGGATAGCGGTCGGCGAGCCAATCGAGTTGCACCAGATCGAGCAGTTCTTTCACCCGCGCGCGAATGGCGGCTTCGTCCTTGCGGACGGCGCGCGGCTTGACGCGCAGGCCGAACGCGACATTCTCGAACACCGTCATATGGCGAAACAGCGCGTAATGCTGAAACACGAAGCCGACCTGCCGCTCGCCGGCACCGCGCGCCAGCGCATTCTCGCCGTCGAAGGCCACATCGCCACCATCCGGCCAGTCGAGGCCCGCGATGATCCGCAGCAACGTGGTTTTGCCCGAACCCGACGGGCCGAGCAGCGCCAGCAATTCGCCGTCGGCGATTCTCAGATCGACGCCGTCGAGCGCGGCAAACGCGCCGAATTTTTTGGTGATATTGGTTAGTTCAATTGTCACGCGCCTGCCGTCCTTCGTCGAGATGCCGCTCCAGTAAGGTCTTCGCGATGAGCGTGATCAGCGCCAGCAATGCCAGCAGCGAGGCGACGGCAAATGCCGCCACGAACTGATACTCATTGTAGAGGATTTCAACCAGAAGCGGCATCGTGTTGGTTTCGCCGCGAATGTGACCGGACACCACCGACACCGCGCCAAACTCGCCCATCGCGCGTGCGTTGCACAGCAACACACCATACAGCACACCCCATTTGATGTTCGGCAGCGTGACGCGGAAGAAGGTCTGCAACCCCGATGCGCCGAGCGAGAGCGCGGCTTCCTCTTCCAGCGTGCCCTGCTCCTGCATCAGCGGGATCAGCGCCCGCGACACGAACGGAAACGTCACGAACGTCGTCGCCAGCGCGATGCCCGGCACCGCGAACAGGATCTGGATGTTGCGGTTTTGCAGCCATGCGCCGAAGTAGCCCTGCGCGCCGAACAGCAGCACGAAGACGAGACCGGAAATCACGGGACTGACCGAGAACGGCAGATCGATCAGCGTGATTAGCAACGTCTTGCCGGGAAATTCGAACTTGGCGATGGCCCATGCCGCAATCAGTCCGAACACCAGGTTGAGGCCGACCGAAATCGCCGCCACCGCCAGCGTCAGCTTGATCGCCGATAACGCTTCAGGCTCGGCCAGCGCGGCAAGATAAGCGCCCACGCCGTGCGCGAACGCCTGCGCGAACACGATAATCAGCGGCAACACCACGAACACCGTCAGGAACAGCATCGTCAGGCCGATGATGACGATGCGCGCAAGCCACGGCTCGCTGCGCACCACGACCCTTCCTGAATCAAATGCAATCGCGCTGTCGGACATCGCAGCTCTCCTAGTGAACCGGGATGCGCGTTTGCGCCCAATGTTGCAGGCGATTGACGACGAGAATAATCAGGAACGCCGCAACCAGCACCACGACCGCAATGGCGGTGGCGTCGGCATAGCGGAATTCCGACAGCCGGATCACGATCAACAGCGGCGCGATCTCCGAGACGTTCGGCAGGTTGCCGGCGATGAAGATCACCGAGCCGTATTCCCCCACCGCGCGGGCGAACGCCAGCGCGAAGCCGGTCAGCAACGCCGGGATCAGACTCGGCAGGATCACCCGCCAGATGGTCTGCCAGCGGTTGGCGCCGAGGCTCGCCGCGGCTTCCTCGATTTCCGGATCGAGATCGATCAGCACCGGCTGCACCGTGCGCACCACGAACGGAATGCCGATGAAGATCATCGCGATGAAAATGCCGAGCGGCGTGAACGCCACCTTGATGCCGAGTTCGGCGAGCGGCGCGCCAAGCCACCCTTTCTGCGCGAACAGCGACGTCAGCGCGATACCGGCCACTGCCGTCGGCAACGCGAACGGAATATCGACGATGGCATCGAAGATGCGACGGCCCGGAAAGCGATAACGCACCAGCGCCCAGACGACAATGCTGCCCATCACCAGATTGACCAGCGCCGCCGCGAAGGCGAGACCGAACGAAATCTTCAGCGCATTCAGCGTGCGGCGGCTGGTGACGATGTTGGCGAACTCAGCGAAGCTGAGTTCGAAGGTTTTCAGGAACAGTCCAACGAGCGGGATCAGGATGATGACCGACAGCCATGTCAGCGTCAGCCCCATGGTGAGGCCGAATCCCGGCAAGGTGTTTCGTCGTCCCGATCCTCCTGTCACGACACCGCTTCCCCGCACCACGATCAATCCTTGTAGATCTGATCGAACACGCCACCGTCCGCGAAGTGGGTCTTCTGTGCCTTGGTCCAGCCGCCGAACACATCGTCGATCTTGAACAGCTCGACCTTGGGAAACGCCTCGGCATACTTCTTGGCGATCTCGGGATCGGTCGGGCGGTAGTAGTTGCGGCCGGCGATATCCTGCGCTTCCTTGGTGTACCAGTATTTCAGATAAGCCTCGGCGACCGCGCGGGTTCCCTTCTTGTCGACGACTTTGTCAACGACGGCGACCGGCGGCTCCGCCAGAATGGAGACCGACGGCACCACGATCTCGAACTTGTCCTTGCCGAATTCCTTCAGCGCCAGAAAGGCTTCGTTCTCCCACGCCAGCAGCACGTCACCGACGCCACGCTCGACGAAGGTGACGGTCGATCCGCGCGCACCGGTATCGAGCACCGGGACGTTCTTATAGATGTCACCGACGAATTTCTTGACCTTGTCCTCGCTGCCGAATTTCTTTTCCGCGTAGCCCCACGCGGCGAGATAGTTCCAGCGCGCGCCGCCGGAAGTCTTCGGGTTCGGCGTAATGACGCTGACGCCGGACTTCACCAGATCGTCCCAGTCTTTGATTTTCTTCGGATTGCCCTTGCGCACCAGAAACACGATCGTCGACGTGTAGGGCGATGAGTTCTGCGGCAGACGCTTCTGCCAGTCGGTTGCGAGCAATCCCTTGTTGGCGATGGCGTCGATGTCATAGGCCAGCGCCAGCGTCACGATGTCAGCCTGCAAGCCGTCGATCACCGAACGCGCCTGCGATCCCGAGCCGCCATGCGACTGCTTGATCTCGACGCTCTTGCCTGTTTCCTTCTGGTAAGCGGCGATGAACGCCTTGTTGAAATCGACATAGAGTTCGCGCGTCGGGTCGTACGACACGTTCAACAACGACACATCCGCCGCACGCGACGGCGTCACCCATAGCGACGAAGGGCCTGTAAACAACAGCGAAGCAGCGGTCAGGAATGCACGACGATGCATTGTCGATCTCCACTTGTCCGAGGCAAAATTGCCACGCGGAACGTTTCGACAAAGCTGTTGAATTGCGGGCTTTAAGTCAACGAAACCGCATTTCAATGTTCGTCGCGTCGCAGCGGCAATTTGCTACGAAGTCTTCGTCGTGTGGATGCCGCATTCCGTCTTGCCGCGACCACGCCAGCGGCCGGCGCGCGAATCTTCATCAGCGGTAGCGCGCGAGGTGCACGGCATGCAACCGACCGAGCGGAAGCCGGATGCCACCAGCGGATGCGCCGGCAGTTTCGCCAACGCATAGATCGCCGCGATATCCTCCGGCGACACATTGGCGAGCGGATTGAACTTCAATCGCGCGCCTTCCTCCTCGACGACGGGAATGATCGCGCGCGCGCCGCCCTGGAATCGCTTGCGGCCGTTGATCCACGCCTTGAACGGCGACAACGCGCGCTTCAGCGGCTCGACCTTGCGGATACGGCAGCAGGCATCGGGGTCGGAGAACCACAATTCGCTGTCCGAATCGTGCTGCGCGAGATCCTGTTCGCGCGGCTTGATCGATCGCACGTCGCGCAAGCCCAGCGTCGCGATCAGCGTGTCGCGATAGGCCAGCGTTTCCGCGAACAGCCAGCCGGTGTCGAGAAACACCACCGGGATCGCCGGATCGACATCGGCCACCACCTTCAACAACGCCGCGGATTCGGTACCGAATGATGACACCACCGCCAGTTGCTCACGGCCGACCGCGCGCAACGCGGCCGCGACGATGTCCGCAGGCGGCGCCTGTGCGAGTTCGCGGTCGAGGCGCGATGCCCACGCCGCAACGGTTTCGGCTTCTTCGGACAATATCGTCATTCGGCCGCCATCAACAGGTTGGGATGCTTCTCAGCGAGCGCCGACGCGCGCCACGACGCGGAATGCGCGACGACATCGCCGATCACGAGGATCGCAGGACCGCCATCAACTTGCGTAGCCAACTCCGGCAGATCGTCGAGCACACCGACAGCGGCGCGCGAATCCGGTCGCGTCACGCGCGCAAATACGCCGACCGGCGTACGCGGTGAACGTCCGGCCGCGAGCAGGCCGGCGCGCACCGCGGGCGCGGCCGTCATGCCCATGTAGACCACGACGGTCATTTCCAGATCGGTCAACGCCGACCAATCGACATCGGCCGCGTCAGTCGCCTTGTGCGCGGTGAGGAACGTGACGCGCCGTGCTTCATGACGATAGGTCAGCGGCACCTCGAACTCGGCAGCAGCGCCGAGCGCGGCGGTGATGCCGGGCACCACCGTATAGGACACGCCGGCATCGCGCAGCGCGTTGACCTCCTCGCCACCGCGCCCGAACACATAGCCGTCGCCGCCCTTCAAGCGCACCGCGCGGCGGCCTTCGCGCGCGGCCTCGATCAGCAGGCGATTGACCGCGTCCTGTCCGATCCCCGGCTTGCCGATCCTGCGGCCGACCGGCACACGCGCGGCATCGCGACGAATGCGATCGAGAATTTCGGGCGAGACCAGTTCGTCGTAGAACACCACATCGGCATCCTGCAACACGCGCAACGCCTTCACCGTGAGCAGGTCCGGATCGCCCGGCCCCGCACCGACCAGCGTGACATGACCCTCGACGCCGTTTCGTGTCACGCCGGCAAATGCGGATGGATCGGCAATCGCACGCAATGCAACCTCCGCCGCGTCGCGACGTCCGGCCAGCACCGCAGCACCGATAGGCCCATCGACAACACGTTCCCAGAATCGACGACGCGATGCGAACTCCGGCAAGCGCGCGTGGATCGCCTTGCGCCAGCCGCCGATGAATGCCGCGAGATCGCCGATCCGCGACGGCAGCAGCGCCTCGATGCGTTCGCGCACCCGCCGCGCCACCACCGGCGATGCGCCGCCGGTGCCGATCGCCACCACCACATCGCCGCGATCGACGATGGCGGGGAAGATGAAACTCGAATGCGCGAGATCGTCCATCACATTGACCGGCACACCCAGCGCACGCGCGCGCGCCGCGACGTCAAGCCCAACCTCGCCCGCGCCGGCACACAGCACCGCGATGACGCCGCCGAGATCGATCTGTGTCGGGTCCTGCGTGTCGAACGTGATGTGCTCAGCCGCTGTGGCACCGAACCCGGCGAGATCGTGATCGCCATCGGTCGCGTGCCAGCGCACCTCGGCCTGCGCTGCCAATAAAATGCGCAGCTTGGCGCGCGCCAATTCGCCGCCACCCACCAGCAGCACGGGGCCGCGCCGCACATCGAGAAAAACCGGAAGCCACTTCATCACAAACTCCCAACCCGCGAACTTCAGGGTTGACTAGAATTATTTTCTGTATATTCCTCTCATACAGGACGTAAACAGAAAAATTTTACTTCTACAGCGCCCTGGCAAAACAGAATTCCTTGCTAAGAATTTCAGGCGCCACGCATGCAACGTCCTTCTCCTGTTCCGCCGAGCCGGAAACCGCTGTCGTCTCCCGCTCTCGTCTCCAGCAATGCACAACTCGCGCCAGACCCTGATGGCGGTCTGGCGGGCCCGTCGATGGATCGGCTCGATCAGTTGGAAGCGCAGAGCATCTACATTTTCCGCGAGGCCTTCGCGCGGCTGAAGAAGCTGGCGCTGCTGTGGTCGCTCGGCAAGGATTCCAACGTGATGATCTGGCTGGCGCGAAAGGCGTTCTTCGGCCGCGTGCCGTTCCCGGCGCTGCACGTCGACACCGGCAAGAAATTTCCGGAGATGTATGCGTTCCGCGATCACTACGGCAAAGAGTGGGAGCTCGATCTGCGCATCGAGCCCTGCCCGCCGATCGATGCGGTCGATCCGACCTTGCCGCCAGCGGCGCGCTCCGCCGCGCGCAAGACCGAGGGCCTCAAGATGGCGCTCGCCAAATACGGCTTCGATGGATTGATCGCCGGCATCCGCCGCGATGAGGAGGCGACGCGCGCGAAAGAGCGCGTGTTCTCACCGCGCGGCCTGGAGGGCGGCTGGGACGTGCGCGATCAGCCGCCGGAGTTCTGGGATCACTTCAACGCCTCGCCGCCGCCCGGCGCGCATCTGCGCATTCACCCGATCCTGCATTGGACCGAGGCGGATATCTGGGCCTACACCCAGCGCGAGAACATCCCGATTATTCCACTGTATCTCGCGAAAGACGGCAAGCGTTATCGCTCGCTGGGCGACGCCGACATCACCTTCCCGGTGGAGTCCAACGCTTCCAGCATCGCCGAAATTCTTGTCGAACTGGCTGAGACGAAAGTGCCGGAACGCTCCGGCCGCGCGCTGGATCACGAAACCGAAGATGCGTTCGAGCGGCTGCGCGTCGCCGGCTATCTCTAACTCTCACGACATTCCAGTTTCACCATGAACATGATCGTCGCCAATCGTCCCGTCGCACCTGCCGCAACATCGTCGCGCCCGCTGGTGCGTATCGTCATCGTCGGCCACGTCGATCACGGCAAATCGACCCTGATCGGCCGGCTGCTGCATGAAACCGGCAGCCTGCCGGACGGCAAGTTCGAAACCCTGAAAGCGGTCAGCGAGCGGCGTGGAATGCCGTTCGAATGGTCGTTCCTGCTCGACTCGCTGCAGACCGAGCGCGATCAGGGCATCACCATCGACACCACGCAGATCGGGTTCCGCACGCCGCATCGCGACGTGGTGCTGATCGACGCCCCCGGCCATGCCGAATTTTTGCGCAACATGATTACAGGCGCGGCACAGGCCGACGCCGCGCTGCTGCTGATCGACGCGTTCGAAGGCGTGCGCGACCAGACCCGCCGCCACGGCTATCTGCTGCATCTGCTCGGCGTGAAGCAGGTCGCGGTGATCGTCAACAAGATGGACCGCGTCGGTTTCGACCAAGAGCGCTTCCAGGCCATCAGCGACGAAATCTCGGCCCATCTCACCGGCCTCGGCGTGACGCCGACCGCGATCATCCCGATCTCGGCGCGCGAAGGCGACGGCGTCGGCGCGGCCTCGCCCCGGCTTGAATGGCACGACGGGCCGACGGTGATCGGCGCTATCGATCAATTCGCGCCGGCGCGCGCGCTGGAACAACTGCCGCTGCGCTTGCCGGTGCAGGCGATCTACAAATTCGACGACCGCCGCATTGTCGCCGGCCGCATCGAGTCCGGTCATCTCACAAACGGCGACGAGATCGTCATCATGCCGGCCGGCAAGATCGCGAAAATCCGCTCGGTTGAAAGCTGGCCGGCGACATCGCTGCGACAACGGCACCATGCCGGCCATGCCGTCGGTATCACGCTGGATCGCGAACTGTTTCTCGAGCGCGGCGATATTATCGGCCACGCCAACAGCGCGCCGCGCGCCACAAAACGTCTCCGCGCGCGCATCTTCTGGCTGCACGATGAACCGCTGACAGCGGGCGCTGCCATTCTGGTGCGGCTCGGCACCAAGGAAAGCCGCGCCACCGTCGCCGCCATCGACAAGGCCGTCGATCCCGGCGAACTCTCCAATGCCGCGAGTGCTGCGATCGCGCGCAATCATGTCGGCGAGATCGACATCGCACTGGCGCAACCGGTGGCGGCGGACATTCACACCGACAATCCGCATACCGGCCGCCTCGTCATCGAGGTCAACGGCCGCATCGCCGGCGGCGGACTGGTGATCGGCATCGATGTCGCTCAACGCGCAGCGCCGATCGATATCGTACCGGTGGAATCCGCATTGCAGCCGGAGGAACGCGCGGCGCGTTATCATCATCGCGGCGCGGTGCTGTGGTTCACCGGCCTGCCGGGCGCGGGTAAATCCACATTGGCGCGCGCGCTGGAGCGTCGCCTGTTTCAAGCCGGAGGCTCGCCGGTGCTGCTCGACGGCGACACGCTGCGCGCCGGCCTCAACGGCGATCTCGGGTTCTCCACGAAGGATCGCAGCGAGAACATTCGCCGCCTGGCAGAAGTCGCGGCGCATCTCGCGCGCAACGGTCACATCGCCATCGTCGCGGCCGTGTCGCCATCGACGGAAGATCGCGCAGCGGCGCGGCGCATCGCCGGCGACCTGTTCCGCGAAATCTACATCGCGACACCGGCCAAGGTCTGCGAAAGCCGCGATCCCAAGGGCCACTACGCCAAGGCGCGCTCAGGCCATCTCACCGGCTTCACCGGCATCGGCAATGACTATCAGGCGCCGCACGCGAGCGAACTGACCATCGACACGTCACACCGTGCCGTCGCGGAAGCAACCGGTGATATCACGCGGATGCTGGCGCGCACCGGCGTGCTGCTCGACACCGTCGCCGACCTCGCGGCGTCCTGACCATTAAATAAACTCACCGTCGTCCCCGCGAAGGCGGGGACCCATTACCCCTGGCATCAGTTGTGACGCAATAAGCTGGCCTTAGTGATGGAGCCGAGCTGCTGCGGAGTCTGGGTCCCCGCCTGCGCGGGGACGACGCTGTTCGTGTTGCAGTTCCGCGCGCAAAACTAATTCACGATCTAGCCACTGAAACGCACCTCTTCCCGTCCCGGAGGCTAATACCGCCAGCCCCGGATTGGACCTTCGGAGGGGCCTTCTCACGGGGGCGGGGGGGCGCTAAAAGGGGCGCTTAACCCGCCTCGGCATGGGCATTTTGCGACGTTTTGCGCCAAATATTCGCCTTTTGCCGCCGTTCTCGTGAGAAATCCCATTATGAACCGTATCGACGCCCACGGACTGAAGATCGCCCCCGTCCTCCATGATTTCATCGCCAAGGAAGCCGCGCCCGGCACGGGTGTATCCGCCGATGCGTTCTGGGCGGGGCTCGCCGGCATCGTCCGCGATCTCGGACCGAAGAACCGCGAACTGCTCGCGGTGCGCGATACGCTGCAAGCGAAGATCGACGACTGGCACCGCGCCCACAAGGGCAAGGCGTTCGACATCAACGCCTACACCGCCTTCCTCAAGGAGGTCGGCTACCTGCGCCCCGAACCGGCGACGAAGCCCGTCGAGACCGCCAATGTCGATGAGGAAATCGGCAAGATCTGCGGCCCGCAGCTCGTGGTGCCGCTGACCAACGCGCGTTACGCGCTCAACGCCGCCAACGCACGCTGGGGCAGCCTGTACGATGCCTTCTACGGCACCGATGCCATCCCGCAGGATCCGAGCGAAGCCGGCAAAGGCTACAGCAAGGCGCGCGGCGACAAGGTGATCGCCAAGGCCAAGGCGTTCCTCGACGAGGCCGCCCCGCTCGCCTCGGGCAGCCATGCCGATGTCACCGGCTACAGCGTCGCGAACGGCGCGCTGGTGGCGAAGACCGCCAAGGGCGATGTCGCGCTGAAGACCCCGAAGCAGTTCGCCGGTTATCGTGGCGACGCCGCCAAGCCAAATGCCGTGCTGCTGGTCAACAACGGCCTGCACATCGAGATCGTCATCGACCGCAATTCTCCGATCGGCAAGGATGACGCCGCCGGTGTTGCCGACATGATCATGGAAGCAGCGGTCTCCACCATTCTCGACATGGAAGACTCGGTTGCTGCCGTCGATGCCGAAGACAAGGTGCTGGTCTATCGCAACACACTCGGCCTGATGAAAGGCACGCTCGAAGACACCTTCGAGAAGGGCGGCAAGACCATGACGCGCGCGCTCAATGCCGACCGCGTCTACACCGGCCCCGACGGTAAGGACGTCAAGCTGCACGGCCGCAGCCTGCTTTTGATGCGCAACGTCGGCCATCACATGTTCACCGACGCCGTGCTCGACGACAAAGGCCAGGAAATTCCGGAAGGCCTGCTTGACGCTGCCGTCTCCGGCCTGCTCGGCCTGCACGACGTCAAGAGCAACGGCAAGGTTCGCAACAGCCGCACCGGCTCGATCTACATCGTCAAGCCGAAGATGCACGGCCCCGACGAAGTGCAACTGACCTGCGACGTGTTCGGCCGCGTCGAGCAGATGCTCGGCCTGCCCGCCAACACCATGAAGGTCGGCATCATGGACGAGGAACGCCGCACCACGGTGAACCTCAAGGCCTGCATCCAGAATGCATCGGCCCGCATCATGTTCATCAACACCGGCTTCCTCGATCGCACCGGCGACGAGATCCACACCTCGATGGAAGCCGGCCCGATGATCCGCAAAAACGACATGAAGGCGCAACCCTGGATCAAGGCCTATGAAGACTGGAACGTCGACATGGGCCTGCTCGACGGCCTGCCCGGTCACGCGCAAGTCGGCAAGGGCATGTGGGCCGCGCCCGACAAGATGGCCGACATGCTGGCGCAGAAGATCGGTCATCCGAAGGCCGGCGCCACCACCGCGTGGGTGCCCTCGCCCACTGCCGCGACCTTGCACGCGCTGCATTATCATCAGGTCGACGTGCACGCGCGTCAGGCCGAATTGAAGAAGGGTGGCCAGCGCGCGAAGCTGTCCGACATCCTCACCATTCCGGTGTCGCAGTCGAACTGGGCGCCGGACGACGTGCGGCAAGAGATCGACAACAACTGTCAGGGCATTTTGGGTTACGTCGTGCGCTGGATCGATCAGGGCGTCGGCTGTTCCAAGGTGCCGGACATTCATGACGTCGGCCTGATGGAAGACCGCGCCACCTTGCGCATCTCCAGTCAACATCTCGCCAACTGGCTGCAACACGGCGTCGTCACCCGCGATCAGGTGATGGATTCGC
>JAFKKM010000145.1 GCA_017305555.1 Hyphomicrobiales bacterium | reverse complement strand
AGCCGCGACGACGATCACGCCGCCCGCGCTCGTCTCGTCTCCGCAATCCCGGCCAGCTCCGACGAGTCGAGCGCTACCCTCAAATCACGCCGCGCGAAGGGGTCAAAATTGGACGCCGATACGGGGTCAAATTTGTAAGCCGATTGACAGCCGACCGCGTGATCTTCAATTCGTCCGCCAGCTTCGTGACGCCGCCGACAGCTTCGAGGGCGCGTTCTTTGGGGCTCTTGGGTGCTTCGCTCATGGTTAGTATCACTAATCCATGGTTAGCCGATCGTCAAGCCACACTAACCTCGAAAGCTGTTTAGCGATGCTGCACATTCGCGAAATGGCAAAGGGTAAGAAAACGACGGGGTTAGGCGCTCGGATCGCAGCCGCGCGCGAGCAGGCAGGGTTATCGCAGACGGACTTGGCGAAGGCGTTCGGACTGACTCGCAGTTCGGTTTCCCAATGGGAGGGCGAACTTACGGAGCCGACCCCGGCGAATCTCCGCGCTATCGCGATGCGGTGCCGGGTTGACTACGATTGGCTGGCGACCGGACGTGGCGACCCTGAATTTGAAGATACGCCCTACGTCAACGAGGGCGAAACATTCGACCAACAGGCGACGGTACCGGGCGGTATCAAGGAAATCGACGTTCGGGCCGGGCTCGGCGGCGGCGGCGAGGTTCAACCGCACCAGGCTTTGCAGTTGGGCGAAGTCCTTACGCCAGTAAAGGACGAGGCTTGGCGTTTCCCGAATCGGTTCATGCGAGAGGAAATCCGCGCGCCGGAAAGCCGGGTGATTATCCTAGAAACGCAGGGCGACAGCATGGCCCCGACTATCCTGTCCGGTGACCGGGTTATCGTGGATACCGGCCACAAGCTCCCCTCGCCTGACGGTATCTACGCGGTGCGGGACCGATATGGATCAATCGTGGTGAAGCGATTGCAAGTTCTCCGCAAAGGCAACCCGCCGGTTATCAGAATTATTTCAGACAATAAGGCGCACGACGCGGAAGACGTCGGCGCCGACGAAATTGCCATCGTGGGGAGGGTGTTGTGGGGACTAAAGCGGCTCTAACAACGCGCTCTCTCTGTGGCATTGGGGCGTTTATTTTCTTCATGCTGCTCATAGCGCACATCTTCGGCCGGCTCGATCCGGCCGGGGTCGGCGTCCTGTTACTCATGGGCGCTTTGGTCTGTGCATTCTGGTGGTGGGAATTGGGGAGAAACTAGGCCAGCGCATAGAAAACCCCGCCGGAGCGGGATTGGTGTCCCGACAGCGAGCTGTAATTGATCGAAGCGCATTTAAGACCAGAATAGGTAATAGATGAGCCTCCGTGAACTCTCCGATGAATCGATCCTGCGCTATCATGCCAACGTGCGGTCTATGGTGGCGCTGGATATCGGCGTGGACGGCCGTACCCTGTTGGGCGAACAAGCCAGGAAACGCGCAAAGGCTCTTGAGGATGAACTGACGCGGCGCGGGATCGAGTTCGAACCGATTGTTTGGCCGGAATAGAAAACCCCGCCGGAGCGGGGTTTGAACTCAGTAATACCGATAGTATCGTCGGGGCGCGTAATAGCGCGGAGCGTAGTAGCGGGGTGCGTAATACCTCCGAGGCGCATAGTATCTCGGGGCATAGTAGTACCGGGGACGATAGTACCGACGTCGATACCGATAGTATTGCGCCTGCTCGACGTAGGTTGCTGCCTCGCTTGGTGCAACGATCGCTGCGGGCGAAAGCGGGGCGGCCGACGCTGGATTACCACCGACAGATACAACCGCACCAAACATTGCCGCGCCGATTGCGGCGAGCTTTATCTTCGAGAATGTTCTCAACTGCGCGCTCCTTTTGCTTTTGCGCTCGTTAATTTGAGTGCTCATATATCGCAAAAGGTTCAATCTTATGACGCGAAGGAAACCCCGCCGAAGCGGGGCATTCTCGAACAAAAGACGGAGAAGATTAGGCCGCCTCATCCCAGATTTTGTAACCATTATTCTGGGCCTGAAGTCTCACTATAGAGGACGCGACGCCAATCTCGTTGGAGATGCTGTCGAGTGAGAAGGACGATACCTCGCGGTCGCGGCCCAGCCTCTTTTTTATAAAAGCGGCGGGCGCAAGCAATTCAGCACCGAACGCCCTACTGGCTTGCTGCTGTCTAGTTCGAGCTGTCGTTACCAATCGGGATACTTTGTCGTCACTCGACCATGCGAGGAACGAAGCCCTTGCGGCAGAGAACTCCTTATCGACTCCCGTAGACAGAGCCAGTTTGATCGTCTCATCTTCTCGCGCGACGGCGCCGTGGATAGGAAAAAGGTTCGACACGGGATGGCCTAGGTCGGATGAAGCTAGAGGATCGAAACCCAGCTTGTCGAAGAATGACTTCCGTCCAGACGGATCGTCGCTCTTGATGCCCAGGGCTTGCCGTGCTCGCGAGGCTGAATTGTACCCCCACTCGTAAGCATGTCGGACATTATCCAGGGGCCTTTCCAGACCCAGTATGGCATTCATTTTGATTGAGGGGCTCTGTCGAAGAGACTCCGCAATACGCCCTGAAAATTCAGCAGCATAAGAGAAACCACCGATCGTCGCTGCCTCACAAAGATCCGTGAGTTCATCATCAGTCAATAGGCCGGATATCTTATCGATCGCGCCGTCGATTTCGGGATGCTCCACATACGGAGAAAGCCCCATCGCGCCCATCAACCGGCAATACGGCTCTTCATCCGCCGACGTACTGATAACCTTGGACCATGCCCTATGCGCCTCGCTGTCAGCGACGCCGCGCTCGGACATTCTATCAAGGATTGCAGCGATGAAATTCGAGAACTGGCTGCGTACATCGCTTGTCGCCACAACAGACTTCAGCGTTTCCGTAAAACTCAATTCAGCAAATCTGAGATACGATGACCGCGCTTCGATCTCGATAGTTTCGCCGGACGGTGCAAACAGCACATCAGGCAGCGCAAAGCCGTTTCGGGCGAAGCCTAGCCAATGGCGAGATCTGAAATCCGCGTAAACATCTTCCCGACCACTTTTCCGCGGTTCGTATAGAAATGCCCACCAGTTTTGAGTAAGCCACTCGACGAGATGGTAGGCCGGGATTGTGATGTGCGTGCCCTTAACCCCAGTATCCATGAGAAACGAGGTGAGAGACGTAGAAGCAGCCTTGATTGCAAACCGCGCGATCGAAGCATCCAGCAGCAGATTACCCCCCGCCTCAGGGGCGGACGGCCATTCGACCTCTACGGCAAACGCCTCGGGCTCTATCGATAGTTCTTCGGCCATTCCCATCTGTCTTCTAGCGGGTACCCATGGTACTCGCCGTTTCCTTGGTTCGTTAACCGAGCTTCATATAGAACGTCGCCGTCTAGGTGCCAAACGTGCCTAGGGAAACCACCCTCCCAGTAACACGAAACTTTTGCTTGGCTAATCGCCAACTTTAGAGCCTCGGTCGCCGAAGCGTTCGTCCAACTCGGCGGACACCTGCTCGAAATCCCGGCTCGAGATGCCACCGGTCCTGATTTAGAGCCTCTCGATCGATGATACGCGCTCCCCGTATATCTCACAATTGTGATTATTCTCCTAAGAGCATCTCCAAACTTTTGGGCGGTTTCAGCAGAGAGATCTTGAAGGACGAGCATTTCCTTCGCTTTCGCTGGACCCAAAAACTTCCCTTGCTTGGGGCGCTTTAACATCTTTCGAAAGCCAGTTGTTCCATTCGCAACTATTACGCGAAACTAGGGCGACCGAGAAGTCAGACCTCTGTCGATAGGTCGCCCTCCCGAACGGGTCAATCCGCCGTCCGGAACCGCCGCATGGTGAACTCGATCTCGCCGCCGGGAAGTTCCCGCCAGGATTCGACCGCGATCCAGCCGGGAATCTAGTCGTCAGTCGCGACGACCGAAAATTGGGGCCTGGGCTCAGGCATACGGTGGCACCTCAACGAGTGTGCCTATCAACCGAAGCAGCGCCTGTTGTTCCGGGCCTTGGGACTGTCGGAGGAACTCACCAAGCTCAATGTGGGAGAGCCTTCCCCCGGCGGGGGAATTAGGCTGATGAATGATAAAGGCATGACCATTCGTCGGCTCACGGCCCAAGTACCAAGAATCGCCGTTTGGGCTTCGATATAGTTCTCGGCGCTCTGTCATGGGAAGTCCGCCTTCTGGTTAAGCAACCAACTCTTAGTCCGCGCTTCGTAACCTCCGCATCGTGAATTCGATATCGCCGCCGGGAAGCTCCCGCCAAGATTCGACTATAGTCATATACGCCGCCGCCGGCCAACGATGGAGGAACGCCCTCGCCGTCTGGCGGGCTTGATCTCGAGACTGGGTGAAGGTCTCGCGCGCAAAGCCGTCGTCCGCCCTCGCCTGTCGGCGCCGGGCAGCCATCCGGTCGGCTAGATCCTTTGGAGAGCGGTAGGCCATCGCGGGTACTCGTTACTGACGATGCATCATCCTAACGGAAAAGGGCGCGGAACTCATGCCCCGCGCCCTTCCCCAAAACTCGCTGAACCAGGCGGAAAGACCGCCCTGTCCGAAGCCTTAAGGCTTAGCGGGCGGCCTCAGCGAGGTGACAGCGCTTGGAATTAGACACTGGACCACCTCCTTTCATTGTTGATGATGATTGAAAGCTAGTCGGATATCTCAGGAAATCAAGCACTTAATAAATAAGAGATTCTGTGTTTATGACCCTATGGAGAGGGCTGAGTACGGGCATGATCCGACCAATCCCCGGCATTGAGCCAAGGCTTGATCGCACCACGTAGCGACATGACCCCACGGAGCCGGGCGTCGCACGGGGCCGGGTTAAGGGCTGAATCCCCCGGCATGTATCTGGCTACTTCACAGCCGCCTACCCGCGACCGGCGCGCCTTGGGCTTCCAGAACTAATCCTGCCCTTCCAGCGTATGCGCGCATCCCTGCACTGGTCTCGCCTGCTCACGGCACGTTTCTGATCCGAACGTGAGAGGCAAAGCCCGGCGATTCCCGCCGAAGCAGGGTCATAAATAAATTGGTTAGCCTCGCTTGACAATCCCTAATCGTGATGTTTAGTATGACTGTACGGTCTGGTTAGCCAGATCGAGATCGGGGAGCCACCATGGCCAAGCAAGTTTTCAACTACGAGTTCGAAGAACTACCGCTGGTGATCGAAGGCGGGTTTGAGGCTGGTCTTATCGCTGGATCGGCGGAGGTTTCGTATTTCCGCGACGGCGAATGGACGATCACCGGGATTTATCTGGATGGGCTCCGGATGCTCTCGCCGTCCGAGCGTGATGATCTCGCAGAGATTGGCAAGCCGCCGCCGTTCTTCGACCGCAAGTCGATTGCGCTGGACGCTGGCACGTCCCTGTTCAATTCGATCCTTCACCGCCTCGAACACGAATGGCGCGGCAAGGTTCAGGACGCGGTGAACGATGCGATTGACGAAGATCGCGCCGCCGATGCTGACGATGCTGCCGACTATCGCCGCGACTTCCTGCGGGAGGCGGTGTAATGGCCGCCGCAACGCATACGCCGGGACCGTGGAAAATCCGCTGGTCGCGTGACGGCTCGGGAGACGTCGGGATTACCGCTGACGGCCTGCCGAATGTTCTCGCTGAATGCTTCGCGGATATTCGCGCAAGCGGTGAACGCGCCTCGGATGAAGCCGCCGCGAATGCTCGCCTCGTGGCGACCGCCCCGGAATTGCTGGCAGCACTGATCCGCGCGGAACAAACCACCGCAGAGCTTTGCCACGGTCAGCATCCCGACAACGAATGCTGGAACGTGCTTCGCCAAGTTCGCGCCGCCATCGCCAAGGCTAAGGGGGATTCCTAATGCTCCCCTTCGCGTTCCGCCTCGCCGCAGAGGCGCTTTCCCTCTCGATTTTCATTTTCGCCGTGACGGTCGTTGCCGTGTCTTGGAGGGCTTTGTGATGCCGGACCTGAAGAACTACACCGCGCATCTGATCGCGCATCAGGTGTCCGAAGAATTTCTGATCTGTCACGCGCGGGAAGAGGTCGGCAGCGATTGGGCTCCGTTCTCGCATAGCCGCGCCATGGACAAGGTCAGGGAGTTGGCCGCGTACCTCGGCTATCGGTTGGAGCCGGTCACTCAGGAAATCGCACCCACGGCCCAATCAGAGCCGTCAAACGTGGTGCAGATTGGCAGCGACTATCAGCGCACGGTTGATACCGTCGCTAGCATCGTCGGCGCGCCGCAGTTCGATGGGGCTGCATCGTGAGCATCACCCTCGCCATTGCCGATTGGCACGCCATCAAGGCTTGCGCCGCGTATCTGTCGGGCGAACTGGACGCTTACTGCCGTCACATTCTGATTTGCGATGCGCTTCGCAGGAAGGCGAGTGTGCGATGAACGGCCCCGTCTCCATCGCAATAGCCTGCGAACTCGTGGTGGTGATCGTGATCATCATCGCGGCAGCAATCCTCACCAATGCAGGCGCTATCGGCGCGGCCATCGAACGGCTGGGGTGGTTCTGATGATGTGGATCGCAACCGTCCCGCTATGGATCGCGTCGGCATGGTTCTTCCTGAACGGCATCTCAGGGGTAATCATGGACTTCATCCACTCGGCCAAAGGCCGGCACGAGACGGCCAACGCTGTTCGGCGTGTGTGGACTGTCTCCCTTGTGGCGTCATCGATCTTTTCCGCCGTCGCGATCTGGATGGTGCGCTGATGACCCCTCACCGCAACCACGTCGAAGCCAGATCAAGCCGCAGACCGGCACGGCAGTACGTGGCCGAGAGCCACGACCACAGACCAGACGCCCCATCGCGAATGGTGCTGCTGCAACGAGACATCGAAGCCCTCACCCGGCGGCTCAACCTTCTACCTGAGCGCAGCGAGAGGGCAACCGAACTTCGCTACCGGCTTCAAACCCTCCGCACCAAACAACTCCGCGCCGAACAGCGCGCATCGCAAAGGCAGCCGGCATGACCCGATCAGAACCGTTCTTCATGGTCTACGGCCTCGGCCAAAACCCGCCGACCGTCATCCACGACAATTTCATGTTGGCAGAGCGCGAAGCCAAACGCCTCGCTGACCTTCATCCCGGCATCCGCTTCTACGTGCTCGCCACGGTCGGCGCTGCCGAGAAGGTCTCGGTCCAATTCCGCAAGATTGATGCAGATGAAATCCCTTTCTGAGGTAGCCATGACCAACGTCGAACCCCTCAACAGTTTCGAGAAGATCGGAGACGCCGCAAAGCGGGTGGTCGATAATATCGATCCTGCCAAGCCGGCCGGCCCGGGCATCTATTTCGGAATGGATGAAATCGAGTACCACTCGCACCCGGCCCTTGGATCGACCGATATCCGCCGCGTTCTCCGCTCTGCACCGGACTATTGGTGGAATAGCTGGATGAACCCGCATCGTCCGCCGATCAACGAGAACAAGCCGACGCCGGCCCGCCTGTTCGGCAAGGCGTTCCACAAGTTGGTTCTGGAAGGCAAGGAAGCCTTTGACGCCGAATACGTCCGGCGACCGGATGATGCTGCGAATGCCACACCGACACAGAAAGCGGCGACGACAAAGGCTGCCAACGCCGCCGCCGCTCAGGTCGGCAAGCAGTCGCTTCACGGCGAGGATTACGACCGGATCATCGTTGCGGCCGAAATGATTGCGCGAAACCCGAACCTTGCCGGCGCATTCGATGGCGGCGCCTCGGAAGTGTCCGTGATCTGGGATCACCCGACGATCAAAGACCTTCAACTCAAGGTCCGCTTCGACAAGCTGAAACCGCGCGGGATCGGTGACCTCAAGTCCATCGCCAACGAGCGAGGCCGCGAGTTCAACCAAGCCTGCCGGATGGCGATATCGGATCATCGCTACGACATTCAGGCCAAGCACTACCTCAATGGCCGCGCTGTTCTCCCTGATCTGGTGCGTAAGGGTCTGGTTTATGGCGAGCACGACGCCGAATGGTTGGTTCGTGTCGCTGCCACAGCCGACTACGGCTTTCAGTGGGTTTTCTTTCAGTCCGGCGATTCCCCGATTTCGAAGGGCATCACGTTCTCACCCGACAACCCGATTGCCGAGATCGCTCAGGACCACATCGATCACGCACTGACGATTTGGGATCAATTCTACCAGCAGTTCGGCACCGAGATGTGGCTGCTGACCGATCCTGTCGAAGAACTGAGCATTGATGAAATGCCCGCGTGGTTTGCGCGCGCGGCGTGAGGGGATTGCTATGTCTGATACCGAAATCATCGAGCGCAGCGAAAGCCTTCCTGCCGAACTTACAGAGGCCGTGGATGCGTCTTTGGCTGTCGGGCTGTCGCGTGCCGAGATCGATACGCAGATCGCTACAGCGCGCCGCTATCCGCGCCAGATCAGCCGGGTAGCCCAATCGATCCTTTCCCTCGCCACGCTGGATGAGGAAACGGCAGAGGAATCGATGTACGCCCTGCCTCGCGGCGGCAAGCCGATCCAGGGGCCAAGCATCCGTTTCGCTGAGATCGTCAAGACCAGCTATGGCAACTGCCGCGCCGCCGCTCGCGTGGTCCACGTTGATCGTGTCGAGAAGGTTGTGATCGCGGAAGGCGTCTTTCACGACCTTGAAACCAACACGGCGACCCGAGCCGAAGTTCGCCGTCGCATCTGCGACAAGTACGGCAAACTCTACAAAGACGACATGATTATCGTCACCGGCAACGCGGCGTGTTCTATCGCGCTCCGCAATGCCATCCTTGGCGGCGTTCCCAAGGCCCTGTGGCGTAAAGCCTACGACGCCGTTCAGCACACCATTGCCGGCGACGTCAAAACGCTGGCCGAGACCCGCGACCGTGCAATCAAAGCTCTCGCCAACTTCGGCGTAACGCCAGAACAGGTCTTTGCCGCGCTTGGCGTGTCCGGCGTCGAAGACATCACGATCCAGCACGTTCCTACGCTTCGCGGCATGTTCGCCACGCTCAAGAACGGCGAGGCTACGGTTGAGGAAATGTTCAGCGGCACCCTGCCGCGCGCCGGCAACCATGCCGTGGTTCGCAATCCGCTGATCGATGACAATACGGAGGTACAGCGCGAAGCCGGGGTTAATGCGCCCGCCAACGCGCCAAGCGATGATGAATCGCGGGCCTCCGATCAGGGGCCGTTGTCGAACGGCTCCGGGGTGGCGCAGGACCGATGCGAGTCCGCCACCCCAACCAATTCCAATTCGTCGCAAGCGTCCTCAGTTGCGACGGATACGCCCGCGTCCGATCCCTTGGCCCCCAACCCTGCGGACGCGGGCAACCATTCTGAATCGTCGGATGGCTCCCCAGCGGCCGACGATGGTGTGCAGGCCGGCGTTGACGACAAGCCCGGCGTCGGCCTGCCCTCCGGTTGGCAAGGCATCTATGCCGACGCCATGACAGCGATCAGCGACAAACCCAAGAGCCTCGCAACACGGCGCAAGGAAGCCCTGCAAGTCATCAAGGGCGATCCGTCCGACGACGACAGGGCCGAGATGGCGGCAATCGAGGATCTGGTGAAGCGCCGTAACAGCGGCGAGCTTTCGCCGGATGCGTTCAAGGCAGCGCTTCGCGAGATTGTGCCGGAAGGGGTGGAGATATGAACCTTCGCGGCAAGGAGCGACAAGAATTTCCGCTGCGGATTCGCAAGCTCGCATTCGTGCGCTGCTGCCGCAACGGATCGAAACCCGGCATTCCTCAATGCGAGAACTGCGGCAACGTCCTGCGTCCGGGCAACATCGAATACGAGCACCTAATCCCGGATGGGCTCGGTGGCGAACCGACGCTTGAGAACTGCGGCGTCTGGTGCCGCGTCCCGTGCTCCAAGAGCAAGACGTTCTCTGAGGATAACCCTCGCATGGCGAAGGCTGATCGCGTCCTTCGCAAAAGCTACGGGCTGACGTCGAAACGGCAGCAGATCAAATCGGCTGGCTTTCGAAAAGCAGAGCCGAAGCACTCGGCAACGCGGCCAATCGTCAGGAAATCAGACGGAGACAATCGACATGTCTGACGCCAGCAAGATTGACGATGGTGGCAGCGCATTTCCGTTCAGTCAGGAACAATTCCTCGGCCTCACCAAGCGCGATTACTTCGCTGCGGCGGCGCTGCCTGCGCTTATCGCTCGACATCGGGCGGACGTGCCGTGGCGCTAAGTTGTGCCATTGGCGCTCGAAATGGCCGATGCAATGATCGCCGCCTCCAAGTCGGAGGCGCATGAGGATGGCTGAGAACAAGATGCCTGCGAAGATTTGGTGCGACCGTGTGGACGCGGATATGTGCCGGAAGCAATTCCGGCCAGACGACATCACCTACATCCGCGCCGACCTCGTCGAGCCTCTGGTAGAGGCGCTGCGGAAGTGTGCATTGGTATGCGCTGGCGAAACGATCACTAAAAGCGGTTTGGTTGACGCGCTCGACTCTGCCCGTACCGCCCTCTCATCCTGGGAGTCAGCACAATGACCTCGCTCACCTCACTCATTGAGCGCATCGAGGCCGCGACGGGGCCGGATCAGGAACTTGATCGGCTTGTTCACTATCATCTCGCTGTAGTGAAGTCGGATCGGTTCACTGAGCAGTCGTGGATTGATCTGGCGAAAAAACAGAACTGGAATGCGCCACACTACTCCACATCCATAGACGCCGCTCTGACTCTGCTGCCGGATGGTTATGACTGGATCATCGGCAACGTGAACGGGCACTACGGCGGAACGCCTTATGCGTGCGTCGGTAGCACCGAACAGCATTACGCCGCCACCCCAGCCCTCGCCCTTCTCGCCGCCATCCTTCGCGCCAGACAGACGGAGCCCCATCATGACGAATCCTGATCGCGATGAATTGGTGAAGCTGGCGGGTAACGAGCGGGCATTGTTCGATGCAGCGGATCGCGCTTACTTCAAGGCAGGCGCTACATCTAATCCGCAGGATTGGTTTCATGCCGGATTGCTGGCGCGACAACACAGAAACGCACTAACCGCCCTCCGCCGTCTCGCCTCATCTGATGGGGCAGAGCCTGTCCGTTGGGAATGGTGTTGCTTCGAAGACAATGAACAGCGCACCGGATGGCAGTGTGAAGGCCATGGCGATCAAAAAGGCTGGGAAAAGTTAGCCGAGAGCAATCCCGCAAAATACCGGATCGTAAGACGCCCCCTCTACACCGCCCCTCCCGCAGACGCCGGGATGCGCCCAACCACCGAAGATATCCTTGAACGCATCAACACCGAATTGAGCACAATGGCCGAGTCGTGGGTCGGAGCATTCTCCGGGCTGTCTGACGGCGACGACGTGGCGGAATACCTCACGGGC
>JAFKKM010000144.1 GCA_017305555.1 Hyphomicrobiales bacterium | reverse complement strand
TATGACGGCGTGCCATCTGCCACCGGTCCGCGCGGCGTACCCGGCCTGATCGTGGTGAAGCGCCTGCTGATGCAGGGCTTCATCGTGATGGACTACATGGATCAGCGCGATCAAGCGCTTGCTGAGCTGCAATCCTGGGTCGCCGCCGGCAAACTAAAAGTACAGGAAGACGTCATCGCTGGCATCGAGAATACACCGCAGGCGCTGATCGGACTGCTCGCCGGTGAAAATCGCGGCAAGCGCATGATCAAGGTGTAGCGTCGCGCGGCTCGACGTCAATTCAGTATATCCTCGTGCGGCGGCGTTCGCCGCACGCGTGGCAAGGAGTCCTTCATTGCAGCTTCACGGATACTATCGCAGCACCGCGTCGTGGCGGGTCCGGATCGCGCTCAACCTCAAGGGCGTGCAGGTCGATCACGTCGCGCATCATCTGCGCAAGGGCGAGCAACGCGCGGCGGACTATCTCAAGCTCAACCCGCAAGGCTTCGTTCCTGCACTGTCGCTCGATGACGGCACCACGCTGACGCAATCGCTGGCGATCGTCGAATGGCTCGACGAGACTCATCCACAACCAGCACTGCTGCCGGCCGATCCGGTGCGCCGTGCACAGGTGCGCGCTTTTGCGCAAGCCATCGCCTGCGATACGCATCCGGTTCAAAATCTCAAGGTGCTGGCGCAATTGCGGCACCTCGGCCTCGCCGAGGACAAGGTCACAGGCTGGGCTGCATGGGCGATCGGCGAAGGTCTCGCCGCCTGCGAGACGTTGATCGCGAAAGAGACAGGGCCGTTCTGCTTCGGTGCGGAGCCGTCGCTCGCCGATATCTGCCTGATCCCGCAACTCTTCAACGCGCGCCGGTTCGGTGTCGACCTGTCCGCCTATCCGCGCTTGCTACGCGCCGAAGCGGCTGCGCAAACCGTGCCGGCTTTCGCCTACGCCGCGCCAGAGCGCCAGCACGACGCCGAGTAAATCTCCGTCCGCGAGAGGGCTGCGATGCAATGCGCATCGTGCCATCGACAAAGGCCGCGATGGAGAATGGCGATCCCGGGAAGACTCGAACTTCCGACCTACGGTTTAGGAAACCGTCGCTCTATCCGGCTGAGCTACGGGACCACGGCCTCCGCGATATCAGCGAAGGCTGACGCCTTCCTATCAGACCGTCCCGCATTTCACCAGTCAGGGTAAAACGGCGCGCGCTCGATCGTGATGTGGGACGTCTTGAGCCACAGGGGCTAATCGGTTAAGCGAACAGGCGCGTGATTCATTCCGCGATGCCCTTCACCCACCACGACATTCCGATTGCCATGGTCCCGCAATGAAGTTCATCTTATCCCTCGCGATCGCGCTGGCGGCGACCATGCCGGCCTTTGCGTCCGATGCCCGCTTTCTCGCCAGCCTGAGCAAACTCGATCCACAGACGCGGCTCGAACAGGTCTGCGATCTCCAAGCGATGAAGCAGATCGCGCGGGATTCCAACCCCTATCATCCGGATCGCGCCAAGACCGATGTGGTGTCGCATCCGCGGCATTCCGGAAACACCGTCACGGGAACCGGCGGTGCGTTTCGCAGCGGCGGCCGCTGGTATCAGTTCTCGTTTTCCTGCACCGGCACGCCCGACGGCATGAAGGTCACCGCTTTCAGCTATCGATTGGGCCAGCCCATCCCGGAATCCAAGTGGGCAAGCTACGGTCTCTGGCGCTAGCTCCCGACTTGCGCGGGCGATAGTCCGGGGGACCCCCTCCCGGCCCGCTCGGCCGCTTTCACCAGATCAACAATCCGGCGGGTGAGCGGCACATCGATCCGATGCCGTTCGGCCAAGGCGACGATGACGCCCTGCAGATAGTCGATCTCAGTGCGGCGGCCGTGCTGCAAATCCTCCCACATCGACGAGCGCGCCATCGGATCGATCTGCATCGTTCGCCGCGCCAGTATCTGAAACATCGCATCGGGCATCCGCAACAGATAGGGCGTGAGCGCGGGCGGTACGCCGGTAGACCCCACGGGCGATATTCCTTCGGCCTTCATGGCTCGCAGCGCTTCGTTCATCTGATCGGCGAGCAATCGGCGCCACGGCCGCCGCGCCAACTGCTCGCGTAACGGCAGGCCTGACAGCGCATTGAGCGCGTTGTTCAGGTTGAGAAGCAGCTTGCCCCACTGCACGCCCGTCATGTTGTCGGTGGCACGCACCGCGAGCCCATCGACCGACAGCTGCGCGGCGGTGTCGACCCGATCCCGATCGATCACGATATCGCCCGAGGTGGCGCGATGGTATCGGCCTTCGCCGAGCGCGATCACGTTGAACGGCACCATCCCGCTCAATACCTGCCGGCCAGGCAAGCGCTCGCGCAGGATGCCGACATTGCTGACGCCGTTCTGAAGGCTGACCACAACGGCATCGGGCGGCGCGTGACGGGCGATATCATCGGCCATTGCGGCGGTGCCCGCGCTCTTCACTGTCACCAGCACGATCGCGGCATCGGCAAGTACCGCGGCATCGGTTGCCAGCATCAGTTGGCCGGCCGGGATACGACGGTCAGCACCTTCGAAGCTGGAGACCCGCAAGTCATGACGCTCGATCGCCGCGACGACACGCGGACGTGCCAGCAAGCCGACAGAGCGCCCGCCGCTGGCCAGCATTCCGCCGACAAAGCAGCCGATACTACCGGCTCCCGCGATAATAATCGGTCTGGCGGAAACCATTTTGCGGGTCCGTCGTTGTTGTGCGTTGGTGTGCCATCTCGATAGCAGGATACCGGTGTCATTCCTACGGCGGCCAGTCCTCGCAGCATGGGCTGGCGGTTGTCTTGTAACGGTGATGGCCGATCACTATTGTTCGGCTGGGCCGGGTTTCGACGTATAACAGGAGACGGATCGATGGGTTTGCTCGATATTCTCAACGGTATGCAGAACGGGCCGCGCGGCCCAAGCGATCCCACCGCCAAGGGGGAAGGCATGTCGCCGATGACCATGGCGATCCTGGCGATGCTTGCCTACAAGGCCGTGAAGCACTTCACCGGCGGCCAATCCCAAACCGCCCCTGCCAACACCGCGCCACCGACGCCCGCACCGGGCGGCAGCATCAATGCCAGCCTGCCCGGCGGACTTGGCGGCGCATTGGGCGGCGGCGGACTCGGTGACCTGCTGAAAGGCGGCCTTGGTGGCCTGCTCGCCGGCGGCGCAGCCGGCAGCATCCTCAGCGGCGGCATCGGCGACCTGCTCAAGCAATTCCAGCAGAACGGCCACGGCGACACCGCGGACTCGTGGGTTGCTTCCGGGCCGAACAAGCAGATTTCGCCGGGCGATCTCGCCAACGCGCTCGGTGCCGACAACATCAACGCGCTGACCTCAAAGACCGGCATGTCGCGCGACGAATTGCTGGGCGAACTCTCACGCTATCTGCCGGAAGTGGTCGACGAGTTCACCCCGAATGGCCGCGTGCCAAGCGAGAGCGAGGCCGCCAGCAAGTTCTGACGTATATGCGTTGCGATCGAACCGGCGTCCACCGCCGGTTCGATCGTCCGACAAAACCAATCCCCACCGCGTTATCACCAATGATCATTTTCACTTCGGCTGCGATCGCAGCTTGCTGAAAGGACAGCACTCATGGGCGGGCTTATCTGGATCATCGTCGTCGGCTTCGTCGCCGGCATCATCGCGCGCCTGCTATCGCCCGGCCCGAACAACCCGAGCGGCTTCATCCTGACCACCGTATTGGGTATCGCCGGCGCCTTCCTCGCCACCTTCATCGGCCAGGCGATCGGGCATTACGGCCCCAATCAGGGCGCGGGATTCATCACCGCCACCATCGGTGCGCTGGTGGTGCTGTTCATCTGGAATCGTCTGGTAGCCCGCCGCGTGATTTCCGATCCGGGTAATCGGCTGGACGGGCGCTAAGACCAGTCCCTCCTATCACTGTTGCAAGGTCCGGCTCGCTTTCGAGCCGGACCTTGCAATTTCTACAAATGGAAGCCGGCGTCGACGCGCACCAGTTCGCCGGTCATGTTCGACGATTGCGGCCCGGCAAGGAAACACACCACGCCGGCGATGTCCTCGGGGCTCGATGCGATCTTCAGCGGCACCTTGGCCTTCACCATGTCACGCACCTGCTTCGCGCCCTCGACACCACGGCCCTTCTCGAACCACGGCGTATCGATGTAGCCGGGACACACCGCATTGACCCGGATCAGCGGTGCCAGCGCCCGCGCCAGCGACAGGGTCATCGCATTCAGCCCGCCCTTGCTGGCAACGTAAGCCACCGACGACCCGATCCCGCTCAGGCCAGCGATCGATGACACATTGACAACGGCGGAAGCGTGGCCCGACGCCTTCGCGCCCGCTTCGAGCAGCGAACGCGCGGCGCGCACCATCTGGAACGGGCCGATGGTGTTCACTCCATAGAGCCGTTGGAAATCTTCAGCGGAAAGGCCGTTGAGATCTTCGTGAACGACATGCTTGGTGGTGCCGGCGTTGTTGATCAAGGCATCGAGACGCCCCCATGGCGCGGCCGCTGCAACGATACGCTTGCAATCGTCGTCCCGCGACACGTCGCCCTGCACGACGACGACATCGCCGCCGGCGGAACGACACAGATCGGCGGTCTGCTCCGCCTCTTTCTTGCTTGAGGCATAGTTGATGACGATGCGCGCGCCGTCCTTGGCCAACATCGCAGCCGTCGCAGCGCCGAGACCGGACGCCGACCCGGTGATGACCGCACACATGCCGTCCTTTGCCATTCTTCCGTCTTTCCTGTGATTGTCGTGATGCCGCTCACCATATCGCCTGATTGGCCCGAGGCAAGGCGGAGGTGGCGCGCCGGAAATCCGCAATATGGAATAAATAGCGTCGCTGCGAACGCCCGCATGATGCCCTCGCAGACCGCCCTGCCCACATCGCGGCTTGTCAGGGCGTGGGGTTTTTCGCATCATTCCGAGAGAGACCCCCAGAGCGCCCGTGCCGACCCGTTTGGGCCGCGCAATCAAGAGTGCTTGCGTCAACGAGGAGCGCCGTGGCGGATAACGACAACATCGTAGTGGCGACGGCCGAACGCATTTTTGCCGACCTGGCCGACCCACAAACCGTTACCCACAGCAAGGATGCAAGCTGGCGCGCGCCGCTGTGGCAGGCCCTCAGCGAGGCCGGACTGCCGCTGTCGTGGGTGCCGGAAAACTGCAACGGCTCCGGTGCAAGCCTCGCCGATGGTTTTGGCGTGATCAACGCCGCCGGCCGTGCCGGCCTCTCGGTGCCGCTGGCGGAAACCATGCTGGCGGGCTGGCTGCTAGCGCAAGCCGGCATCGCATCGCCATCCGATGCAATGACGGTCGCCCCCAGCTTGCCGAAGGATCGCATCACGCTGAACGATGACGGCACGCTGTCCGGCGTCGCGCGTGGCATTCCTTTCGCCAGCGAGGCGCGGCACATCGCGGTTGTTGCTAACGGCGCAAACGGGTTGGCGATCGCTCTCGTTACCACGGCGGACTGCCGAATAACGGCGGGACTCAACCTCGCCAGCGACGCCAGCGATACCGTCACCTTCGACAAAGTGCGGCCGGTCGCAATCAAGCCGGCCCCGCGCGAGTTTGACGCAACCGCATTATTGCTGATGGGCGGCGTGGCGCGGAGCCTGCAAATCGCGGGCGCGCTGGAATCCATGCTGGAGATCAGTGTCGGATACGCCAACGAACGCGTCGCGTTCGAGAAGAAGATCGCGAAATTTCAGGCCGTGCAGCACAACCTCGCCAAGCTCGCCGGCGAAGCCGCCGCGGCGCTGGCGGCTGCAAGTTCGGCGGCCGATGCAATCGCCAACGCGTCACGGTTCGGCGACGCGATTTTCCTTGAAGCCGTCGGCGCGAAAATCCGTTGCGCCGAAGCGGCGGAGAAGGGGGCCGCCATCGCACATCAGGTACATGGCGCGATCGGCTTCACCTCCGAGCACATCTTGCATCGCTACACGATGCGGGCGCTGGCGTGGCGCGACGACTTCGGCAACGAAAGCCATTGGGCGGTCGAACTCGGCAAGCGCGTCGCCGCGCGCGGCGCCGACGAGTTATGGCCGCTGGTGGCGTCGCGTTAAGGTTGGCCTTGCTTCAGGACGAAATCACATGACCGCAGCCCTCCGTTTCGATCCGATTCGCCTGCCGCCGGAATGCGAAGCGCTTCGCAAGGATGTCCGCGCCTTTCTCGCCGAGGAGGTCGCCGCCGGCACCTTCGATCCGCATCGACCGCAGCGCGAAGGCAACGACGCGCGCGGATTCAGTCGCCGCGTCGGCGCACGCGGCTGGCTCGGCATGACGTGGCCGAAGCAATATGGCGGCCACGAGCGCAGTTTTCTCGAACGTTATGTCGTTACCGAGGAAATGCGCGTCGCCAATGCGCCGACACGGCATTTTTTCGTCGCCGACCGCCAGAGCGGCCCGGTGCTGCTGAAATACGCACCCGAGCATATCAAGATGGATATCCTGCCGCGCATCTGTCGCGGCGAGGTCTGCTTCGCTATCGGCATGAGCGAACCGAACTCCGGCTCCGACCTGTTCGCGGCGAAGACCAAGGCCACCAAGACCGACGGCGGCTGGCTGATCAACGGCAGCAAGATATGGACCTCGTCGGCGCACGTTGCCGACTACATGATCGCGATCTTCCGTACCTCGCCGTCAACCAAAGAAAACCGCCGGCACGGGTTGACGCAATTCCTCGTCGACATGAAGACGCCGGGGATTGCCGTCAATCCAATCAGGCAGATCACCGGGCAGGCCGAGTTCAACGAGGTGGTGTTCACCGACGCCTTTGTGCCAGACGACCATGTGCTCGGCGAAATCGACGGCGCGTGGAAGCAGGCAACCAGCGAACTGGCTTATGAACGCAGCGGCCCGGAGCGCTTCCTTGAAACCTACTACGTACTGACCGAACTGGTGCGCGCCGTCGGCCTCAACCCGGATACCCGTGCCGCCGAAGGCATCGGCCGCTTGGTGGCACAACTGCACACCATGCGGCGCATGTCGGTCTCGGTCGCGGGCATGTTGCAGGCCGGCAAGGAACCGGTGGTTGAAGCCTCGATCGTCAAGGACATCGGCACGGTATGGGAGCAGCAACTGCCGCACCGGGTGCGCGACCTCGCGGCCTTCGTCGACACCGACCCGTCCAATCACGCGACATTGGCCGATCAACTCGCCTTCGCCACCAAAGTCGCACCAAAACTCACCATCCAGGGCGGCACCACCGAAGTGCTGCGCGGCATCATCGCGCGCGGACTCGGATTGCGCTAAACCATCACCTCGCAACCCACACCATCAAGGATCGTTATGAGCAAGTTCACCGATATCGGCTTCACCAAAAGCGGCCACGTCGCTACCATCGAAATCCAGCGACCGCCGTTCAACTTCTTTGACATCACGCTGATCAACCAGATCGCCGATGCGTTGACCGATATCGACAATGATCCCGAGATGCGCGCCACTGTGCTGGCGGCGCAGGGCAAGGCGTTTTGCGCCGGCGCCAACTTCAACGATCCGAATCGCCAGGAAACCGGCCCGAGCAGCGGCGATCCGGCCGACAGCCTTGGCCCCATCAACCATCTCTACATGCAGGCGGTGCGTGTGTTCCGCGCCAAGAAACCGATCATCGCTGCCGTGCAGGGCGCTGCGATCGGCGGCGGTCTCGGACTCGCGGTGTCGGCAGATTTTCGCGTCACCTGTCCCGAAGCGCGCTTCGCCGCGAACTTTACCAAGCTCGGCTTCCACCCGGGCTTCGGCCTGACGGTGACGCTGCCGGAACTGATCGGCAAGAACAACGCCGAGCTGATGTTCTACACCAGCCGCCGGGTGACGGGCGAAGACGCCTTGAAGATGGGGCTCGCCAACGTCTGCGTGCCGCAAAGCGAGGTACGCGCCGCCGCGACCAAGCTCGCCAGCGAGATCGCCGAGTGTTCACCGCTCGGGCTGCTTTCGACCCGCGCGACGATGCGCGCCGGCCTCGCCGACCGCGTGCTGGCCGCGACCAACCACGAACTCGACGAGCAGACGCGCTTGCGCGCGACCGAAGACTTCAAGGAAGGCGTCAAGGCCACCGAGGAACGCCGCGTTCCCAACTTCAAGGGGCGCTAAACGATTTCATATTTCTTTCGACGAAATGCTATGAACCGTCATTGCCGGGCTTGACCCGGCAATCCATCATTTTTGAGGAAGATGGATGCGCGGATCAAGTCCGCGCATGACGACGGATAACTCCGTCAAAAAGAGAGAATCCCTAGATCTTCTCTTTCACGACCGGCACCACCAGCGCATCGACGATGGTGGTGCCATCGCCCACCGGATACACCAGCACCGGATTGATTTCGATCTCGGCAATCTCGTCGCGATGCCACGCGGCCAGTTGCGAGATTTGCGCGATCAAGGTTGTCAACGCGCCAACGTCGGCCTTGGGCGCGCCACGAAAGCCGTGGAGCAGCGGCGCGGCCTTCAGTTCATTCAGCATCGTCACGGCTTCTTCGACGCCAACCGGCGCGGGACGGTAGATCACGTCCTTGAACAATTCGGTGGTGACGCCGCCAAAACCGACCATGATCATCGGGCCGAAGGTTGCATCCTGCATGGTGCCGACAATGATCTCGACGCCCCGCTTTGCCATTGGCGTGAGCAGGACGCCTTGAAGCGTTGCCTCGGGTCGTTGCGCGCTTGCGCGCGCCAGCAAGTCGTCGAACGCCTGCGCCGCATCTCGCTCGGTCGCGATACTGAGACGAACGCCGCCGACCTCGCTTTTGTGCGGAATATCGGCAGACTGGATTTTCATCGCCAGCGGCAGACCCACGCGCGCGATCGCCTCGTGAAGTTGATCACGATGCGAGACCAGAATCTCGTTCGGCACCGACACGCCCACCGACGCCAGCAGGCGCTTGCTGTCATGTTCGGAGAGCTTGTCACCAACCAGATGCCGCGTCAGATCAATTCGCTTTATCGCGGCGTCAACCGCCGGCGCGGAAAGCCTGAATTTCGCACGTTCCACGGCACGTCGCATCGCGACGCCGACATGCGAGAGGCCGGACAACACCACGACGCCAGCCTTCGCCAATTCCGTTCGCGCGAAGTGTGACGGCAGCGTGTAAGTGTAGAACAAAATCGGCTTGCGCCGGGCATCGATCAACGGCTTCAACTCGTCGATCTTGAACGGAATCCGCGTCTCGTTCGAGAGTGACAGCACCACCAGAATGGCATCCACTTCATCGCCCTGCGCAAGCAATTCGATGGTCTTCTGCAAGCCGCCGCTATGCACCGCCTGCGCGGTGATATCGATCGGATTGCGCGGCGAGCCATACGACGGGATCATGTCACGAATGGCGGCCTGCGTCGGCGGCGACAGTTCGGGCACTTGAAGCCCTTGCGACGAGACGACATCAGCGCCCCAGATACCGCCACCGCCGGACACGGTAACCACCGCGACCCGATCACCTTTCGGCGGCGGCGACGCGGTCAGCACCGCCGCAATCGCGACGGCTTCGTCGAGATCGTTGGAGACGATGAAGCCGTACTTCGCGAACACCGCATCGTAAGCTGCCGACCACCCCGCCATACTGGCGGTGTGCGAGGCCGCGGCGCGGCCGCCCGCACCCGAACGACCAACCTTGACGACGATCACCGGCTTGCCGCTTTCAGCCGCGCGCTCGGCTGCGGCAAGAAAGGTTTCGGTGTCGCGGATACCTTCCAGAAACAGCAAGATGACGTCGGTGGACGCATCGCGCACCATGTAGTCGAAGAACGCGCCGGCGCCGAGATCAGCCTCATTGCCGGCGCTGACGACATAACTCAGCGCGATACCGAGCGCGCGGGCGCGATTGTAGATCGCAAAGCCGATGCCGCCGCTCTGCGCGACGATGCCAATCCGCCGCTGCGTCGCCAAGAGACGCGGCGCGTCGGGCTTCACGTCCACGGTCGGGCTGAACGTCGCCGCAACCTGGCCAAGCTCGTTATAGAATCCTTCGGCATTCGGCCCGGAAATCCGCATCCCGGACGTGCGGGCAAGATCGGCGATAGCGTCCTGCATCGCCGCGCTGTCGCCGCCCTCCTCGGCGAATCCGGACGAGATGATGATCGCGTTTTTCACACCGACAGCCGCACACTCCTTGAGCGCGTCCAGCACCACGCGCGCGGGAATGATGACGATGGCAAGATCGATCGGCTGCTTGATGTCGGCGACAGACGGATAGCAGGCGAGCCCATCGATATTCGGGTAGTTCGGATTGACCGGGTAAATCCAGCCGGGAAAGCCATTGCGGCGCAGGAAGGTCAACAGCAGGCCGGGAATTTTCAGCGCGTCGCGCGAGGCACCGATGATCGCGATGCTGGATGGCGCGAAGAAGCTGTCCAGCGGATGGGTGCGGCTGGTCATCGATCCGTCAGACATGTTCGCTTGATCCTGAATTATAGCAGCAGTTGCAGGGTTCGTCCCGATTCAGCTCGTCAACCGAAATGCGACTCCGCCCAATAGAAATGAATTGCCGTCGATGGCGTGACCCTTGGCCTTCGCGGCGGAAAGAACGGCGCTGATATCGCGCACCTGCATCGTCACACCGGTCATCAATTCCTCCGCGCCCGTGACGAAGCGCAGACGACCATTCACCAGCACGATTTCGGGATCTCCGCGATCTGCCGCGCTGACCGGCGCGCCGATGATCGCGCTCCAGTGCCGTGCCAGGCCTGCCGGATCAGGACTCTGCAATTCGACGCCGAGCAGTGCTTGCGTCACATCGGTGCGGATCGATGCCTGCCAGTCCGGCCCGGCCGGCGGGTAAGGACCGCGAATGTTGTCGCTGCCTGCGGTGTGGTTGAACTCGATGAAGGCGGCGCGGCAATCGCGCGGATGCAGTTGCACGCCATGATAAGGCGGATGATCGATGACATTGGCGGTGCGGACACCGAGCGTCGCGGCATGGCGACCGCGCTCATCGGGATCGTCGCAGGCGAAGATCGCCATGTAGCCGCCGCGATTGCCGGTGCGCTGGAGGAAGCGCCCCGCCGCCGTGCCGTCCTGAAATGGCGCGACCACTTCAAGCAGCGTCGTATCGACCGGCAACAGCGCGTTTTCGAGGCCGTACTTGCCGACATGCGGATCGCGATAGCACACCTCCAACCCGAAGATGGCAGCGAGATCACCGACTACCGGTTCGAGATGCGGCGCAACCAGACAGATTTGCCGCAGCCGCATGTAGCCCGTCATCTCAATGCCCCTTGAAAACCGGCGTTCGCTTGGCGACGAAGGCAGCCGCGGCTTCCTTGTGATCCGCGGTGTCGCTGCAACGGGAATGATGCAGCGCCTCGCCGTCGAAGCACGCTTCGAGCGACAGGCTCTCGGCATTGTTGATGTTCTTCTTGATGTAGCCGAGCGTCACCGTCGGCCCCTGCGCCAGCGACATCGCCAGATCGCGCGCCGCGGCCTCCACTTCGACATCCGGCACCACCCGCGTCACCATGCCGACCGCCTGGGCTTCCTCCGCAGACAACACCG
>JAFKKM010000143.1 GCA_017305555.1 Hyphomicrobiales bacterium | reverse complement strand
TCACCGAACGCAAGCGTATCAAGCTTGCCACCATCGCAAACCGTCGCTTGCAGCATCGACTGCAGGCCGCTTAAACTATAACCCCTGATGAGCCAGAGCCTCTCTTCTCGAATGGCCTGATCGGTCTCAAATTATCTGACGACGGACAGACAGCAGCATTGTTTCTCGTAGCACCATCGTATGCAGGGAATCGGTTGGAGTTGGATTGCACGGCGACCACGGTAAAAACGATCAACGGATCGGTGGGGAAACCTGAAACGCGAGCGGATATTCATTTGACGCTTGATCTCTCACGCCAAGAATTTGCGATAAACAATAGCTTGGTGGATTCCTTAGGACCATGGACAGTCACCGACGATAAGATACTGATCGTCGACGGCGGTAGATACGATCACGGCCTATCCACTCTTCGCTTTGAATTCGACCGGAGGAATCAGACTTACAAGGCTCATGCCACCATGATTGTCGAGGAGGCAGAGAAACAAACGATCTACCTGATGGAGGTTGGGCAGTGTAGGCCATCTTGAGGCAAGGCCGGGCGCCCATAGGAAGTCCCAAAGGACCTGATGATCTTCGGGTATTCCACACTCAAAGCGCGTCTCGTTGCGTTCGTCCACAATAGACGGAAACGCGAAATCTGAAGATCGTCGATCCTGCCCTCGTTAATGCCGAACGCAACGCATCCCAGATGACCGGCATGCAATCCCCTCGTTCGAGCAGAATATGCCGTCCGGATTGCGCCCACATGCGCGGCAGCCATCGGTCCACGCCGTGCATGTTGAATCGATGCCTTCTGGCACTTTTCCAACGGGAAAGTTTATGACGGGAGTTCCAGGATTCTGAATTTTTGGATCACGACGATCAGTATTTTGATCATCTGCGAATAAACTGCTCTCAACCGAGCATCTGACAAAGATGATGATGAGGAGGATTGCAATCTTGAAAATCCGGCTCATCCGTATGCTTTTCATAAAGCGCTTTGGAGACGTCCTTCCAACGACGTCCCGTCGTATGAGCGGATGGCATATTTTACCGGACATAGATTGCCAGAATGACCACCATCGTCACGACGAAATAGCCGACCACCATCATGATGGTGACCGCACGGCTTCGAACAGCAGGCCCCCCTTTGCCTCTGACGAAATATTCGAACAATATCCAAAAATAATCGCCGAGCATCGACGAATTCACCGAGTTCAATTCGACTTGCAGTCCCTAAGCCCCGTCAATCGCCTCCGATAACGCATTCTTCGGACCCAAGGCGATCTGGACAATATTATCGATAAAGCCTCGACCAACATGACCCATCTGGGCCAAGCCTGCTTCTACACCGAGGATGCCTCCGGCGCGATCGTGCCGGTGGCAGCGAACTCCAGCAAACGATTAGAATTTTGGGTGGAAACAGTCAGCACGGAGACAAGTGTCTACATCAAGATGTATTGGATTGGATCAAGATCCCAGTTTGCATCTGAATTTCGAATCCGGGTACGCGTTTTCGTCCGAAAGTGCGGACACTCAATGACCGGCTAAATTTCCTATTGACTCAGCTTTCGAGTTCGTTTTTTGTTCTCATCATGATGAGGAACGCCTACCAACACGTAACCACTTGCACGCGCGCTTCATGCGCCGTCGGCGGGCGTGTGGGCCTCATACGAATACGCTGATCTTACCGACTTGAGCATTTCAAGGATTCCCGGATGAATTCATCCGCTTCGGGACGAGCGTATCCATGTCCAAACCTCAGCGATCCCATGATCGGCAAGGCTCCACGTCGAAATTCTTGACGAGCAACAGGCAGAGCGCATCCACCCTTTCCTTCCCGCCGAAGAACGTCGTCCGCTGCGTCGGCATCGCGATTTTCCGGACGCAAGCTGCACGTGACGTCGGCTGCCTTCTCGATCTTGATCCATCCGTCATCTCCTGGACCTGCCTGCCGTTGGTTCTGAGCCGAGGGAATCGGCGCCATGTACCCGATTTCGCCGTGACGCGAGCAACGGGTGTCACACTTGTCGATGCGATCCCCGACTCCGGAAAAGGCACTCCTCCCCAATGGGCAAGCGATGCCGCTCAAAAACTCGGCTACGGCTACGAAACCCATCACGAAGCCAACTTGCGCGGCGATGTCAGGCTCGATAACGCGCGCGACCTCCTGCAGTACGCTTCCTTTCAGGTGTCCCTCGGAGATCGCCTCCGAGTTCTGACCCTTCTCGAAGAACATGGAGCCATGCCGCTGTCGGCCTGCCTGCAGGCCGTCCGCCACATACGCGACGCGATAGGCGTGATCGCCGCGTTGGCCCTGCGCCGCTTCATCGAGATCGAACTCGACGAAGGCCGCATCGGCCCCGACACCCGAGTGTCCCGCTTCCGCGGCTGATCTCTCCCATCCATCCCAATCGATGCTCGCCGATCCTCAGGCATAGGACCGCATGCGACGGAGCACGCCATGACTTTTCTGATCCACGACCGCCGACCCGTCCCCGAGATCGGTCCCGAAATTGATCGCCTTCGTAATCTCGCCGACGACCTCGAACGCATCTGTCGCGGCGACCATCCGAGCCACAGCATGCTCGCTGGCGCTCCGATCCTTGAGAATTGGACGATGGCGCAACGTCCGGAGTCTTGCCTGGCGGGATGCGTGAGCGGGCATCCCAACATCGGCAACGACCGCTGCGCAATCACCTCGCCGCTTTGGGCGTTCGCACCAACTCTTGGATACGCGAGGACCCTCAGCCGCTTCTACGTTCTCGGTGAACCCAACCTCATTCCGCAGGCAGGCCGCCACTAAGCGTGGCTCGTTGCGTCCGGACACACAGTCGAACGGAGAAATAAATGAACGGAATCCATGGACTTTCACGACGGCGAACAATCAAGAAGCGCCGCCCCAGAGATGTCGGTCTCGCGGTCGCCCGAAACATCCTCGTGCGTTCCCTGCGACGTGCGAATCTGCATCACGGACTCTCCGGATATCCTTGCGTGATCGGTTTCGTCCTCAACAATCCCGGTAATTTCGACACCTTCATTCAAGCCGCCCGCAAGCTTCTTCGAACGCTTTCTCGCTCGAACGATGACATCCGCTACGAAGTCCTGCGCTGGGACCGCGACAAGTCGACTCGACGCCGCGATACGGATGCCAAGATCAGCGGAACGTTGGCCTTGAACGATCGGGTATTCGGTTTTGCCACCGATGCAGACGCGTTTCCCGCGCTTTTCCGTCTTGCCGCCGACGGCATCGTCGATCTCCTGCCCGTCGATCTGGCGGCGGTGAAGACGGCCGTTCGCGCCGTTGGAATCCGATCTCTCCCTGACGACGTTCTTGTTGAAGTCGTGGGCGAGCCGCTCACCCTGTTGAGCGCCATGATCAAGCCCGGCCGAAATGCCCAGTTTGTCCTGAGACGCCTGAAGCAAATTCAGCGCGAAGCCCCCGCGGAAACCGCACCCAGACTCAAATCGAGGAAACCCACCCTCGACGATTTGCACGGACTTGGCGAGGCAGCGGTCTGGGGTCGCGAGCTTGCCAAGGACCTCAACGACTATCGTGCAGGCTTGTTGCCATGGAGCGACGTGGACCGTGGCGTTCTCGTGAGTGGCCCTACGGGAACAGGGAAAACCACCTTCGCACAAGCACTGGCGAGAACCTGCAACGTTCCGATCCACATCCATTCGCTCGCGCGGTGGCAGGCCGGGGGTTACCTCAATGACCTGCTGCGAATGATGCGAAACGCGTTCGACGAAGCCCGAGATGCTGCACCCTGTATCCTGTTTGTCGATGAACTCGACTCTTTTGGTGACCGCGACGATCTCGACGACAGAAACGCGAACTACCAACGCGAGGTCATCAACGCTTTCCTTGAATGTCTCGACGGTGTCGAAGGTCGTGAAGGGGTTGTCGTCGTCGGCGCCACTAATCTCCCTGACATGATCGACAATGCTATCCTCCGACCCGGTCGGTTGGGAAAGCATGTCCGAATTCCGCTGCCGGATATCGAAGCTCGCGTCGGCATCCTGCGACATCATCTCGGAAACGATCTGGTTTCCGAAGACATGACGGACATCGCCGCTCGACTTGAAGGCGCTTCCGGAGCGGTGATCGAACAAGCGGTCCGTGATGCCCGTCGGAAAGCTCGGTCCGAACGTCGCCCCCTGACGATCGCCGACCTGCAACATGGTTTGCCGTCGCGCATCGCGTTGTCCGACGAAGCGTTCGCTCTCGCTTGCGTTCATGAGGCCGGGCACGTCGTCGTGGGTCACCTGCTCGGCAACGAGGCCGGACGATACCTGGTCGAAGCGCACACGTTCCGGGAAATCACGCATGACGGAAGCGCGGGTTGGACCGCTTTCCGGCAAACGCCGGGAGTGCCCCGGAGAAAGCCCGCGTACCTTGCGCAGATCACGATCCTCGTGTCCGGGATCGCGGCGGAGACGATTTCCTTCGGAGAGCACACGGACGGCGGTGGCGGCGGCGACGACTCGGACTTGCGACACGCGACGCTGATTGCCGCGGCAATGGAGGTGTCCTACGGCCTCGGCGACGATCTGGTGTATCTGTCATCGAGCGAACCTCGGGAAGTCCTGGCAAGGATTCGAGCCGACCCGATCCTTCGCCGTCACGTCGCGACGGTCCTCGATACTTGCATGCAGCGGGCGAAGGACCTGATCGCCAAGCACTCCGAATTCTTCGACGCGGTTGTGCGAGTCCTTAAGGATCGCGGCTCGCTCGGCGCAAGCGACGTCGAAAGACTCATCGATCCCGAAAATTTATCTCGACTTTCCGGGGCATCGAAGAACGGCTCGGTAACCGTCATGGAATCCTTTCACCCGTGAGATCTGGATCTTCCAATGGATAGTCGCTATGTCGCACGTGTCGGACCTCACGGGACTCGATCCTGTACAGGTTCGACCCTCGTCACGTCGGCGGGGACAACGTCAACCACGACCCAACCGATGCGGTCGCAACCGAAGGAGAAACGTGATGCCGAATTCCGTCGTTATCGCTTCCCCCTTCGCGACCGTTTTTCCTTTCCTCACAGCCTTTATGTCAGCGTTCACCCCCAACCCTGCGGAGAACCTTTCGCACCGCTGACACGTGCCAGGAATCCTGGCAACGACAAAGCTGCTCGACGCATCGCGTGCGTTGAGACGAGGAGTCGTGTGCAATGACGTTTGAGGAAAAGAAGAACTTCCGCCCTAGCCGCACCACCACCGCGAAAACCGCTGTCAATCGCAGCGATCGCGCTCCCGCGTCCGGCTTTCACTTCCCGAACGATCCCAGGAGCTGCCTCATAACAGGCTGACGGCTGAAAACGCCGAGGACAACGTATGTCCGCGTGCCTGCCAGGAGGCTGCTGATACCAGTGAAAGTTCGGTCAACAAGCTTGAAAACCCTTCGGTCATTGAGGTTCGGCGTCGGCGGCGCACGCCTACGACGTGCGATCTCGATGTCGAACGAGATGTCCCGCTTCATGAGGCGCCCGTCGCTCGAAAGAACGGTAAGGGAGAAACGCGCGGCCGCCGCATCGGTACTCACCCCGGAAAAATTCGGACCGGTCAGGAGGATCGCTATGTCGGAGAAGCTCCAATGATGTGTCTTGGACGAAAGCTGATCGGGGCGCGCTCTTTGCTCGCCCTCGATTTCCTGACCGTTATCGATGCCTTCACGCGGGACGTCACGTCCATCGCGGATCAACCCGCCGCACTGGCCGTCAGCGTACGCGGCCAACTGATGGAACAGAGGCCTGACTACATGATCGCTCACAAAAACGGCCGTCGAGACCTCGTCCTCGTCCGCACGGTATCCTGGCTGACGGGACGGAATTCGGAGCATGGCGCATGGAAGCGCGATCTCGTCGATGCAATGACGCATGCCGCCAAGCGGGCTGGTTGCGGATTCCGGCTGGTGACCGAGGAGCAAATTCGGATCCAGCCTCGCCTGGCCAACGCCAAAATGCTTCGCCGCCATCTCATTCCCTATAGGTCGCCGGACGGTGAGATCGCCGCCATCGAGTCCTTGGCCGACCTTCCCAAAGAATCCTCGGTCGCAGAGTTACAGGCGCGGCTCGGTGAACGGTTCGATGCCTTCGTTCTGGCCCTCCAACTCGATTGGCTTGGCCATCTCCGGATGGATCGTCGGACTCCGTTCGGCCGCAGGTCGCCGTTCGTGAAAACCTAGTCGTTGTTTACGTCAGGAGTATCCGTATGAATCTTGCGCACGTACCCGTTCAAATCCGCACCGGAGCCACGCTCCGTATCGACACCCGCCGTTATCTGGTCGGGCCACCGGGCGATCAGGTTCGCGTGTTCACCGACAAGGAATCCGGAACTGAAAAGCCGCTCACGAACCATGCGATCCTCCATATGATGAGGAGCGGACGGATCACGACCGACGCCGCTTTCCGGGCGCTCGATCCCAACGTGCTGGCCAATCTCCAGATCGATTGGGGCGCCTTCACCGATATCGAGCAAACTTCGGCTCGTCAGAAGTATCCGTTCGTCAAGGCGATCGACGAGCTTCCGATGCCGTTCCGGGACAAGAGCAAGCACGTGGAGCCGTTGATCGAAAGGATCATGAGCGATGCAAGCGAGGACCTTCGTCCCAAAAAGAAGCCGACGTTTCGCAAAGCGCGCGACTGGTACATCTGTTGGCTCGTAACGGGTCGCGACATCCGTGCGCTCGTGGACAATCACCGCAAGAAGGGAAACCGGACCTCGCGCCTGAAGGAATGGCAAAAGGAAGAGATCGCCGAGGCGATCAACGAAACCTATCGAAGCGATCTTGCCGGATCGAAAGCGGACGCACAGGCCCGGGCCATCGAACGCATTCTCATCCGGGCCAACAGAGACGGTTTCGCATTGCCAAATCTCGGCGCCAACAAAGTCATCGGAAAGCACCTTGTCTCACGGATGATCGGCAAGATGGAACTCTACGATCTGACACTCGCGAGGCACGGAAAACAGCAAGCCGACCTTTTGATGAAAGCTGTCCGAACGGGACCGACCTGCAGCTATCCCCTTGAGGAGGTCGAGGTCGATCACACCCGGCTCGACCTGATCGTCGTGGATGAACACGGACGTGTGCTTGGCCGCCCTTGGCTGACTGCAATCATCGACCGATGGTCCCGAATGATCCTCGGCTTCTCGTTGAGCTTCACGCCGCCATCTTGGGTGAGCGTGATGGAGGCACTTCGGGTTGCGGTTCAGCCGAAAGAACCGTTCCTCGACGGAGTGTGCAGAGCCGTCGGTCGGGAGAACACTTTCAAGTTTCCTTGGCCTTGCTATGGGTCTCCCTCCCGATTGTTCTGCGACAATGGACCTGAATTTCGTGCCGCTTCCATGAAAGAGACGGAGCAGGCGCTCGACATGCAGATCGTCGATCTTCCGCGCGCATCCGGCTGGCTCAAGGGACGCATCGAGCGTTGGCTTCGCAGCCTCAATCAGGGCGTCATTCACAAGTTGCCCGGAACCACGAAATCCAATCCGCGCGATCGCGGCAAGTACAAGTCCGAAAAGCATGCGGTCCTGACGCTGGAGGATGCCATTTGGATCATCACCAAATGGATCGTGGATATCTACCACACGAAGAAACATTCCCGGACCGGCGAGAAGCCGCTGGATCGGTGGACTCGGGGCATCACCGAAGTCGGCGAACGGCCTGCCCCACCGAACGACATCATCGTGCCGCTCACGGGTCTCGTCATTGATCGGAAACTGGGGCCGTCCGGAGTCACGTTCGAGGGGCTTCGTTGGAATTCCAACGCGTTCTCGGCTCTCCGGAATAGGCTTGGCGTCGGCGATACGCTCGTCAAAATCCGGATCGATCCGTTCGACTTGAACAAGGCCTATGTGCTCGACACCACGCGATTGGACGATCGGGATGCATGGGTCGAGGGCAATCTCCATGCCGACGAGGACGTAGGAAATCTGACGCTTTATCAGTACCGGATCAAGCGCCAGGCCGAGCGGAACGAGACCGTGGAGACCTTCGACAGCAAGGAAGCCCTGACGCGCGCTCTGGCCAGTCAGGAGATCATCGATCTCGTTAACGAGCGACAACCGACGAAGAAGAAATTGCCGAAGAAAGCCGCGCGATTCCTAACCGATGGTCGCAATGCGTCCGAACACGTGCGTGGCGAACATTTCTCCGCGGATGAAAGCGAGAACGAGTTGGGGTCGCACGATCATCACAACTCGAACATCCTGTCCCCGTCTCCGGATCAACGCGGCCCATGGCGCGACCGCACGGCTGCTATTGAGGCGCCCCTGCGGAAGATGGTCACTCCGGTTCGGCGGTTCGACACGGATGCCGCAAATGAGGAGGCTGATGACCTGCGGAGCGAACCGCAGGTCGCCGAACCCAATTCCACCTTCTCGCCGATCGTGGTTAAGCGGCGGCGCTTGGACTGAACGAAAGGATTAAAAGATGAAATGGAAATCCCGCCCCGCCGAGGAGCGCCGCAAACACATCGGTAGCTTCGTCGCCGTGACACCCACGATGAAGCGCGCCATTGACGTCCTGCGGCGCTGCTATCGCGCTTATCATGATGAACCGCAGGCCAGCTGCGTATTCGTCGTGGGCCAAACCGGAGTCGGAAAAACGACGGCTGCCAATGATTTCCTGGAAGAGGTCCGAGAAGAATATCTCGGCACCCTCATGGACGGTCACAATCTGAAACTCGCCGATGTCGAGGAATACGACCGCAGCATGAGCGTAACATTCGAGAATCCGGGGCAAGGTTTCGTTCGCCCGCTCGTCAAGATTCAGGTGCCCAAGAAGACCACCTACAAAAGGCTCTTCGCGGATACGCTCGCGGCGATTGGAATCAAGGTTCCCGTCTCGGCCACCCTTGGCGATATGATGTCTATCGCCCGTCAGCAGATCAAGGAACAGGGAATCCGCATGATCATTTTCGACGATTGCCAGCATATCGCTGAAAGCAATCTGAACCGGGATCCCTACGAAGCTGCGGACGTTTTCAAAGCATTGATGAAGGAAGCCCGCGTCCAGATCGCTTGCGTCGGCTTACCGCATGCAACGGACTTCTTGTTGGAAAACGCGCAACTTGAAACCTTGAAGAGCGAGGAGCTTCACATGATGCCTTTCTCGCTCGATCTCGACGATCAGAGCGAATATTGCTCGTTTCTGAAGGCGTTCTCCGACGATCTTCCGTTCGATCGGAAGCCGTTGCTCGAAAAGCCTGCAATGGCACTCCGGCTTCACCTTGCCTCGGACGGATATGTTGCTGCGATTGCGAAGTACGTCAGCCTCGCCGCCAAGGAGGCCATCGACAGGAACCAAGACACCATCACGATGGACCTGCTTCAGGAAGTTTATCGTCGTAAACACAATGTCCCGGAGAACGAGAATCCTTTCCGAAAGGCGGAAATCGATCCGGAAGGCTTTCGAAAAATCAAAGCCGATCGTCGGCGGGAGCGCGTCGCCGAAGCTCGCAAAGGCCGGGCAACGCGCCGTGCAAAGGAACGAGAATTGTCGCTTCGCAAGAAGGGGGCGGCGAAAAGATGAACGACGGACGTCTGCCTCTTTGGGTCGTTCCAGCCAAGGACGAACCCGCACACGGCATTCTTCTAAGGCTCGCAGAGCGTAATGGCATTCAAAACATCCGCTTCCTTTCGTACATGACCGGATTGCGGGTATCACAGTTGCGCGGCGGGAAAGGAATCGATCGCCTCGCTCGAATTCTTCGATGCGAGCCGGACGCTTTTATGCATTCGACCTTCGTCTGCGAAACGCGCGGCTTCGCCTCCGTTCGTGGCGAGCGTCTGAATTTCATCAGCGACCTCGATCAAACCAAGCGTCGGGCATGCCCACGTTGTATTGCGAAATCGGCTCACCATCGCTTCTGGTGGGATCTGTCTTTTGTCACAACCTGTCCGGAACACGCCATAAACCTCGTGGACGTCTGCTCATGCGGCGGAACGCTTTCATGGAAAGACGTCAGCATTCGTAAATGCTGTCAGTGCCATGTCGGCAGCGTGAGCGACATTCCTGCATCGCCGGCGGACTCGGCCGTCTTGGCTATGGATCGTTGGACATTGGGCAGGCTCGGCGTCGGCCGTCGGGTATCGGTTCCCGCTCTCGATAGGATGTCGATGACGACAGCGATCAAGATCGTCCAGCACGTCGGAGCCTTGGAGATCGGTGGCTACCGGATCGGCCAACAAAGGCCTGACGGGTTCGATGTGCCCATGAACGAAGTTCGACTGGCGGGTTTCAAAATCATGCAGCAGGGGCGTCTCGACGAAATTTTGGATAAAACCCACAATTGCTATCTGGAGACCAGAAAGCCGCGGTCAGGCAAGTCAAAGATGTCCCCGACCGTTAGAACGGCCTACGGATGGTTCGGTGCATGGTTCAAAGTTTGGCATCGAAGCAAGTTTTTTGAGGAGTCCTCTGCTCCCTTTGCGAACATTATACTTGCGAACGCCGCTCGAAAATCCATTCCCTACTGAGACTCGTAATTACCTGTGTCCAGCACTCCCCTTCCCCTATGGGTCGTCCCTGCCGACGACGAACCCGCTCACGGCATCCTGCTCAGGCTTGCAGAGCGAAACGGGACCACGGTGCCCGGCCGTATCTCCTCGCTTACCGGATTGACGGTGCGCGAGTTGCGTTTGGGTATTGGCGTCGAACGTCTCGCGGCGGTGATCAAATGCAACGAGACGATGATCCGGAAGTCGACGCCGACTATGTCCAATGACGCGATTGTCATTCGTGGCGAACGCTTCGGAAAACGTGTTACGAGTATGTCGATCCGGCGCCTTTGTCCGCAATGCGTAGCCGAGTCGGCACACCATCGGTTCTGGTTCGATCTCGAATTTGTAACGACGTGTCCCACGCACGCTAGAAACCTGGTTCATACGTGCTCGTGTGGACACGACCTTTCGTGGAGCGACGTCCGCATCGCGAAATGTCGTCATTGCGACGGCGGCGACGTCACCTCGATCCCGGAAACTCAGGTCAAGCCGGACGTCGTGGAAATGGATCGATGGGTGTTGGGCCGCCTTGGTGTCGGCAAGTCGGACAAAGTCCCTGTTCTTGAATCGATGTCATTGTCTCAGGCACTCGACACGACCGGTCGGATCGGAGTTCTCGACCTAGGGGGATACCCTTCTCGACTGTTCTGGTGACGTGTACCTTATCGCCTGTGAAAACGCCCCTCGTGTAGGTCACGTCGCCATCGAGCGCTTCCCACGCCAGGTAGCTGATCGGCTTGAAGTCCGTCGTCGATGTCGTGCTCACGCCGGTCAGCGTCGTTACTGCCCCGACCTGCTTCATCCGGTAATACGCAAACGTGTGTTCATTCCTCTTTTCGTCAAGGGAATGACGAATAACCTTGTAGCCGGAATGGATGCCTTTGATTTCGACCTTGTAAAATCCCTCGAACAGGGTTTTCGCGTGCGCCTCGATGGGCAGGAACAGCATTGCGAGCAGAAAGAAAGTTCGGGTCGAGATCTGTCTTCTCATCAAAACCTCCGATGCTGATGATCCATCCCGCGGGTGGCCAGACAACATCATCTGGATTTTCCACCCCCGAAGTTTCCTGGCATGACCC
>JAFKKM010000142.1 GCA_017305555.1 Hyphomicrobiales bacterium | reverse complement strand
GCCATCTTCAAGGCGTCGCGGGTCGACAACGCCGATCCGATCGCGGCATGGACTGCGCATAACGCCGCGCTGAAGACCCGCACCGACTGGCTCAACGGCCAGCGCTTCCATGCGCTGCATTACTCAGGCCCCGGCACAGACATCACCATAGGCCTCGCGGACGGCCACGAATGGGTCGGCGGCGCCTCCACCGCGAAAAACGGCATCGTTTGCAATCCGAACATTCCGACCGAGGAAGTCTTCACCACGCCGCACGCCCAACGCGTCGAGGGCCGGGTGCGCAGCACCAAGCCGCTGTCCTATCAGGGCACCCTGATCGAGGACATCGCGGTCCGGTTCGAAGGCGGACGCATCGTCGAGGCGACCGCTTCGCGCGGCGCCGAGGTACTGAACAAGGTGCTCGACACCGACGAGGGCGCGCGGCGGCTCGGCGAAGTGGCGCTGGTGCCGCATTCCTCGCCGATATCGGCCAGTAACATATTGTTTTACAATACACTTTTCGACGAAAACGCCTCCTGCCATATCGCGCTCGGCCAGTGCTATTCGAAGTGCTTCGTCGGCGGCGACAAGCTGACGCCGGAGCAGATTGCGGCGCAGGGCGGCAACAAGAGCTTCATCCACATCGACTGGATGATCGGCTCCGACCAGATCGACATCGACGGCGTCCACGCCGATGGCCGCCGCATCCCGGTGTTCCGCAAGGGCGAGTGGGCGGCCTGACATCGTAGCCGCCCTGAAAGCCCGACCGGCGAGTTGTTCGGCGGGCGGATTTCCACCACGAAAGGCGTCGTCCCTGCGCAGGCAGGGACCCATAACCCCTGCTCCGATCGGGCTACGGGCGGGCAGACCAGGCAATATGCTCTGTCATTCTCGACCAGCGCTGCGGCGTATGGGTCCCTGCCTGCGCAGGGACGACGCCATGGGTGCGGAGAGATGCTTGGGAAGAATCAGGTCTCTAAGCCTCCCGAAAACCCGGAATTTAATCCGTGTTTAACCAAACTCCGCCTTAATAAAGCTGTTCTCGTGCTATCGGATGATGGTGCCGGGAGCGTTGGGTTTGCGGCCGTTGGGGTCCTCAAAAGGGCCGCGAGACTAGGCGAACCCGGCGGAATTTGCTAAGCAGGACTCAAGCTTGGTTCGGGGTCCGATTGGAACCAGACTGGAATCGGGGCATATGAAAGATCGGAACGGCAGGCAAGCCTCGCCCGCGCATGTGCGACGAGGGCTTTCCCGGCAGGACCGTGCGGGTGAAATCCCGACGCGGCGCTCGTCGGTGCCGCGCCACGAATCCGTCGAGAAGGCCTTCGCAGATCACGCGGCGCCGCGCAGGCTGTCGTCGCAACATGCCCAGCCGCAACACGTCTCGTCCCAGCACGTCTCGTCCCAGCACGTCTCGTCCCGGCATGTTGCATCGGAGCACGCCGCGCCGAAGCAAGTCCGATCCCACAAAGCTCCTTCGTCTCATAAAGCTCCCCCCTCTCACAAACCCCTGGCGCAGCAGGCCTCATCGCATCAGGCGCGCGTCGCTCGCGCACCGGTGCGGCAAGCGCAACCGCGCAAAGCCCCGGCGCGAAGGTTTTCCGCGAAGGGTGTCGGGGCCACCGCGTTCGTCGGTGTCGCGCTGGCGTTCTTCGGTTTTGCTCTCGTCAATCAGTCCGATGCCGATGCCAATGTTGCCGGCACCCAGGCTGTCGCGGCGACCGAGGCCCCGCGCGCCGACAAGGCCGCGAGCACCTACGCCGCCGTGCTCGACCCGAGCTATTCGCTGGGCGCCAAGCCCTCAACCTTCTCCGGCGCCGCGCCGCGCGGTGCGCGCCTGCAACTCGCCAGCCTGACCGTTCCGCAAGCGCCGCCGGTTGCAGCACCGGTCGAGCCGATGCTGGCTGCACCGCAGCCGCAAGGCGCTCCCGAGCCGGAGTCGGAAGCCGCTGCGGCGCCGCTGCCGTTGCCGCGCCCCGAGGTGCCGCTCGCCGTCGCCAACGTGCCGCTGCCGATGCCGCGCCCGGCTGCCGCCACGCAGCAAGCCGCCAACACCAATGGCCCGTCGCCGGCCGAGATCGCCCAGCCCAACAAGTCTGTTGCGCTCGCGACGCCGCCCGCCGAAGAGGATTCGATCTTCAAGAAGCTGTTTGGTGCGTTCCAGGGCAAGGGCACAACGCTGGCCTTCGCGTCGCCCGACGGCGGCGTGCTGAGCGACGGCAGCAGCATCGTGCCGGGCAAATACGACCGCTACACCGCCGTCTATGATATTTCAGCCAAGACCGTCTACCTGCCGAACGGCCGCAAGCTGGAAGCCCATTCCGGCCTCGGCAGCCGCCTCGACGATCCGCGCTTCGTGCATGAGCGGATGCGCGGCGCAACCCCGCCGCACCTCTACGACCTGACGTGGCGCGAGAAGCTGTTCCATGGCGTGCGCGCCATCCGCCTGACGCCGGTGGGCGGCAACGGCAGCATCTACGGCCGCACCGGGTTGCTGGCGCACACCTACATGCTCGGCCCCAACGGCGATTCCAACGGCTGCGTCTCGTTCAAGGACTACAACGCTTTCACCAAGGCGTTCGAGAGCGGCCAGATCAAGCGCCTCGCCGTCGTCGCCAAGCTCTGACCTGAACTCCGCAAATTCCGTCTTGCGATAAGCTCGCCGCTGCCGCGACCATGCCGCCGGATTCCGCATGGCTTGCGGCCGTGCCCTGAGGCGCCGGCCTCTGGACGCGATCTCCGCAACGTCGTAGCCAGAACACGCGCCGGCATCGCCGTCGGTGAAAAAGCGGAGCGGATTGCGTGGCGGAACAACGATCGTCGGATCTCATCGCGGACGTCGAAAAGGGACTTGCGGGCGCGGGTTACATCGCCAGCCGGCAGATCGCCACCGCCGTCTATCTGGCGCAGCAGATCGAAAAGCCGATCCTGGTTGAAGGTCCCGCCGGCGTCGGCAAGACCGAGTTGGCGAAAGCGATCGCCGCGTGGCGCGGGCAGAGCATGATCCGCCTGCAATGCTACGAGGGCCTCGACGAAGCCAAGGCGCTCTATGAGTGGAAATACGCCAAGCAGCTTCTCTATACGCAGATACTGAAAGACAAGCTCGGCGAAGTGCTGGGCGGCGCGGAGACCCTGGCGCAGGCGCTGCATCAGCTTCACACCTTCGGCGACGTGTTCTTTTCGAAAGAATTCGTCGAGCCGCGCCCGCTGTTGCAGGCGCTGGAGCAGCCGGCGGGCTGTGTGCTGCTGATCGACGAGATCGACAAGTCCGACGCCGAATTTGAATCGCTGCTTCTCGAAATCCTGTCCGATTTCCAGATCACCATTCCCGAACTCGGCACGATTTCGGCGGTGGTGCCGCCGACCGTGATCCTCACTTCCAACGGTGAGCGCGATCTTGGCGACGCTTTGAAGCGGCGCTGCCTGCATCTGCATATCGGTTTTCCGGAGCAGCGGCTTGAGGAGCGCATCGTCGAAAGCCGCGTGCCGGGCATCGCGCAATCGCTGCGTCGGCAATTGGTCGGCTTCATCAACGACGTGCGCACGCTCGATCTGAAGAAGCTGCCGTCGGTCAGCGAGACCATCGATTGGGCGCGTGTGCTGGTGCTGTTGCAGGCCTCCGAACTGGAGCCGGAGATGGTGAAGGATACGCTCAACGTGCTGTTGAAGTACGAAGCCGATATCGAAGCGGCGCTGCCGGAAGTCTCCGGCTTCGTCGCTCGCGCCGGCCGGCAGGGCGTGTTCGGATAAATGCGGGAGAACCTGCATCGGTTCTTTCGGGCGGCGCGCGGCGTCGGCGTTCACGTCTCGCCTGCCGAAAGCATCGATGCGATGCGCGCGGTCGCGGTGGTCGGCTTCGGTGATCGCGACGTGTTGCGCAACACGCTGCTGCTGACGCTCGCCAAGTCCGAAGACGAAAAGCGCGCGCTGAACGATTGCTTCGATCTGTTCTTCGAGACGCCCGAGATCGCGGAGGCAAACCCGCCGCAAGCCGACGAAAATGACGCGCAGAACAACGAGGCGGACGATACGTCCTCGCCGGGCGAGATGCCGTCCGGCGGATCGCAGCCGTCGGGCGGGGGTGGTGCGCCGTCGGATTCCAATCTCGGCCAACTGGCGCAGATGCTGCTGTCGCAGGACCGCAACGCGCTGGCCGCCGCGATGGCCAATGCCGCGAGCGCGGCGTCATTGTCGAATATCCGCTTCTTTACCCAGCGCGGCATCTTCACCACGCGGATGCTCGACGCGCTCGGCATCGCCCGGCTGCGCGATGATCTTGATCAGCTGACCGAGACCGATCCGGCGACCGCCGAGCGGCTGGCGGCGGCGACCGATGCGCTGCGCGAGAGCGTGCGCGAGGCGGTGGCGCAAGCGCTGCTGCTCTACGGGCGCGAGGAATCGGAAAACCTGCGCAACGAGATTTTGCGCAACGCGCCGCTGTCGCGCATCGAGCCGCGTCAGGTTGAGGCAATGCGTGCGCTGATCCGCCGGATCGCGCGGCGCTTGCGCGAGCGCTACAGCAAACCGCGCAAACGCCAGCGCCGCGGCCATCTCGACGTCCGCCGCACGCTTCGGCGCAATGCGGCGTGGGGCGGCGTGCCGTTCCTCACTGCGTGGAAACGCAAGCATCGCGACAAGCCGAAAATCGTTGCGTTGTGCGACGTCTCAGGATCGGTGGCGCGGGTGTCGGATTTTTTCCTGCTGCTGATCCACAGCCTGCACGAAGTCGTGTCCGACGTGCGCTCCTTCGCGTTCTCCGGTCATCTGATCGAGGTCAGCGACATTCTGGAAAAGATGCCGCCGGAAGAGGCGATGCGCGAGATCATGGCCAAGGTCGGCTTCGGCTCGTCGGATTACGGCACCTCGCTGGAGAACTTCGAGAAGGAGTGGTTGTCGACGGTGACGCCGCAGACGACGGTGATCGTGCTCGGTGATGCGCGCACCAATAATCTCGATCCGCGCGCGGATATTCTGCGTACCATCGGCGAGCGCGCCAAGCGGCTGGTCTGGCTCAATCCGGAAAACCGCATGGCGTGGGGCTTTGGCGATTCCGAGATGACGCGCTATTCGACCTTCTGCACGGCGGTGCGCCAATGCGCCACCGCGCAACAGCTTGAGCGCGCGGTGTCGGATATCGTCGCGAGCTATCAGTGATACTAGTCAAGCCAAATACCAGTGCGTCATGCGCGGGCTTGACCCGCGCATCCATCGATTCAAGAAAGATGGATGGCCGGATCAGGTCCGGCCATGACGCTTGAGGATAAGCGAGGGCATATGATCGAGGCAGTGATTTTTGATTTCGGCGGCGTCATCACGTCGTCGCCGTTCGATGCGTTCGCGCGGTTCGAGACCGAGCGCGGGCTGCCGGCCGATATCATCCGCCGCACCAATGCAGCCAATCATCTGGAAAACGCATGGGCCAAGTTCGAGCGCGCCGAAGTCGATCTCGATGCCTTTGACAAACTGTTTGCGGCGGAATCGCTGGCGCTCGGCGCCGAGGTGCGCGGCCGCGACGTGCTGCCGTTGTTGTCCGGCGATCTGCGGCCGGAGATGGTCGAGGCGCTACGCCGCATCAAGGCGAAGTTCAAGACCGGCTGTATCACCAACAATCTGCCGAACAACGCGATCGGCAGCGCCAGCGGACGCACGCTTTACGTCGCGGAGGTGATGACGCTGTTCGATCATGTCATCGAGTCGGCGAAGATCGGACTGCGCAAGCCCGATCCGCGAATTTACCAGATGATGATTGAAACGCTCGGCGTCGATCCGAAAAATTGCGTCTATCTCGACGATCTCGGTGTCAACCTGAAGCCGGCGCGTGCGATGGGTATGACCACCATCAAGGTCTTGAGCGGCGCGCAAGCCATCGCCGATCTCGAAGCCGCGACCGGCCTGACGTTGCGGGACAGCGCCGCGGCGTCATAAAGCGAGAGGAGTTGAGATTGATCGTCATTGCGAGCACAGGCTCCGCGAGGCAATTCAGAGCGTGACGAAGCAAGGGCTGGATTGCTTCGTCGCTAACGCTCCTCGCAATGACGGAGGCAATCGCTGTCGCGTCAATGTTTTAACGGAAACGTCGTTGCCGGGCTCGACCCGGCAATCCATCGTTTTTCGAAGAAGATGGATGCGCGGATCAAGTCCGCGCATGACGAAGAACTCCGTAAAAATTTGAAGGCTCTAGCTGTTGCCGCTGCCGCCGATCACGGCGCGGACGGTGTCATCCGGGCCGAAATCCTCGGCACCATCGACATAGAGTAATGCGCTCAGCTTGGTGCGCGCGCGGTTGACGCGGCTCTTGATGGTGCCGACGGCGCAGCCACAGATCGCGGCGGCGTCTTCGTAGGAGAAGCCCGAGGCGCCGACCAGGATAAGCGCTTCGCGCTGGTCCTGCGGTAGCTTGTCGAGCGCGGCGCGAAACTCCTCGAATTCGAGATGCGCGTTCTGGCCCGGCTGCGATTTCAGCGTCTTGGCATAGTTGCCTTCGGCATCCTCGACCTCGCGCCGCCGCTTGCGATAGTCCGAGCGGAACAGGTTGCGCAGAATGGTGAACAACCATGCCGGCAGATTGGAGCCCGGCTGAAACGAGTCGATGTTGGCAAGCGCGCGCAACAGCGTCTCCTGCACCAGGTCATCGGCGCGGTCGCCGTTACCGCTCAGTGAAATTGCGAAAGCGCGCAAACTCGGAACCGACGCCAAGATGTCGTCGCGAAGCTCATTTGTGAGAGGCATTAGTCCCTCCCGTCTTTGTTGGCCGCGAGATTCGCATCCGGAGTATCGAGTTTACGAATCAGGTCGGCAAAACGATCGGGAACGCCTTGGCGCACGACCTCGTCATACATCGCGCGAAGCTGATGTCCGATGCGGGATTGAATCTCCGCGTTCAGGCCACCTTGCTTGCCCGGCTTCTTCACTTCTGTCATGGGTTTGTTCCGAATGTCCCAAACATCTAAGTCTTTCGAATTTCGAAAGAATTTCGCCGGCAGAGTCGCCGATCGCTACGATTCACGACGAGGTAATGCCGAACATGTTGGAAAGTTCCGGCTTGTCGTGGAACTTTTATGGTGCTGACACGTAAATAGCGGGCCAGCGGCGCGAAGGCGCCGGCTGGCGTTTGCGAACCCACATAAGGATGGAATGGGGATGTCCCGATCACAGCTCGTTGCTGAGAATTTGCCGCTGCTGCGGCGCTACTCTCGTGCTTTGACAGGGAGCCAAGCATCTGGGGATGCCTATGTCGGCGCCATGCTGGAAGCGCTGCTGGAAGACCAATCTCTGCTTGATGAGGCGCGCGGTGCTCGCGCCGGCCTATTCCGGCTGTTCACGCAGATTTGGAATTCGGTCGCGGTGAACGGCGACAGCGCTCCTGCGGTGAATGCGTCCGAGCACCGGCTGGCCAACATTACGCCGCTGCCGCGGCAGGCGTTCCTGTTGCTGTCGCTTGAAGGCTTCTCGGAAGAAGAGGTCGCCTTCATTCTTCAGATCGATGTCGCCGAGGTCCGCAAGCTGGCGGACGAAGCCGGTCAGGAGTTGGCGGCGGAAATCGCGACGGACGTTCTTATTATCGAGGACGAGACCTTCATCGCGATGGATATCGAGAGTCTCGTGAAGAAGCTCGGCCACAACGTCATCGGCGTAGCGCGGACTCACGCGGATGCGCTGGCATTGGCCAAGACCAAGCAGCCGGGCCTGATTCTCGCCGACATCCAGCTCGCGGACGGCTCTTCCGGACTGGATGCGGTCAACGATCTGTTGAAGACGTTCGAGGTGCCGGTGGTGTTCATCACCGCCTATCCGGAGCGTTTCCTGACCGGCGAGCGCCCGGAGCCGGCGTTCCTGATCTCGAAGCCGTTCCAGCCGGCGATGGTCTCGGCGGTGGCGAGCCAGGCGCTGTTTTTCCAGCGTAACTCCCGCAACCGGATGCCGCGCGCGGCGGCGTCCTGACACGATCGGAAGTAACAGGATCACCACATCATGACCGCCCGCGCCGGCGCTTCTGCCCCGCGCGGGCGGTTTCTTTTTTGCGTAGTACCGGTGTCGAAAATCGCGGATATCACCAAAAGAACGAGGCGCGACCGGCATCACCACGGTCGCGCCCCGCGTCGCCGGCTTTTGAGGGGCAGGGGACTGCCGGCTGTATAACAGACGCTTCAGCCGCCCAGAGGTTTCCGGGGTTTTCGGTTTGGCCGACACAGTTACGTGAAGTTCCAGAGTGAACTGAACCTTATCGCCGCGCGTTGTGACCAACGATGGTGACCCTTCGGGGGAGCAGTTTGGCGAAGCGGTGAGGCGCGTGATGTCTCAGATGGTTTCAGTCCAGAGAGCGGTGATTGCCGCGGCGTTGACGGTCGCTGCCGCACCGTTCGCGATGGGTGGTGAATTGCCAGCCTGGCTGGTGCGGTCGCCGACGGTGGTTGCCGCGAGCGCTCCGGTATCTGCCGGCGATCAGGCTAATGCCGTTGAGCGCGCAGGCAAATCCGACCGTGCGGTGATTACGCGCACGGGCGTTGCTTCGCAGACATTCTCGATTCAGCCGAGTGGCATGAGCGGTACGTCGGTGCTGGTGCGGGTCGTCAGCCAGAAGCCGGATCGCCGAGCCAATGAAAAGCCCGCGAGCCGGCTCCAGCCGCACGACAAGGCCGCCAAGCCGCGTGGAGCCTGCGAGCCGGTCGTCAGTATGCTGACCGAAGTTGCCAAGCGGCTTGAGCCGGGCCGCTGCGTGACTTGAGGGTTTAACCGCCGCCCTTGCGAGAAGCGCAATCAGTTTTCAATCAGGCTTCAATCAGCCTTGGCTGCAATCGAGCGCCTTTCGATTCAATCTCAACTTATCAAGCTTCAGGCGTCGTCCACGCCGTCGTCATCCGGCGAGTCGTCGCGTCGCGCCGCCATCAGGCCGAGCGCCAGGCCGCCGAGCACGATGACCGGAAGCAGTCGTTTGATGCCGACGACGCGCGCCAATTGCAGGCCGGTCGCCAGCAGCGCGGGATCGGTCAGGATGCTTTGCGAGGCGCGTTTGGCGGCTTCATTGCGTCGGGCTTCCGCGCGCCGCTTCTGCTCGCCATGGATTGCCAGCACGACAAGCGCCACCACCAGAAATAATACCGCGCCCGCGAGACATGCGTAGATCGATCCGTACTCCCGCGCGATAGCGATGAAGCCGGCCGCGCACAGAAAGGCGCCTGCAATCGTCAGAGCGACGATGTTGGCGACGACAAGACCCGAAAGCCGCAATGTCGTGCTGGTATTCGTTTTGAAATCGTCGATCCATCGTTGAAACATGCCGCGCCCCGATATCGTTTACGCAATAAAAAGACCGCGTTGGACGGCGCGGTCAGCCGAATGCCCGGGCGCCTCGCGCGCCCGGAGTAAGCTTGTCGTTGCAACTCATCTGCGCCACGTCACGCCGATCAGGAAACCGAGACCGAGCGCGACGGCGATCGCCGCCACCGGCCGTTCGCGGATCGCGTCTTCCAGCGTTTCCTCGAGGGAGTTGGCGGCATCTTGCGCGGCTTCCATGGCGGCGCTGCCGCGCTCCTGCACGTCCGACAGCGCGGCATCGACATTGCGCCGCGCCTGACGATAGCCGCGCCGCGCCTGCTTGGTCGCTTCACCGGAGACGGCGTTGAGCGTCTCGGCAATCCGCTCGGATAGTTGGCTGATGTCTTTCTTCACCGCGGCCAGATCTTTTTCGAACCGTTCGGACAGGCCCTTGTCGGCCTCGCTGCTCGCCATTCAACTCTCCTCGGGTGATACGACTGCAAGACAACGCTGCGTCACGATGCAAAGTTCCATCGGATGTCTGCGACGCATCGGCCACTGGCGCGGCTCCACGCCGGCGAGGAAAAGATCTCAGATCCGGCCGAGCAGCAGCAGCACCAGCACGATGACCAGGATGGTGCCGACAATGCCGGATGGGCCGTAACCCCAGCCACGGCTGTAACCCCAGCTTGGAAAAACGCCGAGCAGGATCAGGATGAGGAGAATGATCAGAAGAGTGCCGAGTGACATGTGAACGCCCTCGCAAAGTGGCGGATGCCCGAGTGCTCAAGCAAGTAAGTACTCAAGTAACAGCTCAAGTCGCTGCCCTGGACTTAAGGCTGGCCGCATCCGACTAACTGGACGGCAACCCGAAAGTTCCCATTGGCGACAATACGTCGGAACCCGAACCCGCTATCAGGCGTTGGTTGCGGCCGGATGCCGCGATGAACTTTCGCAATCGATCCGCGTCTTACTGTCCGGCGCCGTTCGAACGCCAAGGGTTGCCAGGGTTGCCAGGGGCGCCAAGGGTTGAACGCCGATTGAACAAGCGTGGAGTTCGTCATGGTCACATTTGCCAGCAGCTCGATGGTTCGCGGCGCGGTCGTGGCGGCAACGTTGGCCGTATCGGGCTGGATGACGGTGCCGGCTCACGCCAATGATTTCTTCTCGGCGCTGTTCGGCGGCATGATGGGGCAGCCATCGGCGCCGCCGTCGTTTTTCCCGTTCGGCAATAACGAAACGGGTGCGCCGCCCGCGCCTCGCCAACGCTCGGCCTCCAGCGGCGGACGACAGGCGTTTTGCGTGCGCACCTGCGACGGTCGTTATTTCCCGCTGGCCTCGCCGACCGGGCAGAGTCGCACGGCGTCGTGCAACGAGCTTTGTCCCGCCAGCGAGACGCGAGTCTTCTACGGCTCCAACATCGATCACGCCGCAAGCGAGAACGGGAAAAGCTATTCCTCGCTGCCGAACGCCTTCCGTTACCGCAACGAGATCGTTTCCGGCTGCACTTGCAACGGCAAGGACACGTTCGGTCTGGCCAAGATCGACATCAAGGACGATCCGACATTACGCAAGGGCGATATCGTCGCCGGCGAGGACGGATTGCTGGTGGCGCACAAGACGGACAAGCGTGGCGCGTCGCTGAACTTCTCGCCGGCGTCGCCTGCCATCATCGCCCGCTATGCGCGGGCGCCGATCGTGGCATCGGAGTAGTGACGCGATCATTGCTTCGCTTTTCTGCTTACTTACGCATTCATAACGATTGCAGTTCCTGATGCCGGAACTTGTTCCAGCAATGCGCGTTGGAGCACGACACGTCCGCACGAGATGTCGCGGATAGTGAGTTCGACGCAGCTTATTCCATGACCTTGAAGGGGCTTTCATGCTGATCAGTATCCTGATTACGTTTCTTGTTATCATTCTTGTTCTCTATCTCATCGGCATGTTGCCGATCGACGGACGTGCCAAGCAGATCGCGCGCGTTGTCGTCATCATCATCGGCATCGTATCGTTGCTGAAGTATCTCGCGGTGTTCTGACGGCGCCTCATTGCGGGCGCTCGCAATGACGGACGGCCTTGTGCCGGGCATCCATGTCTAAACGACTAATAGTCGCCGAAAGGCGTGGATGGCCGGGACAAGCCCGGCCATGACGGAGAAGAAAGCGATCATAAAGAAGCCCCGGCGTGAGCCGGGGCTTTCGTTTGTGGCGGAGTGTAAAGTGCAGATCAGCCCGCCGCCTTGGCTTCACGGCGGCGCGCGGTCAGGATGAACTCGGTGTAACCGTTGGGCTGCTCGCGGCCCTTGAACACCAGATCGCACGCGGCCTGGAAGGCGACGCCGTCGAATTTCGGCGCCATCGGCTTGTAGAGCGCGTCACCTGCGTTCTGCTTGTCGACGACGACCGCCATGCGCTTGAGCGAATCCATCACCTGATCGCGG
>JAFKKM010000105.1 GCA_017305555.1 Hyphomicrobiales bacterium | reverse complement strand
TGTTCCCCGTCAGCGCCCTTGAGACAAATTGGGGGACTTCACGGAGGGAGGATTTCTGGTTCATCGTAGCCGCAAGGAGCGAAGATGAAGCAGAAATCCGGGCCGGGCAAAGCGCCCGCAGAACAAGTGCTGAAGGACATTCGGCGTCAGACGCGCCGTCAGTATTCGGCGGAGGAGAAGATCCGCATCGTGCTGGAAGGACTGCGCGGCGAGGAGAATATCTCCGAGCTGTGTCGCCGCGAGGGCATCGCTGCCTCGATGTATTACGGCTGGTCGAAAGAGTTTCTGGAAGCCGGCAAGCGCCGGTTGGCGGGCGACACGGCGCGTGCAGCGACGTCCGGCGAGGTAAAGGATCTTCGTCGCGAAGCCACCGCCCTCAAGGAGGCTGTGGCCGATCTCACCCTGGAAAACCGCCTGCTCAAAAAAAGTTTGAACGGGGATGGGGAGGACGAGGCATGAGATATCCGGCGTCCGAGAAGGCCGAGATTATTGAGCTGGTCGAGCAATCGCATCTACCGGCCAAGCGCACGCTGGACAAGCTCGGCGTCCCCCGCGCCACGTTTTATAGATGGTACGATCGCTACCGCGAGGGCGGCATTGAAGCGTTGGCCGATCATCGGTCAAAGCCCGACCGTGTCTGGAATCGCATCCCTGACGACGTCCGTCGCCAGATCATCGATCTGGCGCTGGAACTGCCGGAGCTGTCGCCGCGCGAGCTGGCCGTGCGTTTTACCGATGAGAGAAAGTACTTTGTCTCTGAGGCTTCGGTCTATCGGCTGCTGAAGGCGCATGACCTGATTACGAGCCCGGCCTATGTGGTAATCAAGGCTGCAAACGAGTTCAAGGACAAGACCACTGCCATCAACCAACTCTGGCAGACCGACTTCACCTACCTCAAGATCACCGGCTGGGGATGGTATTATCTCTCGACCGTGCTCGACGACTTCTCGCGCTACATCGTGACCTGGAGGCTCGGTCCCACGATGTGTACCTCCGACGTCACGGCCACGCTCGACCAGGCGCTTGCGGCATCGGGTCTCGATCGCGCCACCGTCATGCACCGGCCGCGGCTCCTCTCGGATAACGGCTCGTCATACGTGGCAAGCGATCTCGCCGCGTGGATCGAGAACAAAGGCATGGAGCATGTACGCGGCGCCCCGTATCATCCACAGACCCAGGGAAAGATCGAGCGCTGGCATCAGACCTTGAAGAACCGCATTCTGCTCGACAACTACTACCTGCCCGGAGATCTCGAGCAGCAGATCGCCGCCTTCGTCGAGCACTACAATCACGTCCGCTATCACGAGGGCATCGACAACCTCACACCCGCTGACGTCTATTTTGGAAGAGCCGAGACGATCCTCGCCGAACGACACCGCATCAAGCGGGCCACCATCGCAAACCGTCGCTTGCAGCATCGACTGCAGGCCGCTTAAACTCTAACCCCTGGTGAGCCAGAACCTCTCTTCTCGAATTGCCTGATCAGTCTCAATTTACCTGACGACGGACA
>JAFKKM010000104.1 GCA_017305555.1 Hyphomicrobiales bacterium | reverse complement strand
CTGTCCGTCGTCAGATAATTTGAGACCGATCAGGCCATTCGAGAAGAGAGGCTCTGGCTCATCAGGGGTTATAGTTTAAGCGGCCTGCAGTCGATGCTGCAAGCGACGGTTTGCGATGGTGGCAAGCTTGATACGCTTGCGTTCGGTGAGGATCGCCTCGGACCTGCCGAAGTAGACATCGGCAGGTGTCACGTTGCCGATGCTCTCATGGTAGCGATCACAATTGTAGTGTTCGACAAAGTCGCCGATCTGCCGTTCGAGATCACCGGGCAGATAATAGTTGTCGAGTAGAATGCGGTTTTTCAGCGTCTGGTGCCAGCGCTCGATCTTGCCCTGGGTTTGAGGATGATACGGCGCGCCGCGCACATGCTGCATGTCCTTGCCCTTGAGCCACGTTGCCAGATCGTCCGCGACGTAACTCGATCCGTTGTCGCTGAGAAGTCGGGGCCGCTGTCTGACGTTGACGTGATCCAGACCAGAGGCAGCCAAAGCCTGATCGAGCGTGGCCGTGACGTCTGAGGCACACATCGTAGGACCAAGCCTCCAGGCGACGATGTAGCGCGAGAAGTCGTCGAGCACCGTCGACAGATAGTACCAGCCCCAGCCGGTAATCTTGAGGTAGGTGAAGTCGGTCTGCCAGAGCTCGTTGATGGCGGTGGTCTTGTCCTTGAACTCGTTCGCCGCCTTGATCACCACATAGGCCGGGCTGGTGATGAGGTCGTGTGCCTTCAGCAGTCGATAGACCGAAGCCTCCGAGACAAAGTACTTTCTCTCGTCGGTGAACCGCACGGCCAACTCTCGCGGCGATAGTTCCGGAAGTTCCAGCGCCAGGTCGATGATCTGGCCGCGGACGTCATCCGGGATACGATTCCAAACCCGATCCGGTCGAGAGCGGTGATCTGCCAGGGCCTCAATGCCGCCCGCGCGGAAGCGATCGTACCACCTATAAAATGTGGCGCGGGGGATGCCGAGCTTGTCCAGCGTGCGTTTGGCCGGCAAGTGCGACTGCTCCACCAACGCGATGATCTCGGCTTTCTCGGACGCAGGGTATCTCATGCCTCGTCCTCCCCATCCCCGTTCATGCTTTTTTTAAGCAGACGGTTTTCGAGGGTGAGATCGGCGACAACCTCCTTCAATGCCGAGGCCTCACGACGAAGGTCTTTAACTTCGCCGGAGGTCGCGGCGCGGGCCGTGTCGCCTGCCAATCGGCGCTTGCCGGCTTCCAGGAACTCCTTGGACCAGCCGTAATACATCGAGGCGGCGATGCCTTCGCGGCGGCAAAGCTCGGAGATGTTCTCCTCGCCGCGCAGTCCTTCCAGCACGATGCGGATCTTCTCCTCCGCCGAATAATGCCGGCGCGTCTGGCGGCGGATGTCCTTCAGCACTTGTTCTGCCGGCACTTTGCCCGGCCCGGATTTCTGCTTCATCTTCGCTCCTTGCGGCTACGATGAACCAGAAATCCTCCCTCCGTGAAGTCCCGCAATTTGTCTCAAGGGCGCTGACGGGGAACAG
>JAFKKM010000141.1 GCA_017305555.1 Hyphomicrobiales bacterium | reverse complement strand
AAATCTGCGCCTGACGTGCTGCCTTTTTAACTCTCACCATATCAATCTCACGGACCGGCACACCGAAAGCGATATTCTCAGATATGCTGCTATCGGAAAGATAGATTGCCTGTGGCACATGGGCAATAAGTCGCTGCCAGCTCCGCAAGTTGGTTGTTTTAAGAGGCGCTCCATCAATCAGAACGTCCCCTTCTGTTGCGGGCAGAAGACCCATAATCACATCCAACAACGTGCTCTTTCCGCTTCCTGTGGTCCCAACGAACCCTATGCGGCTTCCATATGATAACGTTAGGTTTATATCATTAAGCACCATCACTCCGTCTGGAGCATAACGAAACCCGACACGATCCAGCCGAATCTCTTTCCGGAAGAATAATGCCTCACAGCCATCTCTCTGATGGATGGATAGATCCACAGGCTGATCCAGCAAACGCAACGCGTCACATAACGAGTCCTGGCTACTTCGAATACTAACCAGTGCCTGATAACCTTGCTGAAGCAATGGCAACATCCGCTGCGCCCCTAACGCTAAGGCACCAAGGGTTGTAATAGCACTTGCCACCCCTCCATCTTGTTGGGATAGAACATAGGCCAACACTGCGATGAAGGCGATACCCAATGCCTCCGCTGCGAATCGCGGGGCACCCGCAATAAATAGACTACTAGCTTGCGCATTTCGCAATGGAACATCCGCATTGCGATAGATCTCACAATAGCTAATCTGGCTTCCATCTATAAGAACATCCCGGATGCCACCCAGTCCTTCCTGGAGCGCCTGAATAACCTTAGGATATTCCAGGGAAACTCTCTGGCTATTGATTTCCAGGCGCCTACGCATAACGAAGATAACCACCCCATAGATCGCGCCGAAGCCAAAAAATGCGATCAATGAAATCAGGGGATTGATTATCATCAGAGCCACTAATATCGTCCCCAGCAACCAAATTGAACTCACTAGAGTCAATACCGGGGTTAATAGACCAGAGAGTATCAGTCCAACCTTATTTACTATTCCACTAATTATCTCACTACTATTCCGAGAAACATGAACCAGATAAGGCTGATACAAGGTCCGACGGTATACTTCATAGCTAAAGTCGGCACTAATCGCAAAGGAAAGCTTTGTGCTCGCATACAACATTAACAGTCGCATTCCCCCTGCCAGCAATACTGCGAGGATAAATAACGCCGTCACTGGCAGCAGCAAATCTTCTGCTCTCTCGAAACTAAACCACTGCAGAACAGGTTGCAACACTGGGAGGCCAAAGATCTTGTCGGGTGTAGTTAGAACTCCTAGAAATGGTAACACAGCCCCTAAACTTAAGACCTCAGCAAACGAGGAAAGCACCATCAATAGCATTAGCAAACTTAATTGCCGCTTCCGCCGTGAACTCAAATGCCCCCAGAATCCCCGCACTAAATTTGCGATTGACATATGAGTAACCAACTGCTCCACGTTAACTGCTCCTCCAGGGAAAATGAACCGGTGAATCACACTGGCCAGCCGACCTAGGTCCAGACTTGCACAATGATGCGCTTGTAGACAGAAACCGCATCGGCATTGATAATAACCGTCCTACCACGCGATCAACTTAGAAACCATGAACGCAGCCTACCGATTTGGCAATCGTCGCGATCTTCCCCCAAGCCAATGCCGCTTTGCCTTAGAGGTAATTCAGGTCAGTTAATATAGATTCGCGCTCATCTCCACGTTACGGTTTTACGCAGCTCTGCCCGATAATGGGCTATTTTCAAAGGTCTGGCCTGCGTGGTTCTTGCGGCAACTCGGGTTCAGCCTTGGCAATTTACCGATATACCAACAATCAAGGGCTGGCATCAGCTCCCGCGATAAGGTACTGTCTAGGATTGCACGCGTTCATACGAGCAGCCTGCTGGACCGATGCTAGCACTGACACAACTCACGGTACACGCGCAATGAATGTCATCCGTGCAGAATCCACGGAAACTTCCCACAAAGAAAATGACTGCTACTTATCTGGGCTGAATCCCTGCGGTCTAGCCAAGATTCACGAGGCTGCCTCGGTCTAGGTGGACGAAACACGACGCGGCGAAAAATGGGGGAAACACTGATCAACGAACGGCGTTTATATTAAGGGCGTTAAATTCGAATTACGCCCGTGATAAATCGATCGACCCCGCTGGTTCAAGATTTGGGTCGAGCCTCCTGCTGCAAGTCCTCAATCTCCCGCTTAAGCATCTCGTACTCTTGAATCTTGATCTTCAGGAAACTGCGCGTCAGATCTGCTTTCGCCGCGATTCCGGCTGGTGTCAGGAGATAGGCATAGCCGAGCTTATTGCCACTGCTCCTGAAGTTCTGCATCTTGATCAGGCCTTTGTCCAGCAAGGCTCGCACGCAGTAATTGGTCTTGCCCAGACTAATCCCTAGAGCTTGCGACAGATCACGTTGACTCAACCCCGGATCAGCCTCCAGCAGACGCAGAACCTTCAGGTGGTTTTCTTCGTAGACGCCATCAGTCATTTTTTCAGGAATGGATGGTAATCCCCGGTCAATGGAGCCAGAGGCGCATTGCGGATGGTGGATACGGTCTCGATGGCTACGCGGTTCTCCTCCAGCCCGAAGCCTCGGCCCGCCAGGATTTCCTCATAGCTGCGTGTATGCAGGTCGGTAAAGCCCCCGGAGAACTCGATTTCCCGGCCATCCACGGTGATGGATCGATAGGTGCGTTGGCCGACTTTCTTTTGCGCCTCCGGCACGTCGGCATAGTCCACGGACAGGAACCAGCGGACACGAGCCCGTTCATATTCCAGGTAGCCGCCGGCATAGGTTTCGGCATTGGCATGCACCACGTTGGCCTGCAACGCGCCAAAGATGTAATGCAGCATGTCGAAAAAGTGCACGCCGATATTGGTGGCAATGCCTCCCGACTTCTTCACGTCGCCCTTCCATGACTGCAGGTACCAGTGGCCCCTGGATGTGATGTAGGTCAGATCAACCTCATGCTTGCCGTCCCTTTTCTGCGCCGCGACCTGCTCGCGCAAAGCCACGATGGCCGGATGCACTCGTAATTGCAGGATGGTATTGACTTTCCGGCCAGTGTCGCGCTCAATCTCCTGCAAGCCGTCGATGTTCCAGGGGTTCAGCACCAGCGGCTTTTCGCAGATGGCATCCGCGCCCGAACGCAGGGCGAAACGCATGTGTGAATCGTGCAGGTAGTTGGGCGAGCAGATGGAGACATAGTCGATGTTCTCCGACTTGTCGGAACGGCGCATCTTGTCGATGTGCCGGTCGAACCGCTCGAACTCGGTGAAGAACTCCGCGTCCGGAAAATGGCTGTCGATGATGCCGACGGAATCGTTGGGATCCAGGGCGGCCACCAGCCGGTTGCCGGTATCCTTGATGGCTTTCATATGGCGCGGGGCGATGTAACCGGCGGCGCCGATCAGGGCGAAGTTCTTCATGTCTCTCGTTGGGATTGGATTAAAAAGGTAGGTGAATCAGGCCGGCTGGCGTTGGGCCACGGCGTCGACGACGCGGCCGATGGCCTCATCGTCCAGATACGGGTGCATCGGCAGGCTCATGACGCGTTCGGCCACGGCGTCGCCGATCGGCAGCGAGACGCTTTCATCGGCCACGGCAGGCTGGCGATTCAGGGGAATGGGGTAATGGACGGCGGTGGGGATGCCGGCGGTCTTCAGGGCGGCCTGCACGGCGTCGCGCCCGTCGATCTGCACGGTGTATTGCGCCCAGGCGCAGACGTTGTGGGATTCGATGATGGGCGTGGCCTGGACGCCTGCGGCATTGAACAGCCGGGTGTAGGTGTCCGCCACGCGCTGGCGGGCGGCGATTTCATCGTCCAGGACGGCCAGCTTCGGCAGCAGGATGGCGGCCTGCAGGGTGTCCAGGCGGCTGTTCACGCCGACCCGGATGTGGTGGTAGCGCCGGTCCTGCCCGTGGCGGGCGATCTGGCGCAGGACCGTCGCCAGCGCATCGTCGTTGGTGAAGATGGCGCCGCCGTCCCCATAGCAGCCCAGGGGTTTGCTGGGGAAAAAGCTGGTACAGGCGATCGTGGAGAGGTTGCCGCTCTTGCGGCCTTTGTAGCTGCCCCCCAGGCTCTGGGCGGCATCCTCGATGACCGTCAGTCCATGCTTTTCGGCAATGGCATTGATGGTGTCCATGTCGGCGCACTGGCCGTACAGGGATACGGGGATGATGGCGCGGGTGCGGGGGGTGATGGCGGCTTCCAGCGTCGCGGGATCCAGGGTGTAGGTGCGCGGGTCGATGTCGACATAGACGGGCTTGGCGCCCAGCAGGGCGACGGTCTCGGCCGTGGCGATGTAGGTGAAGCCCGGGGTGATGACCTCGTCGCCCGGTCCGATCCCCAGCGCCATCTGGGCGATCTGCAGAGCATCGGTGCCGTTGGCAACGGTGATGCAATGCTTCGCGCCGGTATAGGCGGCCAAGCGTTCTTCCAACTGAGCAACCTCCGGCCCGAGGATGAACTGGCCGTGCGCCAGCACGCGCTGGATGCCGGCATCGATTTCAGATTTCAGGCGCTGGTACTGGGCTTGTAGATCGACGAATTGCATGGTGATGGTGGATGTGGGATGAAAATCAGAGACGGACGCACTGGCCGTCGGCCAGACGGTAGGTGGCGCCGGTATGGGTGCAGGTGGTCTCGCCGTTGCCGCTCAAGGGCAGGTCCAGCTGTTCGCCGTGTTCGCTCATCCAGCCGATCTGGCGGGCGGGCACGCCGACCATCAGGGCGTAGGGCTTGACGTCCTTGTTGACGACGGCGCCCGCGCCAACGAAGGCGTATTCGCCGATGGTGACGCCGCAGACGACGGTGCAGTTGGCGCCCAGGGTGGCGCCCTTTTTGACCAGGGTGTCGCGGTATTCGTCCTTGCGCTCGATCAGCGAGCGTGGGTTGTAGACGTTGGTGAACACCATGCTGGGACCGCAGAACACCCCCTCTTCCAGGGTGACGTTGTCATAGACGGAGACGTTGTTCTGGATCTTGCAGCGGTCGCCGATGACGACCTTGTTGCCGACGAAGACGTTCTGCCCCAGGGACACCCCGGCGCCGATGCGGGCGCCGCCGCAGACGTGGACAAAATGCCAGACGCGGGCACCTTCGCCAATCTGGGCGCCGGGATCGACGATGGCGGTTTCATGTTGGTAATAGGCCATGGGTGACGTTTCAGGTGTTTCAGGCACGCTACCGCCGTGCTGTGACACGGTCAGCAAGCGCCAGGGCGATGTTCATCGGATGAACGGGATGATACATCAGGTGGCCAAGCACTAAAACCCGGAAATGGCTATGGGGTTTATCTGAAACCAGGCATTGAGGCGAGGCCGGTGTGACGCTTTGATCCGTTCGTAGATTCCAGTCTGGCGGGAGAGGTGGGGGTTGCCCAGAATGGGGGCTTTCCGTAAGCGGTTGGTAGTGTTGTACAGAATACGCAACCGCAAAAACAGCTTGCCAATCCAGATTATCGTAGCTACGATAAATCCATGGAAATCACCTGATGGAAATCACCTTTGTTCCAGCCAAGGACGAGATCAACCGGCGCAAACATCGTGTCTCGCTGTCTTTGGCAAGCAAGATCGACTGGCCAGAGGTGTGGTTCGAGGTCGATGCGCAAAGCGAACCGCAGGGAGGTTAAACGCTATGTCGATGAAACCTAAAATCTATATGCCTACCGAGGAAGAAAATCACGAGATCAACTGCGGCATCGCAGCAGACCCTGACACATACGTTCCCAATGACGAGGCTTTCTCGAAGATGTCACGTCGGGGACGTCCAAAATCCGAAACGCCTAAAGTCCAACTCACGATCCGCTACGACAAGGCCGTGATCGACGCCTTCAAGGCTGGCGGCCCTGGTTGGCAGACTCGAATGAACGAGGCCCTGAAAAAGGCTGTGACTAGAAAACACACATGAGCGGGTCATTAAGCCCGGATAGGCGTCGTGCAGACTCGCGCCAGAGAGCCACTCACCGTGCGCCAGGCCAAGCACCGGGACGAAGCTCGTATGACGCTTTGATCCGTTCGTAGATTCCAGTCTGGCGGGGGAGGTGGGGGTTGCCCAGAATGGGGCTTTCCGAACCCGAAAGCCCGTCATGCCTGCCCGCAATGCCTCACCGCCCGCCGCGTCGAGCGACGATCACGACAGTCCATGGAAGGAAGCGCTGGAGTTGTATTTCTCCGAGGCGATGGCCCTGCTGGCGCCTGATTTGCACGCGATCATCGATTGGCTGGTGCCGGTCGAGTTCCTGGACAAAGAACTGCAAGCAGTGCTGAGGGCCAGCGCGCCCGCCCAGGGTCGCCGCCACGCAGACAAGCTGGTCCGGGTGCGTCTTATCGGAACGACTTCCTGACGCAGGAGACCCGATTCACCTTTCCGATTGTAGAATTGGAGTCATGGCGCAGCCGCTGGGACGAACTGGACGCGCTGGCCCCGACGAATCCTTTTGCCGTGGTGATCATGGCACAGTTGCAGGCGACCGGTCATCCGGACAAAGCCACCCGGCTCGCACCGCTGCTGGACCTGACCCGACGGCTGTATGGCTATGGTTACACGCGTGATCGGATCGGCGCATTGCTGCGGCTGGTGGAATCGATGGTTCGCTTGCCGACGGCACTGGAATCGGACTACTTGCTGGCTGCTCGGCAGCTGGAACAGGAGCATGAGATGAGCTATGTGACGATCGCCGAGCGCCATGGCATGGCGAAAGGCCGTACCGAAGGTCGCACCGAAGGCGAAGCCAATCTGCTGCTGCGTCTGATCCAGCGTCGATTCGGCCCGGTGGACGAAGCCACCACGCAGCGGATCCGCTCCGCTGACTCCGCTCATCTGGAAACCTGGTCATTGAATTTCGTGGGCGCCGCCACGCTGAACGACGTCTTCCGCGACTGAGGTTCAGGTGCTCACAAGTGCCTTACACTACAAGGATCCAAGGAGTCATTGCCATGAGCACCGCCCTCTCCCCTATCGTTTCCGAGTTCGAGACCAAAGAACAAGCGGCCAGCTACGATCGCTGGTTTCAGGCCAAGGTGCAAGCCAGCCGTGACGACCCACGTCCCAGCGTTCCCCATGACCAGGCGATGGCGCTGATGCGTGACAAGCTGACCGCCAAGCGGGAAGACCAGGACAGAATCAACTCCCGCCCCCGTAATCGCGGCGTCTGAGTACGCGCCCTCACCCAAGACATTTCAGGCAACCATGCTCCCCATCTCCTGGAGCGCCGCCGCACTCGATGACCTGGGTCATATCATTGATTACATCGCGGAGTTCGATGTGGACGCCGCCATCGTCATGCACGGCTTGATCGAGAGTTCGATACAGCCAGCCTCGGAACACCCTTACCTCTACAAACAAGGCCGTGTGCCAGGGACCCGTGAAATCGTGGCGCACCCAAATTACATCATCGTGTATGAGGTTCGGGCTGCTCACATTGAGGTCATGGCCGTCCTGCACGCTCGCCAGGAATATCCCTAGGCACACAGACCAATCTTTACCTGAAACCGCCCCTCACCCCCAACCATAGCCCATGCTGCATCTGCCCGCCCCCATGCTGGCCGGTGTAGGCCAACGTGACCTGGACGCGGCGGGCGATGGGCGCCTGCACGCCCAGATCCAGGTGCAGGGCATGCCGCGGCACAGGTAGACCTTCGGCCTCGAAGCGCCGTCCCGGATCGGCGCGATAGGCCTGGGGACTGGACAGGGTCGATCCGCCCCATAGGCGGCGCACGCCCAGGTCCAGGATCATCCGCGCATCGCCCTGCGGCGTGGACCATACGCGCTGGATCCGCACCCCCAACTGCCCCATCCACCGCTGGTCGGTCCGCGCATCCAAAGCGACGGTGGCCAGTCCGCCGCTTTCATGCACGGCGGGACGGTGCAGGCGCAGCCAGGTCGCCTGGGCATAGGGCGTCAATTGCCATGAACCCACGGGAACAGGCCTCTCCGGCTGGACATGCAGCCACGCCTGGGCCAGCCGCGCATTGGGCCGGCTGCGCAGCGGGGATTCGGCCGGGTCGGCCTGGCGGCGGATGTCGGCCCGGTGCCAGGACTGCGCGGCTCCCAGGGTCAGGCGCCAGCCCTGGCGCGCCAGGCTGGCGCCCAGGCCCAGGTGCACGGACCAGTCCCGCAGGCGGTATGCGCCGCCAGCCGCATCGGTGCCGGACGGGTCGGCCGGGGGCCATGTTCCCGAGCCGGTCGACAGGCGCATGTCCTGCACGCCTGCGTAGACCGCCAGGGCCCCATGACCTCCCACCGGTCGGCTGGCGCCGATCTGCAGGCCGCTGGTGTCCCGGTCGTCACCCGGCAGGCCGTGAATGCCGGACCGTTCGGTATTGGCGGCCCAGGTCTGGACCCAGGCACGGCCGCCGGCTGTGTGCGCCAGGGCGGATTCCCGCGGGAAGCGGCTGTCATCCAGCAGGGCGCCGCGCCAGGCGGCATCGGCGGTGTTCAGGCCCCGGGCGTTGTATCGCAGGCCCAGGGTGACGGTCGTGGGGCTGTAGTCCAGGACGGGGTCCAGGTAACGCAAGGCGCTGACGGCCCGGACGTAGCGGCCGTCGCCCGGCACGGGATCGCCACCGCCGTCCGCTCCGTATTCCAGGCCGCCGTCGGCCTGGACGATGGTCCAGCGGCGGGCGGGCGTCCAGGCGCCGGAGACCGGCTCGACCAACAGCTCGCCGCCCAGGCGCGCGGTGCCGAAGGACCAGATCCGGTCGGCTTGGCCATCGGCATCGATGCGGATGCGGGTTTGCGATTGCGGCAGCAGGGCCAGGCGTTGGCCGACCAGCAGGGTGCCGGTCCGATCCGGCGCGCCGGGTTGCAGCAGGCCGGCCACACGGGCCTCGTCCACCTGGCCGACGCCGGACAGCACGGTGCCCGGCTGGGTCAGGATCGGTCCCCACCACAGCTGATCGACCCGCAGGCCGCCCTGCGCCAGGATCAGGGGCTCTCGGCCCGAGCTGAAGCCAATCCCGGTCAGCCGCAGGGTGCCGTACCCGTCCGTGTCCACGGACAGCAGCTCCGCGGCCAGCAGCTGTCGCACCACGCCCCGCCACTCGACGTCCGACAGGTCCCCGCCGATGCCGAACGTCGACAGCTCACCGTGACCCAGGCTGCGCACCCGCTCGGTCTCCTTGCCGCGCAGGATGTCCACCACGTGCCCGACGCCGTACCGCTGCCCCCGCTGCTCGAGCCGGACCACGGTGGACAGCAGCTTCTGGGCCGGCACCGTCCCGTCCCACGTCTCGGGTGGGGCCAGGCACGTGTCGCAGTTGCCGCACGGCTCCGACGCCTGCCCGAAGTACGAGAGCAGCTGCACGCGCCGGCAGTCGGCCGTCTCGCAGAGCGCCAGCATCGCGTCGAGGTGCTGGGTCAGCCGCCGCCGGTGGGCGGCGTCCCCCTCGGAGCCGTCGATCAGCCGCCGCTGCTGCACCACGTCGGCCAGCCCGTACGCCAGCCACGCGGTGGACGGCAGCCCGTCACGTCCGGCCCGCCCGGTCTCCTGGTAGTACCCCTCGACGGACTTGGGCAGGTCCAGGTGCGCGACGAACCGCACGTCCGGCTTGTCGATGCCCATACCGAACGCGATGGTCGCCACCATCACCAGACCGTCCTCGCGCAGGAACCGTGCCTGGTTGCGCGCCCGCACCGTCCGGTCCAGCCCCGCGTGGTACGGCAGTGCGGCGACGCCCTGCCCGACGAGGAACTCCGCCGTCTGCTCCACCGACGCCCTGGTCAGGCAGTAGACGATGCCCGAGTCCCCGGCGTGCTCGGTCCGCAGCAGCTGCAGCAGCTGGGCCCGCGGGTTGTCCTTCGGCACGATCCGGTACCGGATGTTGGGCCGGTCGAAGCTCGCGACGAAGTCCCGCGCCTCACCGAGGGACAGCCGCTGCCGGATCTCCGCGTGCGTGGCGGCCGTCGCCGTGGCCGTCAGGGCGACCCGCGGCACGTCCGGCCACCGCTCGTGCAGCAGCGACAGCTGCAGGTAGTCCGGCCGGAAGTCGTGCCCCCACTGGGACACGCAGTGCGCCTCGTCGATGGCGAACAGCGCCACTCGTCCGCGGTCGAGCAGGTCGAGCGTGTCCGGCGCGGTCAGCCGCTCCGGTGCGAGGTACAGCAGGTCGAGCTCACCGGCCAGGAACGCCCGCTCGGTGTCCCGGCGAGCCGTCGGGTCCTGCGTCGAGTTGAGGAACCCCGCCCGCACCCCGAGTGCGGACAGGGCGTCCACCTGGTCCTGCATCAGGGCGATCAGCGGGGAGACGACGACGCCGGTGCCCTCCCTGACCAGGGACGGGACCTGGTAGCACAGCGACTTGCCGCCGCCGGTGGGCATCAGCACGATCGCGTCGCCGCCGGCCACGACGTGGTCGATCACCTCGGCCTGGGCGCCGCGGAACTCGTCGTACCCCCACACGGTGCGCAGCACGTCGAGCGGGGTCTGCGACGTCAGCTGCACCCGCCCACCCTACGAGTGACCCCCGACAACGGGACGCCCGGCTGCCCACAGGCCAGGCCCCCGGGCGGCCGGACCCGTCGGCCATCGTCCGGCCCGACGCCTCCCCGAGCACGCCCGACGGTCCGTAGGGTGGCCGCATGGGTATCGCACTGGTCACCGGCGCGAGCGCCGGCCTCGGTCTCGAGTTCGCCTGGCAGCTGGCCACCGCGCGGCACGACGTGGTGCTCGTGGCCCGTGACGAGGACCGGCTGCGCCGCCTCGCCGCCCAGCTCGAGGCGGCCGCGGGTGTGCGTGCCGAGGTGCTCGTCGCGGACCTGTCCGTCCGTGCCGACCTCGAGCGCGTCGCCGACCGGCTGCGTGACGACGCCCGCCCGGTGGGCCTGCTGGTCAACAACGCCGGCTTCGGGCTGGCGCAGGAGTTCGTCGGCGGCGACGTCGCCCGCGAGGAGTACGCGCTCGACGTGATGGTGCGCGCCGTCATGGTGCTGTCCCACGCGGCGGCCGAGGCGATGGTCCGACGTGGCCGCGGCGCCATCCTCAACGTGGGATCCGTGGCCGGCCTGCTCGCCTCCGGCACGTACTCGGCGCACAAGGCCTGGGTCCGCTCGTTCACCGAGGGTCTGGCGGTGGAGCTGCAGGGGACGGGCGTCACCGCCACCGTCGTCCAGCCGGGCTTCGTGCACACGGAGTTCCACCAGCGCGGCGGCATCGACGTCTCGATGTTCCCGGACGTCACCTTCCTCAACCCGGAGGACGTCGTCGCGGCCGCCCTGGCCGACGTCCGTCGAGGCGTGGTCCTCTCCACGCCGAGCCTGCGCTACCGGGTCGCGGCCGCGGCAGCACGCATCGCCCCGCGCTCCGCGATCCGTGCGTTCGGCCGGTACCGCAAGTCCCTGCAGGATGCGGGCGACGGGGCGTCGGAGCAGCGCTCCGGCGACGAGCCCCAGGTGTCCGACCGCTCCTGACGGCCCCTGCCCGTCCGAAGCCCTCCGACGGACGCCGACACCCGTGGTCGACCCGAGCACGCGGTACCTGGTCACGTACGTCGTGCTGGCCGCACTCGTGCTGGTCGGCGCGGTGCGGGCCGTCCCCCGCTGGGTGGTCCGCCGACGCCTGCGCGCGTGGGCGAAGGCGTGCGGCTGGTGGTACGTGGCGCGCGACGACTCGTGGACGACGATCAGCAGGGACCCGCCGTTCGGCCGCGGTCCCGGCGTCCACGCCGACGACGTGGTGCACGGGGTGTTCGAGGGCGTGCCCGTCACGTCGTTCGACCTGCGCACCACCCTCTGGCTCGGCTATGCCCGCCACACCGTCCATCGC
>JAFKKM010000140.1 GCA_017305555.1 Hyphomicrobiales bacterium | reverse complement strand
GTCCGCAGCCTCATGCGCAAAGTGAAAAGCGCACGAGTGTAGTCACCACGGTCGCACCGGCGACATCCGGCGTTCCGCGCGCGGTGGTTTTATCGGCTTGCTTCGTGCTCTCCCCGGCAGCGATTCATCCGCTTGGGTTCGTCACCGTCGGTCGATGCTTACATCGCCGCTTCGGTTGAAGCGGACGGCGACGCATCGCCTTGATGCCAGCGACGGGCATCGGGACCACACGACTTGGGCCGGCGCGCAAAGTCGGTGTCGGTGGGGTGCATCTCCACCCCGGCCGCACCGCGCAGCGTCGTCGTCTGCGCGAGGATGACGGCTCACAGGACCCTCGCCATGGAGGAGCCCGCCCTGCCGCGAAGTCCTCGCGCCGAACGCTGCCGCGTCCACCGCATCCCGCCCCGCGGATCGTGACGATCGCGAAACGCCCCTCTCATCGAGGCGAGACACTTATAGGTATATTATCCTATAGGAATATTGTCAAGATGCGGAAAAGCGCTCCGCCGCCCATCCGTCATGGCCGGGCCTGTCCCGGCCGTCCACGTCTTGATCGGTCGCAGAAAGCAAGAACGTGGATCACCGGGCCTTCGCCGCGCCGAAGGGACTGCGGCCCCGCAGGCGGGACGAGCCCGGTGATGACGCCGTGGAGCGCCGGTTACACAACGTTATGGCACCCGGTGATGGATGCCGCGCATTGATCCCGTCATTGCGAGGAGCGCAAGCGACGAAGCAATCCAGTCCTTGCTTGCGGCCTCTGGATTGCTTCGCTTCGCTCGCAATGACGGCGGGAGGGAGCGCAAGCTCTCCAGACGGCGCCGCAATCATGAGCGTCGTCCCCGCGCCGGCGGGGACCCAGAACCCCTTGTTTTGACTGGACTTACCGGCATGTGAGATCAAGGCAATATGCGCTACTATCCGCCACGACCGTTGCGGCGTCTGGGTCCCCGCCTGCGCGGGGACGACAAGGGGGCGGGGGGACGGCGCGAGGACAAGTTGGGACGGCGAAGGTGGGCCGAGGTCGTGCCCGGCGTGCCTCCCGATTCTCCATTTCGAATCGTCGAACGACTCGATGCTGCGGTGCGAAGTGCCGGTATGCGATTCCGGTCGATCATTGCCGCGAATTATTGATCACCGTGCGTCGCGCTATTGTCGAAAAGCCTTGTAAAATGGGAGTTGCCGGCATCGTCGCGACACAAACGCATGGCGGATAAGCCTTGACTTGGGGGGATACCGCCGATAAAACCCGCCCACTTACCAGCAGGCGGTGAGCTGCGCCGGTGTCGGAACGGATCACCCCTTCCAGTCTTGATAGTTAAAACGAGACGGGAAGCGGGCACCAACCTCGACCTATGTCGCTCAAACGCTGCTGCCCTAAGCCAGGCAATGCCAAGGCGATTTTCGTTCTCTTGAGAACTTTCTCAAGGGTTTGATTTCGGAAGCATGACCTCGGTTCGCGCGATCGGCGACAGCAGATCGGCAGGCTCCGAGGTCCTCTGTGGCGACGACGCGCTTTCCGCTCTGCGAAGGAGTGGGTGGCGCGGTTTCGTTTTGCTTGTCGGGTTAGGGGTCAACGAAATCACGGAGCCTCGTGCTCCAGACCACTTGCGGGGCCTGATTCAGGGTTTCGCACGAACAAGGGTGAAGGCGAACGATGCCGACGATCAACCAACTGGTCGCAAAGCCGCGTGAACTCCAGAAGGCGCGCAAGAATGCTCCGGCGCTGCAACAGTCGCCGCAGAAGCGCGGTGTCTGCACGCGCGTCTACACGACGACGCCGAAGAAGCCGAACTCGGCGCTTCGTAAGGTCGCCAAGGTGCGTCTGACCAATGGCTTCGAGGTCATCGGCTACATTCCGGGTGAAGGCCACAACCTGCAAGAGCACTCGGTGGTCATGATCCGCGGCGGCCGCGTCAAGGACTTGCCGGGCGTGCGCTACCACATCCTCCGCGGCGTCCTCGATACGCAGGGCGTCAAGAACCGTAAGCAGCGTCGTTCGAAGTACGGCGCGAAGCGTCCGAAGTAAGCGGGAAGCAAATCGATGTCGCGTCGCCATTCTGCTGAAAAGCGTGAAGTGAATCCGGACCCGAAGTTCGGAAACATCATCATCACGAAGTTCATGAACTCGATCATGTATGACGGCAAGAAGTCTGCCGCCGAGGGCATCGTCTATGGTGCGCTCGATCTGATCGAAGCCAAGACCAAGCAAGGTCCGCTGACCGTGTTCGAGCAGGCGCTCGAGAACGTCATGCCGACCATCGAAGTCCGGTCGCGTCGCGTCGGCGGCGCCACCTATCAGGTGCCGGTGGAAGTTCGCTCGACCCGCCGTCAGGCGCTGGGCATTCGCTGGCTGATCGCGGCTGCGCGGGGGCGCAACGAAAAGACGATGACGGAGCGGCTCTCGGCCGAGCTGCTCGATGCGTCGAACAACCGGGGCAACGCAGTCAAGAAGCGGGAAGACGTGCACAAGATGGCGGAAGCCAACCGCGCGTTCTCGCACTATCGCTGGTAACGGCGACCCGAACGGATATTTAAGGACACTCACATGCCCCGCCAACATGCCATCGAAGACTACCGTAACTTCGGTATTATGGCGCATATCGACGCCGGCAAGACCACGACCACCGAACGGATTCTGTTCTACACCGGCCGGAACCATAAGATCGGCGAGACCCACGAGGGTGCCGCGACGATGGACTGGATGGCGCAGGAGCAGGAGCGCGGCATCACCATTACGTCCGCTGCGACCACCGCGTTCTGGAACGGCAAGCGTCTGAACATCATCGACACTCCCGGCCACGTCGACTTCACCATCGAAGTCGAGCGTTCGCTGCGCGTGCTCGACGGCGCCGTGTGCGTGCTCGACTCCAACCAAGGCGTCGAGCCGCAGACCGAAACCGTGTGGCGCCAGGGCGACAAGTACAAGGTGCCGCGTATCGTCTTCGCCAACAAGATGGATAAGACCGGCGCCGACTTCTACAAGTGCCTGTCCGACATCGTTGACCGCCTCGGCGCCAAGCCGATTGCGCTGCAACTGCCGATCGGTGCGGAAAATGCCTTCAAGGGCATGGTCGACCTCGTTCGCATGAAGGCGCTGGTGTGGAACAATGAATCCGCCGGTGCGATGTATGACGTCGAAGAGATTCCGGCCGATCTCGCCGACAAGGCGAAGGAATACCGCGAGAAGCTGGTGGAAGCCGCCGTCGAGCTCGACGACGATGCCATGGCCGCCTATCTCGACGGCACCGAGCCCGACGAGGCTCTGCTGAAGAAGCTGATCCGCAAGGCGGTGATCTCCGGCGCGTTCTATCCGGTGCTGTGCGGTACCGCGTTCAAGAACAAGGGTGTGCAGCCGCTGCTCGACGCCGTGGTCGACTTCCTGCCGTCGCCGCTCGACGTGCCCGCGATCAAGGGCACCGACGAGGCTGGCAATGAAGTTCTGCGTCATGCCGACGACAAGGAGCCGATGTCGTTGCTGGCGTTCAAGATCATGGACGACCCGTTTGTCGGCACCATCACTTTCTGCCGCATCTACTCGGGCGTGCTGCAAAGCGGCACCGGCGTCGTCAACTCGACGCGCGAGAAGAAGGAACGTATCGGTCGTATGCTGCTGATGCATGCGAACAACCGCGAAGACATCAAGGAAGCCTATGCCGGCGACATCGTCGCGCTGGCCGGTCTCAAGGAAGCGCGCACCGGTGACACGCTGTGCGATCCCGATCATCCGGTGATCCTTGAAAAGATGGAATTCCCCGATCCGGTGATCGAGATCGCCATCGAGCCGAAGTCGAAGGCCGATCAGGAGAAGCTCGGCGTCGCGCTGGCGAAGCTGGCGGCGGAAGATCCGTCGTTCCGCGTCTCCACCGACCACGAGTCCGGTCAGACCATTCTCAAGGGAATGGGCGAACTGCATCTCGACATCAAGGTCGACATTCTCCGCCGCACCTACAAGGTCGACGCCAACATCGGCGCGCCGCAGGTGGCGTTCCGCGAGAAGATCACCAAGGCGGCGGAAGTCGACTACACCCACAAGAAGCAGACCGGTGGTACCGGCCAGTTCGCGCGGGTGAAGTTTGTGGTCGAGCCGAACGAGCCGGGCGCGGGCTTCCTGTTCGAGTCCAAGATCGTCGGCGGCGCGGTGCCGAAGGAATACATCCCCGGCGTCGAAAAGGGCCTCGCCAGCGTATTGACCTCGGGCGTGGTTGCCGGCTTCCCGGTGGTCGACGTCAAGGTGACGCTGATCGACGGTGCCTATCACGACGTCGACTCGTCGGCACTGGCCTTCGAAATTGCCTCGCGCGCTGCATTCCGCGATGCCTTGCAGAAGGGCAAGTCGGTGCTGCTCGAGCCGATCATGAAGGTCGAGGTGGTGACGCCGGAAGACTACACCGGTTCGGTGATCGGCGATCTCAACTCCCGCCGTGGCCAGATCCAGGGTCAGGACATGCGCGGCAACGCCAACGTCATCAACGCGATGGTGCCGCTCATGAACATGTTCGGTTACGTGAACAACCTGCGCTCGATGAGCCAGGGCCGCGCGACCTTCACCATGCAGTTCGATCACTACGCTGAAGCGCCGGCCAACGTGTCGGCCGAAGTCCAGAAGAAATTCGCCTGATCGTCGTCGCGACGATTACCGCCTGAACGGAGAGTATCATGGCCAAAGAGAAGTTTGAACGCACGAAGCCGCATTGTAACATTGGCACGATTGGTCACGTCGACCACGGCAAGACGTCGTTGACGGCGGCGATCACCAAGGTTCTGGCGGAAGCTGGCGGCGCGACGTTCACGGCGTACGACCAGATCGACAAGGCGCCGGAAGAGAAGGCGCGCGGCATCACGATTTCGACCTCGCACGTCGAATACGAGACGCCGAACCGGCACTACGCCCACGTCGACTGCCCGGGCCACGCCGACTACGTCAAGAACATGATCACCGGTGCGGCGCAGATGGACGGCGCGATCCTGGTGGTGTCGGCGGCCGACGGTCCGATGCCGCAGACCCGCGAGCACATCCTGCTGGCCCGTCAGGTCGGCGTGCCGGCGCTGGTGGTGTTCCTGAACAAGTGCGACATGGTCGACGATCCGGAACTGCTCGAACTGGTCGAGATGGAAGTGCGCGAGCTGCTCTCGAAGTACGACTTCCCGGGCGACGACGTGCCGATCATCAAGGGCTCGGCGCTGGCGGCGCTTGAGAACTCGGATCCGAAGCTCGGCCACGACGCGGTGATCGAACTGATGAAGGCGGTCGACGCCTACATTCCGCAGCCGGATCGTCCGGTCGACCAGCCGTTCCTGATGCCGGTTGAAGACGTGTTCTCGATCTCGGGCCGCGGCACGGTTGTGACGGGTCGCGTCGAGCGCGGCATCGTCAAGGTCGGCGAGGAAATCGAGATCGTCGGCATCCGCCCGACGCAGAAGACCACGGTGACCGGCGTTGAAATGTTCCGCAAGCTGCTGGACCAGGGCCAGGCGGGCGACAACATCGGCGCGCTGCTGCGCGGCACCAAGCGCGAGGACGTCGAGCGCGGCCAGGTGCTGTGCAAGCCGGGCTCGGTGAAGCCGCACACCAAGTTCAAGGCGGAAGCCTACATCCTGACGAAGGAAGAGGGTGGCCGTCACACGCCGTTCTTCACCAACTACCGTCCGCAGTTCTACTTCCGCACGACCGACGTGACGGGCGTGGTTCATCTGCCGGAAGGCACCGAGATGGTGATGCCGGGCGACAACATCGCGATGGAAGTGCACCTGATCGTGCCGATCGCGATGGAAGAAAAGCTCCGCTTCGCCATCCGCGAAGGCGGTCGTACCGTCGGCGCAGGCGTCGTCGCCAGCATCATCGAGTAAGATTGGAATTGCGAATAGCGAGTAGCGAATAACATTCGCTATTCGCTGCTCACTACTCGCTTTTCAGAGAGAGACAACGGCAATGAACGGCCAGAATATTCGCATCCGTCTCAAGGCGTTCGACCATCGAATCCTCGATACGTCGACCCGCGAGATCGTGAATACGGCGAAACGCACCGGCGCCCAGGTTCGCGGACCCATTCCGCTGCCGACGCGCATCGAGAAGTTCACCGTCAACCGCTCGCCGCACGTCGACAAGAAGAGCCGCGAACAGTTTGAAATGCGGACGCACAAGCGCCTGCTGGATATCGTCGATCCGACCCCGCAAACCGTCGATGCTTTGATGAAGCTCGACCTTGCCGCCGGTGTCGACGTCGAGATCAAGCTCTAGGGCTTTCGCCCTGAACGTCGGGCGCCCGTCGTTGGATCGGGTGGCGCCCGGATCGAAGTTATCGAGGTCCCGTCCGCACTAAGCGGACAGAAAGAACAGGATGCACGCCGATGCGCTCCGGAGTGATCGCACAAAAGGTCGGGATGACACGGGTTTTCACGGAAGCCGGTGAACATATCCCTGTGACCGTGCTGAAGCTGGGCAATTGCCAGGTGCTTGGTCATCGTACCAGCGAGAAGAATGGTTACGTCGCGTTGCAGCTCGGATCGGGCGCGCGCAAGTCGGTCTACATGCCGAAGGCGGAGCGCGGCCAGTTCGCGGTTGCCAAGGTCGAGCCGAAGCGCAAGGTCGCCGAGTTCCGCGTGTCGGAAGACTCGCTGATCCCGGTCGGCGCGGAAATCCAGGCGGATCACTTCGTCGTCGGCCAGTTCGTCGACGTCACCGGCACCTCGGTCGGTAAGGGCTTCGCCGGCGGTATGAAGCGCTGGAATTTCGGCGGTCTGCGTGCCACCCACGGCGTCTCGGTGTCGCATCGTTCGATCGGTTCGACCGGTGGTCGTCAGGACCCCGGCAAGACCTTCAAGAACAAGAAGATGCCTGGCCACATGGGCGTCGACCGCATCACCACGCTGAACCTGCGTGTGGTGCAGACCGACGTTGAGCGCGGCCTCATTCTGGTTGAGGGCGCCGTCCCCGGCTCGAAGGGCGGCTGGATCGCTGTGCGCGACGCCGTCAAGAAGGCATTGCCGAAGGACGCGCCCAAGCCCGGCAAGTTCAAGCTCGCTGGCGAGCAGGCGGAAGCGGCAACTCAAGCCGACGCTCCGGCCGCGACCGAAGAAAAGGGTGCGTGAGATGGAACTGAAAGTCACCACGCTCGAGGGCAAGGACGCTGGCTCCGTGCAGCTCTCCGATGCCATCTTCGGCCTCGATCCGCGCAAGGACATCATTCAGCGTTGCGTCAACTGGCAGCTCGCCAAGCGCCAGGCTGGTACGCACAAGGCCAAGGGCCGCGCCGAGATCTGGCGCACCGGCAAGAAGATGTACAAGCAGAAGGGCACCGGCGGCGCCCGTCACGGCTCGGCCCGCGTGCCGCAGTTCCGTGGTGGTGGTCGTGCGTTCGGTCCGGTCGTGCGCAGTCATGCGTTCGACCTGCCGAAGAAGGTGCGGGCGCTGGCGCTCAAGCACGCACTGTCGGCCAAGGCCAAGGACGGCGGTCTGCTCGTGATCGACAACGCCGCGCTGGAAGCCGCCAAGACCAAGACGCTGGTCGGGCACTTCTCGGGCCTTGGGCTGAGCAACGCGCTGATCATCGACGGCGCCGAGTTGAATGCCGGCTTCGCGAGCGCCGCGCGCAACATTCCGAACATCGACGTGCTGCCGATCCAGGGCATCAACGTCTACGACATTCTGCGCCGTCAGAAGCTGGTGCTGACCAAGGCGGCGATTGATGCGCTGGAGGCGCGCTTCAAATGACAATCGATGCGAAGCATTACGACGTGATCGTCGCGCCGGTGATTACCGAAAAGGCGACGACGGCCTCCGAGCACAACAAGGTTGTGTTCAAGGTGGCGGGCAAGGCGAGCAAGCCGCAGATCAAGGAAGCGGTCGAGAAGCTGTTCGACGTCAAGGTCAAGAGCGTGAATACGCTGGTGCGCAAGGGCAAGACGAAGGTCTTCCGTGGGCAGCTCGGGTCGCAGTCGGACACCAAGCGCGCGGTCGTGACCCTCGAAGAGGGCCACCGCATCGACGTCACCACCGGGCTATAAGGCGGATACGACGATGGCACTGAAAAAATTCAATCCGACGACACCCGGCCAGCGTCAGCTGGTGATGGTCGATCGTTCGGCCCTGTATAAGGGCAAGCCGGTCAAGGCGCTGACCGAGGGCAAGTCCTCGGCTGGCGGCCGCAACAACACCGGTCGCATCACCGTGCGTTTCCGTGGCGGCGGTCACAAGCAGACCTATCGCCTGGTCGACTTCAAGCGCACCAAGGTTGATGTCGCCGCAACCGTGGAACGGCTCGAATACGATCCGAACCGCACCGCCTTCATCGCGCTGATCAAGTATGCCGATGGCGAGCAGGCTTACATCCTCGCGCCGCAGCGTCTGGCTGTCGGTGACCAGGTGATCGCCGGCAACTACGTCGACGTGAAGCCGGGCAACGTCATGCCGCTCGGCAACATGCCGGTCGGCACCATCGTCCACAACATCGAGCTGAAGATCGGCAAGGGCGGGCAGATCGCACGTTCGGCGGGCACCTATGCCCAGATCGTCGGCCGCGATCATGACTACGTCATCCTGCGTCTGAACTCGGGCGAGCAACGTCTGGTTCACGGCCGCTGCCGTGGTTCGATCGGTGCTGTGTCCAATCCGGACCACATGAACACCTCGATCGGCAAGGCTGGCCGCACCCGCTGGATGGGCCGTCGCCCGCACAACCGCGGCGTCGTCATGAACCCGATCGACCATCCGCACGGCGGTGGTGAAGGCCGCACCTCGGGCGGTCGTCACCCGGTCACCCCGTGGGGCAAGCCGACCAAAGGCAAGAAGACGCGGTCGAACAAGTCGACCAACAAGTTCATTCTCATCAGCCGCCACAAGCGGAAGAAGTAAGGATCGCCGGACATGGTTCGTTCAGTCTGGAAAGGCCCGTTCGTCGAGGGTTCGCTGCTCAAGAAAGCAGATGCCGCCCGTTCGTCCGGCCGTCACGACGTCATCAAGATCTGGAGCCGTCGCTCGACCATCCTGCCGCAGTTCGTCGGCCTGACCTTCGGTGTCTACAACGGACAGAAGTTCGTGCCGGTGTCGGTCAACGAGGAAATGGTCGGCCACAAGTTCGGTGAATTCTCGCCGACCCGCACCTTCCACGGCCATGCGGGCGACAAGAAAGCCAAGAAGTAGGACGAAGCCATGAGCAAGCCCAAGCGCGAACGGAGCCTCCCGGATAACGAGGCCAAGGCGGTTGCCCGGATGCTGCGCGTCAGCCCGCAGAAGCTCAATCTGGTCGCCCAGATGATCCGCGGCCGCAAGGCGTCGGCCGCGCTCGCCGACCTGCAGTTCTCGCGCAAGCGGATCGCGGTCGACGTGAAGAAGTGCCTCGAGTCGGCGATCGCCAATGCCGAGAACAACCATGACCTCGAAGTGGACGATCTGATCGTCTCCGAGGCGCATGTCGGCAAGGGCATCGTGATGAAGCGTTTCGCGCCGCGCGGCCGTGGCCGTTCGGGTCGGATTTTCAAACCATTCGCGCAACTGACGATCGTGGTTCGTCAGGTTGAAGCGGAAGCAGCCGCTTAAAACGCGCGGGAGAGAACGATGGGTCAAAAGATCAATCCAATCGGGCTTCGCCTGGGCATCAACCGGACCTGGGATTCCCGTTGGTACGCCGGCAAGAACGACTACGGCCGGTTGCTGCACGAGGACGTCAAGATCCGCGAGCTGCTGCACAAGGAATTGAAGCAGGCCGCGGTCGCGCGCATCGTGATCGAGCGTCCGCACAAGAAGTGCCGCGTGACGATCCACTCGGCGCGTCCGGGCGTCGTGATCGGCAAGAAGGGCGCCGACATCGACAAGCTGCGCAAGAAGGTTGCCGACATCACTGCGTCCGACGTCGTCATCAACATCATCGAAATCCGCAAGCCGGAACTCGATGCGACGCTGGTGGCGGAATCGATCGCGCAGCAGCTCGAGCGCCGCGTTGCGTTCCGTCGCGCCATGAAGCGCGCGGTGCAGTCGGCGATGCGTCTCGGCGCCGAGGGCATCCGCATCAACTGCTCGGGTCGTCTCGGCGGTGCTGAAATCGCGCGCATGGAGTGGTATCGCGAAGGCCGCGTGCCGCTGCACACGCTGCGCGCCGATGTCGATTACGGCGTGGCGACGGCGTTCACCACGTTCGGCACCTGTGGCGTCAAGGTCTGGATCTTCAAGGGCGAAATCCTCGAGCACGATCCGATGGCGCAGGACAAGCGTATGGCCGAGGGCGACAATTCGCGCCCGCGCCGCGACGCTGCTTGATTTGAATTGGAAGGTTTGAGGGCGTAAGCCATGATGCAACCTAAGAAAACCAAGTTCCGCAAGGCGCATAAGGGCCGTATTCACGGCACCGCGTCCTCGGGCGCGACGCTGGCGTTCGGCCAGTTCGGCCTGAAGGCGATGGCGCCGGAGCGGATCACCGCGCGCCAGATCGAAGCCGCGCGTCGTGCGCTGACGCGCCACATGAAGCGCGCCGGCCGCGTCTGGATCCGGGTGTTCCCGGATCTCCCGGTGTCGTCGAAGCCGGCCGAGGTCCGCATGGGCTCCGGCAAAGGTTCGCCGGAGTTCTGGGTGGCGCGGGTCAAGCCGGGCCGGATCATGTTCGAGATCGACGGCGTCAACCAGCAGACCGCGCGCGAAGCGCTGACGCTGGCGGCCGCCAAGCTGCCGATCAAGACGCGCTTCGTTGCGCGCATCGCCGAGTGAGGGTGTCGTCATGGCCGAATTGAAAGTCGATGATATCCGCGCGATGAGCGAAGACCAGATGAGCGACGCCATCGCCAATCTGAAGAAGGAGCGCTTCAACCTGCGCTTCCAGCGCGCCACCGGGCAGCTCGAGAATACCTCGCGGCTGCGCGAAGCCCGCCGCGATATCGCTCGTATCAAGACCGTCGCCGCGCAAAAGCGCGCCGCGAAGACGAAGTAAGGGACCGAAGATGCCGAAACGTACCTTGCAAGGCGTGGTCGTCAGCGACAAGCAAGCCAAGACCGTGGTGGTGCGGGTGGATCGCCGCTTCACGCACCCGATCTACAAGAAGACGATCCGCCGTTCCAAGAACTACCACGCGCACGACGAGAACAACGAGTTCAAGCCGGGCGACATGGTGTGGATCGAGGAAAGCAAGCCGATCTCCAAGCTCAAGCGCTGGACCGTGGTCCGGGGTGAGCAGAAGAAAACCGCCTAACGGCAACCGTTTTAGATGAATCCGCCGGCCGCCGAATGAGGCGGCCCGGTTTGGTTCAAGACGCGCGACAAGCGCAGTAGAAAGAGGACGAGGTGCATCAATGATTCAGATGCAGACCAACCTCGACGTGGCCGACAATTCAGGCGCACGCCGTGTCATGTGCATCAAGGTGCTGGGTGGATCCAAGCGCCGTTATGCCTCCGTGGGCGACGTTATCGTCGTGTCGATCAAGGAAGCGATTCCGCGCGGCAAGGTGAAGAAGGGCGACGTCATGAAGGCGATCGTCGTTCGCGTCGCCAAGGACATCCGCCGCGCCGACGGTTCGGTGATCCGTTTCGACCGCAATGCGGCCGTGCTGATCAACAACCAGAAGGAGCCGGTCGGCACCCGTATCTTCGGACCGGTTCCGCGCGAGCTGCGCGCCAAGAACCACATGAAGATCATTTCGCTTGCGCCGGAGGTATTGTGATGGCCGCCAAGATTCGCAAGGGTGACAAGGTCATCGTGCTGAACGGCCGCGACAAGGGCCGCACCGGCGAAGTGTTCGAGGTGCGCCCGAGCGAGAACCGCGCTTTGGTGCGTGGCGTCAACATGGTGAAGCGTCA
>JAFKKM010000139.1 GCA_017305555.1 Hyphomicrobiales bacterium | reverse complement strand
GCTGTTCACGCTGCCTGCGCAGCAGAAGATCACCGCTCAGGCGGAACGCCGCCTCAAGGTGCTGCAATCGCTGGAAACGCTGGGTGCGGGATTCCAACTGGCGTCGCACGATCTCGACATTCGCGGCGCGGGCAATCTGCTCGGTGAGGAACAGTCCGGCCACATCAAGGAAGTTGGCTTCGAGCTTTACCAGTCGATGCTGGAGGAGGCGATCCTCAACCTCAAGGCGGGTATTTCCGAACCGGTGGCGGATCGCTGGTCGCCGCAGATCACGGTGGGCATGCCGGTCCTGATTCCGGAAGACTACGTTTCTGATCTCGCGGTGCGGTTGTCACTGTATCGTCGGTTGGCCGATTTCGAAACCGAAGAGGACATCGAGAACTTCGGCGCCGAGTTGCGCGACCGCTTCGGCCCGCTGCCGGATGAGGTGCGTTATCTGTTCAAGGTCGCCGCGATCAAGACCTATTGCCTCCGCGCCAACATCGAGAAGCTCGATGCGGGGCCGAAGGGCGCGGTCATCACCTTCCGCGATAACAGTTTCGCGCAACCAGATCGCCTGGTGCTGTTCATTCGGCAGCATGGCCAGGCGGCCAAGGTGCGTCCGGATATGAAAGTTGTTTTCCTGCAAACCTGGGAAACGCCCGAGGAGCGTCTCGCCGGTGCGACCGAAATCGTTCGCCAATTGGCGAACCTCGCCGAAGATCGCAAGGCCGCCTGAACGCGCGGCAAGCCGGATTACGACGCCGCGCGTTTCGTTTCGCTCGTGAGACGGGCCAGTAACGATGCGGCGGTGTCGCTTGCCGTCAGTGTTTCGACGTGAACGTGCGGATCGATGTGCGAGCCGCGTCGGGCGCTATGCATGGTGTATTTCATCACGCTGGCAAGGCGCTTGGCGATGTTGCTGGCGCTGCGGCCCCCGGCATCGACAAACACCGCGGTCATTGTCCCGTTGTCGTGCATTGTCGCGAAGTCCATCCGCCGTATCAAGCGGCTGAGGATGCGCGCGGCGTCGTATTGCTCACGCGGATGGCTTTCCGCAAAGAAGAAGCGAGCGGCGGAAAGGCCGGAGCGCCGCGCTTGCGCCTGATCGACGGCGGTTTTGAAATCGCGATCGAACGCGGCCGGCGTAAGCAACCCGGTGCGCGGGTCGAGCATGCCGCCGGCATCGATCGAGCGCAGCGTGCGATTGATCCGTTGCTCGAAAGCGCGTTGCTGGATTAGCGGCAGGGCAGCCATCACGACTTGCGCAGGCTCGCCATCGACCGTCTCGAGGTTGGGCAGATCGTAGCTGCGTTTCGATTCCGAAGGCGCGACGACGGGCAGGTTGCGAAAGCGCGGATCCTCGGACAGTACCGTCAGGAAAGCGTCGAGCACGCGCGCGGTGAAACCGTCGCTGATCACGATGCCGTCAATGTCGCGTGCGTTGAGATGCTTGGCGGCGGCCTCGATGCTGAGCGCGCCGACAACGCCCATTTGTGTGCCGAGCGCGACAGACAGTGCCGGATAGCTGGCGCCGCGTCCGATCAGAAGGACGGTGGCGTCTTGCAGCGGATCGGAATCCGCAAACGGATGCGATGCCGCTGGCCGGTCGGCCTGGCGTCGCAACATCGTGGCATGAAGCGCGCGCACCCGCAGCGCGGCGCGTAGCCGCGCGGCCAAGCGATCCGCTCCATTTTCCCTCAGCGAAAATGGAATCGCATGGGCGGGTAACGACGCGGCGGCGTCCAGCACGATCAACGGAACATAGAGTTGCGATGCCGCAATGTGCGCCGCGAGTGTTTCGAAAGCCGCATCTCCTTCAGCCGGGATCGCGGCGATCACGGCCGCCGGTGGCGATCGGTCAAAGGCTTGCAGCACATTGGTCCAATCGATCTCGACAACAGAATCCACCCCGGTCGCGCGAACGCCGGCGATAAGCGCGCGATGGGAAACGCCGATGACGGCAAGGATAGGTCCGTGTTTCGACATATAAGGGCCGCTACCACGATGATCCCGAAAACCACAAAACCTAGTTGAGCGCGCTTAATGGCGCGTCAACGGATTGCAGTTGTTTTGATCGGGTGTCGAGCGCGTGGGCTTAGTCCATGCCGATGCGGTCGCGAAAAGCCTCGACCATCAGCGGATTGAGGCCGAGTTCGGCGAGCGCGCCACGAGCGCGAGCGTTGTCGTTGGCGCGGCCGGCGAGGCGATGGCCGCTCAGTTTGTCAGGCAGCGCCGTCAGCATAGCGCCGTCGCCGAGCCGCTTGGCCCAGGCTTGCAGTTCGTCTGCCTGGAACCGATAGCCGCCGACTGCCATGATGCCCGGCGGCGGGGCGGTGATGCAGATCGCGCCGCTGGTGCGGTCGAGCCGCGCGGCATATCCGGTGTCGACATAGGTGGCGGGCGGGGTGTCGCGCCGAAATTCATCGCGGGTGGCGGCCGCGTAGGCCGCGAGCGGCACCATCGAGCCGCGCAAAGCCAGGGTTCCGGCGTCGGTCAAGAGCATCTCGCCGGCAATCGGCGATTGAGCATCGTCGCGCGGCGCGCCATAAGGGCCGGGCATGATGTCGGCAGCCGCACCGTCGTTGCCCCGGCGCGCACCGAACAAGCCGGCTTCACCGAACACGTAAATGTCAGTCAGCCGCACGCGTTGGCTTGGCCATGATGGGCTCGACGCGATCTGCTCCGGGGTGCGCCAAAGTCCGATCACGTTGCGGAGGGGGGACTCGTGCAGCAGGTCTTCGTCCTCACCGAGGCGCATCGCCAGTGCGGCTGGACAGGCCAGCGTGTCGCAGTTCAGCTCGATGAGCTGCCGCTCCAGCACCTCGCCGTCGAACGGGTGGTGCAGGGCCAATGTGCCGCCGCTCAGGAGCCAGCACGCCAGCGACGATGCGATGCCGGCGAACGATCCCATGCATTGCGCCGCGAGAAGCGTTCCACCCTGCGCCATACCGCTTTCGAGAAAGACGGCGAGCCCACCCGAAATCAGGTTCAGATGCGTTCGCGGCACCGCAAGCAGTCCGCTGTTCGTGACGTCGAACGAGATCAGCGCGGCTTGCCGGGCGTCGGGCGGCATCGCGGGCGCCGTCCCGTCGCCATGCGTGATCAGGTCGTCGAGCGGCACCATGCCTTCCGGCAAGTCCGGACCAAAGCCGCAGACGTAGCGAATGGAGAAGGCTTCCACCGCTGCGTTCATGACGAGATCGGCATGACTGACGCCATCAATCCGCGAGCAGGCGACAATGGCGCGCGCGCCGATGCGATTGAGTGCGACCGCGAGATCGGCGTGCCGCCAGAGCTGCGGTATCAGCGCCACCACGAGCCCTGCGCGATGCGCCGCGAGCACCGTCAGCGCGTATTCGACCGTGTTGGCTAGCTGCACCGCGATGATCGAATGCGGCGGCAGCCCGGCGTCGACGAAGTGCGCGGCCAGCGCCGAAATCGCCCGATCGGCCTGCGCGAAAGTCAGCCGCAGCGGCGGTTGGCCGGTCACCTGCATCTTGTTGGCTGGATCGACGAGCGCCAACGCGTCCGGCTGCCGCGCCAGCGTACGGCGGAACAGTCCATCGAGTGTCGGTGACGCTGGCGTTTGAAGCACGGCTTACCTGTGCGGCTGCGGCGGCGCGTACCACCACGTTTCAGGGAGATATCCGGTCAATGCGGTCGTTGTCGGCCTTTGTATCCGATTCCATCGCGCGATCCATTGCTCGCGGATGTTGTACAGGGGAATCGCATAAAAACCGGAGATCAACACGCGGTCGAGCGCCCGGACGGCGGAGACGAAGGTCGGCCGCTCCCGGGCTTCCAGCATCGCAGCGATCATGGCGTCGACGGCAGGGTTCTTGGCGCCCATGTAGTTGCGGGTGCCCTGATTGTCGGCGGCCTCGCTGCCCCAGTAGAATGCCTGCTCGTTGCCCGGTGAGAGCGATTGATCCCAGCGGTTGGGGATCATGTCGAAATCATAGCCAATGCGGCGCTGGTCGAACTGCACGGCGTCGACGGCGCGCACCGAGGCCCGGATGCCGGCGCGCTTGAGGTTGGCGCTATAGGCCAATGCGATCCGCTCCTGATCGCGCGTCGTCACCAGGATTTCGAAGGCGAGGGGCTTTCCGCTTTGGCGCTGGTGGAGCACCGAGTTCTTCAACTCGTAGCCGGCTTGCGACAGCAGCGTCAGCGCACGGCGCAACGTTGCGCGATCGCGTCCCGAGCCGTCGCTAACCGGCAGCCGATAGCTACCGTCGAGAATATCCGGACGGACTTGCTTGGCGAACGGCCGCAGCAGCGTTTGCTCGCGGGCGTCGGCGGGGCGGCCGTAAGCGGATAGCTCGGAGCCCGCGAAGAATCCGGCGGATCGCGTATAGAGGTTGAAGAAGTAGTTCCGGTTGATCCACTCGAAGTCGTACAATAACGACAGAGCCTCACGCACGCGGACGTCGGCGAACATCGGCCGCCGCGTGTTGAAGACGAGAAACTCCGTCGGGTTCGGTACGCCGGGTTTGATGATATCGCGGACGATCTTGCCGGATTTCACCGCAGCCAGATCGTAACCGCTGTGCCAACGCAGCGGTTCGTTCTCGACGCGGAAATCATAGAGCCCGCGTTTGAACGCCTCGAACTGGCTGTTGGCGTCGCGATAGAAGTCGAGCCGGATCTCGTCGAAATTCCATAGCCCCTTGTTGATCGGCAGATCGCGTCCCCAATAATTCGGGTCGCGCGTCAATGTCACGCTGCTGCCGGGGTCGACCTGGCTGACGCGATAAGGGCCGGACCCCAACGGTGGTGCCATCGAGGTGTTCTCGAAGGTTTCGACGTCTACGGCGTGTTTCGGCAGGATCGGCATCAGGCCGAGGATCAGCGGCAACTCGCGGTCGGCCGCGCCGCCGAATTCGAAGCGCACAGTGAGGTCGTCGATGGCTTTCGCGTCGGTCACCTTGGCGTAGTAGAGGCGGTGGTTGGGGCGACCCTTGTCGCGCAGCAACTGCCATGAAAACAGCACGTCCGCAGCGCGCACCGGCTGGCCGTCCGAGAAACGGGCGCGGGGGTTGAGGTGGAAGGTCACCCAGGTGCGGGCGTCGTCGGTCTCGATCCGCTCCGCCAACAGGCCGTAAAGCGTGAAGGGCTCGTCATTGCCGCGCGCCATCAGGCTCTCGATGACGAAGCCGCGAACCTGTTGCACCGCGAGGCCACGCACGATGAAGGGATTGAGGCTGTCAAAAGTGCCGCTCAGGCCCTGGACTAGCCGTCCGCCTTTTGGGGCGTCGGGATTGACGTAGGGCATGTGGTCGAAACCGGCGGCCATCGCGGGCGCGCCGTGCATGGCGATGCCGTGGCTGGTTTCGGCGATCACGGAGTTGCTACCAGCCAGCATGGCAGCCGCCAGAACGGCCAGTCCGCGCAGCCAGACGGTACGCGTGTTATGCCGCGCCGCAGAAACCCGCGCCATTCCAGATGATTCGGAGCATGTCACGAGCAAAATTTACCACACCCGCCATGGTTCGGCCCCGGGCGAGTGTCAAACACCCGTTCGCGGCATTGATCTTTTTGTTTGCCGCTGTATTGAAGGCGTACATTTGATCCGCATGGCGGTGGCCGGCCACTCAACGGCCTCATTTGACCAGGAAACGGCAGCGAAAGAGTTGAGGCGCGCGTCCTTTTGCGGTTTCGGACGCAGCCATTCGAGAAAGGGCTTTCCGCAATGAATTTCACCGATATGGCCGCCCAGGCATGGCGGTGTGGGCGCGGTATGACCGTGGCGGCAGCTGCCGCGGCCTTCGCCACGACGGCGCTCATTCCCGCTGCCCAGGCCCAGCAGCCGACGGCGCCGGCACATCAGAAGGCCAAGTCCAATGGCAAGGCGGCGCCGAAGACGGCTCCCAAGGCCGAGCAGCCCGCGCAGCAGGCTCCCGCCGCGCAGCCGCAACAGCCGCCGCAGCAGCAGGTGCAGTTGATCTACGCGCCGTGGACCAAGTTCTGTCTCAAGGGGCAGGATGCCAACGCCAAGCAGGTGTGTTTCACCGGCAAGGACGGCCGCATCGAGTCGGGACAGCCGGTGATCGCCGCCGTGGTCATCGAGCCGGAAGGCGAGACCAAGAAGATTCTCCGCGTCACCCTGCCGCTCGGGATGCAACTGGTTCACGGCACCCGCATCATCATCGATAACAACCCGCCGATGCAGAGCCCCTATGTGATCTGCTTCGCCAACGGTTGCATGTCCGATTACGAAGTGACGCCGGACATGATCAATCACTTGAAGAAGGGCCAGAATCTTATTGTTCAGGCGATCAATTCCAACGGTGCGCCGCTGACGCTGCCGCTGCCGCTGGCGGAGTTCGCCAAGGCCTATGACGGTCCGCCGACCGATCCGAAGGTGTTCGAGGAAACCCAGAAGAAGCTGCAAGAGGAATTGCAGAAGCGGGCCGCGGAAGCGCGCGCCAAGCTGGAAGCACAGCAGCCGGCTGCCGGCGGCGCTGCGACCACGCCTCCTGCGACGCCGCCTGCCGCCAAGCAGTAACGGTGCGGCGATCGCGACACGAAAAGCGCCCCGCGAGGGGCGCTTTTTTCGTTTGGATTTCGCGTCGGGATTCTTGCGGCGAAACCGTGTCGGGCGGGATTCTTGCGGCGGAATGGTGACGCGCTAAATCGGCCAGATCAGTTCAGCGAGGTGTTGCGCGGGCGGTAGCCGCCGGCCTTGTCCTTGATGAAAATTTCGGAGACCTGCGAGTGCCGCACCGGCTCGCCGGACTCGTCGGCCAACAGGTTCTGCTCGGAGACGTAGGCGACGTATTCCGACTCGGCGTTCTCGGCCAGCAGGTGGTAGAACGGCTGGTCCTTGCGCGGACGTACCTGTTCGGGGATGGCCAGCCACCATTCCTCGGTGTTGGCGAATTCCGGATCGATGTCGAAAATCACGCCCCGGAACGAGAAAATCCGGTGCTTGACGATCTGACCGATCTGAAATTTTGCGACCCGCATCTTTGTCATGCCTTGTCGAATAGACCAGGATTGTGGCCGATGCTAGTGGTTCGATTCTAACATTTCGGCGGGTATCCTTGCGGGTACAAGCTGTTCCCGGAGGAGCTGCAGCGCGGTTCGCATCTCGATTCCGGTCCAAATCCCGCGGAAATCCGGCTTCATGCTCGACATTCTCAATCTGGCGCTGCCGTACTTCGGTTTGATTTTCATCGGCTTCGCCTGCGGAAAGTACCGCGGCCTGCCGGAATCCGGGCTCGCCTGGATGAATTTCTACGTTCTCTATGTGTCGTTGCCGGCGCTGTTCTTCCGCATTGTCTCGAAAACCCCGTTCGAGGAACTCAACAACCTGCCGTTCGTAGTGGCGACCACACTGGGAACCGCCGGTGCGTTCACGCTGTCGCTCTTGATCGCGCGGCTGCTTGGCCGTCTCCCGCTGCGGCAGGCGGCGATGGCGGGGCTCGCGGGCGGCTACGGCAACATCGGCTACATGGGGCCGGGGCTGGCGCTCGCGGTGTTCGGGCTGAAATCGGCGGTGCCGACCGCGCTCATTTTCTGCTTCGACAGCATTTTCCTGTTCACGGTGATCCCGGTGCTGATGGCGCTGACCGACGGCACACGACGGCCGCTGCTGCCGACGATGTGGTTCGTGGTCAAGGAGATCGCGCTGCATCCCCTGATCGTCGCGGTCTATTGCGGCGTGCTGGCCGCCGCGCTGCATATCCAGATGCCGGTGGCGATCGACGGCGTATTGCAGTTCCTGCAAAGCTCGGCCGCGCCGGTGGCGCTGTTCGTGCTCGGCGTCACGGTGGCGCTGCGGCCGTTCGGCCGGGTGCCGTGGGAACTGCCGGGGTTGATCGCGGTGAAGCTGGTGATCCACCCGATTCTGGTACTTGGCCTGTTGTGGTGGTTCGGCCCGTTTACGATGGAGTGGGCGGCAACCGCCGTGCTGATGGCCTCGCTACCGCCGGCGCTCAACGTCTTCGTTATCGCCCGACAATACGACACCTGGACCGAAGCCGCGTCGGCGGCGGTGATGCTGGGCACGCTGGCTTCGGTGGTGACGCTCACCACCGTGATGTGGATGCTGAAGAGCGGCTATCTGACGTTCTGATTTTCACTGTCATTACGCGCAATCCAATCCTTCTTGATGAAGGCTGGATTGCTTCGTCGCTTCGCTCCTCTGTCCGGTCAAAACCTCATGGTGCCCGGATCGAGGCCGAGTTGCAGTCGGCCGACGACAATGTAGCTCTGCGGGCTCATGGCGATGTGTTTGACGGCGGCGTTGATGTCGCGTCCGGCGCGTTCCAGAGCGTTGCTTTCGAAGATCGCTGCCGCACCGACTTCCGTGGTCAGAACTTGCACGATGTGTGAGGAGACTTCCGCAGCGTGCGCGCAGGCGATCCGCAACCGTGCGCGCGCTTGCTGACGAACATTGGCGTCGTCGTCCAGCACGGAAAGCAGCTCAGCCATTGTTTCCTTGAGGAACGCCTTGGCGGCCCCGTGGGTCGCGATGGCCCGGCCAAGTGCCGACTGAACCATCTCGCGATCCTTCATCTGGATCGCCATACCCTGCCGCGTCCTGTTTGGGCTGCTGGATTTGGTAAATGCAGCGATCGCGCCGCTTGCGATGCCGAGCACACTACCGGTAATCGACCACGGAAATATCGACAGGCCCGGGAGTCGGTAAACGATGCCCGGCTGTGTCGGCGCCGGTGCAAGGAAATCGTGGGTGTGTTCGAGCGGGACGAAAAGATCGGTCACCTCGAAGTCGCAACTCCCGGTGCCGCGCAGGCCCGATACATGCCATGTGTCATGGATCGTCACATCCTTGCGCTGGAAGTAACAGCAGATCGGCGGCCTGGGATTGCCGCTGCCATCGCTGAAGGTGGCCAATCCCATAAATCGCGTGGCGTGATTGGCTCCGCTGCCGAACGGCCAACGCCCGGTGACGCGATAGCCGCCCGCAACGGGTTCCGCCGAACCGATCGCGCCGGTCGCGCTGGCAATGAAGGCGTAGGGGTCGGCAAACCAGTCCCGCGCAACAGGTTCCGGGAGATAGCCGCCGATGCGGCTCATGCCGCCGCCATTTCCGACGAGCCAGCCGATCGAGCCATCGAGCGTCGAAGCGGCTTCAATCACGTTGAGGAATTCCACGGGCGACAATTCAGGGCCGCCCAAAGCCGTCGGCAGCCATAGGCGGAAAAGCCCGGCTTCGGCGAGCCGTTGAAATACAGCGTCCGGAATCTTGCGGTCCTGATCAAACGTGGCGCGGTGATCTTCCACGAGCGGTCTGAGATTCTCGATAGCATCGAGGTACTCAGTCGCGGGCGAGGGTGTGACGGCCAACATGTGGATTCTCCTCGGTTGCGAGAATGCCAAGCGAGCCGATAGTCGGTTAGTCGCAGCGATATCCGCAATCGCGAAGATTCTCATTACAGATGAACTGAATTCATCTATATTTGCCCCATGCAGAAGCTTCCCCCGTTGGTGGAATTGCGTGCTTTTGAAGCGGCGGCTCGCTGCCTGAGCTTCAAGCGCGCCGCCGCCGAACTCGGGGTGACGCCCACTGCGATCAGTCACCAGATCAAGCTGCTGGAAAGTCATTGCGGCCAGGATCTGTTTCGCCGCCAACCGCGACCGATGAAACTCACCTGGGCCGGTGAGCAGCTGTTCCCGGTCGTGCGGGACGGATTTGAATCGTTCGCTCAGGCCATCAACGGTATTCGCGCGGGCGCTTCAACGGGCAAGTTGCGCGTCACCGCGACCAACGCTTTCGCGGCGCGCTGGCTGGTGCCGAGATTGCCCAAATGGCGAGAGATGCATCCGCGGCTGAAACTCGACATCCTCGGCACCGACGAAGTCTTGAGTCTGAAGACCAGCGAAACCGACGTCTCGATCCGCTATGCCCGACGGGCTCCGATCGATGGGCCATCGGTTGAACTGGTACGGGATCGTTTTTCCGTCGTCGCTTCCCCCAAGCTGGTTGGAAAATTGCGAAAGCTGCTGACACCGGCCGAACTCACGCAATTTCCCTTGATCGAGACAGGGTGGCCTTCGAGCGACGTCGAGGCGCCGACGTGGCAACGCTGGCAACTTGTCGCCCGGAAACGCCACGCGCAGGTTCCTGACCTTTCCGGTTTTATCAGTTTCGATTTTCGCGAAGAGCTTCATGCGATCGAGGCTGCGATTTCCGGCCAGGGCGTCGCGATCTGTAGCGATGTGCTGGTGGCTCCCGAACTTGCCGCTGGAAGCCTTGTGAAGATCGCCAGCCTCACTCTGCCTGGCTACGGCTTCTACATCGTGCATCGAAGCAACCATCCGAAACTGGCGTTGATCAATGCCTTCGCTGCCTGGGCGATCGCCGTCAGATAGTGCTCGTTACTCGTCAGCGTGCGGGGATGAGCGACGGTGAACTCCGGCCTCGCCTCATTCCAAGACGCTGGATTGCTTTGCTTGTGCGCAAAGACAATTCAGGCTCGGTGTGTCCCGTGCTCATTCGGAGGTGTCGCGCGCGAAGAGGAGGGACGTCGCCACGACGGGCTCAATCCTTCGCGCATGGCGAGGCGGCGCAGCGGGCCGATCGCGCTGAGGAGATGAAGCCCCGCCGCGCGAGCCATCTGCATCGGCAGGAAATCGCTGAGCAGCGAGCGATTGGCGAGATCGATCGCCATGGTGCGGCTGGCGATGTCGCTTCGTCGCTTCGCGTCGAAGCGCGACAGCGTCGCCGCCGCGCCGGGGTCTTCACCGCGCGCGATCGCATCCGCGACGATATCTGCAATGTCGGCGACATCGCGCAGGCCGAGATTGAGTCCTTGCGCACCGATCGGCGGCAGCACATGCGCGGCTTCGCCGACGAGCACGACGCGATTGCTGGCGAACTGACGCGGCTGCTCGATGGCGAGCGGAAACGAATGCCGTCCCGGTTCGACGCTGACGCGGCCGAGGATGGAATGCATCATCCGTTCGGCTTCCATCGACAGCGCGTCGTCGGAGAGCGCCGTCAAACGCGCGGCTTCATTCGGCGTCGACACCCATACCACGCTGGAGCGGTCACCTTGCAGCGGTACAAACACGCATGGCCCGCCGGTGGTGTGAAACTCGGTCGAGGTGTCGTGATGCGGCCGGCTGTGACGAATGTTGAAGGTCAGCGCCGTCTGGCGCAGCGGATGGCGATTGACGTCGATGCCGGCGGCTTCGCGGCAAATCGACTGGCGGCCATCGGCACCGGCGGCAACGCGGCCATGAAGCAACGTACCGTTGCGGGTGCGGACAATGACCTGATCGGTGTCGATCTCGATGCCGTCGGCGTCGTCGTCGATGCGCGCGATGCGTTCGATCTCGTCAGTGCGGTGTTCGAGCGCAGCCACCAGCCGGCGGTTTTCGATGTTGTAGCCGAACGCGTCGCGGCCGATCTCATCCGAGACGAAGCGCACTTCCGGCGCGCGGATCAGCCGTTGTGTGTTGTCCACCAGCCGCATCGTGCGCAGCGGTGTGGCAAACTCCGCGCAGCGCCGCCAGACATCGAGCCGCTCGAGAAAATCGATGGTGCCGCCGAGCAACGCCGTGGTGCGATTGTCCGGATATGGTTTGCGGGCGGCGACCAGCGCCACCTTGATGTCGGCCTCCGCCAGCGCGATGGCGGTCGCAAGGCCGACCGGCCCGCCGCCGATCACGATGGCGTCGTAAAGGGTCTGGTCTGTTGTCGTGCTGTTCATGGCGGGACAATCGTTATTTGCCCCTCAAAATGCAAGAGCTGCCGAAAGCGATTCGCCGTGATCGCCGTTCCCCAATGCTCGCGCGGCGGATCGCCGCAAGGCAGGGGATGCAAATCAGCCCAAATCCTGTTAACAGCTTCTGTTACATGACGCCGGCGAACACCTCGCAGCAGCCTTCGAATTCGACCCGCGCCGCGGCCTTCGGCGTTCACGTCTTCACGGCCAT
>JAFKKM010000138.1 GCA_017305555.1 Hyphomicrobiales bacterium | reverse complement strand
GACGCTCGGTCGAAACAGTCAGGACGACGCCGGAAGTCGCGTTACTTCCCGCCCCACGCCTTCACGATATCGCCGAGGTTCGCCGTCACCGGCTCGCGCACGTTCGAGGGCGTGCGTGAGAAACGCGGCGCGGGGGCGGGCTGCGGGATGCCGTGGCGGGTGATGAACACCTCGCGCGCTTGCATGTGCGGATGCTGTGTCGCCTCGCTCATGGTCAGGATCGGTGCGAAGCAGACGTCGGAGCCTTCCATGATGGCGCACCACTCGTCGCGGGTCTTGCTCTTGAACACCGCGGTGAGTTTTTCCTTCAACGCCGGCCACCCCTTGGCGTCCATCTGCGCGTCGTAGGCGGCGTCGTCGAGACCCGCCAGCTTGCGCAACAGCGCGTAGAACTGCGGCTCGATCGAACCGATCGAGACGAACTGGCCGTCCTTGCATTCATAGACGCCGTAGAAATGCGCGCCGCCGTCCAGCATGTTGCTGTCGCGCTTCTCCTGCCAGCGGCCGATGGCGCTGAAGTCGAAGAACATCGACATCAGCGAGGCCGCGCCGTCGCACATCGCGGTGTCGACCACCTGGCCCTTGCCGGACTTGCCGGCCTCCACCAGCGCTGCCAGCACGCCGACGACGAGATAAAGCGCGCCACCGCCGAAATCGCCGACGAGATTGAGCGGCGGCACCGGCTTGTCCTTGCCGCCGATCGCGGCCAGCGCGCCGGTGATCGAGATGTAGTTGATGTCATGGCCGGCGGCGCAGGCCAGCGGGCCAGTCTGGCCCCAGCCGGTCATGCGGCCGTAGACAAGACGAGGGTTGCGCGCCAGCACCACGTCGGGGCCGAGGCCGAGCCGCTCCATCACGCCGGGGCGGAAGCCTTCGATCAGCGCATCGGCGTTACCGAGCAGGTCGAGCGCCTGCGCGATCGACGCCTTGTCCTTGAGGTCGAGTTCGACCACCTTGCGGCCGCGCCCCGACACCGACTTCATGTTCTTGTTGGCGCCGACGCGGTCGAGCGTGATGACCTCCGCGCCCATGTCGGCCAGCATCATGCAGGCGAACGGGCCGGGGCCGATGCCGGCGAACTCGACGATGCGCACGCCCTTCAGCGGGCCGGTTGCCGGTTGCGATGCGGCGCTGGTCTGCGGATCACGCATTGTCACGGTGTCGGTCACGTTCACTCCCTGATATCGATGGCGGACGCGCCTCGCGTGTCCCATGCGTCCGTTAATTGTCGGCCCTGACGGCCCGTCGCACAAGCCGGTTTTGGCGGCAACGCGATGCGCGCTCAAGTCGCGGAACCGCATACGGGTATTGCAGCGATGCCCACTCAATTCCTTGTCGCGAAAATCGGCAGCGAAATTCCTCGCGAATTGCCTTTCGCAGACGCGAAGCGATGCAGTGTGCGAATGTCAAACCCACTCCACGAGGGTTTGCTCCCTGCGACAATTCTGCATAGTGTCCCTCGCATCATGGATGGCGTTCGAGGCTGGAGTTCGAGGTGATCGACAAGCGCGTGAAGACGGTGGAGGACGCCGTCGCCGGCGTCCGCGACGGGGCAACGGTATTGGTGGCAGGGTTCGGCATCGTCGGCGTCGCCGATCATCTGCTGGAGGCGCTGCACGATCAGGGCGCGAAGGAACTCACCATCGTTGCCAACAATTCCGGCAACGGCGATTACGGACTGGCGCGGCTGATCAATTCCGGGCGGGTGCGCAAGGTGATCTGTTCGTATCCGCGCTCCGGCGACTACAGCGCGTTTCTTAACGCCTACAAGGCCAAGAGCCTCGAACTCGAACTGGTGCCGCAGGGCACCATCAGCGAGCGGATGCGTTGCGCGGCCGCGGGCCTCGGCGGTTTCTTCTCGCCGGTGTCGGCGCATACCAAGCTGGCGGATGGCAAGGAAACCCGCGAGATCGACGGCCGGCTGCATGTGTTCGAGAAGCCGCTGCGTGGTGACGTCGCGCTGCTGAAAGCCAACAAGGCCGATCGCTGGGGCAACCTGACCTATCTGAAGTCGGCGCGGAATTTCAATCCGGTGATGGCGATGGCCGCCGAACTGTCCATCGTCGAGGTCGACGAGATCGTCGAACTCGGCAGTCTCGATCCGGAAGCGGTGGCGACGCCGGGTGTGTTCGTCGATCGCGTCGTCGCTGTGGGAGCAAACGCATGACATCGCCAGCTTACACCCGCCTTTCGCGTGATCAGATGGCCTGGCGCGCGGCGCAGGATCTGCCGGACGGCTGCTTCGTCAATCTCGGCATCGGCATTCCGACGCTTGCAGCGAGTTACGTGCCGGGGGATCGCGAGGTGATCTTCCACAGCGAGAACGGCGTGATTGGTCTCGGCCCGAAGCCGAAGCCCGGCGAGGAAGATCCCAATATCACCGACGCCGGCAAGAATCTCTCCACGTTGATCACCGGCGGTTGTTACGTGCATCACGCCGACGCCTTCCTGATGATCCGCGGCCGCCATCTCGATGTCAGCCTGCTCGGCGCGTTCGAAGTGTCGGAGACGGGAGACCTTGCCAACTGGACCACGGAAGACCCGGCGTTTCCACCCGGCGTCGGCGGCGCGATGGACCTCGCGGTCGGCGCGCGCGAAATCCGCGTGCTGATGGCGCACACTCACAAGAGCGGCTCGCCGCGCATCCTGAAACGCTGCTCGCTGCCGCTCACTGCGCCGGGCGTCGTCAAGCGCATCTACACCGATCTGGCGGTGATCGATGTGACGCCGAAGGGCCTCGTGGTGCTGGAAATGATCCCCGGCATGACGCTGGAGCTTTTGCAGACGATGACCGAACCGAAGCTGCACCTCGCCGATAGCTGGCAGGCGCTTGCGCCGCCGCAGGCGAAGGCGGCGTAAGGATTCTCTCAATAACAAACTCCGTCATGCCCGGGCTTGTCCCGGGCATCCACGGTCTTCATGCCGCGTCGGTTCCAAGACGTGGATGGCCGGGACAAGCCCGGCCATGACGACATCTATTATAAACCTCCGACCGAAAACTCTTTGCAAAGACGTGCAACACGAAAGTCGTCGTCCCCGCGCAGGCGGGGACCCAGACGCCGCAGCAGCTCGGCTAAAATAACAAAGGCGCGGCTGCCTTACGACATATCTTCAGGGATTATGGGTCCCCGCCTGCGCGGGGACGACGTTGTGGTTGTGGCACCGTCGCGTCCCACGTCCGTCATCTGCGTTTATGATTTTCCCGCCTGATGCTTCTGCGGCAGCGGCTTGTCGTCGTCGAGCAGGATGCGTTCGGCGGCGCCGTCGAGGTCGTCGTACTGGCCGCTGCGCATCGCCCACATGAAGGCGGCGAGGCCCGCGAGCCCGAGGCCGAGCGCGATCGGCACCAGATACAGAAAATCGGTCATGCGCTTCTCCCGACCATAGCGTTTTCAAGCGAAGTGGATACCGGTTCGCGTCAAGAAAACGCATCGAAAAATAGAATCATGGTCTTCGTTCACGAGCGAAGACCTGTTGGTTGTGCAACGAAAGATGTTTTTGGCGTGCGCTCCAAACGGCGGTTGCGTTTGACGCCGCGCAGCCGCAATGCGTTGGCGATGACGATGATCGACGACGACGACATCGCCACCGCCGCGATCAGCGGTGTGACATAACCAGCCACCGCGATCGGTACTGCGATCACGTTATATCCAATCGCCAGCGCGAGGTTTTGTTGCACCAGCCGCGCGGCATTTCGCGCGATGCCGATGGCCTCGGGAACCGCGCGCAGGCTTTCGTGCAGGAACACCAGATCGGCGGCGTTGCGCCCGACGTCGGCGGCGGAGGCCGGCGCCATCGAGGCGTGAGCGGCGGCCAGCGCCGGCGCGTCGTTGAGGCCGTCGCCGACCATCAGCACGCGATGGCCGTTCGATTCGATTTCGCTGACGCGCGCGACCTTGCCGGCCGGCGTGACTTCGGAAAGATGTTGCGCGCCGAGATCACCGGCGATCCTTCGCACCGCTTCGTCGCGGTCGCCGGACAGCACTTCGACGGCGAAACCTTGTTCGCTCAGTTCAGCGATGGTTTCGCGTGCGCCGTCCCGCAGACGATCTTCGAATGCGAAGCGCGCCAGAGGTTGCCCGTCGCGCGACAGCACGACGTTGGCGTTGTCGACAGCGTCACCATCGGATTGTGCCAATGCCCAGCTTGCGCGGCCGAGACGATAGACATGCGCGCCGATGCGCGCTTCCAATCCTGCGCCGGGAATTTCAGCCACCGCGTCGGCATCGAGCGGCGATGCCATGGCCGCGCCCGCCGCCGCCAGCGCGCGGGAATAGGGATGGCGCGAATGCGTCGCCATCGCCGCTGCGATGCCGAGCGCGTCGGTGTCGACCGCTTCCGGATGCAGCAGGCGCGGCTGGCCGAGCGTCAGCGTGCCGGTCTTGTCGAACACCACGGTGTCGATTTCGGCGAGTCGTTCCAGCGCGCCGCCGTCCTTCAGCAACATGCCGCGTTCGAACAGCCGCCGCGCCGCCATCACCTGCACCATCGGCACCGCGAGGCCGAGCGCGCAAGGACAGGTGATGATGAGAACCGCGATGGCGATGGTGACGGCGCGATGCAGGTCGCCGGTAAAGATCAGCCAGCCGATCATGGTGAGCAGCGCGGTGGTGTGGACCACCGGCGCATAGAGCTGCGAGGCGCGGTCGGCGATGCGGCGATAGGCGGAGCGGCCGGCTTCCGCCGTCTCCATCAGCCGCATCATCTCGGCGAGGAAGGAATCGCGCGCAACCGCAGTGGCGATCAGTGTCAGCGGGCCGGTGAGGTTCAGCGTGCCGGCCTGCAAAGCCGCGCCGTTCGCGACCTGCACCGGCGCGCTTTCGCCGGTCAGCAGCGAGCGGTCGATGTCGGATTGGCCGCTGATGACGCGACCGTCCACCGGCACGCGCTCGCCTGCCGCCAGCAAGATGGTCATGCCGATCTGGATGTCGTTCACCGGCAGATAGACGTTGCTGCCGTCCGGCTGCGCCACCAGCGCGCCGCGCGCCGCCAGTTGCGCGAGGCCCTTCACGGCGGTGCGCGCGCGTTCGCGCATCAGATGATCCAGCGTGCGGCCGATCAAGAGGAAGAACAGCAGCGTCACCGACGCATCGAAATAGGCGTGCGCGCCGTGGTGAAATGTTTCGTAGAGGCTGAGTCCGAACGCCATCGTCACGCCGATCGAGATCGGCACGTCCATGTTGGTGCGGCCGTGCCTCACGGCGCTCCACGCCGAGCGGAAGAACACGCGGCCGGAATAGGCCAGCGCCGGCAGCGCGATCAGCGCCGAGATCGCATGGAACAGGTCGCGCGTGCCGGCATCGGCGCCGGCCCACACCGACACCGACAGCAGCATGATGTTGCTGGCGGCGAAGCCGGCGACCGCCAGCGCGCGCAGCAGTTCGCTGAGTGTATTGTCCTTACGCTCCGCGCCGGGATCGAACAGATGCGCGTCGTAGCCGATGCCGCGCAGCGTCTCGACGAACGGCGGCGGCGTGGCGTTGTCGTGCCAGCGGATCGTGGCGCGCTTGCTGGAGAGGTTCACGCGCGCGGCTTCGACGCCGGGAAGGGCATTCAGCGCGCGCTCGACGGCCTGGATGCAGCCGCCGCAATGCATCGCCGGCACCGAGAGGTCGGTCTGGCGCAGGCCGTCGCCGACGTCGCGGCTCGCCAGCCGCACTTCTTCAGCGCGATTGGCGGCGATGTCGCCGCTGGTCAGTTCAACGCCGGGTGCGCAACAACTCATCGTACGCTCCACACGCCCCGGCCGCCGCCGTTTGGCGAACGGCCGTTGCGCGATCAGTCCTTCACGGCACGATAAGCGTGCCAGGTGCCGTGGCCGAGCACGGGAAACACCACGATCAATCCGATCAGGCCGGTGGCAATGCTGAGCAGGATCAGTGCCAGCATGATCGCGGCCCAGGTCAGCATCGCCGACATGTTGTGCCAGACCAGCGCCATGCTGGAGCCCATCGCGGTCAGCGAATCGACGCGCTTGTCGAGCTGCATCGGGATCGAGAACGCGCTGATGCCGAACGAGAACGCGGCGAACAGCGCGCCCACCGCGCTGCCGACGATCAGCATCGCCCAGCCGGTCGGCGTGCCGAACAGCATCGGCGCGATGTGATCGAGGCCGGGGAACGGCACCAGCCCGAAGAACAGTGCGTAGACGATCACCGCGGCGCGCATCCACACCAGCATCAACAGGCACAGCAGGACGCCGGTGAAGACAATCTGCGCACCGGCCGCCGGGCGCACGAAGATCATGTTGAACAGGCTGACGGGTTTGCCGTCCGCGATCTGCCGGCTCTTGGCGTAGGGGCCGACCGCGAGAATCGGGCCGACCACCATGAAGCCGGCGAGCGCCGGAAACAGGATGTAATCCAGTTCGAACTCGAACAGGCCGTAGACGATCGCCGCCGACAGCAGGAACACCAGCAGGCCGTAGACGATGCTCGGCCCCGGATGGGTGCAGAAGTCGCGCCAGCCCAGCGCCAGCCACTTGAAGGCATCGGCGGAGGTCAACCCGCGCTTCCAGTGATGGTCGATCGGCAGCGGTGAGACGACCGGCGGGATGATGGTCTGTGAGGGTTCGGTGTGCTCGATCACGTCAGGTCCTCATCGGTACGAGAGGTCAAAATTATCGGGGCGTGCATGACGATGTCGCCGCGCTGAATGAACCGGCCCCGCCGTGCGCGCCGGTCCGAACATGGGCGACGCAATCCGGCTGCGAGGTGACGGCGACATAGACCAGATGCCAGTTGGCGCCGATCACCAGCGCCAGGCCCGCGCCGACCAGCAGCCAGATCCAGCGGCGATCGCGTCGCATGGTGGTGGCTTCCGCGCTCATTTCTCGGGCTTCCGCAGGTCGACGAGATAAAGCGCGAGGATCTTGCGGTCGAGCGCCGAGAGACGATTCTCCCAGGTCGGCATGTGGCCCTGGCGTCCGCCCCACAGCGTCTCCGCGATGGAGGCCTGATCGCCGCCGTAGATCCAGAACTGATCGGTCAGGTTCGGCGCGCCCATCTCGATGTTGCCCTTGGCGTCCTCGCCATGACAGGAGGCGCAGTTGGCGGCGAACAATTCCTTGCCGGCCGCCACCTTGGCGGGATCGAGATCCTTGGCGTCGGGATGCGACAGGCTGCGGACGAAGGCGACCGCCTTGTCGATATCGGCCTTCGGCAACATGCCGTCCTTGCCGAACGCCGGCATCTGCGAGGTGCGGGTTTCCGGATGCGCCGAGTTGATGCCGACGCGGATGGTCTCGAAGATCGCCTCCGGCGTGCCGCCCCACAGCCACGAATGGGTGGTGAGGTTGGGGAAGCCCTTGCCGCCCTGCGCGGTGCGGCCGTGACAGGCGGCGCAGTTGTCGCCGAACAGCGCGCGTCCGGTTTCGCGCACCGGCTCCATTAGCCGCGGGTCCTTCTGGATATCGGCGAAGCTTTCCTTCTCGATGCGTGCGGTCCACACGCTGCGGTCGAGCGCCGCCTGCTTGACCGACTGCGCCACGTCGTGACGCACGTTGTCGCCCAGCAGGCCCTTGGTGTAGGTGCGGCCGATCGGCCAGGTCGGCATCAAAATCCAGTAACCGATGGCGAAGATCACCGAGCAGGCGAGCCAGAGCCACATCACCTTCGGCACCGGCGTGTTGAGTTCGGTGATGCCGTTCCATTCGTGACCGGTCGTCATGTGGCCGGTGTGCGGGTCGCGTTCAAAGTGCCCCATGATGGTCCCTCATCCCCGGTATGGCTTGTCGTCGTCGTCGTGCAGGATCGCCTGCGCGGCGGCGTTGAACGGCTTCTGGTTCGCGGGCCAGTACGCATAGATCACGACGATCAGCGACAATCCCATCAGGTAGAACAGGCCGAACGATTTGGAGAACCAGACGAGCAGGTCGTGAGTAATGGTCATGGCTTTTTCTCCGCGGTCGCGACCGGCTTGTGCGCGGCGTCGGTGAGCCGGCCGAGGATTTGCAGGTACGCCACCAGCGCATCCATTTCGGTCAGGTCGCTGGGTTTGCCGTCGAAGGCGCGCACCGTGGTCGCCTTGCCGTAGCGCTTGGTGACGCCGTCGGCGGCGGGCGAATCCGGCGCGGCCTGCCCGTAGGCATCCGCGGCGGCGTTGGCGATCATGTCGTCGGTGTAAGGCACGCCAACGTCGCGCTGCGCCTTGAGGTGCTTGCTGAGATCGTCGGTGCGCAGTTCGGTGCGTTCGAGAAACGCATAGGCCGGCATCACCGATTCCGGCACCACCGCGCGCGGATTGATCATGTGCGCGACGTGCCAGTCGTCGGAATACTTTTCACCGAGGCGGGCGAGGTCCGGTCCGGTGCGCTTGGAGCCCCACAGCATCGGATGGTCGTATTTGGATTCGACCGCGAGCGAATAGGGCCCGTAGCGCTCCACTTCGTCGCGCAGGGTGCGGATCATTTGCGAGTGGCAGGCGTAGCAGCCTTCGCGAATGTAGATGTTGCGGCCCGCCAGTTCGAGCGGCGTGTAGACGCGCATGTCGGGCGCGTCCTCGACGGTCTGATGGATGGTGAACAGCGGCGCGATCTCGACGAAGCCGCCGATCGAGGCGACGCCGATGATGCCGAGCACCAGGCCGATGGTCTTGCGTTCCAGCCGGTAGTGAAATCCGAACATGATTATTACTCTCCGGGCTGAAGGGCAGGCACGCCGACGGCGGGCTCAGTGACGGGGTGGTCGGCGGTGTTGTGTGCCGTTTCGTCCTGCGAGGCGGTGCGGATCGTCATCCAGATGTTGTAGAAGCCGATGATCGCACCGAGCAGGAAGAACACGCCGCCGACGGCGCGGGCGATGTAGTAGGGATGCATCGCCACCAGCGAGTCGACGAAGGAATACGCCAGCGTCCCGCTTTCGTTATAGGTGCGCCACATCAGGCCCTGGATGATGCCCGAGTTCCACATCGCGAAGACGTAGATGATGGTGCCGGCCAGCGCGAGCCAGAAGTGTGCCTCCACCAGCTTGGCCGAATACATGCCGTTGCGCTTCCACAGCCACGGCACCGAGGCGTAGATCGCACCGAAGGTGATCATCGCCACCCAGCCGAGCGCGCCGGCGTGGACGTGGCCAACGGTCCAGTCGGTGTAGTGCGACAGCGCGTTGACGGGACGGATCGCCATGAACGAGCCTTCGAAGGTCGAGAGGCCGTAGAATACCGCCGCCACCATCATGAAGCGCAGCACGGCGTCGTCGCGCACCTTGTGCCAGGCGCCGTTGAGCGTCATCAGCGCGTTGCCGGCCGAGACCCATGACGGCACCAGCAGCATCACCGAGAAGGTCATGCCGAGCGACTGCACCCACTGCGGCAGTGCCGTGTAGTGCAGGTGGTGCGAACCGGCCCACATGTAGAAGAAGGTGATGCCCCAGAACGAGATGATCGACATCCGGTAGGAATAGATCGGCCGTCCCGCGCGCTTCGGCATGTAGTAGTACATCATGCCGAGGAAGCCGGAGGTGAGGAAGAACGCCACCGCGTTATGGCCGTACCACCACTCGGTCATCGCGTCCTGCACGCCGGAGAACAGCGAATAACTCTTGGCGCTACCCCAGGAGATCGGCACCGCGAGGTTGTTGACGATGTGCAGCATCGCCACGACGAGGATGAACGCCAGGTAATACCAGTTGGAGACGTAGATATGCGGCTCCTTGCGGCGGTTCAGCGTGCGCAGGTAGAGCACGAAATACACGACCCACACGATCACCAGCCAGATGTCGGCATACCATTCCGGCTCGGCGTATTCCTTCGATTGCGTCACGCCCATCAGGTAGCCGGTGGCGGCGATGACGCAGAACAGGTTGTAGCCGAACAGCACGAACCACGGAGTTAGCTGGTCCGGCAGCCGCGCCCGCGAGGTGCGCTGCATCACGTAGAACGAGGTGGCGATCAGTGCGTTGCCGCCGAAGCCGAAGATCACGCCGGAGGTGTGGACCGGGCGCAGCCGGCCGAAGCTTGCCCACGCCGCGTCGAACGTCCATTCCGGATAGGCCAGCAGCCACGCCACCCAGTCGCCGACCGCCATGCCGACGACTGCCCAGACCATGGCGGCGATGATGCCGAACTTGGTCGGGGTGTCGTAATAGCTGTCGAGCCGGTCTGGCGACGGCTCCGGCGCGTAGTAGCCGCCGATCACTGCGAAGATGCCGGCGATCGACACTACCAGCACCAGTGCGCCATGCACGCCGAATGGATCGCCGCGTCCACCGGCGGCCATTGCGAGGCCGGTGACCGCGAGCGCCAGCAGGATGACCAGCGCGCCCTGACGTTCGTTTTTTGTGAGTTCGGCGACCATCGAAACACACCCCTTGTTTCATCGCGCGTGACGACAGCACGCGGTCCTGCGCGGTCCGCGAATCGCGAACCGCAATCGCGCCCGTTCGATCCGGCGCGGCCCCAAATCCAGCAGCTTGCTCAGCAGCTCGTTCGGCTCAACCTATATCTTGTCTAAAGATAGTCTCTTTGTGCAAACGCAAATTGACGCTGCACCGCAGTCCGGCTCCGGGGCCGACACGGTGCCGTCAATCCGATTCAAAAGCCGCATGTTCTGCGCGGCCGCAAAAATCAATCCGTCGCGGCGTCTCGTCGCAGACGAATCCGCCATATGTCCGGTCCCTGTTCGAGATAGGTCCACTGGCAGCGCGTGCCGTGCTTGATTTCGAGTTGCGCCCTTAGCGGCTTCGGATCGTGATCAACCACCAATTGCAGCGAACGGTTCGGCGGCAGGTGTTCAAACAACTGGAAAATAACGGTGTGGCGATGGCGTGGATCGATATCCTTCACCGCCAACACGCGTTCGTTGTCGCAAATCGCGTCGTGGGCGCTGTCAGGCATGGACCGGAACTCCCGTGGTCGCCTTCGGTAACGCGATGACAACAGAGGTGTCAGGCGCGGCGAGGCGGTGAATTCGGGACAAAAGTACTTCGGCCTTGTTGGGTCCGGCCAATGCGGTGAGCAACGCGCCGAAATACGGCTTGAAGATGCGCCCGGTGTCGCCGCGCTCGGCGACCATCAGGTCGAGTATGTTGCGCGCCAGCGGCGTCAGGTCGCAGTGTTGCGTCGCGGGATCGAGAATGACGCGCAAGGTGTGCTCGATCCGCGGCCAGCTCGACCGCGAAATATGCGTCAGCACATTGCTGAGATGCGGATGGCGATGCAGCGCGGCGACCACGCTGAAGGCGAGGTCGTCGATTGCCGGTGTATCGAGAGCGCCGGCGACGACCGCCGGCGCTGCGCTGGGGCTAACGGCTAGCATTTCCGGCTCCCGCGTTGGCGGTGGTGCTCTTGACCGCTTGATCCAGCAATGCCGTCATCCGCTTGGTGGCGAGCGGCGGCATCTTGGCCTGCTTGGCGGCGTCGAGGTTTGCGGTGCTGCCGCCGACCTCGACCAGGCCGACCATGCCCATGCCGAAGTGCGGCACGCAGCGATAGCCATAGAGGCCCGGTTTGTCGAAGGTGACGCTGATTTCCTGCGACAGCTTGCCTTTGAACGGCGTTGCGCCGTCCGGCACCATGCCCGGAATCGACTCCGCGTCATGCCCCTTGTCGGTGGGGACGAACTTCACCGTGTCGCCGACTTGCACTTTCAGGAACGGAGGATCGAACGTCATCGCCTGATTGTCGGGGCCCTTGTTCAGCATCTTGACTTCGAATTCCGCGGCGTTCGCGGGGATAGCCATCAGCAGGGCGCCGGCGCAGAGCGCCAAAGTGGTCAAGCGTGTCATGATCAAACTCCGTCTGCACGACTGCCTTCAAGGGGCAGCCTTCATTTTGCAGACGGACCTTACGCCGCGGCACGACGCACTCGTTGCGCTGGCGCAAGTTGGCGCGAAGAGTTTTGTTTTTGGGTATCGCAAGGCGTTCAACAGCCTCGGCGTCGCCCCCGCGAAGGCGAGACCTCTGCAAAAGGGCATGTTTGTGATTCAATAGCGGTCGAGACCGGAGGTTTCGTGGATGTCGGAGCAAAGCAGTTTTGTGGATGCGTTTCTGCCGGCGGGCTTTGGCCGCAATGGGCGGCTGGAGCGGATCACGGGGCTG
>JAFKKM010000137.1 GCA_017305555.1 Hyphomicrobiales bacterium | reverse complement strand
AGACCGGATCGCGCGCGGCCAGCCTCCCCCAAGGCTGGCCGCACCTTTTACAAATGCAGGAAACGCCTTGTTTTATAGGGTTTCTGCGCCGTCCAAAATGCAGCAACGTGCAGAACGAATCACGAAACGAGCAAGTGCACTCGTGGAAAATCCGTGGAAAGAATTGAAGGATGTTGCTATGATGTTCTCATGCAAATCATCCCGCTCACAGGTGGCTTTGAAGCCGTTGTCGACGACGACGATGCGGCCGATCTACGGCGATGGGCTTGGCAAATCCAAACGGTTGGGACGCTCCATTATGCGCGCCGATCAACTGGCCCTAGGGGCTCTACGGTTTATCTGCACAGACAAATCATGGGCCCGCCCTCTGGCTTCGTTGTCGATCACATTGACGGCAACGGCCTCAATAACCGGCGGGCCAACCTTCGGCTTGTCACGCATAGTCAGAATTTGTGGAACCGCAGAAAGAAAGCGGATGGCGTTTGTTTCGCGCCAAAAACAAACAAATGGCGGGCGACGATCGGGTATCAAAATAAGAAATACGAGATTGGCTTCTACAACACGCGAGAGGATGCCTCCGCAGCCAGAGCTTACGTTGCGTCAGTCCTTCGAAGGGGTATTGCGCCGGACGCAATGGCCGTTCACGACCTCGCTCTCAGACCTACCATTCGGCGTCTTTTATTTTCGGTTCGCCAGTGACTTCTTCCCCCGTTCACGTTCATGGGGGTGGGCATGAAGGGCGATTTGAGATGCATGGAAGGGCGGCTTTGGCGGCATGATCCGCAGTCCGATGACCCCGACCTCGAGACCGACGTCGGCCAATGTCCTGATTGTTCTGGCGACGGGTGCGGCGAAGATGGAGAGCCGGTCAGCAAGCCCGGCCGCAGCCTTGAGTGGCTTCGCGGGAGACGCCCATGACCACCTGGCAGGATATCGGGACGGCTAAACTCGGGCACCGCATAGATGCGCTTTGCGTAGACGTTGGCGACGGCTCGGAGGTGGTATTCCTCAACGTCGTCCTGGCCGATGACGAAGAACCCTATGCATTCATTCATGATGGCGGAACGTATTGGCCTCATCAGAACGGGTTCTATCTCACACACTGGCGGCCAACGACCTCCCCGCCCTCCAAGGAGGGGGAGTGATGGCTGAGTTCGGGCACAAAGCATATATCGGCGGCGGCATGTGCATCGACGCTTGGGGCGCTGGCCCATTTGTCATCAGTGCCGGCGGGAAGTCGTTTCGGTTCGAAGATAGCGACCGTTTCGGCCCTCACCTCATCAAAAAGAACGGCGAGTTGTTCGATAATCCTTGGCCATCGGAGCGTAGCCCGTTCTGGCGGGCTCATCGGATATGGGTCAGGCAGGGACGACGAACGGAGGACGGCGTGAACTGCATTTGGGACGAGCCGAAACCGACGAAGTATCGCAAGATTCGGGGAGCAAAATTCATCGTCGAGAACGGTGAAGAGGACGGCGCTTATGTCGAGATCAAACCGCTTGAACCCTGACACCACCACCGATCCGGGCTAGGATGGAGAGATGGATGACTTGTTGCACGAGGCCGCCAAGTTCGTTGTCTTATCGGGCGGGGCGTTTATCGCCGTTCTTTTTGCTCGCGAGATGATGTCAGGGGGCGGGCAAACCTCATCGGGGTGCGCGTGGATATCTATAGCCTTGGTCCTAGCATCGATACCGACTGGGCTTGTCCTTCTACTTTCGGGGCGGGGGATCATCGTCGTCGCGGAGATCGGCTTGGGAGTATATCTTGCGTCTCTGGTTATTCGCAGAGGCATCGCACGGGAAGCCGAGCGAAAACGGCGGTGGAATGATACGATGCAACAAAACAAGCGCAACGGATGAGTTGGTCAGGACGCATGACCCACTGGCCCCACGTTACCAACCATCCCCGCCTAGGCTACGTCGCGGAGCATGGGTCAAGGGATAGGCCGGTTGGAACCAAGCCGAGACGATGAAACGGGAACAGAAGATCACCCTAGGCGAGATGAGGGAATCGGACGCGCCTGATCTGATCGCCTATTGCACGGCCAAGGGCTGCGGTCATTGGGTGATTGTGTCGGCCGACAAGTGGCCCGACACCGTCAGAATCTCCGACCTTGAGCCGCGCTTTGTGTGCTCAAAATGCGGAGGCAAGGGAGCGGATATCCGGCCGCACTGGCCCCCGCCAAGAATGGGCGTCAACGCCCGATGAGCAGCAACGCCACTCCCACACCCCCGACCCACGGCAGAAGCCCATTCCCCCGGTCGCAGGCATAGAGCCAGATGGCGAGGATTGTGAGGATGGCACCGAGGGGTTGGGTCAAGGCCATCAGTCCGACAACTTGTCCATGCGCTCGGCAAACTTATCGAGGCGCTTTTCAATCCGGTCGCCCAAGGTATCGAGCGACTTTTCAAACCGATCCATGGTGCTGGCGAAGCTGTCTCGGGTCACGAAATGGTCGCGCGTGAATACCTCGATTTCATGCAACTTGGTCCGTAGCGCATTGCCCATTTCGCCCGTCTGTTGCGTGAGGGCTTCGATCCTGCGCCCGGCGTCGGCCTGAACGTCCCTCATGTCGCGTTCCAGGTTCTCAACGTTGGCATTGGTGTGATCCATTACCGACTTTTCGACCCCGCTGATGTGCAAGGTGACCTTCACCACCGCGCCGATGATCGTGAAGAAAAGCATCGCCGCGGCGATATAGACCCCGTAATCCGCCACTGGTCATGGCCCCCTCTTGGTCATTTACGCAACTTGGCGATGATCTGCTCACCAGCCTTGCCGATGAACAACGAGCCGACGATAGCCCCCATCCACTCGTTCAGCGGAGGCGGCAGAGCGGCGATGGACCACGCCTGCGGGAAGATGCACGCCTTGCACCACAAGACGCTGTAGACGCACACCGACGCGAACCAGAGGCCAGCCGGGATCAGGAACAGCAGCGGAAACCACCAGCCCCTACCCGTTAGGACGGACACCTGAGCCGACAGGTACGACTTGGCGAGATCGGCTTTCACTTCCTCTCGCTTCGTCTCATTGTCTATGCTGGTATCGATTGTCTTGAAGATGCGATCCAGCGGGCCGGACGTGAGCCAGCCGAGGATTGACATGAGGAGGGTCACAGCGGCGCGGCTCCCTGCCCATCAGCCGCCGTCTTGCTGCGGATGAAGGCGACGATGGCCTTGCAAACCGCGACAATGACGACAATGCGCCCGCCCCATTCCGTGCCGACGATGGGCGAAAAATCGACGCCGGACAGATAGGTTAGCAGATCGGGCACCATCGCCAGAAAACCGACGACAAGGCCGGTGATGACCGTGATCCAGTTATAGACCCATTTGAAAAACGACTTGATGCGTTCGATCATTTCGACCCCCTCTTGAACAGGCCGAGCACGGCCATGAAAAAAGTCGCCCAAGCGGACGGCGGTTGAACGGTCTGTGTTGGCATAGGGCTAGGCGGGTCAGCCGTGGCCGCTGGTGAGTCCTTCGGCTTGGCCGGTGCACCTGTCGTCACGAACCTGATGCTTCCATCCAGTGCCATCAGCGCCTTGATCATCCCGGCGCAGCCAAGTTGCTTGTCCACGGCCGTCGTGTCGTAGACGCCATCCTTGACGTATTTGCCGGCCACGTATTGATCGGTCCCGGCCCACAGGTACGGCGATGGGACGCCCTTCGTCGCGTAGCCGAGGCCGTTGTACTGTTCGAGCATCAGCAGTGTGCCGCCAACGCTCCAATCCTTGTTGCGGGCCGCGTAGGGAGCGCAGTTGACCAGCGCGTCAATCGCTGCCTCCTCCCACGACTTGAACGGCCCTCGCCCCTTCGGAACGTGGGTCGAGACCTTATTCCACGGATCGCCTTGCGCGAGGCTGGCGGACCACAGCTGCGACGATTCCCGCTCATGGATCACGGCGATGACAAACCACGGCACGCCCGTCTTGGCCTCGACGGCCTGATACCGCGACTTCGCCGCCAACAGCCGTTCCGCCGCTGAATTGAAAGGCCGCGTTAGCTTGGCTGCCGCCCATCGCTTCTCATTGGCAGCACGAAGATTGGCGAGGCTAACGACCATAGGTTCTCGTCCTCTGAATTGGAGGTGGGTGGGCTTGGGTTGTGACGAAGGGCGGCCGGCTGTACGCTACGGCTAGGGGCGCGGCGGCTGGTTAGGAGGTGGTTTGGAAAAACCAACCGGAACCGATATTGCCAAGACGCTAGCTCTGCTCGCGGTCATAGTCGCAGGTATGGCGGGACTTGCCTTGATTGCGAAAGATCCGGCACAAAAACCGGTACGAAAGCAAAAGCCGACTATTGAGGCTCCCAACAGAATTGACCCGTATGCGTCGTATTTTTACGGTCGCAAATAGTCGGCGGGCAAACGAAACCATGACAGAACTTCAATTGGAAGCGATAGACAAGACGAGGACTAATGACTGAAGTTAAGACGTCACGTTCCATATTTTCAACACGAAACCTTTTGATCGGCGCTCTAACTGTCAATGCTATCGCGATCGGACTTTCCGAAGTGCAGCGGCGCGGCCTCACGATGAGGACCGACAGCATACTTGCCGAAAATTTACAGAGACAGACGCGCACGATTGATGGGTACGCCGAGCGGATAAACACTCTAAACGCGGAAATTCGCGAGTTACGTCGAACCGCAACAGATACCCAACAGGCGATCGGCTCTTTGCAGACAATCGTTGGTGTCGGACTCAACCTCGACCGACATGAGCTCGAAACGAGAGTTATCAAGCGACTTAACGACGGCAAGCAGATCGTCGTCCAATTCGATCAAAACCCGAGCGAAGCGCACGATAGCAAGGGCAATATCCTTTGCGGTCCCGACGCTGAAAGCGGCTACCTCGGCGTCTTCATTGCAGGACAACGATACTCGATCAATTATGACGCGGCAGCGCGAACATGGACCGGAGCAGGCCCGTCTCAAAACGCCAGCTACAATTCTAAAACGAGAATGTGCGGCACCAATACACTGACCTATGGGCCGGAAAAACTTGGTGCAGACATTTCACCAAACAAGGGTGATCTCGTGCTGTGGGGCGAAAGATTGAAGCTCGACGGCTTGGACGTCCTTCGATCGGGGCACAAAGTCGGAAGCGTTATCTGGCTGGATTAACGCTAGCGGGGAGTTGAGCCGTATCCACCCAAATGGAGGGTTTACTTACGGTTGTATTTTCTGCATCTTATGGCGAGTTATTTAATCAACTCTCGGCTTAGTTGCTGATTATTATAATCTCCGATAGAAGTAATGACGAAGATATTTCATATACTTAGGCGGCTTTTTGTCGGCACTAATTGGACAACCGTTTGGGTCAATTTGCCGACAGAACTGAACGACGGACAAACCGTCGAAGGAGTGTGGGTAAGGCGGCGGATCAATCCCGTCACACTCGACTATGAATACTCCGTGGCTTCCGAAAAGGAGGCCGAAGAGGCGTCGTGGATGTGGGCGATCAAGTAACTACCGAAACGCCCAGACCACCACCATTCCATCGCCCCCGGGACCGCCGGCAGCGCCGCCGACCGGGAGCCCGTCTTTCGAGAACCCGCCACTACCACCACCACCGCGACTACCGCCGTGACCGTTGCCGTAGCTCAACGCTTCCTTGCCGCCAGCGCCGCCGTAAGGACCGGTTGCCGATCCGCCTCGTCCTGAAATCGCAATGCCGGGAGTTTTGATAATTCCCGCACCGCCAGAGCAGCCCGCAACCTGCAAGCCCGCGCCGCCGAAACGATTGCCGCCGGCACCGCCTTCGTTATTGTTGCTTTGCGTGTTGTCGACGCGATGACCTTGCTCTGCACCGGTACAGGATGCCCATCCGACGCCAGAGCCGGTCGGTGATCCTGAGCCGAACCACGAGTCGCCACCCGGGTTGCCGTCATATCCGCCGGGCGGATTCGGCGCGCCACCTGCGCCGACCTGTACCTGTTCGGTTGCACCGAGCCCGTCCGCAAGCGTCACCCACGCGCTTGACGCGCCGCCGCCGCCGCCGCCGGTGCCAACAGACAGATAGCCGATTGAAGCTTCAAGGCAGGATCCGCCTGACGCGCCGGCCGACAGCACTTCCACGTAGACGCAAGTGCAATCATCGGGCCGCGTCCACGTATAGGTGCCGGGCACATCATAGATGCGCTTTTCGATGAGTTGGTGGCGACCCTCGATCTCGCCGGCCCAAATGCGAATTGCGGCCTTGTCCGGCAGACGCCGCCCCGAACTCGGATCGCCGGGCGTGTTATAGTCGCCCCATACCGACGCGCCGCTCATGACGAACTCACCGCGCCGCCGTACATCCAAACGACGACTAGCCCATTGCTGCCCGGACCGGCTTGCTCCGCAGTAGATAGATTCCAGGCGAACGCGCCCCCGCCGCCGCCGCCGTAAACACCGCCACCATGTCCCGGACCAATCGAAAGAGCCTCCTTACCGCCCGCGCCGCCATAAGGGCCAGCGCCGGATCCTCCGCGACCCGAGATGCCGATCGTCGCCGGAGGTGTACGACTGACAATGGCAAAACCGCCGCTATCGCCCGATACCTTGATATCGCCGATGACGCCGCCGGCATTGCCTCCCGCACCACCTTCAAGACACCCTTCGGCCGCTGACGCCAGAACATGACCGCCCTCGCCGCCGGTTGCGCGAACATATGGCAGACCGCCGTTCTCGGTGGTCCCGAACTCTGAATTGCCACCTGCGTTGCCGGGATTTGAACCGGCCGGAGGTCTTGCACCACCGAGCCCGACAGTGACCGCTACGCTGCTAGGCGGACTTCGAATGAGGCTCGCAGAAAATCCACCGCCTCCGCCGCCCGATCCGCACTCAACCTGCGCCGAGGCGGCCGCGCCACACGAAGCTCCCGATCCCCCGCCACCCAGAGCTTCAACGTAGATAGCCGTGCAGCCATCAGGTCGCGTCCATGTGCCAGATGCATAGAAAATCTGGTGACCGATAATGTGACCGAATGCCTCAAGCTCGGCCGCCCAGGCGCGGACCTCGAGCTTTGAAACGCTGTGCTTGCCCGAACCGGGCACGCCTTCGACAACGTCATCACGCCAGACCGTGTGACCGGGATTCTGCATGGCTTAAACCTTGAGTGGAGTGAAGTGATCGAGTGCGGCTCTAGCTCGCGATAACGGCCGGCGTGACCTGACGAACGCCGGAGCCTTCGCCGACGAATAGCGCCGCTTGACCTGCGGTGAACGTGATACTGGCGCCGCCGATCAGGCCCGCGCCGTTGCGATCAATCGTCGTGTTACCGGTCTGGAACCAGAAGTAATAGAACTTGCCGGGGCGCGCGTTGGAGAACGTGTGGATCGTGCTCGCGGTCGCCTGGTTGAAGACGATATAGGTCGCGCCGGACAGATCGGCATCGACGGCTGCGCCTGTCGCCGTGATGGTCTTGCTGCCGAGCAAGCCACCGATGTCGTTTTCGATCAGAGTGACATCGCCGGTTTTCCCGGCGACTGATGAAACAGGCCCACTGAAGCCGCTCATCACAGGTAATCCAGATTGAGCGCGAGGATGTCATCAGCATCGGCCGACGACGTGTCGCTGTCAGATACGTCCTTACTGATGGTAATGCCGAGCCCGGCCGAAAACGAATAGCCGACCGGAAAGTCGAACACGAAGCCGCTCTTTGGTGGAAGGGCCAAGGTCTTCACCGGAACATCGGTGCCGGGCGTCGGCGTGGTCGCCAAGTTGTAGATCTTCAGGTAACGCAGCGCCGTCGCGTTGTTGTAGCCCTGAATTGCATAGAGGCGGCACGGCATGTTCCGAATGCTGCTCTTGTCGCTGTTGACGCCCGTTGACGCGAAAATGCGACCGGTCGCACCGATGCCGCCGGTGGCCGGACTCGCGTCTGCCACAGCGCGGCCGATCAGGTTCGACCCGGCCGGTGTAGCTGCGGCGAGATCGGTATGAATCTGATCGAGCGCCGCCTTGTCTTCCGTCGACAGCGCGACGGGCCGCGACGACGCCGCAGCCGCGCGGCCGGGCGTCAACGGCTTCTCAATCGCGACGGTGGAGCCCGCCGCGTCTTTCACATCAATTGTTGCCATCAGATGTCCTCAAGCAGTGCGAGATAGCCGCTGTTCAGCGGCTCCTTGAAATTCAGGAAGCCGGGCGCGATGGCCCATTGCGAGAGCGAGCCACGCGTGCCCACGGTCGCGGCCTGCACCTCGTAGTCGGAGCCGGACTGCACCGCGCCCGTGGTGATCGTGACCGTCACACCATCGGAGTTTGCAGACGTACCGGCCTGCGTGACCCATGGACCGGGATTGCCGCTGCCGTCGTCGGCGAGGCGATAGCGCACGAGGTAAGAGAGGTCGCTGCGGCCCGGATCATCGAATTGAACTTCGATGCGATAACCATCCGTCTCGTTGCCGACGAGTTCGTATGTCAGGTGGTCCGGGATCGGTAGACCGCCCTGCAGCGGCGGCGCCGGAACGACAGGCGGTGCCCCCTCGTCGGTCGCCGGGTTGTAGCCTTCCATCTTCCCGGGCTCGATCCGGTTAAAATTGAAGGTGACCTTGCCGCCGAGCAGGTCGATCTCCGCGCCCTGTATCTCGATCACGCAGTCCTCAAGGCCAGCAACGAACGGATACTGCAACCGCACCCAACGTTCGCCGATAGCCCTCAAGCCATAGAGCGTGGTTTCAAACGACCCGCTCAATCGCGGATTGAGCCGCTGAATGGCGCGGTAGGCCAGTCGACGGGCTTGCGGGTTGCTTTGAACCCATGTCAACGAAAGCTGTTGCGGGCGAAGAACGCCGGTGCGCGAGATCGCCTCTTCATCGCGCACCGAAAGCGTTTGAACCTCGACGTAATTGTTATCCGGGTCGGTAAACGTGATGTCGATTTGATTGACGGTCTGCTCGTCCGGCTGACCGTAATTCAGGCTGAAACCGAAGACGTGCTTTTCGGTGAGCGTGACCGTTGGCGCGCGATAGACGCCGACGTTCAGCGAAAGTGTCCCGTCGCCGGTTTCCGCCATCCATCCATCGCACGTCGCGAGGATACCGTTGATTACGTCTTCCGGTTTGTTGTCGAACTTGAACCAGCCGTGCGACTGATAGCGCGGCTCGACGCCGCCCGACTTTTCAACCTGATCGTCGCAGAGATTGGCCTCGATCATCCACTCCGCGAGCCGTTCGTCAGGAAGGATGACCGACCGATCCAGTCCGAGACCGCCATCAGAGCGCGTCAGATAGTCGATCAGTTGCAGCACCGGGTTATAGGACAGCACCCACGTCAGTTCATCGTCTTCGAGGCAACCGGGGATGCGCGGGTCCCACACCAGCGACAGGTCGGCGACGACCGACAACTCTGGCTTGCCGCGCGGGAACACCTTTGAGAAGTCTTCCGCCGACAACGCCCCGCAATCGAGCGAAGCCCATGCAATGCCTTTGCCGATGTGGTCGGGAGTCCAGATGTCCGAAATGCCGGGCTCGAAGGCGAACGATGACACCGCCTGATCGACCGTGCCGAGCCGCGTCTTGATGCCGACTGCATTCTTTCCGTAGCGGCCGTCGCCAAACGTGTCCTGCACGACGCCATCGCCGTTCAGCGTGACCAGGTCGTCATGAAGGTAATGCGCAACGATGCCACTGATCCGGCCCGAGTGAAACGCGACGATGTCATAGGAGTGCCCGTTAGCCTCCTCGTACAGCATGTAATAGCCAGCCATCCGGTTGCGGCCGTAGCCGCGGATGCGTGGCGGCACCGCCTGACGAAGCGCCTGCGAGCCATCGGACGGTTTCGGCACACGCGGCGCCAACGCATACTGGAGGCCGATCGACGCGCCGATAATCGCGGCGGTGCCGAGAACTGTCGACAGCCCGACGCCAGCAATCGTCGTCGACGCCAGCGAGAAGCCGGCGATGCCGCCGACGCCGGCCGCTTCCAAGCCGCCGATAATCAGGGACCCAATTGCAACAGCCATGTCAGCGGGCCCAAGCTCTCATCATCGGCAAACGGTCCTCGTTGGCAATCACGACGCCACGATCCGGCGTGATGACAGCGCGCGACGTTGGCGAAACACAAATCGCCGCAACCGGCCGCTGCTGGATCTTCCCACGACGCATGGCGTAAGCGGCGCGCACCATCATCAGGTCACCGGCGACCGGCGCAGCGGTCTCGCGGAAACCGGCCGCGACAAGCCGATCAACGCAACACCGCTCGAAGCCTCCCAGCCGTCGCACCAGCTTCATGTATTGCCGTTCGCTGGAATACGTGCCGCGCAGATCACGCATCGGGTCGACACCAAAATGTAGCAGAGACCAGTCCGACGCGAAGGTGCAGCAGTCGAGGGTGCCGAACTGCCATCGCTTTCGCGCAAACGACGCGAGATACTTTGGCAGCGTCAAAATCTCGGCCACGTCTTGGTAAATCCGTTGGCATAGACCGAAACGCGCTCGCAGAACTTATCACCCGGAAAGCGCGCCTTCTGGTCATTGTCGGAGAAATATGAGTACGAAGGTCTGCGCCGCGCCGTGAACAACGTTCCACACGACAAACCAATGGTCCGCACGATCGGCTGCGATGGGTCGTCGCTGGACGCCTGCCTGATGCTCAGAAAGTCTGCATAATAATTGGCAGGCCATCTCACGCGGCCGAGCAGATTCCACGACTTGCCCATGAGAGCATAGCCAACCGATGTCTGCTTGCCCTTCACCTGCTCTGCATCGTTGCTACTCGCTATCCGAAGGATGTCTTCATCCACGCCGCTCAGCGTAAATTCGACACGTTCAGCTTGTCCGTTGACCATCTGCCGGAACGATGGAACGTTTTGAATCGCGCCAAATCCCCGGTAAACCGCGCCATCTCCGTCGAGAACATTGAGTCCCGGTTTGAGGTCTCCGAACCCGAGCCAAATCCGCACCACCGGGGAAACATCGAGGCGAAAGAAAATACCTATGTTGCAGACCCCGGATTCCAAAACAGCGATCTCATCCGAATTAAAGTCCATCAGAACCGGGCCTCGATGAACTTCACGCTTGCCAGACTGAACGGATAAGTCGTGGTGTTGAGATTCATCGCCGCGGCATCAAGGAGCCGCATCGCGCACCGGGGCTGATCAAACTCAATCTCGGTGCCGACTTCGACCGCCTCACGTAAGGGCGGGTTGAACGTCACAAGCGCACGCTGCGAGTTGATCGGCGTCACGGTAGCGATCTCGTACATCCGCCAGCCGGCGACTGGATGGCGGATGGAGAACGCTTCTCCGCCCCTCAACGGCCCGCAGTAGAGCAAGTCGAGATCAAGTGTCGTCGCCCGCAAATCAGCCGCAGAATGCACTGTGACGTAGATGACAGGTTGATAATAGCCTGTGCCGTCATCGAAAAACGTGCCGTCGCTATGCGAAACATCCGGCGGTACCAGATACGTCACGCCCGCCGGCCACGGCCGGAACGACATATCCTTCCGCTGAACGACGACACCGTTTACTCCGCCATTGCAGATTTGCCGCAACGCGCGCCATAGCAAGGTGTAAGTCTCGTCGAGGAAGCGGATATTGTTCAACGACGCGGACCAATACCCGCCGCCATCGCTGCGAATGGCAACGGCGCCACCCGTCGTGACACCGCTGGACGCGGTGTTGCCGACAATGTTCCAATCGTGGTCCGCCTCCCACAGCCGAAAAGGAAATTCAGCCAACATCAGGCGACACCCGTAGCTTGATAGCGCTGGGCGCTCTGCATCGCCTTTCCTTGCGCCGCAATGGCTTTCTGGTGTTGCGCAAGCATTCTCTTGACCTCGTCCAGCTCGTTCGGCCCAACGTTGCCGTTAATGACGATCTGCGGAGCGGCAAAGTTCTGCGTGACAGAACCGCCATTGTTATTTGCCGGCGCGCGGAACGGAACGACATTGGACGGCAACGCATACGGCGAGACGAGGCCACCACCGTCGTACCCGTGCAATGCGTTCTGATGCATCGCGTTGAGAAAACCGACGCCAAGTCGCGACGTTGCCTGCTGGTTGAACACAAACTCACCCGCATGAACGATGCCGGCGGGCTGCAAGCGAGCGCCCGAGCCCGTGAAACCGCCCGATGCGAACCCTGGTGTTATTCGGCCTGCAATAGTGACCCCCTGAGCCGGGGGATCGGCGTCCAAAATTGACCCCCTATAGATTGGCTGTTGCGCTGCCTGCTTTGTCATGAAGCAGGTGGTCGGGGATGCTGATCGTGGAGACGATTGCGCGGATACGGCGC
>JAFKKM010000010.1 GCA_017305555.1 Hyphomicrobiales bacterium | reverse complement strand
GCTTCGCTTCGCTCGCAATGACGATTCCAAAATTCGTAGCATTCAACCAACTTCGGCGTCGTCCCCGCGAAGGCGGGGACCCATAACCCCTGGCCTCAGTTGTTAGAAAAGAAACTAGCCTTGGTGAGAGAACCGAACCGCTGCGGTGTATGGGTCCCCGCCTTCGCGGGGACGACGATCTTGGTGTTGCACTTCATCTAAAAACGTTTCCGTCAGATCGGCATCCGCATGATGTCTTCGTAGGACTGGATCACCCGGTCGCGCACCGACACAAGCGTCGAGACAGCGACGTCGGTTTCGGCCACCGCGGTCACCACATCCATGACGTTGGCCTTGCCGTTGGCCATCGCCACCGTCTGGGCGTCGGACTTGCGGCCGGCATCCATCACGCTACCGATCGCGTCTTTCAGTAGCGCACCGAACGATGGGCCGGTTGCTTCGGCTCCCTTGGCGGCACCAGCACCGCCCGGGGACATCATCTTAGCAAGGCTGGCATAGGCGTTGGCGGCGGCGGTCGGCGTTGCCATGGCGATGGCTCCTTAAAAGTCAGGCTTTGAGGATGTCGAGGGTGCGTTGGATCATCCGCCGCGTGGCGCTGATGATGTTGAGGTTGGCCTCGTAGGACCGCTGCGCGTCGCGCATGTCGGTCATTTCGATGACCGGATTGACGTTGGGATACTTGACGTTGCCGCTGGCATCGGCCGCCGGATTGCCCGGCTCGTGCTTAACGCGGAAACTGGAATTATCCGGGCGGATGCGGCCAAGCGACACCACGCGCGCGTCGAGCGAGCGATCGAGCGTCGATGAGAACGTCGGCACCTTACGGCGATAGGGATCACCGCCGGCGGTCTGCGCGGTGGAGTCGGCGTTGGCGATGTTCTCCGAGATCACCCGCATCCGGCCCGCCTGCGCCCGCAACCCGGAGGTCGCGATGCTCATCGAGCGGATGAAGTCCATTCCCTCGTCTGCCATGTCATGATCTCCCTAGGCTGCGGCTGCGTCAGCGCTTGCCGATCGCGGTCTTCAGCAGGTTGAGGCTGCGGCTGTAGAGCGAGGTCACCGCGGCGTAGTCCATCTGGTTCTGCGAGACCTTGAGCATCTGGTCTTCGAGATTGACGGCGTTGCCGGCAGGCCGCGTCTCAAAACCGCCATTGCGGTTCTGCGGAAAACTCGGCGCGCCGCCGATCGCCGCCATGTGGCTGGCCGAGGTGCGCGCCATCGGCAGGGTGCCCATCGGCGCGCCGGGCGGAGGCAGGCCGTTCTTGTCGAACTTCGGCTCCACCAGATCGCGCGGCCGGAAGTTCGGCGTGTCGGAATTGGCGATGTTCTCCGCCAGCACGCGCTGGCGTTCCTGATGCCACTGCATCTTGGCCCGCAACGCAGACAGCGTCGGAAGATCGTTGATAGCCATTGTCCGGTCCTCGCCCTGCGACCGCAGGTAGGCAGAATTTGCCGCGCTATAGTTAACGACCGGTTAACGTCATTCACGAAACATCTAACGAGTTTTAACCAAGGGTTGTCAGGCGTTTCTCGCTCTGAACGCGGAAAGGCCCGCCACCAGCCTGTCGCCGGCGAGGGAACGCACGGCCCGGAAACTCGTTTTGGTTGGCGATATCTTGGGTTAAGAGGGAGGTGGGCGGGCAACTGTTGCCTGGGGACATTAACCAATAGCGGCCGACTCACGCCCCGTTGGCTATTTGTTGTAACGTGGGGCTTCAGCAGGCGGCGATTCTGAGAGGAACCGCCGGTTGCGCCGGGGATGGATCAATGCAGACACCGCTGACATTCTTTTTCGCATTCGTGGCCGTCCTGGTGCTGATCGGCGTCGTGGCGTGGCTGGTGCGCCGGTTTGCCGGTAACCGGCTCGGCGGCAGCGCCGGGCGGGGCCGGATGCCGCGGCTGGCGGTGATCGATGCCGCGGCCGTCGACGGCCGCCGCCGGCTGGTGCTGGTCCGCCGCGACAATGTCGAGCACCTGCTGATGATCGGCGGCCCCAGCGACATCGTGGTGGAACAGAATATCGTGCGCGCCGCTCCCGCCCGCGATCAGGCCTCGCCGCGCGGCGAGGCTCCTTCCCGGCTCAATCCGTTCCCGGACGAGGACACCGCGTCCACGCTGGAGCCGGTCGAACCGTCGCTGCCGGAACCTCCGGCACGCCCGACCCGACCGTCGTTCGCCGATGAGTTGCGCCGCCCCGCCGCGCCGCCGCCACCCCCGCCGCTCCCGGAGCGCCGCCACGATCCGCTGGCGACGATCTCGCCCGAGCCGCTGACCCGTCCCGAGCCGCGCCCCGACCTGCGCGCCCCGCGCAACGAGCCGATGCTGCCCCGGACGCCACTGCGCCCGGCCGACCAGCCCTCCGCCGTGAAGGCGCCGCCGGTGCGTGCACCCGAGCCCGTTGTCCCGGTTTCACCTCCGCCGCCACCCCCGCAGGATCTCGCGACCGCCGATCAGAACCTCGCCGAAATGGCGAAGCGTCTCGAGGCCGCACTGCGCCGTCCCAGCGGCGAAGCCCGCCCGGCCGCCGCCGAACCGCCGGCCGGGCCCCCGGCCGCGCCCGAAGCCCCGCCGGTACGGCCCGCACCGCGCGTCAGTGTCGAACCCGCGCCGGGTGGTTCGGCCACGCCCGCGCCGGAGGTCACCCCGCCCAGCCGGGCCAAGGGCGACTTCGAGAATCTCGAAGACGAGATGGCGTCCCTGCTCGGACGCCCGAAGACACCTTCGTGAGATCGGCGTTCAGCCCGCGTAGCGTATTATTACTCGCTGTCATTCTCGCCGCCGGATCGCTGGCCGATCCGGCGTTGGCGCAGGATATCAGCATCAATCTCGGCGGCGGCAACGGCGGCGTGACCGAGCGTGCGATCCAGTTGATCGCGCTGCTCACGGTGCTGTCGGTCGCACCCTCGATCCTGATCATGATGACGTCGTTCACACGCATCGTCGTCGTGCTATCGCTGCTGCGCACCGCGCTCGGCACCGCCACCGCGCCGCCGAACTCGGTGATCATCGCGCTCGCCATGTTTCTCACCGCGTTCGTGATGGGACCGGTGCTGCAAAAATCCTACGACGACGGTATCAAGCCGCTGGTCGCCAACCAGATCACGGTCGAGGAAGCGATGCAGCGCGCCTCGGTGCCGCTGCGCGGCTTCATGCAGAAGAACGTGCGCGAGAAAGACCTCAAGCTGTTCATGGACCTCTCCGGCGAGCCGACGCCGGCGACACCCCAGGACCTGTCGCTGCGCATCCTGGTGCCCGCTTTCATGATCTCGGAACTGAAGCGCGCCTTCGAGATCGGCTTTCTGCTGTTCCTGCCGTTTCTGATCATCGACCTCGTGGTGGCGTCGGTTCTCATGTCGATGGGCATGATGATGCTGCCGCCCGTGGTGGTGTCGCTGCCGTTCAAGCTGATCTTCTTCGTGCTGGTCGACGGCTGGTCGCTGGTCGCGGGCTCGCTGGTCCAGAGCTACGGCAGCGGGTAGCCCTTACGCCCAAGGCCGTCATTGCGAGCGAAGCGAAGCAATCCACCTTTCTTCTCCCTCTCCCGCTTGCGGGGGAGGGTTGGGGTGGGGGCCCTGGATTGCTTTGTCGCTAACGCTCCTCGCAATGACGAAAAAGGAAGGAACGGCTCCGCTTCTCACTTCCCTGCGTCCGCCCGCTTGGTGCCGACGATCGCCGGCAGGCTGCCGGTCGGGGTCGGATCGGTGGCGGGCGCGGCCGGCGGCAACGCGGCCTTGGCGATGGCGTCGGGGAAGCGCGCCTGCATCTCGCGCAGGAAGCCGTCGAGCGTATCGACGCTGCCGGCCATCTTGGCGAGCTTGACCAGATCGGCATTGGTGGCGGAGGCCGGCTTGCTTGCCATGTCGAACGCTGCGCGATCTGCCTCGCCGGCCATCAGCGGCGCGTATTTCTCGCGGAAACGCGCGAGGCCTAACGCGTCGTCGGCCAGGGCGTAACCGATCGCGGCACGGATCACATCGCCCTTCTCCACCGCATCGAGCGGTTTGAAATTGCGCCAGCGCTCGCCGTAGTAGAGTTCGATCTGCTCGGCTGACTCGCGCCAGCGCCGCCCCGCCCAATAGATGTCCGAGCGCAGCCGGATCGCCTCGCGGCCCGGCATGTTGGCGATGATCTCCAACGCAAGATCGCGACGGCCGATATCGCTCTGCGCGCGCGCCTCCAACAAGAGACGCTGCTGGCGCAATTCGCCGGCAAGATCGGCGATGCGGGTCGAGCGCAGCGCGGTGATGGCGCGGTCCGGCTTATGGTTCATGAGGTAGACCATGGCGAGACGCGCCGCGACTTGCGCGCGCGCCGCGCCCTCGAGCCGATGATCGATCTGATACTGCAACAACTCCGCCGCCTGCCCCAGCAGATCGACGCCGATCAGACGATCCGCGAGCCTGCGGATCATCTCGTCGCCGCGCCGGCCGATCGGCGTCAGCTCGCGATAATCGTAGAACGTCGCCAGCGCGTCGATCGGCGACATGCTGTCGCCCTTCGGACTGAGGTAGAGCTGCGCGAACAACGCGGACGCCTCGTCCTGCGCCTGCCGCGCCGCCTCGGAATTGGGTTGCAGCCGCGTCGCGGTCTTGCTGGCCGCCAGCGCCTCGGCAAAGCGGCCCGCATCGGCGTAGAGATGCGACAACTGCTGCAAGGTCCGGACCTCGATGCCGTCGCCGCGCCACAACGCCGACAGCGTTTCGAGTTCGTTCAGCGCATCCTCGGCGGAGATTTCATCGCGCTTCTGGCGCAACGCGACGTCCAACAAGGTGGCTTCGGCGGCGGCGGGGCGATCCTGCGATGACCTGGCGATCTTGTAGTCGCGCAGCGCGGTTTTCTCCTGCCCGAGCCCTTCGGCGAGACGGCCGCGCAGCACAGTCACCGCCGGCGCGAGTTCGCCGCCGGCGCCGACCGCGTCAAGGTCGTCGCTGCGCGCCGATGCACCGGCATAGTCCTTCACTTCGACCGACGCGCGCATCGCATCGAGCAGGATGACGCGCTGCAATTCGAGCGGCAGCGTACCGATGGCAAGCTCCGCATTCTTGAAGGCTTCGCGTGCCGCCGCCCACTTCTGCTGGCGCGCATAAGCGAGCGCCTTCCACAGTTGCGCGTTGGTGCTGTTGCCGATGACCGGGCTCGCGAGATCCTTCAGCGTCTGCTCCGGCCGACCGATCAGGCTGCTGGCCAGCGCGTGCATCGTCAGCGTCGTCGCGTCCTCGGTGCCGGGCTTCGCCTCGCTCAACGAGATATCGAGCACCGCCTTGGCTTCGGGATACATGCCCCACGCCATATAGAAGCGCGCCAGCGCCAACCGTGCCGCAACCTTCTCCGCGCCTTCGGCGACGGCATCCGCGTCGATCAGGGCATTACGCCGATCGAGAAACGCAGCTGCGCGATCGTCGCGCCACACGGCATCGTCGAACAACGGCCGCACCGAGGCGGTCGCGCGTTCCGGCTGCATCCGCGCCGATGACAACGTCAATCCGCCGGGTCGCGCCAAGGTCACGCTGTCGGACGAAACGGTCGCGGTGACATCGTCGGACTTCGGACGCACGACGACGCCCTGCACCGATTCCAGCACCGAGAGTTCGACCATGTCCTGCCGCTTGACGAAACCGCGCGCCGGGGGCTTTGCCGTCACCACCAGCAGCGTGTCGCCGGCATCGGGATCGGTCAGCCGATGCAGCTTGCCCGCACCCTCAAGCGGAATCGTGATGGTGGCGCGCCGTGGATCGACAACGTTGCGTCGTGCTTCCAGTGGCTCCGATGACGTCTTCAACGTATCGGCGAAAGTCAGCGTCCAGCGCTGACCGGGTGCAGCCGGTGTCGTGCCATCGCCGTCGGCCAGCGCGACCAGTTGCGGCCGGATCAACCGCATCCGGATCGCCTGCCCGTTCGGCAGCGCGATGCGGCTGACCTCACCGACCACCGACTTGGCGTCGCGGCGGATCGCGTCGAGATCGACGGCTTGCGTGGAATCGAACAGCAGCCATACCGCATCGGCCCGACGAAACAGCGCGGCGGGTGTCGCCGCGTCGAATGCAAATTTCAGGCGGACGCCGTCACTGTTGCGCTGAACCGTCACCGGCACGTTGTCAGCGGCCGGGGTTGCGGCGGGCGTGGTCGGCGCTTCAATCTTGACGGGCGCCGACACCGCCGCGACGTTCGCGGGCGGCGTGCCGGGCTTTAATTCGGTGACCTTCGGTTCGGGAGCCGTCGCGCCCTCGACGACAGGCTTGGTTGCCACGGCGGCTTGCGACTGCGCTTCACTCGCCTTCTGCGGCGCGGCGGACGCGCTTTTCGCGGCTGCGGGCGCACTTGCCGGCGCGGTTTGCGATGCCTTCGACGGCGCCGGCGGCAACGCAGCCGGCTGCACGCCGACATCGACGATGTAGTTCTTCTCCTCGCGGAAGGCCTTCACATCGACGTCGCCGATCAGCGCGAAATCGACGACGGCGCTTTTGCCTTCGAGGCGCTGTTCGATCGTGCCGACATTGGCCGGCGCCACCAGGGTCGCGTCCGCAAGATCGAACTTGAAAGGCTTGTCGAACACCACCGAGAACTTGTGCGCCCCGAGCGACGACGACACGCCGGCGTTCTCGGGCAATTCGAAGACGTAACGCACGAACGTCGGCTGCACCGACGCGCGCACCCGCACCGGCGGCAACGGCTTCGGCGCATTTGCAGCCTGCTGCTGCCGCAGCGCGCGTTCGGCTGCGCGGGCGCGCTCCGACAACTCGCGGACCACTTCCGGCGGCAGGCCCGGCGGCATTCCCTTCCAGCTATCCGGCAGAAGATCGATGAACAGGCGTTCGCCCGCCACCATCGAATTGACCTTGACCTTGCGCGACAGCGCCAGCCGGATCGCGGAGCCATCGGGATCGCGGCGCGCCGAGCCGACATAGTCCGGCACCGCGTCCGAGATCTGATCGACAGGAACGTCGACCGCGCGCTTGAAGCGGATGATCAGGATCGAGCCCGCGACCGACACCTCGGAATCGACATCCTCGTCGAGCTTGACGATGAGCCGCGCGTAACCGTTCTCGGTCGCGAGGGTCGCCTCGCCATGCACCGGATCGGCGTAGGCCGGCAGCGTAGACAAGGCAACGCCGGAGAGGATCGCCAGACACGCGACCGCGGCCCGAAAACGGCGGGCGAGCAACCAAGAATGCCGGGCAGCGATGCGCGTCATCTCAAGCGTCTTCGGGTCCAGTTTCAGCGGAGCGGATTGGACATTCGCTCCGGTCGCTGTCGTTGCGGTTAACTCTAGGTCGGCTCGTATAAGGATTTGTTAACGTCAACATGCCGGGTTCGAACGACATCAGAACTCGGTCACCGTCTCCTTGTCGTTGTCGAGGATCATGCGGACCTCCTTGTATTCAATGATCGGGCGCACGCCGCGCTTGCGGAACACGTTCTCGACCCAGGCTGCATCGTGCGTCGCCTCCGCACGCGCCCGGGATTTCCAGAGATAGACGCCGACCAGCGCGCCGTCGGGGTTCTCGCAATAGAACTTGCTGATCAGGTCAGGCTCCTGCTGCCAGGTCGCGAGCGTCGGCCGTGCGTCAGCGAGGTATTCCTCGCGCGTCATCCGCTGCGTGACCGGATGGGTGATGATCTGGAGAATCATGAGCGTGTCCCGGCTTTGCGAAGCGACGCGCCGCGATCAACGATCCGGCGTCGTCGGCTTGCCTTCGATTTTCGGAAGTTCGGTCGCGGAGGCAGTCTTTTCACCACCGGCGCGGCGCGCCAGTTCGACGGTGAGGCGTTCGGCGGCTTCCGGCGTCATCTGACCGAGAATGTCGGACATCTTGCGCGGCGCGATCTGCGAGGCGATTTCATAGAGCACCGGCATTTCCAGCCGGTCGAAAACTTTCGCGGCATCCTTCGGCTTCATCGCCTCGTAGGTCGTCACCAGCCCCTTGAAGCGCGCGGCCTCGGCCTCGTTCTTCTCATGGGTTTTGGTGACGATGCGCGCCTCGGTCTCCTTCAATTCCTTGACGCGGTCGGCGATGCGGGTCTCGGCGGCCTTCAGCAAGTTCTCGCGAATGTCGATCTCGCGCGCCCGCGCATCGAGTTCCTGGCGGCGACTCTGCAAGCGCTCGAGAATGGCGCGTTCGGATTCGGACACCACCTTCGGCTGATCGGGAACGACGACCGAGCCCGGCGGCGGCGCGGTCTCCGGCGGCTTGGCGGCGGGCGCTTCCTTCGGCTTGGCGCTCACCGAACCGGTGATATCGCCGCTGACGGAATCGCTAGCATCCACCGTGTTGCGATTGCCGGACGGAAAATTGAGATATTCCTGCGCCCACGATTTCTGTGTGGACTGCGGATTGTAGTCGAACACATAGCCGCCATCGATGGCGAGGCCGGCGAATTTCAGCACCGCCAGCCCCAGCACCGCCACCAGCACCACCGGCAGCACCCGAATGTCGCGAAACGCGCTCATGCAGCGATGCCGTTCGCCCGCCTGCGTTCAGCAAATGCTTGCGTCGCCGCCATCGCCGCCTTCGCGGCCGACAGGCGCGGCGCTTCCGGCGCCTGCTGCACCGGGACCGGCGCGGGTGCCGGTGCAGCCGGCGTGCGCGCCGCCACCGCAATCCGCGACAATCGGCCGAGCACGGCGTCGCCTTCCGCCAATTGCCGGATCAAACGCTCCGAGAGATCGGTGGCGGCTGCGATCTGCTCGCCGAGGTTTTCGTTGACGTCGCGCACGGTGTGCTTGAGCCCGCCGATAGCGCGCTCGGCGATTTCGGTCGCGGTGATCAGTTCACCGATGGTCGCCTTCAACGATTGCTCGTCGGCCTTCAGTCGCAGCAGCCGCTTGTTGAGCAACATGCAATAGCCGATCGTCACGACAAGCAGCACCGCCACCAGCGCTTCGATCACGAGTCCGAATGAATGATTCACGGTGCCTCCATCAACTTGGTTTGCTCGTCGGCCCTCTCGAACATCGCAAGGGTCGTATTGGGTTTGCGCAGGTTCTTGGTGACGCGAATGGCGACGCGATCACCGACGCGGCCCATGCGTCCTTCCGTCAAGGTGACGTTGCCGCAACGGACCGCGACCAGCGCATCGGCGCGCATATCGAGCGGCAGCGTGTCGCCGACCTGCAACTTCATCAGTTGCTTGAGCGGAATGTCGGCCTCGTAGAGCACGGCATCGACGGCAATCTGCGCCTGCGCGATCTCGGTGGCGAGATGGCCTTCCCAGATCGGGTCGCGGCCGAACTTCTCGCCCATGAACATCTGCAACAACACGTTGCGGATCGGCTCGATGGTCGCATAGGGCAGCAGCAGTTCGATGTTGCCGCCGCGGTCTTCCATATCGACGCGCAGCCGCACCAGGATCGCAGCGTTGGCGGGCCGGCTGATGGCGGCGAAGCGCGGATTGGTTTCGAGGCGGTCGATGGTGAAGGTCACCGGCGACAGCGGCCGGAACGCCTGCTCGGCATCGGCCAGCACAACCTCAATCAGCCGCTTCACCAGATTGGTTTCGATGGTGGTGTAGGGACGCCCCTCGACCCGCAGCGACGCCTGACCACGACGGCCGCCGAGCAGCACGTCGATCATCGAATAGATCAGACTGGCGTCGATGGTGGCGAGGCCGAAGTTTTCCCACTCTTCCGCCTTGAACACCGACAGCACTGCCGGCAGCGGAATCGAATTCATGTAATCGCCGAACCGCACCGAGGTGATGCGGTCGAGCGAGACCTCGACGTTGTCGGAAGTGAAATTGCGCAGGCTCGTCGTCATCAACCGCACCAGGCGGTCGAAGATGATCTCGAGCATCGGCAGACGCTCGTAGGAGACCATCGCCGAGTCGATGATGGCTCGAATGCCGGAATTGTCGTCGATGTTGATTTCACCGACGGAGAAGCCGAGCAGGTTGTCGATCTCTTCCTGCGACAGCACCCGTTCGTTGCCGTTCTTGCCGCTGGTGGTTTCGCGGCCGCCGTCCTCGACCATGGCGGCCCATTGTTCCGCCATCACACCGGTGATTTCGTTCTCCGCAGCCGCCTTCGCCGCCGCTTCCGGATCCTCGGAATCGAGCGAGGCTTCCCATTGCGCGGCAATGGCGTCCTGATCGAGTTGGTCGTTACCGGCCATGACCTTGAACCCGTCCGCTGTGAACCCGTCCGCTCATTGCACCACGACTTCCTTGAACAGCACGGCGTTGACCTGCCCCGGCGAGATCACGGCGTTGACGCGCTTGGTCAGTTCTTCCTTGAGGCGGAACAGGCCGGCGGAGCCGCTGAGATCGGTGGCGCGCAATTCGCGCAGATAGGTTTGGAAGATGTCCATCAGGCGCGGCATGGTCGGCTTGATCTTTTCGACCAGCGGCTCGTCCTTCACTTCGAGGACGACCTTGATCTTCAGGTATTGCACCCGCTCGCCCGGCAATCCGGCGAGGTTGACGAGGATATCCGGCACGTCGACGAACACCGGCGGCTTCGGTGCCGGTGCCTCCGCGTGCTTTTCCTCGCCATGATGATTAAAGAAGAAGAACCAGCCGCCGCCGCCCGCGCCGAGCAACAGCAACACGGCGGCCGCGATGATGACGAGCTTGCGCTTGCTCTTTGGAGCCGGTGCGGCGTCCGCCGCTGCCGCGCCTTCTTCGGTCTGTTCGTTGTCTGCCATCGCTCGCCCGCCAAATGGGGTGAGCCCGATGCTGCCGAGCAGCCACTACGCGATACAAATGCCCCCGGCGCACACGCGCCCTGCCTCATTTCGGACGCTAGGGCCGCAATGGTTAACGGAATCTTTCTTTTGCCCCTCAACTGGGAAATTTTTGCCGGGCCAATATGGTCAACAAGCGGTTATTGCCGCCCTCGCCGGCTCCCCTCCAGAACGTCAACCCATTGAATTAACTGCAATTCGGAAACTGGCACGGCTTTCGCTTAACTGATCCCGAGCCGCCGGTTTGGGAGAACTTGCGGGTCGTGGATCGGGGCCAGCTTTGGGAGAGGCCACCCCCGATCGTCATCAGGGGAGATTAGGCCGATGGAGAATACCCTCCTCATCGGATTATCGCGGCAGGTCGCGCTGGAGCGGCAGATCGACGTCGTGGCCAACAACGTGGCCAACGTCAACACCAACGGCTTCAAGTCGGACCAGTCGCTGTTCGAGGAATACCTGATGCCGGTGGCGCATCAGGACAACTTCATTGGCCGCGACCGCCGTCTCAGCTATGTGCAGGACCGCGCGACCTTTCACGACTTCGCGCAAGGGCCGACCCAGGAAACCAAGAATCCGCTCGACGTCGCCATCGACGGCAGCGCCTTTCTCGTGGTGCAGACCCCCGGCGGCGAGCGCTACACCCGCGACGGCGGCCTGCGCGTCAATTCCACCGGTCAGCTTGTGAACTCCGGCGGCTTTCCGGTGATCGGCGCCAACGGCCCGATCCAGATGCAGCAGACCGACCACGACATCACCATTTCGGCCGACGGCACCATCACCGTGCTGGAAGGCGCCAACACCCGCATCGACTCGGTGCGCGGCAAGCTGCGGCTGGTGAAGTTCGCCGATCCGCAGAAGCTGCTGAAGGAAGGCGCCAACCTCTATTCGGCCAACGGCATGGCGCCGCAGGTCGACACCGCCGCGCGGGTGCAGCAGGGCTTCATCGAGAAGTCCAACGTCAACTCCGTCGTCGAGATGAGCCGCATGATCTCGGTGACCCGCGCCTACACGCAGATTTCCGCGCTGTTGCAGCAGCAGAGCGACCTGCGCCGCACCGCTATCGAAAAACTTGCCGACGTTCCGGCCTGAGGCACAAGGAAACTGACCGATGCGCGCTCTCTATACCGCAGCGACCGGCATGGCCGCCCAGGAGCTCAACGTCCAGGTGATCTCCAACAACATCGCCAACATGCGCACCACCGGCTACAAGAAGCAGCGCGCGGCGTTTCAGGATTTGATCTACGACCACGTCCGCCGCATCGGCGCGCAGGCCTCCGATCAGGGCACCATCCTGCCGGTCGGCATCGACATCGGCGGCGGTGTGAAAACCGTCGGCACGCCGCGCCTGATGGGCCAGGGCACGCTGTCGCCCACCGGCAACGATCTCGATATCGCGGTGCGCGGCGAAGGCTTCTTCAAGATTCAAATGCCGGACGGCACCTTCGCCTACACGCGCGACGGCTCCTTCACCACCGACCAGCAGGGCCGCGTCGTCAACGCGCAGGGCAACCTGCTGCAACCGACCATCACCATTCCGCAGAACTCTTCCGGCATCACCATCAATGCGCAGGGGCAAGTCTCGGTGACGGTGCCGGGCTCGACCACGCCGACCATCCTCGGCCAGATCGGCCTCACCCGCTTCATGAACAAGGCCGGCTTGCAGCCTGTCGGCGACAACCTGTTCACCGAGACGCCAGCCTCCGGCCCGCCGCAGGATGGCATCGCCACGCTGGACGGCTACGGCGACATGCAACAGCGCAACCTCGAACAGGCCAATGTCGAAGTGGTGTCGGAAATCTCCGACCTGATCGCCGCGCAGCGCGCCTACGAAATGAACGCCAAGGTCATCAGCGCCGCCGACCAGATGCTGCAATCGACCTCGAACATGTTCCGCTAAGGGAAACCGTGATCATGATCCGCTCCCTGCTGACCGCCGCACTGATCGCCGCCGCGCCGCTCGCGGCGTTCGCGCAATCCGCCGGCATCGCGCCGACCGTTCCGGTGCTGCACGCCAATGTGACCGTGACCTCCGACGTGGTGCGGATCGGCGACATGATCGACAACGCCGGCGACGCCGCCGCCATCGCGATCTATCGCGCACCTGATCTCGGCACCACCGGATCGCTGCCGACCGCGCAGGTGCTTGCCGCCCTGCGCGCGCATCAAGTGATCGGCGTCGATACCAAGGATTTGCGCGAGGTCTCGGTGACGCGGCTCGCGCGCACCGTCGAGGCGAAAGAGATCGAACAGGGCATCGCCGCCGCGCTGGAGCATCGCAACGGCCTCGGCGATGCCAAGGACATCGAACTGACCTTCGATCGCGGCGTGCAGACCTTGCAGCTCGACGCCGCCAACGCCGGCGCGCTGCGCCCGGTTTCGGTTCACTTCGATCCGCGCGGCGGCCATTTCGACGTGGCGTTCGAGATCGCCAACACCAAGGGCTCAGCGCCGACCCGGCTGCGCTTCACGGGTACCGCTGTCGAGACCATCGAAGCGGTGGTGCTGATGCGTGCCATCGACCGCAACGAGATCATCAAGGCGTCGGATGTCACCGTTGAACGGCGCCCGCGCGCCGAAGTCGGCCGCGACGCGGCTATCGGCACGCAGGTGGTCGGGATGCAGGCGCGGCGGCAGTTGCGGCTCGGCCAGGCGCTGCGCCAATCGGATCTCGCCAAGCCCGACCTCGTGCAGCGCGATCAGGCTGTCACCATCGTTTATCATGCTGCCGGCATCACGCTGACCATTCGCGGCAAGGCGCTGGAGAACGGCACCGAAGGCGACATCGTCAATGTCATGAATCTGCAATCCAAGCGCACCTTCTCCGGCATTGTCTCCGGCCGGAATCAGGTCCTCGTCAGCGCGCCGCAGCCTGTCGTCACCGCAAGCCTGCCCGCGCCCGTCGCGGTCGCCGCCAACACGGCCCTGTCCGATCCCCGTAAAGCCGAGTCACGTTGATGTTCAAGTTTCAAAACCGTGCCATCCTCACCGCCGCGTTGCTGGCGACCGCGACCCTCGCCAGCGGATGCTCCTCGATCGACCGCCTGTCGGCGATCGGCGAGAAGCCGGCGCTGACGTCGATCGAAAATCCGACGACGCAGCCGGGCTACAAGCCGGTGCAGATGCCGATGCCGAAGCCGGAGCCGGCCTCCTACGCCGCCAACTCGCTGTGGCGCAACGGCTCGCGCGCGTTCTTCAAGGATCAGCGCGCGCATCAGGTCGGCGACATCCTCACGGTGACCGTGAACTTCACCGACAAGGCCAACATCGCCAACGAAACCCAGCGCAGCCGCACCAACAAGGAAGATTCCGGCGTCACGGATTTCCTCGGCAGCAAGCTGTTGTCAGGCAACGCGGCGAAGGTCTTGCCGGGCAAGGTGATTACTGCGGATTCCACCGCGTCCAGCGACGGCAAGGGCTCGGTGCAGCGCCAGGAGAACCTGCAAACCAGCGTCGCCGCCGTGGTGACGCAAGTGCTGCCCAACGGCAATCTCGTCGTCGAAGGCAAGCAGGAAATCCGCGTCAATTTCGAAGTGCGCGAACTGGTGGTGGCCGGCATCGTCCGTCCGGAAGATATCCAGAGCGACAACACCATCGACTCCAGCAAGATCGCGCAGGCCCGCATCGCCTACGGCGGCCGCGGCCAGATCACCGACGTGCAGCAACCGCGCTACGGCCAACAGGTGCTCGACGTGCTGCTGCCCTTCTGACCTGATCTCTTGAGCTCCCACGCGACGTCGCGAACCTAGGCGCGACGTAGCGTACGACGCGGCCTTCGTAGCTCCCCTGCGAAGGCCGCTTCTCATTTGCGGCATCGAATGATCGCTGCAACCGTCAATTCACCCAGACCACGCGACCGACTTTCTTGTCTTCGAACGAGATATCGAGACCATTGAGCTTAAGCGCCGCTCCCCAGAGGATGAGCGCGTCGGCCGGTGTGACGGTTTTGTGGAGGTCTTTCGGGCCGTAGACGTTTTTGAGATTGGTGCATTTGCCGGTGGCCTTGTCTCTGGCCATGGATTGGGCCGGCCCAGACCCGGTCCACTGTTGCGAGGACTTATCGTAGCTGATCGTATATTCCTCGCCGGCAACGAAAGCGCCCAAATAGCCGCTCGCCGCCTCCGGCCCGCACAGAATAGCGCCGGTCCCGTCGCGAGTTTCGAGAGCACTGTTATCGAAGCGGATGGTGATGCTGCTGCCATCGGTCAGACGTTGCGCGATAGCGGTTTCGATATCCGAGGTTGAGGCAAACCGGCCATCCTTGATCAGAACACGCAACGCTCCGATCGCAGACTGCATGTCTGCGACACGCCGCCCCTGATCGGCGATCCCCTTCTCGATACGCATGGTTTCGTCGCTCCGCGCCTTGTCCTGCTTGAGGATCAGTTCTTCGATGCGATACGTCAGGCCGCGGCGCTGTACTTCCGAAGCGCCCACCGCAATGACGTTGAAGATGATGGCGCCGATCAAGATCGCGCGTGTCGAAATTCGAGCTTGCGCCGCGTTATTGCGAAGCATGGGAACCTCATAGAAATTATCGGACGAATATCGATAACTGAATAAATTGAAGAATGGTCCGTCTTAACAGATATCCCGCGAGTTCCCACGGAACTTTCCGATTTTTTTCACCGGCAATGCAGTTCCGCCACTCATGATCCTGGTCGGTGCGTGTCCTGTTTCGTCGCCCACCATCCAGCGCGGGTCTTGTCGCGGCTCGACCTTTCGTTTCAGACACGACATGCGTATGGTCGTCGCGGTTCCAACGGCATCAAATCATGTCCGCATTTGAAATACTCGAACTCCGCGTCGGCCGCGCTGGGGCGCTCGGCACGGCGGGCGCGCGAAGCGCGATCGACAAGCAGCCGGTCGAGGGCTCGCTCACTGTCGATACTCTCGGCCTCCATGGCGACGAGCAGGCCGACACCAGACACCACGGCGGGCCGCACAAGGCGGTCCACGCCTATGCGATCTCGCACATGTCGGCGTGGGCGCAAGAGCTGCCGGAGCGCGCCGCGCGCTTTCGGCGCGGTGCATTCGGAGAGAACCTGGTGCTCGACGGCGCGACCGAAGCGGACGTTTGCCTCGGCGATCGCTGGCGCGTCGGCACCGCGTTGCTTGAAGTCAGTCAGGGCCGGCAGCCGTGCTGGAAACTGAACCTGCGCTTCGACGTCCCCGATATGGCGCGCCGCGTGCAGGACACCGGGCGCTCCGGCTGGTACTTCCGGGTCATCGAGCCCGGCATCGTCACAGCGGGCGATCGCGGTACGCTGATCGCACGGCCCAACCCCGACTGGTCGCTCGCCCGCGTCTCGCACCTGCTCTACCACGACCGCATGAACCGCGCCGCGCTGACCGAACTCGCAACCATTCCGGGATTGCCGGAAAGCTGGCTACGTCTGGTCGAGGCACGTTTGGCGTCAGGGAAAACCGAGGACTGGTCCCGCCGCATCGAGACGCCTTCGACGGGCGCGTGACGCGGATGGCGCTCTGTCGTGCGTTGGAATCCCCATCAGAAGCCTCAGATCTGCACGCACCCAAATATCTGTCATAGCCGGGCTTAGCCGTTCGAAGAACGGCGTCGCTTCGCTCGCCCGTAGCCGTTCGAAGAACGGCGTCGCTTCGCTCGCCCGTAGCCGTTCGAAGAACGGCGTCGCTTCGCTCGCCCGTAGCCGTTCGAAGAACGGCGTCGCTTCGCTCGCCTATGGTCCCGGCCATTCACGTCTTTGAACTTACACCGCCTTTAAGACGTGGATGCCCGGCATAAAGCCGGGCATGACGGTTGAATGCATGGTGATCCAAATTCCCGTCATGGTGCGCCAACAACAAAGCAATGGCGGAAATTGATATGGGTTTCCTCCCTCGCGCATTAACTCAGCCTCTCCAGTGAACTCCGGATCCCGGCGGTAACCTTTAACAGTTAGGTTAAGATGCGAGTTAAGTTGTCGCGGCGCGGCGTCCGGTTATCGTCGCAGCGTCGCGCAGAGTTGGCCGGAATGTCTTCCAAGAGGGCCGGTCACGATTTCAATTGCGCGGCACGGGGCCGTCGACTTTGTGTATGCGTAGCGACGGCCCCACCCTTCGCCGATATCCGCAACGGTCAACAACCGTCTGAAACGCAAACGGCCGGACGCAAGGTCCGGCCGTCGTCATAAATCTGTTCTTCCGTCGTCGCGCTATTCGTCGCGATAGACCTTCTCGCGCTTTTCGTGGCGCTCCTGCGCCTCGACCGAGAGCGTCGCGATCGGCCGCGCCTCGAGGCGCTTCAGCGAGATCGGCTCACCGGTTTCCTCGCAATAGCCATAGGTGTTGTCTTCGATCCGCTGCAACGCCGCGTCGATCTTGGAGATCAGCTTGCGCTGGCGGTCGCGCGAGCGCAACTCGATGGCGCGATCGGTTTCCGACGAAGCGCGGTCGGCAAGATCCGGATGATTGACGTTCTCCTCCTGGAGCGTCTGCAACGTGATCTTGGACTCCTTGATAATCTCGTCCTTCCAGGCCAGCAGCTTGTTGCGAAAATATTCGCGCTGGCGCTCGTTCATGAAAGGCTCTTTTTCGGAGGGTCGATAATTCTTCAACTTTTCCAAGGCCAATCCATTTTTTTGTGCGAGGCGCCGGAATGGGTCCGCCGCGCCGCGCTTATATAGCGCCGCCTTGTGTCAGACAATATCGTCCCGGGCCTCATTGCCACGAAGCCCGGGACGCCATCCCATGATTCCCAGGGAACCTGTCGCAGACCTTCAATAGCCGACGGTAAACCGCTGTCGCGAATGGGCTGGGCGCTCGATTTCATCCGCCAGCGCCACTGCGTAATCCTCGAAGGAAATCCAGCTTTTGCCGGCGGCGTCGGTCAGCAATCGGTCGCCATCGAGGCGGAACTTGCCGGTGCGCTCGCCCTCGACGAACAGCGCCGACGGCGACAGGAATGTCCAGTCGAGTTCCGTTTCGCGGCGCAACAAATCGAGAAAAACGCCACCCTTTTCGGCTTCGGCCTTATAGGCCGCTGGGAATTCAGGTGTGGACATCAGCGCCACGCCGGGCGCAACCTCCAGGCTGCCGGCGCCGCCAACCACGGCATAGCGCCCGATTCGCGCCTGCTTCACGGCGGCGATCAGCCGCGCCGGATCGCTGGCGGTGAAATGCACGGCGCTGACCGCGACATCGTGTCCGGCCACCGCCTTGGCCAGTCCGTCAATGTCGAACACGTCGGCTTGGACCGCGGTGACGCCGGAGCGCGCCGCAACCTTTTCCGGATGCCGCACGATCACGGTGACGTCGTGTGCGCGGCGCGCCAGTTCATCAACGATCCGTGAACCGACGCGTCCGGTTCCACCGATGACTGCAACCTTCATGGAAAACTCTCCGATATCCGGTCCAGGCAACGCTCGGACCTATATGGTAACAATAAGTTACTAGATATCGAAAAGATTGCAGGTGTGAAGAGAGCACTTTAAGATGACTTGGTCACTCCGACGAAACCGGGTCCCGACAGGCACACGATGGAGCGAAGCCGATGAAGCCTGGAAATCCCTACAACGCGCAATGTCCGACGCGCCTGATTCTCGATCGCGTCGGCGACAAATGGGCGGTGTTGCTGCTCGGCCTTCTGCGCAAGGAACCGATGCGCTTCAACGCGTTACGTCGTCACATTGATGGAATTTCGCAGAAGATGCTGTCGCAGACGTTGAAGAACCTGGAGCGTGACGGGCTGGTGAAGCGGCACGCCATCGCCACCGTGCCGGTGACGGTGGAGTATTCCATCACGCCGCTCGGCATGACGCTGGCGAAAGCCGTCGATCCGCTGCGGCATTGGGCGGAAACGCACCTGAAGGACGTGCAGGCATCGCAGCGACGCTACGACGGCAGCCAGAAGGATGCGGCGTGAGGTAAGCCGGCGACGACCTTCGCGGTGTCTGACAGGATGTCTGTTTTACGGACTGATTAGCAACACGAAAATCGTCGTCCCCGCGCAGGCGGGGACCCATAACCCCTGGCGTTCGTGGTGAGAGTAAGTAGCCGACAACAATCACTATCGCCCTGTGCATCATGAGCGACACGGCGTATGGGTCCCCGCCTGCGCGGGGACGACGGTGAAGTTTGTTCTGCGATTCTAATCAACCTCTTAGGCGAAACTCTTCAGCTAAGTCCGTCCCGCCTTCGCCAACTCGACCTCGACCCGCAATTCGATTTCCGACAGCACGGCATCGAGGCCGGGATCGCCGGAGGTTTCCTTGAGGTTGGCGGCGGCGTCGCGCAGGCGCATCACGGTCGCGTTGTCGAGCGAGCCCGACAGCAATCCGATCTTGAGATCGTCGAGCGCATCCAGCGCGCCTCGCCCGCGCCGCACCGAACGCTTGCGTCGCTCGGTCGGGTCCTCAATGCCCTGCAAAGCCAATAGCGCGTCGATGCCGGCGGCCGCTTTCGGCGCCGTCGCCGGTCGTGCTTCCGGCGCTCCACCCATGTCCGGCAGCACGAAGCCGCTGCTGTTGCTCCGCCGTGCCGCGCCGGCCGGTGTGCCGAGGGTCGTCCCGTTGGGTCCATAAATGCGCATGGTGTCATTCCACGGAGGTTTTCTCCGGATGGAACACTGGATGCGACGTGGTTAACAGCCGGTAAACGACCCGGCAAAATTTACCGATGGCGGCAGTTTCGCCTTGGCCCGGCCCCGGCTCCCGCACCCCTCTCCGAAGAACAAATCAATCCCATCAAAGGCTTATCGAGCATTTCGAACTGGCACGCGGTTCGCATGGTTAACGGCGGGATAACCTCGTGGGGAGCATGGGGTGTGTCCCGGCAACGGCGTCAGTGGGGAGCAACGATGCCAGGCGTGCGCAAAACGGGATTCGGTCGGGCCCTCGCCCATGCAATCGGCATGGCGCTATTGGCGCTTGGCGTGGCGTTGCCCTCAACCGCCGCCTTCGCCACCTCGCGCATCAAGGACCTCGCCAACGTCGAAGGCGTGCGCCAGAACCAGTTGATCGGCTACGGCCTTGTCGTCGGCCTTAACGGCACCGGCGACACCCTCAACAACATTCCTTTCACCAAGCAGTCGCTGCAAGCGATGCTGGAGCGCATGGGCGTCAACATCCGCGGCGCCACCATCCGCACCGGCAATGTCGCCGCGGTGATGGTGACCGGCAACCTGCCCGCCTTCGGCACCCAGGGCACGCGGATGGACGTCACCGTCTCCGCGCTCGGCGACGCCAAGAGCCTGCAAGGCGGTACGCTGCTGGTGACGCCGCTGCTCGGCGCCGACGGCAACGTCTACGCGGTGGCGCAAGGCTCGCTCGCCATCGGCGGCTTCTCGGCGGAAGGCGCCGCCGCCAGCGTCACCAAGGGCGTGCCGACCAACGGCCGCATCGTCAACGGCGCCATCATCGAACGCGAAATCGAGTTCGCATTGAACCGGCTGCCCAACGTGCGCCTGGCGCTGCGCAACGCCGACTTCACCACCGCGAAACGCATCGCCGCCGCGGTGAACGATTTCCTCGGCACCAAGACCGCTGAGCCGATCGATCCCTCCACCGTACAACTGTCGATCCCGAAGGAATTCAAGGGCAACGTGGTCGCGCTGCTGACCGAGATCGAACAGTTGCAGGTCGAGCCCGACACCGTCGCCAAGATCATCATCGACGAGCGTTCCGGCATCATCGTGATGGGCCGCGACGTGCGCGTCGCCACGGTTGCCGTCGCGCAAGGCAACCTCACCGTGTCGATTTCCGAGAGCCCGCAGGTCAGCCAGCCCAACCCGCTGTCGCGGGGTCGCACCGTGGTAACGCCGAACACCCGCGTCGGCGTGCAGGAGGACGGCAAGAAGCTGGCGCTGGTGAAGGACGGCGTCTCGTTGCAGCAGCTTGTCGATGGCCTCAACGGCCTCGGCATCGGCCCGCGCGACCTGATCGGCATCCTGCAAGCCATCAAGGCGGCCGGCGCGATCGAAGCCGATATCGAGGTGATGTGATGAACGGCTTCGCCCCCGCCGCGCACGCCAACACCCATCCGACCCGTGACATCGCCTTCGAGCAGGCGCTCGCCCGCGTCTCGCCGCAGGCGCAGGCCAAGGCGAAATCCACCGCGCAGGATTTCGAGGCGATGTTTCTCAACACCATGTTCTCACAAATGACCAGCGGCCTGAAAGGCGACGGCCCGTTCGGCGACACGCCCGGCACCGGCGTGTGGCGCGCGATGCAGACCGAGCAATATGCGCGCTCGTTTGCGCAGGCCGGCGGCATCGGTATCTCCAACGACGTCTATCACACCCTGATCCTGCAACAGGCCAACAACGCCGGCTAATCCTGAGGCTCTTTCATGCACCGTCCTCCGCACCCTCAAGCGCCGGCCATGGCTTCATCCGCCGTCGATCCGCAACGGCTCGCAACCGAGATGGCCGATGTGATGGCTGCGTTGTTCGACGTCGTCGAACGCGAGACCGATCTGGTGCGTGCCGGCCGCGTCGTCGATGCCATGGCGCTGGAGGCCGACAAATCCGCGCTATCGCGCCGCTACGTCAACCTCGTCTCCGCATTGAAGGCGAACCAGCCGCATCTGCGCGCGGTCGCGCCGGAACTGCTGGCCACCTTGCAGCGCCAGCACGAAACGTTTCGCGCGATGCTGCAAGTCAACCTCACGGTGCTGGCCACCGCACACGCCGTCTCCGAAGGCGTGGTGCGCGGCGTCAACACCGAGGTGCAGCGGCGCAACATTCCGCAGACCTACACCGCCAACGGTCAGCGCGCCACGCCCGGCCCGCGCCACATCACGCCGCTCGCGGTGAGCAGGTCGCTGTGAGTGATAGGTTGAGAGTTGTACGAAGACGTTGTCGTGAGCGTCTGATCAGACGTTTATTTTGTGCACAGACTAAACGTCGTCCCCGCGAAGGCGGGGACCTATAACCCCTGGCGGGCGCGGTTAGCACGATAGTCCGCAAAAATCACGAATACTGCCTGCATCACGAACGACACGGCGTATGGGTCCCCGCCTTCGCGGGGACGACACCGACATTTTTAGTCCTTCATTTCATCCTCGCCACGCGCGACGCCAACGCCGCGCATTTGAATCAAACCATGACAAATATCGAAGCCGCACGTTCATCGCGTTCCCTAACGCGACGTTGAGAAGCGCCGGATAGGGTTGCCACCAGGGAGGGGTTGGGATTTGACTCACCGGAAGCCAGGAGGCTGCCATGGGTATGGATTTCAACATCAAGCCGGCTGCCGCGCCAGTCGCGGTTTCGTTTGTGCAACCTGCCAACGACGCCGCGCGCGATGCCGTCGCTACGCAACTCCCCGCCAGCCAGACGATTACGGCGGCGGATGTGTCCGCGCACGTCCGTAACGATTCATCCGGCGGCAACGCCGGCACGTCGCATCAGACCATCTTCGATCGCGACGCCGCATCGATGGTGTATCAGGTGGTCGACAACCGCACGAGCATCGTGGTGCGGCAATTCCCCGACGAAGCGATGCTGCGCCGCCGCGCTTACTTCCGCGCGATGGACATGCTCAAGGACGAACAGTTGCGCGAGCCCGCCGCCGACAGGACGGCGTGAGGCGGTCCGTTCGAAAAAATATTGAACAGAAGGCCCTACAACCCGAAACCGTCGTCCCCGCGCAGGCGGGGACCCATACGCCGCAGCGGAAGTGATGCGGAAAGCGGTTGTCGCTTGCGCTTACGATACTCATCGAGGCCAGGGGTTATGGGTCCCCTCCTGCGCGGGGACGACGCCGAGAGCGTGGTGGCGGCGTTCGCACAAGACGGCATCACGAGACAGCATAAAGAATGCCGCCTCCCGCCCGCGTCACGAAGCTCACCCCCGCGTCGCGGCGGCCTTTTCCAGCGTCGAGGTGCCGGTGACCGGGTTCGTCACCACGGTGGCAATCTGGGCCTTGTTGTTGCCAGTCAGCATGAACTTGGAATCGCCGATCCGAAACGAACTGTCACGGATCAGCACGTCCTGATACTTGATCGTGCTGCCGCTGAGATACTTCACCTTGGCGCGGAAGCCGTTGACGTTCGAGATCGAGACGTCGAACGAGGTACCGTTGGCGTACTTGCCCTTCCAGCTTCCCTCGAACGCCTCGGGATCGACCGCCACGTATTTCGAGTTGGACGGCACCGCGCCGCCCACCGTGATGTAATTCGACGAGATGATGTTCCAGAGATCGGCCATGGCGTCGTCCAGCGGCGTCAGGCGCGGCCGGACAGGCCGGCGGCAAGATTGCAGTTGATGTCGATCAGCGATTTCAGTTTCGCCGGATCGGGATTGGTCTGCATCTCGACCGTCTGCTTCAGCACGAAAATGCCGATGTTGGTAATGTTCTGACGGATCTCCAGCGTCTGCTCGCTTTCGTTGCTCCCGACCGCCCCCATGAAGATCGACCACAGACGGCGGTTGAACAGCAATGCATCGTGCATGTTCTTGTCGGGGCCGGTCCAGTTCGCCTGCACCTCTTGCAGCTGTCGGGCCGCCTTCAGGAGCGCTTGTGCCTCGATCTCACGGGGGGAAGCAGTGGTTTGCGACGTGCGGGCATAAGCGGAAGCGGCGTTGGACATTCACGACCTCAATGGGATTCGCTGAAACAGGCAGACACGGCACTACTTTAGTACGCTCGCGTTTAGATATGGTTACCATTCATTTTCAACTGTGACGGAAACCGGGCACTCGGTTTTCATTTAGGGACGGACGATCAAACGAAACCGCAATCGCGAGAAGCGAAGCGACGAATTTCAAAGCATGACGGTTACAGCGCCATCAAGCCATCCTCGGAGTCGTCCCTGCGAAGGCAGGGACCTATAACCCCTGACATCTGCGATCCGGTAACGACCTTGCAACCATCGCCGCGTCATGCCGCGACGACACGGCGTATGGGTCCCTGCCTTCGCAGGGACGACGACCTTCGTGTTGATGTGCCTTACGAAAGCAAAAACGGCGGGGTTTCCCCCGCCGTTTCCGTCTTGCGTAAATTGGCTTTGCTTAGCGGAGCAGCTGCAGCACGCTCTGGTTCGACTGATTCGCCAGCGCCAGCGCGGACACCGCGATCGACTGGCGGGTCGACAGCGCCTGGCTGTTCGCCGCTTCCTCGTTGGTGTCGGCCAGCGTCAGATTGGACGAGCCGGTCTGCAGCACGTTGATCAGGTTCTTGTTGAAGTCCTGACGGATCTGCACGATCGAGAGGTTCGAACCGAAGCTCGAAGCTTGCGAGCGCAGCGTGCTCGACGCGTTGTTGAGCGAGTCCAGAACCTTGTTGGTCGAGGCGTTGTCGAGGAAATCGGTGCCCGCCTTGAGGCTCGACAGGCCGAGGCCGGTCGGGTCGAAGGTGACGCCCTGGATGGTCAGGGTGGACTTGCCGGTTTCGTTGAACACCAGCTTGAGCTGGTCGCCGTTCAGCAGATTGACGCCGTTGAAGGACGCGTCCTGCGCGGTCGTCTTGATCTGGTCGATGACCTGATTGTACTGGGCAACAAGGCTCGCACGGGTCGCCAGCGAGTTGTTGTCCGGCGACGGTCCCGCAGCCGTCAGACTGCCAAGGAATCCGGTGGTGGCGGTCCCCGAGAATACGCTCGGAGTCTTGGACAGATCGAACGATGCGTGATCGTTCGTCGTGGCGAACGTCAGCTTGCCGTCGGTGCCGAGAGAGGCGGTCAAATTGCTCGCGGCGAGCTTGGTGTTCAAGTCGGCGAGAGTATTGACCTGGCCAGCCGCAGTTCCGAACGTGATGGTCTGAGCTGCGCTACCATCGACCGATCCGATGGTGATGGCTTCACCAGCGTGCGTCGACGTGGCGGATTTCGATCCGGCAGTCAGTCCCAACTTGCTCAGCGCAGTGCCGCCCAGCGTGATGCTGTCGTTATTGTTTCCGGCCGTGATTGTGACGACGTTGGTAGCGATCGCTGCGGTGGCGCCTCCGCCGATGGCGCCAGCAATCGAGCTCATAAGGTCGGTGGTGGTCGCCTTTTTGGCGGTGCCGTCGTTGTAGTCCATGTTGACGGTGACGTTGCCAGTGACAGCATCGGTCGTGGTCGCAGTCGTTGCGCCAGCAGCGGACGAGAACGTGATGGTCTTACCGTTGACGATCAGAGTGTCGCCGTTGGCGAAGCCACCGCCAGCCGCCGTCGAGACGTCCGAGGCCGTTGCAAGATTGGTGACCGAGGTTCCGACCACCTTCGCGGCCGTATCGGCGCCGAGCAGATTATCGGCGGTCGCATTGCTCGCAAGAGCGGCGCTCGTCGCTGTCGACTTCGAATAGCCCGACGGCGTCTGCAGCGCCTGGTTGGCGATCGACTTCGCGGTGTCGACCAGCTTCTGGATCGAGGTGATGCCGGTGTTGGCGGCCTGGAGCACCTGCACGCCGTTGCCGATCGAGTCCAGCAGGTTGTTGATGTCGCTGGCGCGGTTGTTCAGGCCCTGCGCGGTGAAGAAGTTGGTCGGATTGTCGAGCGCCGAGTTGACCTTGTTGCCGGTGGCAAGACGGTTCTGCGTGGTGGAGAGCAGATCGGCGGTGGACTGGAGGGAGAGGAGGTTCTGGCGCACGGACGCCGAGAGAACGATACCTGACATTGTCATACCTTTCTGGTGTGAACGAGAGTGTGCGTATCGCCGATCTTTTCCATCGGACAACTCCGGCACACTGGAGCCAAGACTCTAAAAAAACATGAAACGAACCGGCGCATTTCGATCGATCCGCCTGGCAATGTCAGCGTGCTTCGCGCGTCGCGATGCCGCTTGCCGCGACGATGCCCTTGCGAACGTTGTATATTCCGCCGTCGATGAGTTGCCGCGCATGGCCGGCGTTAACCCGCCGTTAACCATGATCGGAAAGGATCGTGTTGTCGGTTTGAATACGGACGCCGTTTCAGTTTGCTAACGGCGTCGCTCACGTCACCGGTTTCGCGACACAACAACAGGAGAGCGGCATGGCGCTGAAGGTCGAACTTCGCCCACACGAGCGGATCATCATCGGCGCCTGCGTCATCACCAACACCGATCAGCGCGCTAAGCTGTTGATCGAAGGCGATCGCATTCCGATCCTGCGCGAGAAGGACATTCTGACACCGGAGACCGCCGACACGCCAGCCAAGCTGATCTATCTCGCGGTACAGTTGATGTATCTCGCGCCGGACCCGATGGCGCATCACCCGGCCTACTTCAGCCTGATCAAGGATCTCATCAGCGCCGCGCCGAGCTCGTGGCCGTTCATCGAGGCCATCAACAATCACATCCTCAACGGTGACCTCTATCACGCGCTGAAGGAAGCCCGGAAACTGATCGCGCACGAGGCCAAGCTGCTCGACGACGCACGCCAGTTGCGGGAACAACAGGCCGAACGCAAGTCGGCTTGAGGTTTTCGCTAGAGGATACACGCCGTCATTGCGAGGAGCGTTAGCGACGAAGCAATCCAGCTCTTGCTTCGTGGCCTGCTGGATTGCTTCGCTTCGCTCGCAATGACGAAGTCTCTTACGATGCCCCCAAGCCCTTAGAGAAACTTCGCCAGGCTGAGCTGATACATCATCGCGGTGGTCTGGTACGACGCGGACAGGCTGGTCTGCAACGCGAGGATTTTCGTCGCGGTTTCTTCTGGCGAAACGCCCTCGATGGAATCCAGCATCGTCTGCGTCATGGTCTTGACCTGCGCCTGACGATCGCCCGCCGATTTCATCGCGGTCTGCGCGCCGGCGAAGTCGGCCTGAATGTCCTGAATGGTCTGCACGCCCTGCTGCGGCGACAGATTCAGCGCCACACGCTGGCTCAACGCGGTAACCTGCCCGCTGGCATAGGGATCGGTGGCCGATGTGGTCACCGCGGCATAGACCGCGATGTTCTGCAACTGCACGCGGAACGCATCCTCGTTGGCGCGCGCGCCGTATTGCACAGTGATCGACTGATCGATCTTTCCGACCGCCGTGCCGCGCGCGGAATCCGTTGGGCCTTGCGCCGGCTCGCCGGTGTACCACGAGATGGTGTTGGCCGGCGTGCCATCGACGAGGCCGGTCGCGGAATCCAGCGGCCCGCCGGAGGTATCGACGCGCTGCGGCGGCGAGCCGAAGAAACTGTTCGACGCCGCCACGGCCGACGCTGCCACCAGCGCTGTGTTCGCCAGCGTCTTCACGCCACTCTGCAACGCGCCTTGCAGGTTGTCGCTGGTATCGGCGGCGGTCGCGCCGATCAGAAATTCGCCGGGTTGCGGCGGCGATTTCGTCGTCGCGGTCAGCGTCACGTTTTCACTGGTGCCGTCCGGCAGGTTGAAGGTGACGGAGAGCTTGTCGCCCTCATTCGGATTGACGCCGTTGAGATCGACCGAGATGCCCGGCGGGCTGCCCGTCGGCCCCGTCACCGTCGCACCGGTCAATGTCGAACTCACCGCGCTCAGCTTGAGGCCGAACACCGACGGAGCAGCGTCCTCGGCCAGTGTGATCGGCGACACGCCGACGCCGGACATATTCAGCCGCCCCATGCCGCTCGCACCGAGATCGGCGGTCTTGCGCTCGGTGATCACCTGAGAGAGTCCGGCGCGGGTACCGTCGGCGCTGCCGTTGAGGATTTCGTCGGCGGTCGCGGTCGGCGGCGTATCGGTGGCGCGGCCGGAAAACAGATAGCGGTCGCCGGACCGCGTGTTGAGCAGTTCGATGGCATTGGCGAAAGCCGACTGCGCGGAGATCTGCCCCGCCGTCTGTCCGTTGGTGCCAAGTGCGATGGAGGAGCCGTTCGCCGCCGTCTTCACCTGCGTGTTGAGATCGACCAGACCTTGCAGCGACAGGTTGGCGACGTTGATGCGCGTGTTGATGTTGGTCGCGGTGTCGGCATAGGCGTCGAACGCGCTGATCTGCGCGCGCAGGCCGACCGCGAGGCCGCGATTGACGCCCTGCCCCGCATAGGTGCTGGAAATCTTGCCGGTGGCGAGTTGCTCCTGCAAATCGTCCAACTGGCTTTTCAGATTCAGGATCGAGGTGCCGATATAGGAGGTTCGGCTGCCTACGCCATCGATTGCCATGAGACCCTCACATCGATTGCAGCAGCGCGGTGTACATGTCCTTGATCGCGGACATCACGCGCGCGTTGGCGGAGTAAGCATTTTGCAACGCCAGCAGATGCGCCATCTCGTCGTCGATATTGACGCCCGAGGTCGCATCCATCTTGTTCTGCAAGGTGTTGAGCACGACGCTCTGGCCGTCGGCGAGTTGCTTCGCCGCATCTGCCGCGTTGCCCTGCGTGCTGAGGAACTGCTGCGTGTAGTTGAGCAGCGTGCCCTTGTACGGCGCGCTCGGCGTGCCGACGCCAGTTTGCGGCGAGTAGTACATGCTCGCATTGGTCAGTTGCGACAGGATGAAATCCGGCCGCGTGGTGTCGCCCGATGCGGTGCCGGGACCGTAAGCAACCAGTTGCGCCGGATCGGCTAACAGACCCGTGTTCACCGTGATGCGCGCGGCCAGGCCGATCTGCTGCGATCCGTTGGCGCCGATCGCGCCGGTGTAGGCGACGTTGCCGTCGGTGAACAGCGAGAACTGCGGCGCGCCGCTGTTCGCCGCGGTGATGGTTTTAGTGGTGGACGCCGACAGCACATCGGATTGATTAGCTGCGCCATCGTCGAGCACGCGCAATGTCGTGCCCGATGGATTGGAGAATTGCAGATTGGCGCCGCCCAGCGCGGCGTTGAGCTGCGTCACCACCGAGCCGATGCCACCGGAAAAATCGACGCCGATCACTTCGTCGTTGGGATCGTTGGTGGTGGAATTCGGCAACGGCAACAGCGACGGATCGTCGACCCGCACGATCGAGAGGTTGTGCGTCTGTCCGGTGACGTTATCCTTGTAGCTGACGTGAATGACGTTGCCGTTTTGCAGGCCGGCGAGATCGAGATCGAAGCCGTCGCCGCCAGCGGTCGAAGCCGGCGTGCCGGCGACGGTTTGATCCGACAACGTGCTCGACAGTGACGCCGCAAGCTGATCGAGTTGCGACTGCGCTTGCACCAGCGTCTTGTCACGCAATTCGATATAGCCGGCGATGGCGCCGGAGCGGATCGAATTGGTGGCGATCAGATCCATGCTGCCGCCATGCGGGAAATAGATATTGAGCGTGCCGAGCGCGCTCTTGGTCGGATCGGCGTTCCAGAACGTGTTCGGCGTCACCGTGCCCTGCGCGTCGAACGTCAGCTTGGCCGCCTCGACGCCGACCAGTTGCACGCCGGACGTGGTGAATACGCTGACCTGATTGGAATCGTTGGCGACCACCTTGATGTCCATCAGTTGCGATAACTGATTGATATACTGGTCGCGCTGGTCGAGCAGCGACGCGGTGGATGCGTCGGTCTGGTTGCCGCTGAGCAACTGATTGTTGATCGCCGCGATCTGCGACATCGCATTGTTGGCGGTCGAGACCGAACTGGCGAGACCGTTCTCGGCGGTGTTGCGCAGCGCCTGCACGCCCTGCGACGCCTGATTGAGCTGCTGCGCGATGGCCTGCGCGGCATTGATCACGCCGATGCGCGCCGACTGCGAGTCGGGACTGGTGGACAGCGCCTGAATCGCGGTCGTCAGCGTGTTGAACGCCGATTCCAGCGTGCCGGTGGAATCCGGATTGCCGTAGACGCCCTGCAAGTTGGCGAGGAAGGTCGAGCGGATGTTGGCATAGGCGGCGCCCGACATCTCGGTGCGCAACTGCGCCTGCACGAACGCATCCAGTTCGCGGTTGACGCCCGCGACCCGCACGCTCGATCCATAATCCGCGGTGGTGGTCGCGGTCTGGATCAGCGATTTCTTGATGTAGCCCGGCGTCTCCGCGTTGGCGACGTTGGACGACACCAGCGCCAGCGCTGCCTGATTGGCGCGCAGGCCGGACATCGCGGTGGCTAAAGCCTGACCCAAACTCATGACTGACTACCTATCGTGTTTCAACGCGATGCGTGGTTAGCGCAGCACGTTGAGCAGATCCTGCACCATCTGGTTCGACGTCGTGATCACCTTGGTGTTCGCGGAGTACGCCTGCTGCGTCACGATCAGCTTGGTGAATTCGTCGGCGATATCGGTGTTGGAGCCTTCCAGCGAGGAGCCGACGATGGTGCCGCCATTACCGAACAGCGCCTGACCGGATTCGTCGGTGGCCTCGAACGCGCCGCCGTCCTTTCGCTTGAGGAAGTCCGGCCCGTTGAAGGTCGCGAGCGTAATTTCCGCGAGATCGAGATTGCGGCCGTTGGAGTAGTTGCCGACCACGCGGCCGTTGTTGCTGATCGACACCGATTGCAGGCTGCCGGCAGGGAAGCCGTCCTGCTGGATCTGGTTGACCTGCACGTTACCGTTGGCGTCGGCATATTGCGTCAGGCCGCCGGAGGAGAAGTTCACCACGGGATTGCCGAGCGCCACGCCGTTGACGGTCGCACCGGTCAGCGTCACCGAGGCTACCGGCGGGTTGGGCTGGCCGTTGGCGCCGAAGGTGAAGTTGATGCCGACGTTCTGCCAGGCGGTGTCGGTACCGGTAGCGTTGGGATCGACCTGATAGAACATATTCCAGGTATCGGTGTGGCCGGCGCCGAGCGAGGCGCTGTCGGTCTTGGCCCAGCGGAATTGCAGGTTCACCGGCGCGCCCGACACGTCGTAGGCGGTCACCGCGCCGCCGGCGATCGACTCGTCGATGAAGGTCTGCACGTCGCTGCCGATCACCTTGCCGGTGCCGGCGACGGTGGGATCGTTGCCCGCGCTGAAATCCGCCGGCTTCAACAGTTCGGAGCCGGGGATCGACACGTCATGCTTGGTGGTGAGCGGATAGCTCGCGAGGTTGGCGCGATACTCGACCTTGCTGGTCGCCTGCGCCGGCAGGAAGTCGTTTTTGAATTTCAAAACCTGCGGCGCACTGCCGACCAGGTTGCCGGTGGTCGGGTCGATCGGGATGCCTTCGAGATAATAGCCCGCGCCGTTGACGAGATAGCCGTCCTTGTTCAGCGTGAAGTCGCCGCGCCGCGTGTAGTTCTCGACGCCGTCGAAGATCGGCGCGTTGTCGGTGAAGTTGCCCGGCTTCTGCACCACGAAGAAACCGGAGCCGTTGATCGCCATGTAGGTGGAGACGGAGGCCGCCTGCACATCGCCCTGCACGGTGTTGGTCGAGCGCGACGCCGAGGTGACGCTGCCGGCCTTCTGCTGGGTCGGGCCGGTCTCCGGGATGAGATCGAGGAAGCTGGTGTCGATGCGCTTGAACGCCGTGGTCTGCGAGTTGGCGATGTTGCCGGAGATGTTTTCCAGCGCATACGATTCCGCCCTTAACCCCGCGACCGACGTGGTGAGAGCCCCGAAGATACCCATGACATCGCCTCCAGATGCGAATAGCGCGACGGCCGGCGGTGCGCCGAGACCGTATTCCGGAGCGGGTGTCGCAAGGCTCGTGCCAACTGGGGCGGAGCCAAATAATAGCGTTGTTTCAATGAAGTAGAAAAAGCGGCGTTTGCGGCGACCGGGGCACAATTGCCGGGACGGGCAACAATTGCCGGGGGATGGGGGGCGCACGACATCCGACTTCGTCATTGCGAGCGAAGCGAAGCAATCCAGAAAACCACAAGGCAAGAGCTGGATTGCTTCGTCGCTAACGCTCCTCGCAATGACGGCTGAGAGCATTTTTGCAACCGGATTGCCTGCATTCGCGATTCGGCCTGAAGCGCCCTCACCGCATCCTCGGCGTCATGGCCGGAATAAATCCGGCCATGACGAAACTAAGTCAGTCAGAGATGCGACTCTTCCCGCCTCACGTCGCCGATGGCGTCGCCGGGTGGAACACCAGCGCGAGGCCGTCCATGCAGTAGCGCAGGCCGGTCGGCTTCGGGCCATCGTCGAAGACGTGGCCGAGGTGGCCGCCGCAGCGGCGGCAATGGATAGCGATGCGGGTCATGCCGAAGGTGCGGTCCTCGCGCTTGCCGACGGCATTCTCCAGCGGTTGGTAAAAGCTCGGCCAGCCGGTGCCGCTTTCGAATTTCGTGTCCGATGCATACAGCGGCAGGTCGCAGCCGGCGCAGGCGAAGGTGCCCTTGCGATGCTCTTTCAAGAGCGGGCTCGACCACGGCGGCTCGGTGCCTTCCTCACGCAGGATGTGATACTGCGCCGGCGTCAATTGCGCGCGCCACTCGGCTTCGGTCTTCTCGACTTCGAACTTTTCACCGGCGGCAGCCGGAGACACCCGCAGCGCTTTCAACGCGGCGAAACCGGTCAGACCGGCGGCCGATGCGAGCAGAATGCGGCGATTGATCATGGTGATGGACTCCCAAAGCGGCGCGTGACACGCGGATGTATCGTCCGAATTACGCAGCCAGCGCATCAACGTTACACCCGTGCGCGGCGATCCCGCTCACGTTCTCGCGAGCGACAATGTCGCAGGCTTATTGTCCGCCGGCGTGATCGCCCTCACCAGCCATCTCCCGGTTGGCGGCGGCGACACGCGCTTCCCGCGCGTTCTCCCGCAATGCGGCACGCTCGCGCCAGCGCGCCACGGCACCGCCGACCGCCGCACTGGCGCGGGTCCAGCCAAAGACCACCTGCCCAGCGACACGCCCGGCGCGTCCGCCGGCCCAAACCAGTTCGAACGGCGCGAACAGCCGCCAGCGGTCGTCGCCCCACAGGATGCCGCGCGCGATCATCTGCCCGGCCAGCGCCGTGGTGTTAAGTCCGTGTCGGCCGAAGCCACTGGCGACCCAGAGCCCCGGCTGCCATTCGCCGATCTGCGGCATCCCATGCACGGTCTGCCCGATGATGCCGCACCACGTTTCGCGCAACTCCGGCTTGCCCAGCGCCGGAAACAGCGTGGCGATGCGGCGGCGGATGGCGCGGCCATAACGCGCCGGCTCGCCCGCCCATGTCGTCTCGGGGCTCGCCCACATCAGCCGATCGCCTTCGACGACGCGGAAATGATCGATGCCGTTTGCATCCATCACCGCGCCGGGAAATTCGATCGCTTCCGCCAGCCGCGCACCGAGCGGTTCGGTGACGGCGGCGTAACGCCACACCGGCAGCAGTGTCGCCGTCAGGCGCGGCGACGGCACGCCGAGATGGACGTTGCCGGCGAGCACGATATGCGCCGCCCGCAGCCGCGCCGACGCGGTCGCGATCCGCTTGCGGATGCCGGAGGCCTCGAAACTCACCACCGGGCTTTCCTCGAAGATGCGCACGCCGTTCGAGCGCGCCAGCACCGCGAGACCTTCGAGATAATTGCGCGGGTCGATATGAAACGCATCGGGATAGTGAATGCCGTGAAAGTAACGCGGCGTCTTCAGCGCCGCGCGCACCCGCTCGACCGACCAGCCCTCGACCTTCGCGCCGAAATTGCCGCCGAGCATTTTCAGGCGGCCGATCAGACGTTCGCCGAGATCGACGTTGGAGACGTCCAGCGCGCCGGTCGTTTCCAGCGCCGCGCCCGCGAGATCGCCGGCGGTGGCGCGCACGTAATCCGCGCCCTGCTGCGACAGCTTCCACAGTTCCCGCGTATGATCGACGCCAAGGCGCGCGATCAGATCGTCGATCGCGACGCCGTAACCCGGCATCACCGTGCCGAGATGATGCGCGGATGCGTTCCAGCCGACGTGATGGCTTTCCAGCACCGCGACGCTCGCACCCATGCGCGCCGTCTCCAGCGCTACGGTAAGGCCGGCAAGCCCTGCCCCGACGACGCAGACATCGACGTCGAGATCGAGCGTCAGCCGACGGCGCTCCGGCACGGCGGCGGCCGGCGGCTCGTCCGTGGAATCGGATACAGAGGTTGCGCTCTCGGTGCTCACAGGTTTTTCTACGAAGCCTCACGGCAATTGTCACCTTGCCGCGTATAAGCTTGTACACTGGAGCCGTTTCCGTTTCGATAGAATCGAAGCGGGGCTCCAGATTATTGTTTTGACGCGTTTTCTTCACGCGAACCGGATTCCACTGCGCTCGAAAACGCTATAATCCGCACTCGCAGGCCCACCAACGATCCGGAGAAACGGGTTGATTCGAAAAAAGATCACGCGATGCGGCGGCTGATCCTGCTGCGCCACGCCAAGACCGAAAGCAACGCACCGAGCGGCGAGGACATCGACCGCCGCCTCGACGCGCGCGGCCTCGACGACGCCGCCGCGATCGGCCGCTGGATGGCGGAGCAGCGCTGCCGGCTCGGCCACGTCCTGGTGTCCACCGCCGCGCGAGCGCGCCAGACGTGGGATGTCGTCGCGCCGCTGCTCGGCGACGCGTCGGCCGAGGTCACGCACCTTCCCGAACTCTATCTCGCCGAACCCACCGACATCCTGCGCGCGATCCGCGAAACCAGCGGCATCGACGCCCGCTGCCTGCTGGTCATCGGCCACAATCCCGGTCTGCACGAACTGGCGCTGATGCTGACCGGCTCCGGCAACGACGACGCGCTACGGCTGCTCGCCGGCAACCTGCCGACCAGCGGTCTCCTCGTCATTGATTTCGACATCGACAACTGGGGCGACGTCGCATTCCGGCAGGGCCGGCTGATGCAATTCGTCTCCCCGAAACTGCTGCGGCAGACGTCCGACGACGCGTGATTCCTTCTTCCGTTGTTGCGCGCGAATCTTTCCCCGTCATTGCGAGCGAAGCGAAGCAATCCAGTCTTGCTTCGCGGCTCTGGATTGCTTCGTCGCTTCGCTCCTCGCAATGACGGCGGTGATGCGAGAATATATCGCGTCGCCGCAACAGCGATCGTGTGTTACACTCCCTTACGTTGGGAGGCGCAGATGTACACATCCATTCTGGTCCCGATCGATCTGGGCGACAGCAGCCTGGCGAAGCCCGCGGTTTCGACCGCCGCGACACTCGCCAACACCTTCAATGCCAAGGTGCGGCTGATCAACGTGCTGCCAATGACGCCGGTGATGCTGGCGGAATACGTTCCCGCCAATTTCGACGCGCAGCAGCGCCAGTCGTGCGAGGAGGCCGTCGCCATCGTTGCGTCGGAGTCCGGCATCGCACCCGACCGCATCTCCACCGTCGTGCGCCAGGGCGGCATCTATCACGAGATCCTCGAGGAAGCAGCGGAGATGAACGCCGACCTCATCGTGATGTCGTCGCATCGCCCGGCGATGAAAACCTATTTCCTCGGCTCCAACGCCGGCCACATCGTCCGCTACGCCAGATGCTCGGTGCTGGTGGTGCGGAAGTAAAACTTAACTTGCCGTCGTCCCCGCGCAGGCGGGGACCCATAACCCCTGGCGGTTATGATCGGAAGACCGCTTGTCAAAGATCACAATCGCTATCCGCACAATACGCGACACGGCGTATGGGTCCCTGCCTGCGCAGGGACGACGATCTTTGTGTTGCGCGTCCTGCTAAATAACTTCCAATCAAGCTATCGGGATAAAGCCGCAGGTCACGGCAACAGTTGCGGCGGCGGCGCGTCGGGGGTGTAGATGCATGGCTTGTTGCGCCGCATGAAGCCGCCGATCTGCCACGCGAACAGCGCTGCGAGCGCCAGCAGGAACAGCGCGCCCGCGAACGCGTCGGTGGCCAGCGCGCGTGCGATCAACGCCACCATCACGATCGCGAATGCAATCAGCACGCCGGCGGCGAGCGCGTAGACGATCGGCCGCATACCGCCGTGAAAGGCCGCGCGACCGCCCGCCTCGGCGATCCGCCGATGCAGTTCGAGCATGAATGCGCGATAGGCGTCGTCGCGCGTCTCCACCAGCGCGAAGCCTTTCCACGAGGTCGACAGCACCACCTGCCGCTGCCCGTTGGCCGCAACGATATCGGCGCGGAATTGCCGCGGCTGCATCGACACCGGTCGGTAGCTCAACTGCACCGCCGCGATCGAGGCATAAGGCCACACGCCGCGCCGGCTACCGACCTGCCAGGCGAGCCCCGCGTCGGTCAGTTCGAACTGACGCACCGCGCCGGCGAGCGACGGCTTGAAGGTGTAGGACGTCACCGCGTTCGCGACATCGTCCGACGGCATCGCTGGCTCTCCCACCTCGACTCCCTATCCTTTGCGCTCAAGGTTCTTCACCACGCAAAAACACGTCATGCGCGGACTTGATCCGCGCATCCATCTTTGGAAATGATGGATTGCCGGGTCAAGCCCGGCAATGACGCCCTCTTGACCCGTTTCAATGGACGCGCGATGGCCCCCGCCACCACATTTCCCCGCCACCTGATCCTGGCCGGCGCCGCCCTGTCGGGCATGTTGCTGGCGCTCGCCATCCATATTCTCGGCCAGCATCTCGGCCTCGACCTCGGCGGGTTGTGGCATTCCAGCGACCCGCGCGTGCTGGTGCCTGCCACGGCCGCGCTGGCGTGGTGGCTGATGGCGACCGCCGGTTTCGGCTGCGGCTATTTCGCCGCCTCGCTCATGCATCGCGCGGCATCCGGCGGCATTTCGCGACGGATGCGGCATTTCCTGATCGGCCTTGGCGTGGTGGTGCTGGCCGCCGCCGGACAGGCCGCGGCCGCCCCCAGCGCGGCCCCGAGCCTTGCCGGCATGTTGGCGGGCCTTACCGCACTGTGCCTCGGCGCGGCGATGGCGTTCTGCGGCGCGTTTTTCGCGCTCCGCAAGGCATAATGCCGCAGCCCTCTCCCGCCGCCACGCGCCAACCGGCACCTCCGTCATGAGATTGCCATATCGATGCACGGCATGTTGTTGCCGGATTTAACGGATTAGGTAGCGGCATCCATGGCGGCCACCTATATGTCGGAGGCCATAACGCGGGGGTAGCATTGCGGAAGAGCGGATCGAATTCCACTTTACCAAAAAATGTTCTAATCATTCCGGCGAAATGAGTTTCCAAGTATGAGTCACTTGGTGAGTGTTTTGGCAGCCACAGACGTCCGATCGGTTCGTTCGGCCCCGGGGTTGTACGTGCCACGGCGGGAGGACGAATGGATCGACTGCTGACCACGCTGCGGCGTGGCTTTACGGAGCGGATCGGCTGGAAAAGGGTCGGTATCGCTGCGAGTCTCATCATCGTTGCCATCGCGATCACGATCCTGGTTCGGACCCTCAAGGGGATCGACTCGAGCGTGATCCTGGTTGCGCTCGCCGAAAAATCCCACGGACAAATCGCTCTCGCTGCACTCTGCGTGTTCGGCGCGTTCTGCACGCTGACATTCTACGATTTTTTTGCGCTGCGGACGCTAGGCGTCACCCATGTCCCCTATCGGATCGCGGCGCTGTCGAGCTTCACCAGCTATTCGATCGGTCACAACATCGGCGCGACGGTGTTCACCGGCGGCGCTATCCGCTTCCGCATCTATTCGGATTTCGGCCTCAACGCCATCGACGTCGCAAAAATCTGTTTCATCTCCGGGCTGACTTTCTGGCTCGGCAACGTTTTCGTGCTCGGCATCGGCATGGTGCTGCATCCGAATGCCGCCGGCGCGATGAACCTGCTGCCGACCAGCATCAACCGGCTGATCGGGCTCGGCTGCCTCGCCGGCATCATCGCCTATCTGGTCTGGGTCGCGGTCGGCCAGGGCCGCCGCCAGCTCGGCCGCAACGGCTGGAAGGTGGTGCTACCCTCCGGCCGGCTGACCTTGCTGCAAATCCTGATCGGCGTGGTCGACCTCGGCTTCTGCTCGCTGGCGATGTATCTGCTGATGCCGAACACGCCCTATATCGATTTCCTGTCGCTCGCGGTGGTCTTCATCCTGGCGACCTTGCTCGGCTTCGCCAGCCATGCGCCCGGCAGCCTCGGCGTATTCGACGCCGCGATGCTGCTGGCGTTACCGCAATTCGGACGCGAGCAACTGCTGGCGACGCTGCTGGTGTTCCGCGTGCTTTACTTCGTGATCCCCTTCACCGTCGCCATCAGCATCATGGGCACCCGCGAACTCTGGCTCAGCGTGGTCAAGCCCTGGCAGGCGCGCCGCAAAGCCTCATGCGGCGACCATCACCTGCTGTCACGCAATTCGTGAGTTCGGCTGAGTGTCCTTTGGACGGAAAATTTTTGGGCGAACGCGCACCACGAAAATCGTCGTCCCCGCGCAGGCGGGGACCCAGACCCCCTGGCGTTGGTTGTCGTAAATAACCTTGCCCTGATGATAGAGCCGAACCGCTGCGGCGTATGGGTCCCTGCTTGCGCAGGGACGACGCCGTGCGGACGTAATGGCATCATATGTCATACTTGCCATCGCAATGGTGCGGTATCCGAAACGGAGTCACCGTCACCCCGAGATCGCCGCGACGTGATCTGAAAATCCTTGCATCTCTTATTTCCGCCCCATCCTTGACGTTGAACACAGCATGATCCGGATTCGCCCCCTCCCGTCCCTCATTCGTCTGACGCTGCTGCTAACCGGCCTGCTGCCGGCCGCCCTTGCCGCCCTGCCGATCACGCCGGCCGCCGCGCAGGACGCAACCGCGGCGCCCCTCCAAATCACCTGGGAGGTTCGCAACCGGTTCCGGCTATTCCGCGAGGAGCGCGACTTCCAGCTTCAGGTCGAGGCAATGCGCGCCGGCACCATCCTCGCCGCCGAGGACGCGCTGGAAATCCAGAGCGACGGGCGCGGCTGGGCGCGCAACACCGTCAACCGCCTGTGCATCGACCGCAGCGGTCGGGTGAGCGAGCCCTGTACCCGCGACGGCGTTAAGGAAAGCTATCTTGCCCCGGTCGATCATCCGGTGACGGTGCGCCTTGCCGGCGTCCTGCCGGTCGGCGCCACCTGCGCCTGGACTTTCGACGACGGACAGGGCCCCCGCCAGTCGACACTGGATTGCGCCGAACCGATCAACCTGCGGGTACCGCAAGGCCACGCCACCGCCGTTACCGTCGATGTCTCGAGCGGCGCCGACGCGCCACAACGCGTCACCACCGAGATCGCGGTGCGCGACATCCTGATTGCCGGCCTCGGCGATTCCGTCGCGTCCGGCGAAGGCAATCCCGACAAGCAGATCGCGTTGGCGGACGAAGGCTTCTGCTTCCAGTCCTATCTCGGCGGACCGGGCAGCGAATACTTCCGGCCAAGCCGCGCCGGCTACAAGGGCGGCCGCGCTTGCGGCTCGTCGGGGCAGTTGCAGACGTGGCAGCGCTACAGCGCGGTCTGGCTCAACCCGGCCTGCCATCGCTCGCTCTACAGCTACCAGACCCGCACCGCGCTGGCGCTCGCTATCCGCTACCCGCACATCGCGGTGACCTATCTGCCGCTGGCCTGCACCGGCGCGACCATCGCGGACGGCCTGCTGGGATCGCAGCGCGCGCGCGAATGTCTCGTCACCAAGTCGGGCGTCGATTGCCAGGGCAAGGTGAACGCGCAACTCGCCGAACTGCGCGATGCGCTCGCAAGCGCCAAGCGCCGGCAGCCCGACCGCAAGCTCGACCTCGTGCTGCTGTCGGTCGGCGCCAACGACATCGGCTTCTCCGAACTGGTCGCCAACGTCATCGTCGATAGCGGCACCGAGCGCGCGCTGTTCAAGCGCACCGGCGTGCTCGGGTCGGTGGAGGATTCGCGCGCGGCGCTCACCAACGACCTGCCGCGGGCTTTCAGCAAGCTGCGCGGCGCGCTCAAGCCGCTGGTCGGCGATCTGTCGCGCGTCATCTATGTCTCTTACGCCAATCCGGTGCTGGCGAACGGCACGGTTTGTCCGGGCGGCCGCGCCGGCTTCGACGTGCACCCGTCGTTCAATGCCAATCCGGAGCGGCTCAATAACGCGGCGCGCTTCGTGCAGAGCGAATTTTTGCCGCGTCTGAAAGACCTTGCGCTCTGCCAGTCCGGCATCCTGTGCCGAAATCCGAGCAGCGACCGCATGACCTTCGTGGACGCGCATCAGGCTGCGTTTGCCAATCACGGCTTCTGCGCGCGGGCATCGACCGATCCGGAATTCGATCAGGCGTGCTTTTCCGCGAAGGGCGACAGCTTCGTCAATGACCCGGTCACCGCCGCCTCGCAACCGTTGGTGTGCGGCCGCGGCGCCAGCGAATTCCGTGCCTACCTGCCGCGCGCGCGCTGGATCCGCGACGCCAACGACAGTTACTTCGCGGCGATGACCTATCCGCAAGGCCTGCCGGCGTCGGCGCAACCTTCCGACATTCACGACGCGACATGGGGCGTGCTATCGGCGGTCTATGGCGGCGCGGTGCATCCCACCGCCGAAGGTCACGCCGCGATGGCCGACGCAACGCTGCCCGCCGCGATCTCGCTGCTGCGCCTCGACGCCCGTGTGCCGGAAGTGATCCAGGAGCCATTGCTGCCGCCCATGGAGCAACAGCCTGCGGCACAGCAACCTCAGTAATGCAAAAGGGCCTCCGCGATCCAACCGCGAAAGCCCTTTGTTATTCCTCTGCGCTGTAAAAGCGAGCGCGTGTTTTAACACGGACTCACCACACGAAAGTCGTCGTCCCCGCGCAGGCGGGGACCCATACGCCGTGTCGCTTATGATGCGAACAGCGATAGTCCATAGCTGGTGGGCAGTCTTGCTGACCCACGACCGCCAGGGGTTATGGGTCCCCGCCTGCGCGGGGACGACGCTGAGATTGTTGAGTTGCCTCGCGACGGCAGGAAATCACATCAGCGCGGATGCTGCGCTGAACCCGTGGTGCGCGACTTCGACTTGGCGACCACCGCCGGCGGTTGCGCCTGGGCGGCTTGCGGCAGGTACTTCGCCACGATCATCGGGTCGAGCGTTGCAAGATTTGCGTCCGGCAATCGCTGCCAGGTCTCGTTCTTGCCGAGCAGCGAAATGCCGACATAGCCGCGCAAGGTGAGCGACTGGCCATCCGGGCTCAGCGTCATCTTGGCGTGATAGATTTCGCCGTCACGCGGATCGAGCACGTTGCCTTCTTCGTACTTGAGGCCGGCACGCTTCATGTCGCGGATGAACGACAGACCAAGCACCGGCGCATTCTTGCGATCATCGGTGCATTTGGTGCAGAGCGGGTTGACGGCTTCGCCCGGCTTGGGAAACATCCGCGCGATCGCGCCTTCGAAGATGCCGGCATGATCGACCATCAACACCCAGACCACGGGCTTGCCGTCTTCGCTCTTCTGCCAAAGACCGGCGGCGGTCGGCTCGGCCGCCCGCGCCAAGCCGGCGCTCAGCAGCACGGCCGCCAGCGTCGCCGCGGCGGGAATTTTTCGTCGAAGTCCAAGTCTAAACTTTGCCATCGGCCTCACCTGTCAAAAGGTCGAGCGTAAGGGTAGTGGGACAAGTGTGGCTATTTCACGAGAAAGTGCCACAGGAAATCCAAGGTAGGAGCAGCTTTGCAACAGCGCCTACCCTGCCACAGTTTTGTCGCAAGACGCCCGCGAACGGTTCAGGCCCCGACACCGTTTCGCCACAAGAATCCCGCCCCGGAACTCGGACCACAATCATCAACCGTTTAGTTGACACCCAGCTTCTTCTGCAGGCTCGACGATGAGGTGGTGTACTGAAACACCAGCCGCTTGTCGGGATAGACATAGCGGTGCGCCTTCTGCGCCATCAGCGCGCCTTCGTGGAAGCCGGAGAGGATCAGCTTGAGCTTGCCGGGATAGGTGTTGATGTCGCCGATGGCGAAGATTCCCGGCACGTTGGTTTCGAACGAGGCCGTTTCGACCGGGATCAGATTGTTCTCCAGCGACACGCCCCAATTGGCGATCGGCCCGAGCTTCATGGTGAGCCCGAAGAACGGCAGCATCGTATTGCAATCGACGCGCGTAACAGCGTTGTCGGTGCCCTTCACCATTGCGCCGGCGAGTTGGCCGTTCTCGCCGTGAAGCTCGGTGACCTGACCGATCTTCAGATCCATCTTGCCGGATGCCACCAGCGCGCGCATCTGCTCGACGCTATGCGGCGCGGCGCGGAAGTCGTCGCGCCGATGCAGCAGTGTCACACGCCGCGCGATCGGATGCAGGTTGAGCGTCCAGTCGAGCGCGCTGTCGCCGCCGCCGACGATCAGCAGGTCCTTGTCACGGAAGTGCTCCATCTTGCGCACGGCGTAAAACACCGACACACCTTCATAGGCTTCGATGCCCGGCACCGGCGGACGCTTCGGCTGGAACGAGCCGCCGCCCGCCGAGATCACCACCACCTTGGCTTCGAACACTTGTCCTGCGTCGGTGGTGACGCGAAACAGCGGATCGCCGATCTTCTCGATGCTCTCCACCATTTCGTTGAGATGGAAGGTCGGGTTGAACGGCTTGATCTGCTCCATCAGTGATTCCGTCAGGCCGTGGCCGGTGACCATCGGGATGCCGGGAATGTCATAGATTGGTTTTTCCGGATAAAGCTCGGCGCATTGCCCGCCGATCTTGTCGAGAATGTCGACGAGATGAACCTTCATGTCGAGCAGGCCCAGTTCGAACACGGCGAACAGACCGCAGGGGCCGGCGCCAATTATCAACACATCGGTTTGGATCGTTTCGCTCATTTCGCCGTCTTCACTGATTGGGGGATATTCCGGAAGGGTCTTCAAACATCTAGCGCGTTTTCGCTGACGTGGAAACGCCCTCACTGCGGGGATCACCCACAACCCGTCGAGCCATCGCCGCGCCTCTTGTGGTGCGCGGCCGTTTCCATGTAACTGCATGGAGCCTGGAGATTGCCCCTGTGAACAGCCCTGCTTCGACGACGCCGCGCCTCGAGAACTACCCGCTTCGCCTGTCCGATAACGTCCGCTTCGCTGACCTCGACGTCAACGGCCACGTCAACAACGCGGTTTACTCGAGCTATTTCGAAACCGGACGCGTAATGCTGGTGCGGGATACGGCGAACGGCTTGACGCCGGCAGGTGCGAGCTGGGTGTTGGTGCGCCTCGACACGCACTTCCGCGCGGAGCTGCACTGGCCGGGCACCATCGAGACCGGCCTCGGCGTGCTGCGGCTCGGGCGAACGTCGGTGACGTTCGATCAGGTGGTGTTCTCGGAAGGCCGCTGCATCGCGTCGACGCAGGCGACGACGGTGCTGGTCGATGCCAAGACCCGCAAGCCGACGCCGCTGCCGCCGTCGACCATTGCAGGATTTCAACGCTGGATGATGCGTGGCGAAGTCGCCGTAGGTTAGGCTTGACGCTCCGGCGTCGTCACGATCAGGCCGTCGAGTTCGTCCGACACCTTGATCTGGCACGACAGCCGCGAGTTGGGGCGCACGTCGTAGCCGAAGTCCAGCATGTCCTCTTCCATCGGCGTCGGATTGCCGACCTTCTCGCGCCACGCTTCGTCGACGTAGACATGGCAGGTCGCGCAAGCGCAAGCGCCGCCGCACTCGGCCTCGATGCCGGGAATGGCGTTGCGGATCGCGCCTTCCATCACCGTCGCGCCGTTTTCGACATCGACAATGCGGGTCTCGCCGGTGTGGTCAACGTAGTAAATCTTCGCCATGGCTACTCGTGCTGTCTCAAAAGAGGAATGCTGGCTGTCCTATAGCGGCTCGTTCCGCCCCGCGCCAGCCGCCTTGCTGGCAAGCCGCTGATTTTCCATCGCGTGGCCGACGCTATGGTTCGAACTGCTTTACGAGCGTGACCGCCGCCTGCCGCGCCTCATCGACTTCGGCCTCGAGCCGCGTGAAAGCCTCGCGCGCACCCTTCTCCACACGCAACGCCGCCTCCAGCGCCGCCGCTGCCTCGGCCACCCGAAACGCGCCGATCGCGCGTGCCGAGCCTTTCAACGTGTGCGCAAGTGCGGCGGCATTGTCCGGTAGCAAGGTAAGCGTCCGCATCAGGTTGGCCGTCTGTTCCACGAACAACCCCAGCACCTCGCGCTCCAGCGCGGGATCTGACAGCGTCATCTTGCGCAGGTGATCGAGATCGATCGGCCCATGAGCGGTGGCGCCGGAATGCGACGGCATCAATCCCGTTCTTCCTTTCAGGGACAACAAATCCGACCGCGGTGAAAAATTGCCGAATCCGCGCCAAACCCTCGATTTGGTTAACATACTCGATGAAACGACCGCCGCCACAAAGTCGGCAATATGACCGATTTTAGCCACAATTGAGCCGGTTCGGAGCGATTTTCCGGCTCGAACAGCCCTGTTCCGGTTCCCCGTTAACGATGATTAAGGATCGTTAAAATTGTATTAATCACATCCATTTCATTCGAGCCAGCAAGCCAATAGGATGTTTGGGGAAGTAGCGCACAAGCCGGGCAGTCACGACGTTATTCCGGGACGCCTCTGATCGTCGAGGGCAGAATCGCCTTTCGGCGGGCATCGTTGCGAGGCTTCCGGCTGTGTAAAGCAAGGGCGTAGAGTAGCATGGCAAACAGTCCCAAGAAGACTCAGGACCCGACCGAAGTTGCGCTTTCGGCGATTCAGGAAGCCCTGAATATGAGCGAGACGCAGGTTTCGGAGGGCACCGCCTCATCCGCCCCGTCTGTTGCGCCTCCCGTTACCGTTCCCGAACCGCCCCATGACGAGGCTATGTTCGGTCCGCGCCCATTCCCGGACCAGCCGTCCGACGAGGCTCTGTTCAATCGCGGCGCCGCAAACGACGACCGCGAGACCATCGGCCAGATTCTGCAAGCGATTCAGAAGGGCCGCCCTGCCCGTAACATCTATACGCTCGCCACCATTTTCACCGTGGTCTGGCTGATCGGCGCCGGATTGCTGGCGTTCAGCTTCTATCCGTCGTTGCAATCGCTCGGACAGAACGGCGGCGCGCTGGCGTTCGTTGGTCTGACCTCGGTGCTGCTGGCGCCGATCCTGCTGTTCTACTTCCTCGCCAGCCTCGCCTGGCGCGGACAGGAACTGCGCATGATCGCGCAGTCGATGGCGCAAGTGGCGATGCGATTCTCCGAACCCGAACACGCCGCCAGCGATTCCATGGTGACGGTCGGCCAGGCCATCCGCCGCGAGGTCGCCGCAATGGGCGACGGCATGGAGCGCGCCATCGCGCGCGCCGGCGAACTCGAAACGCTGGTTGCCAACGAAGTCTCGGCACTTGAGCGCGCCTATTCCGACAACGAAGTGCGCATCCGCGCGCTGTTGCAGGACATCGCACATCAGCGCGACAACCTGGTCGGCCAGGCCGAGCAGGTTCGCAGCGCGATTTCCGGCGTGCAGATCGATCTGCGCCACGACATTGCTTTGATCAGCGATGCCATCGCCTCACGCGTCGACGAAGTTGCAAAGAGCATCACCGGTGCGCTCGAGGAACGCGGCGAGCACATCACGCGCGCGCTGGGCAGCGCCGGCGACAACATGATCCTCGCGCTCGGCGAACGCGGCGGCGACCTGCTCGACCGTCTCGAGGAAGCCAGCGGCGAAACCACCCGCGCCGTGCTCGACGCCAGCGAACGGCTGACCGCCAGCCTGAACTTCAAGACCGGCCACGTTCATGACGAGTTCGTCGATCTGGCGAACCGCGTCCACGACATGCTGAACGACCGGCTCGACCGCATCACCTCAGAATTCGAGCAGAAGTCAGCGGGTATCGTCGACAGCATCTCCGACCGCACCGAGCAGCTTCACGATTCGCTGCGCAACTCCGGCGACTCGCTGCTGCTCGAGCTTGAACTGCGCGGTGGCGATATCGCCACCAAGATCGACGAGGCCGGCCACCGGCTGGCGGATCGCATCCTTACCAGCGGCGACAAGGCGAGCGACGCGCTCGACTCCACCGTCAATTCGCTGGTGACCAAGGTGGTGAGCCAGACTGAGAGCGCACACGACACGCTCAGCCTCCAGATGAACACGTTCGACGAGTTGATCCGGCAGCAGGGCACCGAGCTTGCCGAAAAATTCTCGCGCGACAGCTCAACGCTCGGCGCGCTGATCACCCGCCACATCTCCGAGTTCGACCGCACCGTGAAGACCTACGGCGGCGAAGTCGTCGAACGTCTCGGCCAGCGGACCAGCGACATCGCCGAGAGCCTGAAGACCTATGTCGATACGTTCGACACCCGCCTCGTCTCGAACAGTGGCCAGATCACGGCGACGCTCGACCAGCGCCTGCAACAGTTCGAAGTGCAACTCGGCACCCGCGTCACCGATCTCGACGGCGCACTCGATACCAGGATCAAGTCGTTCGACGAAACCGTCGACGGCCGGCTGAAGGCGCTCGAACAGAGCTTCGATACCCGCGCGAAGTCCGTGACCGATACCGTCGACTCGCGGCTCGGCGCGCTGTCGTCGTCGCTGTCGGGCGGCACCAAGAAGGTGGTCGATACCATCGAGGCCAAGCTCACCAACCTCACCTCGTCGCTGACGGACGGTGCCGCCCAGACCATCGGCGCCATCGACACCAAACTGGCACAGCTCACGTCGTCGTTGACCGATGGCGCGAACCAGACGCTTGGCGAAATCGACACCCGGATGGCGCGGTTGACGTCGTCGCTGACCGGCGGGGCAACCCAGACGCTCGGCGAGATCGACAGCAAGCTGACGCAGTTGACCTACTCGCTGACAGAAGGAGCCAACCAAACCCTCGGCGAAATCGACAGCAGGTTGACGCGACTGACCTCCTCGCTGACCGAGGGGGCAACCCAGACGCTCGGCGAAATCGACACCAAGATGACCCGGCTCACGTCGTCGCTCAACGACGGCGCGACGCAGGCGATCTACTCGATCGACTCCCGGCTGGCCCAGCTTTCATCAACCCTGAACGACGGCACCGCGCAGGCCCTTGCGGCGATCGACCAACGCATGACCAATGTCACGGAGACGATCGACGGACGCACCGGGCATCTCGCCGACACCATTGCCGCGCGCTTCCAGGAAATCCATCAGGGTCTGGAGAACCGCGCCGGCTCGGTTGCCAGCGACATCGATACCCGCATCGCGCACTTCGAGGATCTGCTCGGTTCGCGCATCGAGGCGGTTGCCGGTCGCATCGAGACCAGCGGCCGTCAGGCCAGCGACACCTTGATGGCGCGCGCCGAAGAACTCTCATCGAGCATCAAGTCGCACGTCGACGATGCCGAGAACTCGCTGACCAACCTGATGCTTAGCACCAGCGAAACGATCCAGAGCAGCGCGCGCAGCACGCAGCAATCCCTGCTGTCGGTCTCGTCGGATCTCACCACGCAGCTCAAGCAGGCGTCCACCGAAGTCGAGCAACTGGTCGGCACCGTCGGCTCCACCGCCGCGAACGCCATCCGCGGCAGCGCCGAGGATGCCCATGCCTCGCTGCTGTCAGTGTCCAGCGATGCGACCAGCCAGATCAAATCGCTCACCGCCGATGTCGAGCGCACGCTGACCGCGGCCGGCGCCACCACCGCCAGCACGCTGCTGACCAGCGCACGCGAGGCACAGAGCACCCTCACCGGCGCATCGACCGACCTCGTCGCGCAGATGCAGTCGCTCTCGACCACGATCGAGCAGACCTTGTCGGGCGTCAGCGCCTCGACGGCAGCGGCGCTACTCAGCGGCACCCGCGACGCGCACGCGACCTTGACGGCGGCTTCCGACGACATGGAGCGCAGCCTGAAGGAAGCCGGCAGCAATGCCGCGGACGCTGTCGCGAACAGCGCACGGTCGGCGCAGATGACGTTGATGACCATCACCGATCAGGTGTCCGGTCAGGTCAAGGCACTCTCCGCCGATCTCGAGCAGAGCCTGTCGTCGGTCGGCACCGCTGCCGTCGGCTCCGTGCTCTCCGGCGCGCAGGAAGCGCAGGCGACCCTCGTGACGGCTTCGAGCAGCGTGGCGGAGCATGTCAGGTCGCTGTCCGCCGACGTCGAACGGATGCTCTCGACCGTCGGTTCAGACACCGCAGCGCAGATTCTGCGCAGCGCACGGGAAGCGCAAGGTGCTCTCACCGGCGTGACCGCCGACACCACCGAGCAGATGAAGGCGCTGTCGAATTCGCTGGTTGCGACCACATCCGACACGGCAAACCAGATCAGGACGTTGGCCGACACCATCGAACAGACGCTCACCACGACCACGGCCAATTCGGTCGAGACGATCCAGAGCGGCGCCCTCGCCGCCCAGAATTCGCTGGTCGCTGCCGCCAACGAAGCCGGCCAGAAGGCCAAGGCGACGGCCGCGGAGATCGAGCAGTCGGTGATTGGCGCCAGCAACAGCTTCCAGGCGGTTCTCAGCGGCAAGAGCGACGAGATCGTCGGTTACATGACGCAGCAGACCGACCGGCTGTCGGAGACGCTGGACAGCAAGCGCGGATCGCTGGTCGAAACCATCGGCGGCAAGAGCAATCAGTTGATCGTCGACATCGAGCGCGTCACCTCCGAAGCGCTCAAGGCGATCGAAAGCCGCGGCTTGAACTTCTCGCAGTCGATCGCCACCAACGGCTCGACGGTCGCACGTTCGATCACGGCGGCCGGTGAACTCGCCACCGGCGCGGTCAACAAGTCGCTCAAGGATCTCGAGCAGGCCTCGCGCGCAAGCATCGAGCAGTCGCGTCAGGTCTCGATGGCGGCCGTGACCGAGATGCAGGAAACCAGCAAGGTCCTGCGCACCGATACGGTGGCGCTGTTCGAGCGGCTGCGCGAAGGCAACATCCTGTTGCAGGAAGTGCTGACCGGAGCGCACGACAACCTGAATTCGCTCGAACGCGCGATGGTGTCGCGTGTCGCCGAATTCGTCGCGGCGATCACCGACGTCAGCACCCGCAGCGGCAACGCCACGCAGAGCCTCGAAGATCAACTGACGATGTTCCACGCCAAGACCTCGAAAGCCATCGAGGGATTGTCGGGGCTGTCCACTCAGTTCGAGGATCACGGCCGCGCGCTGGTCGAAGCGGTCACCGCGATGGAGCAGAGCAATCGCAACACCGACAGTTCGATCGCCGACCGCAAGGCCGCGCTCGATCAGCTGGTTGGCACCATCGATGCACGCACCCTCGATCTCGACCAGCGGCTGTCGCGCTTCACGACGCTGCTCGATGAATCGCTCGCCGCCGCCGAGGAGCGCGCGCGCGACATCGCCCGCGTGGTGGCGGACACCGCCGGCACCGGCTCGGCCACGATCACGCGGCAGTTCGAAGCGGTTCGCACCGCCGCCGAGGAGCAGCGCCAGGCCACCGCCGACACGCTGCACGCGCTCTATGAAAAGAGCACACAGGAAACCGAGACGATCTTCCGGCAATCCGCCGACAAGTTCGCGTCGATGGTGCAAGGCATGAAGCAGATGGCTTCGGAAATGCACCAGGAACTGGAGATGACGCGCGAGGAGCTTCGCCGCGGCGTGTTCGAGTTGCCGCAGGAAGCGGCCGAGAACACCGCACAGATGCGCAAGGTGATCGTCGACCAGATCGAGGCGCTGGCCGAACTGAACCGGATCGTCGCACGCCATGGCCGGGGTGCCGACGTGGTCGGCACCGAGCGCGCCACGGCGCATCGGCGCGAGGAACCGCAGATGGCTGCCGTCGGCGGAGGCTATGCCGAGGTTCCGGCCCGGCCTGCGCCGCGCCGCCAAACCAGCAGCGCCGCGACGTTGCCGCCGCCGGATATCGGAACGCCGATGCCGCACCGAACCGAAGCGCCGCCGGTCAGCCCGAGCATCGGCGAATCCAACGACGATCGCGACGGTTGGCTGTCGGACCTGCTCAGCCGCGCCGACACCATCGCCGACGAGCACGACGCGCCGCGATCGCGGCAATCGCAGCCGGCGTCCCAGGGTAATCCGCTGGAAACGCTCTCGCTCGACATCGGTCATCTGATGGATCGCAATCTCGCGGCCGAGATGTGGGACCGCTATCAGCGCGGCGAAAACAAGGCTTTCAGCAAACGGCTCTACACGCCGTCCGGACAGAAGACCTTCGACGAAGTCGCGCGCAAGTACCGGTCGGACCGTAACTTCAAGCAGACGGTGGACCGCTATATCACCGAGTTCGAGCGCCTGCTGGACGACGTCGCCCGCGACGAGCGCGGGCCGGCGATGCTGCGCAGCCACCTGATCTCGGAAACCGGCCTGGTCTACACCATGCTGGCACACGCCTCGGGTCGGCTGAACTGACGATCGAAACGTTTCGAAGCAAGACCATCGAGGCGGGGGAATCCAAATCCCCCGCCTTGTTGTATTTTGTCGGATGAGATTTGATTCGCGCGATGCAGAGCGCTGGCGATCTTCGATCGCATCGTGCATCCCGCGCGGCGACCCGGTTTGAAGCAAATGACGCAGCCTCCCCAATCAACGCTGCACGCCCGTATCGAGCGTTGGCCCATCGCCGGCTCGTTCACCATCAGCCGTGGCAGCAAGACCGAAGCCGTGGTGGTGGTCGCGGATATCCGTTCGGGAGAATATTCAGGACGCGGCGAATGCGTGCCCTATGCGCGCTATGGCGAGACGCCCGAGAGCACCCTCGCCCAGGTATTATCGTTTCAGGCGCACGTGACCGAGGGACTGGATCGCGCGACACTGCAAACGCTGCTGCCGGCTGGTGCGGCGCGCAACGCGCTCGACTGCGCGCTGCTCGATCTCGAAGCCAAGCGATCGGGATCGCGGGTATGGGACATTTTCCACCAACCGTCGCCGCGATCGTGCACGACCGCCTACACTATCTCGCTCGGAACACCTGAGGCGATGGCCGAGGCGACCAGCGCCGCGGCGCATCGGCCACTGTTGAAGATCAAGCTAGGTTCGGACGACGATGCGGCCCGCATCAAGGCCGTTCGTCGCGCCGCGCCGAACGCGCAACTGATCGTCGATGCCAACGAAGGCTGGCGCGCCAATAATCTCGCGTGGAATCTCGCCGCCTGCACTGACGCCGGCGTCACCTTGATCGAGCAGCCGCTGCCGGCGGGGCAGGATGATGCGCTGGCAAGCGTCGAACGCCCCATCGCGATCTGCGCCGATGAAAGCGTCCATGATCGCGGCTCCCTCGCCGGCCTGCGCGGCCGTTACGACGCCATCAACATCAAGCTCGATAAAACCGGCGGACTGACCGAGGCGATGGCGATGGCCGAGGCGGCCCAAGCGTTGGGGTTGCAGGTGATGGTCGGCTGCATGGTCGCGACGTCGCTGGCGATGGCGCCGGCGATGCTCTTGGCCCAGCGCGCCCGCTATGTCGATCTCGACGGCCCGCTGCTGCTTGCGACCGATCGCGAGCACGGCCTGCACTACGACGGCAGCACGATCTATCCGCCCGATGCCGCGCTTTGGGGTTGACCCTCAGCGTCTCGCGCGAGGCTCCGTCGCGCCAGCCACACCACGACCACGCCACCCGCCGCCATCAGCGCCATCACGCCGTAGATATCGGCACCGAGGCGTGCGTACATCGTCCCGGTCACAATCGACGCGCCACTCATGACAATGCCCGACGCCGCCGCCAGATAGCCCTGCGCGCTGGCCATCACATGCGTTGGGACGATGCGCACGAGCAGCCCCATCGTTCCGAGCAAGGTGAGTCCATAGGTCGCACCGTGGAGCAACTGAACGGCGGCCAGCACCGGCAACGACGGCGTCTGTACCATCACCAGCCAGCGCAGCACGGCGCACATCCCACCGATCCCTATCAGCAAGGCCGGCGACACTCCAAAGCGCGGCGACAATGCAAAGATCGCGATCTCGGCCAGCACACCAAGTGTCCACAGCCCGGCAATTGTCGCGCTGCCGAGGCCGGATGCCTGCCACGCGATCGAAGCGAAGCCGTAATACGCTGCGTGACTGCCCTGAATGAGCGCAGCAGCAGCGACGACGGCGACGAATGCAGGCTGCCGAAACAAATGTTTTGCACCGGTCCGCGCCGCGATCGCAACGTCGCAAACCTCCAGTGGCTGCAACACAAAGCCGGCCGCCGCGCCGAAAATCGCCAGCCCGGCCATCACCCAGATCAGATGCATTGCAGCGAGATGATCCGCGAGTATTCCGCAGCCCAGCGTGCCCATCACGAAGGCCGCCGATCCCCAAAGCCGCAACGGCCCGTAGTTCAGGCCGTAGCGGGCGACGCCCTGCAACGCATAGGCATCGGTCAACGGCAGGATCGGCGTCCATGCACAGGCCGTCAGCGCGAACAGGATCAGAATGACGACCGGCGCGTGAAACAAACCGATCACGGCAAAGCCGATCGCCGTGAGCAGCGCGGTGATGATCAACGCCTGTCGCAGCGATCCCCGGCGTTCCGCAAGGCCGGTGACGAAAGGAAGGATCGTGAACCGGGTGAGCGACGGCACCGCCACGATCAGGCCGATCCAGGCGGGGCTGACGCCGACGGCCTGAAGCCAGACCGGGAAGAACGGCAAATGAACGCCCATCAAGGCGAACACGGCGGCGTAGAATAGCCCCAGGCGAATCGCGAATCGCCGCGACACAAACAAGGCATCCGTGGGGATTTTGGGGCCAGACGCCATCAATTCAATTGCGATTCGGGGCGGATCATGTTGATCGTTAGGTAGGAGCGAATCCGTCGCGTTCGTTATTACCGATACGCCACGGATCTATAAGGGATTTGCAAGACCGTCAGGATTTAGAAAGTCGCATGGAGCAACTCGGACATTGGCATGGAAACACGACAATCCGAAATCGGTTTCGGGATTGTCGGCGTACGCGCGTCAGCGCAACGAGATGACCATGGCCGACGAAGCGCTCGCCCCCTCATCGCTTCCCGTCGAGGCTGCCGCACCAAGCGAAGCAGACTACGCCGCGATCCATGACGTCTTCATGGAAACCGCGCGGGGGCGCTGGTTCCTCACCGAGTTCGCCAAGCGCAACCGCAATGCCGATACCCGCATGGTGCTCGACGCCGTCGCGCGGATCGAGCAATCGCTTGCCACGACGAAAGAAGCACCTGCCGATCTGACCGAGGCCCTCGCAGCGATCCGCGACATCGTCGAAACCGCCAGGCAGCAAGCCGTCGCCGCGCTGCAAGGGCAGCCATCGGCGGCGCGTTTCGCCACCGCCTACCGCAGCGTCCGCGCCATTCGCGAAGTCGCCTGGATGCTTCGGGAGTCCGGCTCCGACAGCAGCGTCTGTGACGGGCTCGACGCGCAGGCCAACACGATCGATCGCAGCCTCGATCAACTCTCGGCCATCGCGCCCGGCGATACGGTGGAGGCGATCTTCACAGATCTGATCCGACGCATTGAGGATCTCGCCGGCGGCGAATTGCCATCGTCGCCCGCCCCGGTTTCTCCGCCCCGGCAGCACAGCCGACCTCCCGCTCCGCCGCCGCCTCAGCCTGCAAGTGATCATCACGAGACGCAGACGGTGAGCGAGGCGCCCGAACCCCAGCACCATGTGGTGCCGGATACGGCATCACCTGCGGCGTTGGCCGACGAGCCCGATCTGGCAACCCCGACGTTCGCGGCTTCCGAACCGGAGACGGTCATCGAGACGATGTCCGTCGTCGAAAGCGACTCGCCGGATATCGAGCCCGCGACGGCGGCCTCGACCATGAATGAAGCCGCGATCGCGGCGGCGGACGAGGCCCACGATATTGCCGTGCTCGATATGATCGCGATGGAGATGGCCGCCGACGACCCCGAGATCGCCGACGACGCACTGGATGACGGTGACGAACCTGCGGAAGCCGACATCGATGTTATCGCCGGTTCGCAAACACTCGACGAGGCGTTCGATCTGCGCAAGGACAGCCCTGCCTCACTCGGCGCGGCGTTGATCGCCAACGGCACCATCCGGCCGCGCAGCCTCACTGGCGTCGGCCGCTTCGCCAGCATTCAACGCTTGAGCCAGGCGGAAAAGGTCGCGCTGTTTTCGTAAGGCAGTGCGGATAAACGACGGCTTCAGCCAATCAGCCGCGCGAATAGATCGGCATCGACGTTGCCGCCCGACAGCACGATCACTACGGTCTTGCCCCGCGCGTTGAGCCGCCCCGCCAGCAAGGCCGCCAGCGCGACCGCGCCGCCGGGCTCCACCACCAGCTTCAATTCGCGAAACGCCGCACCGACTGCAATGCCGACCTCGTCGTCGGAGGCAACAACGCCCTGCACCCCAAGCTGACGATTGATCGCGAACGTGACCTCACCGGGGATCGCGGCCATCAGCGCATCGCAGATGGTGTGGCTTTTGCCGTCATGCGCCTCGCGCTCACCCGCGCGCAACGACTTGGCGTGATCGTCGAAGCCCGCCGGCTCCGCCGTCATCACCGCGGCCTGCGGATAGCGCGCCTTCACTGCCACCGCCATGCCGGCCACCAACCCGCCGCCGGATGCGGGCGCAACGACGATATCAGGGGTCATGCCGAGCGCATGCAAATCCTCGGCGATCTCGCGTCCGACGGTGCCCTGCCCGGCGATAATCTGCGGATCATCATAGGGCGGCACCAGCGTCGCGCCACGCTCGGCCGCCAGACCACGCGCGATGGCCTCGCGATCCTCGCGCAGCCGATCGTACAGCACGACCTCCGCGCCATAGGCCTTGGTGCGCTCGCGCTTGGCAAGCGGCGCGTCGGCCGGCATCACGATGGTGGCACGCATCCCGAGCAGTTGCGCGGCGGCCGCCACGCCCTGCGCGTGGTTGCCGGAGGAAAACGCCACCACGCCGCCCGCGCGCGCGGCCTCGGGAATCGCGGCCATTTTGTTGAAGGCGCCACGAAACTTGAACGAGCCGGTGCGCTGCAAGACCTCCGGCTTGAACAGCACCCGCGCGCCGGTCGCGGCATCCAAGGCGGGCGACGACAACAGCGGCGTACGCACCGCATAGGCCGCAAGCACACGCGCTGCGGCATCGATATCGGCAGAGGTGACGGCGAGCGGCGACGAATGATCCATGCCGACTTGGTACGCGCGTCACTTCGCGCAAGCAAGTGTTAGCGACGCGGATCGGCCAGCACCCGCGCCGATCTTATCGCAACCCACGGATCGTCATGGCGGGACCGCGCGATATTCCCGAGGAAGCATTCTGCCGAGTGCGCCCAGCTATGTTTTACCGCAAACGCGAGGCAATCCTGCCGCGTGATTTTCAGCGCCTCGAGACAAGCCCGGCGCAGATCATCATCCAGAACGCCAACCGGCGCGGAGCCAATCACGTCGCGCGGCCCCGGCGCTGGAAATGCCGCGACCGGCACGCCGCTGGCCAGAGCCTCCAGCAGCACTAATCCATACGTATCGGTGCGGCTCGGAAACACGAAGACGTCGGCGGCGGCATAGGCGCGCGCCAGCGCTTCGCCGGTCATCGCGCCGAGAAAAACGGCATCCGGAAATTTTCGCTGCAAGTCGGCGCGCGCGGGGCCGTCACCGACCACGACCTTGCTGCCGGGCAGATCGAGCGACAGGAAGGCCTCGAGATTCTTCTCGACCGCGACACGCCCGACCGAGAGAAACACCGGGCGCGGCAGGCCGAGATCGGCCGCGCGTGGATGAAACAGCGCCGTATCGACACCGCGCGGCCATAGCACGACATTGCGAAATCCGCGCCCGCGCAATTCATCGGCCAGCGCCGGCGTCGCGGCCATCACCGCGCCGCTCGGCCAATGGAAGCGCCGCAATGCGGCCCAGACCCATGATTCCGGAACAGGCGCACGCGCCGAGATGTACTCCGGAAAGCGGGTGTGAAAACTGGTGGTGAACGGCAGGCCGCGCTTGCGGCAATAGCGCCGCACCATGATTCCGAGCGGCCCTTCGGTGGCAATATGGATGTTGTCCGCCTGCGCGGCCTCGATCAACCGTGCCACTTTCGCCGGCGATGGCAACGCCACGCGCAGCCCCTCGTAGCCCGGCAACGCCACGGTTCGAAACGACTCCGGCGTCAGAAACTGAATATCGACGCCAAGTTTTCGCGCCGCCACCGCCGTGGCGGTTACGGTGCGAACCACGCCGTTGATCTGTGGATGCCAGGCGTCGGTCGCGATCAGGATGCGCATCAAGCGGCGCGCACGGCGATCGGCGGCGCGGGCACGGCGCGCCGCGCCGGTTCGGTCCAGGTGATGATCTCGAAGCGGCCGTCATCATGCTCGACCAGCGCGGTGCAGCTTTCCACCCAGTCGCCGCAATTCATGTAGCGAATGCCGTGCTCGTCACGAATGGTTGCGTAATGGATGTGGCCGCAGATCACGCCGTCAGCGCCGCATCGCTTCGCTTCGGCCGCGAGCGTCTGCTCGAATGCGCCGATGTAGTTGACGGCGTTCTTGACCTTGAGCTTGGCCCATTGCGACAGCGACCAATACGGCACGCCGAGCCAGCGCCGACAGGCATTGACCAGGCGATTCAGTTGAATGGCGAAGTCGTAAGCCTTGTCGCCGAGATGCGCGAGCCAGCGCGCATTCTGCACCACGAGGTCGAAAATATCGCCGTGGATCACCAGATAGCGCCGCCCGTCCGCACCCTCGTGAATCGCAGTCTCGACCACCTCGATGCCGCCGAAATGCGTGCCGTAATAGGAGCGCAGGAATTCGTCGTGATTGCCCGGCACATAGATGACGCGCGCGCCCTTGCGCACCTTGCGCAGCATCTTCTGGACAAAATCGTTATGCGATTGCGGCCAGTGCCAATGCGACTTCAGCGCCCAGCCATCGACGATATCGCCGACGAGATAGATGGTTTCGGCATCGTGGACGCGGAGAAAATCGAGCAGACGGTCGGCTTGCGATCCTCGTGCTCCCAGATGCACGTCGGAAATAAACAAGGTGCGAAAGTGCCGTTCCACCTGTCCTTCACGCATCACGTCACGTCCCATGTGCGAGCCGTTACCCGATTTCCATGACAGCCGGATGACACACGGCCTCCGGCGACAGACTTCGTTCGAAGCTGACTAGCGTATAGATGCCGAATGGCGCCACCTTGCGGCGCTCGATCAGAATGGCGTCGGCGTTGGATTGCGCCCAGGCCTGCAAGCGCGCGAAGGGAAATTCCGGGCGCAACCCCAATCCGCGGGTGCGCTGCGCGGCCCAGCGCTCAATGGCAGCGGCGACGCCGACTTCGGAGTAGAGATGATTGACCAGAATGATGCGACCGCCCGGCTTCACCACGCGATGGCACTCGGACAAGACCTGCTCGGGATTTTCCACCAGCGTGATGACGAATTGCGCCACCACGCAATCGAATGTCGCATCGGCGAAATCCAGCGCGTGCGCATCCATCAGATGCACGGCCTTGACGTGAGGATAACGTCCGCTCGCCATCTTCGCGCGCGCCTTGGCCAGCATCGGCGCGCTGACGTCGATGCCGGTAATCTCGGTCGAAGCATCGTAGTCGTCGAACGACAACCCAGTACCGACGCCGACCTCAAGAATGCGACCGCCAAGTCTGCGCGCTGCCATCGCAGCGGCGCGGCGACCATTGACCATGATCGGTCCGCACACGGCGTCATAGATCGGCGCCCAGCGGGCATAGGCGGATTGAACGGTCGAGGTCTCGAGATCGCGAGATGTCATCGCCTGCTGCCATCGAATCGTGCGGTTACGACACGGATTCCGGATAGCAGCGCTGTACGACAGCGATGCGACGACTGCGGCGTCTGATCAGTCCATCAGCTACTTGCGTTCGAAGACGTGGAAGTGATGCACCGGGCCGTGGCCGTGTCCCACTTGCAGCCGATCGGCGGCCGCAATTGCAGCGCTGATGTAAGCCTTGGCTTCGCGCACGGCGGTTTCCAACGCCAATCCTTTGGCGAGTCCCGCCGCGATCGCCGACGACAATGTGCAGCCGGTGCCGTGGGTGTTGCGCGTCGCGATACGCGGCGCCGCGAGTTGCACCACGCCATCGCTGCGAAACAGATAGTCGGTGCTTTGCGGGCCGTCGCCATGGCCGCCCTTGATCAGCACCGCCTCGCAGCCGAGCGCGAGCAGGCGCTCGCCCTGCCTGGCGATGCCGGCTTGGGATGTCGCAACCGTGTCGTCGAGCAACGCCGCCGCCTCCAGCAGGTTCGGCGTGATGACCGACGCGCGCGGGATCAGCAGCCGCCGCAATGCATCAACGGCATCGGGGACCAGCAACCGGTCGCCCGAGGTCGCGACCATCACCGGATCGACCACCACATGGCGCGGCGACCAGCGCGCGAGCCCCGCAACGATGGCCTCGATCACCGCGCGCTGCGACACCATTCCGACCTTTACCGCCTTGACGTCGAGATCGTCGAACACGGCATCGATCTGTGCGGTGACGAATGCCGCCGGCACCTCGTGGATACCGCTGACGCCGCGGGTGTTCTGGGCGGTCAGCGCCGTGATCACCGACGCGCCGTAGACGCCGCAGGCGGAAAACGTCTTGAGGTCGGCCTGAATGCCGGCCCCGCCTCCGGAATCCGAGCCGGCGATGGTCAGCGCGATGGGAATGGTCATCTCTCTCGTCTCACGAACGTCATGCCCGGCCCCGATCCGGGCCTTCATCTTCTGAGGACAGATGGATTGCCGGGTCAAGCCCGGCAATGACGCAGCAGGATGACGCCTTGCATCTGCACGGTATTTCCGGCTTTAGTGAGCGGAATAACGCGCCGTTCGGAGACAATTGCGATGGTTCCCTTCTTCGTGCAGATCAAGTGCAAGCTTGGCCAGTCCTACACCGTCGCCAATGCGCTGGCCGAAGCCGAGATCGCCTCTGAGATCTATTCGACGGCGGGCGATTTCGATCTGCTGGTGAAGTTCTACGTCGAGAACGAGACCGACATCGGCCATTTCGTCAACGAGAAGGTGCAGATCATTCCGGGCATACAGGACACCCGGACCATCATCACCTTCAAGGCCTTCGGCGCCAAATAACGCTGCCGGGCCGCCGCCCGGAGATCGTCCCCTTTCTCCCGAAACGAATGCACGGCCTTCGCGTTGCCATGACGCGCCGACACGACGCGTGGGCGAGCGCGGCAAACGCGCGCCCGCATCGGGAATAAATCGGCCGACGCGTTGTTCGTCTTTGTGCAACCCGCACCGATCCACCTCCAGGGAGTGATCCATGACGATCTTGAAACTGACCTTTGCGACGATGGCGCTCGGCGCCTGTCTGGCTGCCACCCCGACGCTGGCCGAAACCGTCGCCCTGAAAGCGACCTTGAACGCCGTGTCTCAGGTCCCCGTCAACGACAGCAAGGGCACCGGCACGGCGGCCGTCACTTTTGATACCGCAAGCAAGAAGTTGAGCTGGAAGGTGACCTACGCCGGCCTCACCGGCCCCGCCACCGCCGGCCACTTCCACGGTCCGGCCGAGCCCGGCAAGAACGCCGGCGTCGCCGTCCCGTTCGCCAAGGTCGACACCAGCCCGATCGAAGGCAGCGCCACGCTGACCGACGCCCAGGCTGCCGACCTCCTGGCCGGCAAGTATTACGTCAACATCCACACCAAGGCGCATCCGGCCGGCGAAATCCGTGGTCAGGTGACGAAGTAGAGCGAGCCGGAAGCAACCGTTACGTCATTGCGAGGAGCGTAGCGACGAAGCAATCCAGTCCTTGCTTCTTGGCCTTCTGGATTGCTTCGCTTCGCTCGCAATGACGACCGGGCGCGTCAGTGCGCCTTCGGACGCGGCGGGCCATCCACCGGCGGCAACGACTTGAGATAGACCGCCATCGCGGTGCGATCCTCGGCGCTGAGTTGCGAGGTGTTCTTGATTACGCTCGCCATCGAACTGCCGGCGGAATCGCCATCCGGCAATAGGCCGGTTTCAAGAAAATAGGCGATATCTGTCGCACTCCAGTCATCGAGATTCTTCTGCGTGATGTTGGGCACCCAGCCCTTGCCTTCCGGGTTCGGCCCGCCGGCGAAGCGCTGCCTCTCAACGATCCCGCCGAGCGCGTTACGCGGGCTGTGGCACTCGGCGCAATGGCCGAGCGTGTTGACGAGATAGGCACCGCGATTCCATTGCGGCGACTGTCCGGCAACAGCCGTAAACGGCTGCCGCTCCATGAACAGCAATTTCCAGATGCCAACATTGCGCCGGATATTGAAGGGAAACGCGATGTCGTGCGCCGGTGCGGCTCCGCTCACCGCCGGCAACGTCTTGATGTAGGCGAACATGTCGCGAATATCAGCCATCTTGGCGCGATGATACGAGGCGTAAGGAAACGCCGGAAAATAATGCGCGCCCTGCGGCGACACGCCTTCCAGAACAGCGGTGACAAACTGCGCTTCGCTCCAGTTGCCGATGCCGTCCTTCGGGTCGGGCGAGATGTTGGGAACATGGAACGTGCCGAACGGCGTGGGGAGCGGCAGGCCGCCGCCGAGCCGGGTGCGATCCGGCTGGTTCGGCACGGCGTGACAGGAGGAGCAGCCGCCGATGTTGAACGCCGTCTTGCCGTTGGCAAGGTCCGGCGTGTGTGCCGGTAACGCGCTTGCGGCGATGACGACCGGCATCGTCAGCCACCAATAGACGGCAAAGCCCGCGACGATGACGATGGCGGCCAGAATCGAAAGTCGTCGCATCATGCGTTCCGTCGCACCTTCTTATGATGAGGGCATCGCCTTCAACGGCGTCATCCCGGGTGTCTCATTCGAAATGGACTTCAACGGACCAAACAACCTCGGCGTCGTCCCCGCGAAGGCGGGGATCCATAATCCCTGGCATTCGTTGCCGCAAAGAAACTCGCCTTGGTGATAGAGCCGAACCGCTGCGGCGTATGGGTCCCCGCCTGCGCGGGGACGACTCTTTTCGTGTTGAAAATCCGTCCACAAAACGAATTTCGATTCAACTCGGGACGACGCGTCCTAACCTTCCTTCAGCCGATAGGTTTCATGGCAGCCGGAGCACTGCTTACCAAGCGCAGGCACTGCCGCCTTCAGCGCATCGAGATTCTTGATGCCAGCGGACGCCACGTCGTTGACGGCTTTTGTGTAGCTCGCGACGTGGGAATCGAAATCGGCGCGGTTCTCCCAGATTTTGGACGACGCGCTGTATTTGCCGTCCGCCTTCAGCCCCTTGGTATTCTCGGGGAACAACGTCCCGATTGCCTTGGCGTTTTCGGCAAGCTTGGCAACCGCGGCATCGACCGCCGCCTGGTCGTAGGGCTTCTCACCCTTCGCCATGGCGCCAAGAACGCCACCGAGGTTCTTGCCGTTTTCCTTCATCGAGGTCTGGCGCTGATTGACGACGTCCTGCTGCGCGTACACCGCGCCTATCCCGAGCAGCACCGCCGCAACCGTCACGAACATCCGCTTCATGGGCTCATCTTCTCCTTGGCTCGACCGCCGTGACAGCGGCGGCCAGTTTCCGACGACAATGTGGTGGATCCGAAAGATGCGCCGACCGGCGACCGGACGTAGTGAACAACCCCGCGATGGCCGATCTATTCCGCGGCCTCGCGGCGCTGTCCTTCACGGATGGCGACCCAAACACGCTCCGGCGTCGCCGGCATGTCGATATGATCGACGCCGTATTCGCGCCACAGGGCGTCAACGATGGCGTTGACCACCGCCGGGCACGAGCCGATGGCCCCCGCCTCGCCCGCGCCCTTGACGCCGAGCGGATTGGTGACGCACGGCACGTTGTGGGTCTCGAAGGTGATTGGCGTACCGTCGCTGGCGCGTGGCATCGCATAATCCATAAAGGTGCCGGTGACGAGCTGGCCGTCGTCGGCGTCATAGACCGCGCGCTCCATCAGCGCCTGACCGATACCCTGCATGGTGCCGCCATGAACCTGGCCCGCCAACAGCAGCGGATTGAGCGTTGCGCCGAAATCATCGACCACGACATAATTGACCAGCCGCGTCACGCCGGTAGACGGATCGATCTCGACCTCCACCAGATGCGTGCCGTTGGGGAAGGTGCCGTCGGCGCTGCTGAACTTCTCGCTGGCATTCATCTTCGCCGGCTCGGCGCCGGGCCGTTTCGCCAGATCGGCGAACGAGATCGTGCGGTCGGTGCCGGCGACGCGGATGACGCCGGCGTCGATCTCAAGGTCGGTTGCGCCGGCTTCCAGCGCTTCGGCGGCGATCTCCTTCAGTTTGGCGCCGAGGCCGCGCGTTGCGCGCTCGACGCTGACGCCGCCGGAAGGAATCGCACTCGAGCCGCCGGTGCCGAGCCCGGTCGCGACCTGATCGGTGTCGCCCTGGATGACATGAATGCGCTCCAGCGGCAGGCCGAACTGCTCGCTGACGAGCTGCGCGTAAGCGGTCTGGTGGCCCTGCCCGCTCGATTGCGAACCGATCCGCACCGTGACGTCGCCGTTGGGATCGAGCTGCACGTTGGCGGTTTCCTCGCCCATCGTGCCACAGACCTCGACATAACTCGCGAGCCCGATGCCGCGCACCAAGCCCTGCTTCTTTGCTGCCTTGGCCCGCCTGGAAAAGCCCTTCCAGTCGCCAATCTCCATCGCGCGCTTCATGTGCGCGGCGAAATCGCCGGAGTCGTAGACCTTGCCGGTCGCGGTGGTGTAAGGCAGCGCGCGCGGCGCGATGAAGTTCTTGAGGCGGATCGCGTCCGGCGTCATGCCCAGTTTCCGCGCAGCCGCATCGACCAGGCGTTCGACGACATAAGCGGCTTCCGGCCGCCCGGCACCGCGATAGGCATCGACCGGCACGGTGTTGGTGAACACAGTGCGGATGCGACAATGGAAAGCCTGAATGTCGTAGAGCCCTGGCAGCATCCCGGCGCCGCCATGCGGAATGTACGGACCGAAGGTCGACAGATAACCGCCCATGTCACCGATCAGATCGACGTCCATGCCGAGAAACTTGCCGTCCTTGCGCAGCGCCATGCGCGCGGTGGTGACGTTGTCGCGGCCCTGCGAGTCGCCCATGAAGTGATCGGCCCGTTCGGCGGTCCAGCGCACGCTCTTTTTCAGCTTGCGCGAAGCAACTGCGATCAGCGCGTATTCGCGATACGGGAACAACTTCGTGCCGAATCCGCCGCCGACATCCGGGCAGATCACCCGCATGTTCTCGACCGGCATATGCAGGATGTTCTGGCACAGGATATCGCGCAGGCGATGGCTGCCCTGGCTGCCGATGGTCAAGGTCAGGTGATCGCGCTTGGCGTCGTATTCGCACACCGCCGCGCGCGTCTCCATGTAATTGGTGACGATGCGCGGATTGACGATGGAAATCTCCGCCACCGCATCGGCGTTTGCGAAAGCCGCTTCCGCCGCCGCCTTGTCGCCGATGCCGACATCGAACAGCACGTTGTCGGGAAACTGCGACCACACTGCCGGCGCGCCCTTCTTCACCGCGTTGGCAGCGCCGACCACCGCAGGCAGCGGCGTCCATTCAACCGCAACCGCTTCGATCGCGTCACGCGCGTGTGCAAGTGTATCCGCCACCACAAAGGCGATGGCATCGCCGACATGGCGCACTTCGCCCTGCGCGAGGATCGGATAAGGCGGCGCGGTGAACGGATCGTCCGGCAGATTGAACAGGCACGGCAGGCCGCCGAGATCCTTGGTGTCATCGGCAGTCAGGATCAGCGCAACGCCGGGCAGCGCGCGTGCCTGCGTGGCATCGATCTTGAATTTGGCATGGGCATGAGGCGAGCGCAGCATCAGCGCGTGCATCGCCGGGGCCGGTGCATGGTCGTCGGTGTAGCGGCCGCGGCCGCGCACCAGCGCATCGTCTTCCTTGCGGCGCGCGCTCTGTCCAACGCCAAACTTCACTGGGGCCGTGTTGATCTGAGCCATGGTTGCTCCCATTGCAATTTGGATTGAATCTACATTGCAGGGCCGCGCTGGCAACTTCAAATTCGCGTCAGGATCGGATCAAGGCACGCAATCCGCTGCGACCAAATAGCGCCAATACCACAACACCATAGACGATGACTCCTGTGACCATCAGGAGGAGGAGCATGGTTTCGTCGCGAAATGCGCTCAATTGCGCAAGATATCCGCCCGCCACACGCACCGTCAGCCAAAATGCGACGGCGAGCACAATTCCCGCGACCACGAACTTCAGCAGCGACAGGCCGAAACGGCGGTCGAATTCGAGGTAACCGGCCCGAATCGCGAAGCCGAGCACCAGCAGTAAATTGACCCAGGCGCCGATAGCAGTCGCCAGCGCAAGGCCGACCTGCGCCAGCGACCCCATCAACGCCACCTTGAGCAGAAGATTGACGGCAATTCCGGTCAGCGAAGCTTTCACAGGTGTTGCGGTGTCTTTGCGCGCATAAAACGTCGCGACCGCGCTGCGGATCAGAACGAACGGCAGCAATCCCACCGCATAGGCGGCGAGGGTCGCGCCGGCGGCGGCGGCATCGGCTGCGGAAAATGCGCCGCGCGCGAACATCGCCCGCATGATGATATCGGGCACCGTGAGGAACGCCGCGACGAACGGCACGGCGAACAACAACGTGAATTCGAAAGCACGGCGTTGCGCCGCCGTCGCACCGTCATGATCGCCCGCGGTCAGCCGCCGCGACATCTCCGGCAACAAGACCGTGCCAATGGCGATGCCAATGACGCCGATCGGCAGCTGATTGAGGCGATCGGCATAATACAGCGCCGACAACGCGCCGGCGGCGAGAAACGTCGCGATGATGGTATCGGCAAACATCGCCAGTTGGGTGCCCATCGAGCCGATGGTTGCCGGACCGAGCGCGCGAAAGAAGCCGCGCACATCGGCGTCGAGCGTCGGCCGCGTCAGGCGCGGCAACAGCCCCTGCCGCGCGGCATCGGCAGCGAGCAGAAAATATTGCAGGAAGCCGGAGATCAATACGCCCCATGCGGCGGCATATCCAGCATCGGGGAAGAACGCGGCGAGCGCCAGAGTCGCTATCATCGACAGGTTGAGGAAAATCGGCGCGGCTGCGGCGCTGGCGAAGCGCTGCGCGACGTTCAGCATGCCGCCGTACAGCGTCACCAGCGTGATCAGCAGCAGATAGGGAAACGTGATCCGCGTCAGCGAAATCGCGAGTTCGCCGCGCACCGGATCGTGCACGAAGCCCGGCGCCAGCAGCGCGATCACCTGCGGCATGAACAGCCATGCGACCGCGAGCAGAAGTATCTGCGAGGCCAGCAGCAGCGTGAAGATGCGGTTGGCGAACAGGTGCGCGGCGGAGGGGCCGCCGTTGCCGCTGACATGCGCATAGGCCGGGACGAATGCGGCGTTGAAAGCGCCCTCCGCGAAGATCGCGCGGAAGTGGTTGGGAAGCCGCAGCGCCACGAAAAAGGCGTCGGCCATCGGCCCCGCACCGAGAATGGCGGCGAGCATGATGTCGCGCGCGAAACCGGTGACGCGCGACAACAGGGTAAAGCCGCCGACGGTGAAGATTCGCCTGAGCATCAGCCGCTTCTACAGCATCGCGCGACGGGGCAAAACGGCTATGTCAGACCGAGGCGGCCTCGCACACACGGAAATATCGGCGTCAGCGCGTTTTCGAGCGAAGTGGATACCGGTTCGCGCAAAGAAAACGCGTCAAAACAAGAAGCGAGAGCCCCGTTTCGATTCTATCGGAACGAAAATGGCTCTAGCCGGCGACGCGGCGCGCGCCTTTCACGGCGTGGGCCGAATTGGTCGGCGTCGCCAGACACTGCGTGGCGATCTCAAGGCTCGCGACGCCCTGCTCGCCGGAGACGGCCGGCGCCTTACCGCTGCGCACCGCGTCGACGAAGGAAATCAGTTCGGCGCGCAACGGCTCGTCATGCCCGACCGGCAGATGCCGCATCGAATAGCTGCCGTCCGGCTGGAAGCCGAAGCACTCGGTGACCTGCCGCGTCAACAGATCGCCCTGCACGTATTTGTGCCGGGTCGCGACGGTGACGTTGCGCGCCTTGAACGGCGTCAGCCAGTTGGTGTTGATGTGCGCCAACACGCCGGAGGCGGTGCGGAATTGCAGGAGCGCGATATCCTCGCGTTCCGCGACGGCGCTCGACAACTGCGGCTGCACGTCGACGATGTCGGATTCAGTGAACCAGCGGATCAGATCGATATCGTGCACGGCGAGATCGATTACCACGCCGACATTGGACATGCGCGGCGGGAACGGACCGACACGGGTGATCGCGATGGAGAGAATATCTTCGCCCTCGATCGCCTTCTTGACGGCGGCGACCGCCGGATTGAAACGCTCGACATGTCCGACCATCAGCGTGACGTTGGCGCGGCGCGCGGCAGCGACGATGGCGCGGCCTTCCTCGACGGTCGAGGCAATCGGCTTTTCCACCAGCACATGAACGCCACGCGCGATGCAGGCGAGCGATATCTCGTGATGCAGATGCGTGGGGGCAGCGATGGTCACGGCATCAACGCCGGCAGCGAGCAGGCTGTCGAGATCGGCAAACACCGGACATCCGATCAGGTCGTCAGCGCGTTTGCGATGCTCGTCGAGCGGATCGACGATGCCGACCAAAGCAACATTCGGCAGTCCTGCGAGAACGCGGCCGTGATTGGTGCCCATGACACCCGCACCGATCACGCCGACGCGCAGCGTGCCATCACTGTTCGCCGTCGCGGGCGAAGCCGGTTCCACAAAACTCATGCTCGATAACCTCAAAATCCGATTGTTTGCGACTCACGAAACGTCGCGTCATCGTGTTCGTATCATGCGGCCGCGGATTGCGGGAACCGCAGAATTACCGCGGTAAACACGTTTTGATTCAAACGATTACACACGTCGCGACAAATGGAATCATCCCATGCGTCGCGGCGTCCCCGCTATCCACCGCCTTGGCGGGCGCGGGCCACCAGCGATGTCGTGCTGAAACCCGGCAGAATGTTGACCAGCACCACCTCGCCGCCCTGCGCCGTCACCAGTTCATGGCCGACGACTTGTTCGCGGGTGTAGTCGCCCCCCTTCACCAGCACCATCGGCTTGATACGTGCGATCAGGTTGAGCGGCGTATCCTCCTCGAAGATCGCCACCAGATCGACCGCTTCCAGCGCCGCCAGCACCTCGGCGCGCGCGCGCTCGTTCTGCACCGGGCGATCCGGGCCTTTCAACCGCCGCACCGAGGCATCGCTGTTGAGGCCGACGATGAGACGATCGCATGTTGCCCGTGCTTCGGTGATCACCCGGACATGGCCGGGATGAAGAATATCGAAGCAGCCGTTGGTGAAGCCGACACGCAGCCCCTCCTCGCGCCACGCGCGCACGCGGGAATCGAGAGACTCGAGGCTCGCGACGATCTTTTCCTCGGCAGCGAGCGAAGCTTCCGGCAACAACTTGCGGCGCAGTTCGTCGAGCGTCACCGTCGCGGTGCCCTGCTTGCCGACGGCCACCGCCGCACCGGCATTGGCGGCGCGCAACGCCACTTCCCAGTCTGCACCCGACGCCAGCAGCACCGCGATCACCGCCGCCACGGTATCGCCCGCGCCGGAGACGTCGCGCACCTTGACCTGATGCGCCGGCACATGGATCGCCTCAGCGCCGCGCGGCACCAAAGTCATGCCGCGCTCGCTCTGCGTCACCAGCAGCGCGTCGCATTCGGCGAGGTGCAAGACCTCCTGCGCCGACGCGGCAATCTCTGCCGTGGTCTCAGCGCGGCTGCGCGTCGCTTCGGAAAATTCCTTGCGGTTCGGCGTCAACAAGGTCGCGCCGCGATAGAGTTCGAAATGCAGGCTCTTCGGATCGACGATGACGCGAACGCCGCGCGCGCGGGCAGCATCGATCACGGTGCGGATGACGCGCGGCGTCAGCACGCCTTTGGCGTAGTCCGACAGCAGTACGATATCGGCGCGCGCGAGCAGCGGCGTAACGGCCTCGCACAGGCGTTGTTCGATCTCCGGCGCGGCGGGCTTGGCGTGCTCCCAATCAGCGCGCAGCATGTGCGTCGAAAAATGTTCGGAAACGAAGCGGACCTTGCGCGTGGTCGGGCGCGAGGGGTCGACGATCAGCACCGGTTCGATCCGCGCTTCCTCCGCCAACGCGGATTGCAGCGCACGCCCGGCGTCGTCATCGCCGACAAGGCCGACGAAGATGCAGCGCGCGCCGAGCGCCGCGATGTTGCGCGCAACATTGCCGGCGCCGCCGACATTGCTCTCGCTGCGCTGGACAGCAATCACCGGCGCCGGCGCTTCCGGCGAGATGCGCGACACTTCGCCATAGACGAATTCGTCGCGCATGATGTCGCCGATGCACAGCACCGTCTTTCCGGCCAGTGTCTGCGACAGCGTTTCAAAATCGAGCATCGGTGACCGTCGTCGCTCAGCGGAAGGGATCGGTGCGATCAAGGAAATCCTTGACGTAAGTGCCGACCGCATCCTCCAGTTTGGTGAAGCCGCCGTTGTAGCCGGCCTGGCACAGCCGCGTCACGTCGCCTTCGGTGAAATACTGATAGCTGTCGCGAATGCTCTCCGGCATGTCGACGTAGTCGATGTTCGGCTTGACGCCGAGCGCGGAATACGCTGCCAGCATCAACTCGCGAAAACTGCGCGCGTGGCCGGTGCCGACGTTGAACAGGCCGCTAACTTTTGGCGAGGCGAACAGCCACATCATCACCCGCACCACGTCGTCGACATAGATGAAGTCGCGGCGCTGATCGCCGTCCGCGACGCCGTCGCGATGCGACTTGAACAACTGGATGGCGCGCCCCGCTTTGATGTCAGCGAACTTCTTCGCCAGCACGCTCATCATCGCGCCCTTGTGGTACTCGTTCGGGCCGAACACGTTAAAGAACTTCAGCCCGGCCCATTGCGGCGGCAGCCTGTCGCCGCGCGCCACGCGCTCGGCCACCGTGAGATCGAACTGATACTTGCTCCAGCCGTAGAGATTCATCGGCCGCAACTGCCGAAGCGCCGCGAGCGAGGGATCGTCGACAAACCCCTGTTCGCCGTCGCCATAGGTCGCGGCGGAGGATGCATAGATGAACGGCGTCGGATTGGCGGTGCACCAGTCGAGCAGCCGCGTGGACAGGCGGAAGTTGGTCTCGATCACCAGATCGCCGTCGGTCGCGGTGGTTTCCGAAATCGCACCGAGATGAAACACGGCATCGAGCTTGCGCCCGTCCAGCCACGCCATCAGTTGTTCCGGGGGAACGATATCGGCGAGCTGTCGCTTGGCGAGGTTGCGCCATTTGCCATCGTGGCCGAGCCAGTCGCAGACCACGACGTCTGTGCGCCCGGCCTCGTTGAGCGCCGCGACCAGGTTCGATCCGATAAATCCGGCGCCTCCGGTCACCAGCAGCATGTGTTCCCCTCGCTGACGCGGACCGGCCGGACCTTCAAGGTTGAGCGGCCGCCGGAGCGCTTTACCTGATGGCGGGGAGCGGCTAACCACTACCTCCCCGACCAAGACCTTCGGTCGCACCAGATCAAGCTATGAACGTTGATTCCAACCCATCTTTCGGCCCGGTTGACGCCGCGGACACCCGGCCGCTGCTGATCGTGCCGTATAACTGGATCGGTGATTTCGTGCGCGGTCATACCGTGGTCCGGGTCGCGAGGCAACGGTGGCCCAACCGGCCGATCGACATCCTGACCACGCCGCTTTGCGCGCCGCTGGTGGATTACATGCCCGGCGTCCGCAAGGCCATCGTTCATGACCTGCCGCGCTCGCGCCTGACGCCCGACCGCCAATGGCGGCTGGCCCAAAGGCTGCGCACTGAGGGCTACGGCACCGCCCTGATCATGCCGCGCACCTGGAAATCGGCGCTGGCCCCGGCGCTCGCCGGCATCCCGGAACGGGTCGGCTTCGTCGGCGAAGTCCGGTTCGGCCTCCTTAACCGCTGGCGCTGGGGCGAGCGCGCTTTGCCCCGGCTGATCGACAAGAACGCCATGCTGGCGCTGCCGCCCGGCACGGCACGGCCAGCGCATTGGCCGGAACCGGAATTGCGGGTGCCCGCCGCCGACATCGCCTCATGGCGGCAGGCTGGCGGCTTCGGCCACGAACCGGCGGTGGCGCTCGCCCCCGGCTCGGTCGGCGCGCACAAGCGCTGGCCCGGCTATGCGGACCTGGCGAAGGCGCTGACGGCGGACGGACTACAGGTCTGGGTGGTCGGCGGCCCCGGCGAAACCGAGGCGGCGCGCGCCATTGTCACCGCCGCCGGTCCCCGCGCCCGCGACCTCACCGGTACCGATCTACGGCAGGGCATACTCGCCATCGCTGCCGCCAATCTCGCGGTATCGAACGACTCCGGCCTGATGCATGTGGCGGCGGCCACCGGCACGCCGACCATCGGCATCTTCGGGCCCACCAGCCCGTGGCACTGGGCGCCGCTCAATCCGCTCGCCGCCGCCGTGCAGCCGGCCAGCCTGCGCGGCACCGAGATGCCGTATCACTCCATCGCCAAGCGCGACGACGCCTCCTACATCAGCAGCATTCCGGTGTCCGACGTGTGGGACGCCGTGCGCGACGTGCTGGCCAACGCGCGCCAGCCGCAGGCGACATCATGAACGCGGCGTCGCGCCCCGCCGCGTTCCTCGATCGCGACGGCGTGCTGAATTTTGATGACGGCTATATCGGCACCCGCGACCGCATTCGCTGGACACCCGGTGTTGTGAGCGCCATCCGCACGCTCAACGAGGCGGGTTACTTCGTGTTCGTCATCACCAACCAGTCCGGCGTCGCGCGCGGGATGTTCAGCGAGCAGGACGTCCGCACTCTACACGACTGGATGCGCGACGAATTGCAGCGCGACGGCGCGCGGATCGACGACTTTCGTTTCTGCCCGCATCACGCGGAAGGATCGGTCGCGGACTACGCCTTCGATTGCGATTGCCGCAAGCCGAAGCCCGGCATGTTGCGCGATCTGATGAGCGCGTGGCCGGTGCGCGCGCAGGGCAGCTTTGTGATTGGCGACAAACCGAGCGATCTTGAAGCCGCCAAAGCCGCCGGGCTGCCGGGCTTTCTGTTCGCAGGCGGCGATATCGCGGCATTCGTCGATGACGTGCTGCGCACGTTAGAGCGACCACGCGAATAATTTTCGGCGCGCTTCGAAGCCTGACAGGAAATTCGTTTCATGGGCGAATTTCCAGCACCAAAGCCGTCGTCCCCGCGCAGGCGGGGACCCATACGCCGCAGCGGAAATGGTGTGAAAAGCGCTCGTTGCTCGCGCTTGCAATCATCATCGAGGCTAGGGGTAATGGGTCCCCGCCTGCGCGGGGACGACGCCGAGGATGACGCTGCCGCTCCCCTCTTTCGCCGCCGCGATTTTCAGGTCACTCTCCCTCCGCATGGTTATACGGGGAGCGAAGCACATGAAAACGACCACTCTTGAAAGCCTGTCGGGCAAGATCGTCTGTCACGACTCCGAGGGGACGGGCCGCACTCTTGTGCTGGTGCACGGCAATTCGGCCTCCTCAAAAGCGTTCGCAAAACAGTTCGACAGCACGCTGGGCGCAAAGCACCGCGTCATCGCCTTCGATCTGCCGGGCCATGGCCAATCCGACAATGCGAGCAACCCCGCCGCGACCTACAACATGCCGGGCTACGCGCGGGTGCTGCGCGACGTGGTGAAACAACTCGGCGTCGAGGATGCAGTGTTCGCGGGCTGGAGCCTTGGCGGGCACATCGTGCTGGAAGCCGCGCCGGACCTGCCGCGCGCGAAAGGTTTTGCGATCTTCGGCACGCCACCGCTCGGCTTTCCGCCGGCGATGGAGCAGGCCTTCCTGCCGACGCCGGCGATGGCCTATACCTTCGCGCCGGACTTGAACGAGGAGCAGGCGCGCGCCTATGTCGCCGCCGCGTTCCGCCCCGGCGTCACCGATCTGCCGCGTGAGATGATCGACGACGTGCTGCGCACCGACGGCCGCGCCCGCGCGCAACTCGCCGCCAGCATCGGCCCGGATGGATTCCGCGACGAGGTGAAAGTGATCGCCGATCTCAAGCAGCCGCTCGCAGTACTGCACGGCGCGCAGGAACAACTGATCAACGGCGCTTACTTCGATTCGCTAACCATGCCGACGCTATGGCGCGGCAAGGTGCAGGTGATCGACAACGCCGGTCATCTGCCGCAATGGGAACAGGCGGAGACGTTCAACGCGCTGATGGATGCGTTTGTCAGCGAGGCGTAATTCTCGCCTGAACCAAATTCTCCGTCATTGCGAGGAGCGAAGCGACGAAGCAATCCAGTTCTTGCTTCGTCGGTTTCTGGATTGCTTCGCTTCGCTCGCAATGACGAAAATGAAGGCGCAAAAATCTCCGCGAGTCGTCCCCGCGCAGGCGGGGACCCATTACCCCTGGCCTTCATTATTTGAACAGCCGCGGGCAACATGCGCTTTACATATCACGACCGCCGCGGAGTCCGGGTCCCCGCCTGCGCGGGGACGACGCCGTGGTTGTTCAGGTGCTGTGCGACGCAGAGTCGTTCACGAGAAGACACAAGACAACACGCAAGCATCACTCCATCCCGCTGCGCGGGTTGTAGGGGCGGTCGTCGCGCCACTTCTGCATCAGGGCTTCCAGTTCGGCGTCATTGCCGTCCGGCAGCATGATGCGGGTGGTGACGAACTGGTCGCCGCTGCCGCCGCCGCTTTTCGGCAGGCCCTTGCCTTTGAGACGGAAGGTGCGGCCGCTGGAGGTGTTCTTCGGCACCGTCAGTTCGACCGCGCCGCCGACCACCGGCACCCGCACCTTGCCGCCGAGCACGGCTTCATAAAGCGTGATCGGCAGTTCGACGCGCAGATCGTCGCCGTCGATCTTGAATACCGGATGCGGCGCGATGGAAATCGCGATCAGCAAGTCGCCGGGCCGGTGGCCCTGCACGGTCTCGCCCTGCCCCTTCAGCCGGATCTGCTGGCCGGAGGTGACGCCCGCCGGAATCTTGACGTTCAATTCCTTGCCGTTGGGCAGCCGCACGCGCTTCTCGCCGCCCTTGACCGCCTCTTCCAGCGACACCGTCATCGCCACGTTGACGTCGAGGTCGGGCGCGCCGAAGCCGCCGCCGTCGAATTCAAAAGTCTGGCCGCCGCCACGGCCGCCACGCGCGCCGCGTCCGCCGCCGGCCGCCGCGCCTGCGAACATGCTGTTGAGGATGTCCTCGAACGCCGCACCGCCGCCTGCGCCGCCACCGCTGAAGCCGCCGGGGCCACCGCCGGTGCGGAAGCTATACTGCTCGAAGCCGCCGCCCGGCGCACCGCGCGGGCCGGCGCCGCCGCCGGGGAAACCCTGGAAGCGCGGCTTGCCTTCGGCGTCGATCTCGCCGCGGTCGAACTGCTTGCGCTTGTCCTCGTCGCCAACGATCTCGTTGGCCGAATTCAGTTCGGAAAAGCGGGCCGCCGCTTTGGGGTCGTTCTTGTTGTTGTCGGGGTGATGCTTCTTCGCAAGCTTGCGATAGGCGCTCTTGATCGCCGCAGCGCTTGCGTTTCGCTGCACCCCCAGGACCTCATAGGGGTCGCGCATCCGTCTCGTCTCCTTAAAGTCGGGATATGGCCTGAAGTCAGGATAACGTCTATAGGCCCAGTCGTCCTACATCTGGGAGTTTCGTGGCATTTTTGCAACTGGTCGCCATGCTGGAAACGACGGAAATCAACTCTGTTTCCACGGCTTCAAGGTGCGGATTTCCCATCGCCCGCCCCCGTCGCGGCAGGCGGCGCCGTGCAGCCAGCTTTCCGAGGTGCCGTTGACGTAGCTCGCCAGGAAATCGCGGCAGGTGCGGCCCTCGGCGGAATAGGCGCTGGCCAGCGGCGTCACCGAGCCCCGCGCGCCGGTCGAGGGGTTTTCCCATGGCTGGCTGGCATCCTTGCTGCCCTTGGTCAACACGTCGGAGGCGGCGACACGGGCGAAGGCCAGATCGGCTGCGGTGGGCGTGTCGCTCGGGGCGGCGGCCGGCTGCGCCGTGGCGATCGAGCCGGTGACGTCGTCACCGCCCTTGGCCGCCGACAGCGCATCGAACTTGCCGACGCTGCACCCGCTGAGCGCTACGCCCATTAGAATCGTTGTCATCAACATGCCTGCCGGGCGCATCACCGATAGGCCAATGCGGCCGCCTGCCTTATATAGGCTTGGCCGACGCAAAGGTCCCTTGGGACTCTGGGCTGATGGCCGACGCAACGCGGAACTCCGAACATGACTGATACAGCCTCCATCAAACACCCAACCGAGTTAACGTCTGGTGATTTCACCGCCGCGGAGAATCCGTTTGTCCTCTTCTCGGAATGGTTTGCCGAGGCGCAGGCGAACGAGCCGAACGATCCCAACGCCATGGCGCTGGCGACGGTGGATGCCGATGGCCTTCCCGATGTCCGCATGGTGCTGATGAAGGGCTATGATACCGATGGCTTTGTGTTCTACAGCCACATCGCCAGCCAGAAGGGCCGCGAACTTGCCGGCAATCCCAAGGCGGCGCTGCTGTTTCACTGGAAGTCGCTGCGCCGGCAAATTCGGATTCGCGGCCCGGTGACGCCGGTAACCGATGCCGAAGCGGACGCCTATTTCGCGACAAGGCCGAAGCAGGCGCAGATCGGCGCCTGGGCCAGCAAGCAATCGCAGCCGCTGGAAAGCCGCTTCGCCTTCGAGCAGGCCATCGCCAAGGTCGCCGCCAAGCACCTCATCGGCGCGGTGCCGCGTCCGCCGGGGTGGAGCGGCTGGCGTATCACGCCGCTGCGCATCGAGTTCTGGCACGACCGCCCGTTCCGGCTGCACGACCGCATTGAATTCCGCCGCGACACGCCCGACATGGCGTGGACCAAGACGCGCATGTATCCGTAAGGCTGGCCATCACGGCCGGGCATGACGAGGAAACAAGAGAACACGATGCAGAACACCAGCAACGCGCCGCGACGAACCATGCTGCTGACCGGCGCAAGCCGGGGCATCGGCCATGCCACGGTGATCCGTTTCTCCAGCGCCGGCTGGCGGGTGCTGACCTGTTCGCGGCATCCGTTTCCGGAGGAATGCCCGTGGGGCGCGGGACCGGAGGATCATATTCAGGTCGATCTTGCCAGCCACGACGATACCCAGCGCGCGATCAAGGAAATCCGCGAACGGCTCGAAGGCAACACGCTGCACGCGCTGGTCAACAACGCCGCGATTTCACCCAAAGCACCGGATGGCAGCCGGCTCGGCTCGATCGAAACCGATACCGATACCTGGAGCCATGTGTTTCGCGTCAACTTCTTCGCGCCGATCATGATGGCACGCGGCCTGCTCGACGAATTGAAGGCGGCGAAAGGTTCGGTGGTGAATGTGACCTCGATCGCGGGCTCGCGCGTGCATCCGTTCGCCGGCGCGGCCTATGCGACGTCGAAAGCGGCGCTCGCGGCGCTGACCCGCGAGATGGCGTCGGACTTCGGCCGCTTCGGCATTCGCGTCAACGCGATTGCGCCGGGCGAGATCGATACCTCGATCCTGTCGCCGGGCACCGAGAAAATCGTAGAGAGTCAAATTCCGCTACGCCGCCTCGGCACGCCGGACGAAGTGGCGAAGATCATCTACGTGCTGTGTTCGGAAACGTCGTCCTACGTCAACGGTGCGGAGATCCACATCAACGGCGGCCAGCACGTTTAGGACTGATTGACTTTAGCCGCTTCACACGGCCGTCGCGGTTGTGGTCCTCTCCCCCGCCTGCGGGGGAGAGACAGAGAGGGGGCTCTTGGCCGGAGACCCGGCCCCCACCCCAACCCTCCCCTGCAAGCGGGAGAGGGCGCGCGCTGTGCTCAATTCCAATTCTACCTGATTGCATCCCACGCGAAACGAGTGACGCGATCCCTTTACTGAACGCCGATGGCGCGGAAGCCGGTACCAGCATCGCGGGCCGAGCATTCGTCTTCGGATTCCCCTTCGGCCATCCACGCACCGCAATGCGAGCAGTAATTGCGGCTGGCGATCAATGGCTGAGCAACCGCCGAATGGGCGCGCTGCCGATAGGCCGAAAGGTCGATGACGTTGCGTCCAAGAGCGATGAGTTTTTCAACCATGTGATCCTCACTTGTCGGTGAGGACTTATCGCAAGAACGTTTGGATCAATCGTTCAGCGCAACGCTCAAATTTTACGAGAGAAATTGTGGCGCAGTTCCGACCGCCCCGGAACATGCAGAAAATGCCTGTGGCACAAGGGTTTTTGCGACATCTCGCGACCCGGTGCAACGAACTGTTCATCTTGAATAACGAATGAAAAATGAAATCCCGGCAGGTTTGTCTGCAACCCTGCCGCGCGATTCCATCACAACCACTTCTTCCACTTGAAGAACATATAGGGCCCGATCGCCGCGCAGAGCATGGCGATCAACGCCAGCGGATAACCGTGCGCCCAGTCCAGTTCCGGCATCACCTTGAAGTTCATGCCGTAGATCGAGGCGATCAGCGTCGGCGGCATCAAGACCACCGCCATCACCGAGAACAGCTTGATGATGTTGTTCTGCTCGAGGTTGACGACGCCGAGCATCGCGTCGAGCACGAAGGTGATTTTGTTCGAGAGATAAGACGCGTGATCGGACAGCGAGGCGACGTCTCGCTGCATGGTCTTGAGTTGCGCGCGCCGCTCCTTCGACCATTTGACGTTATCGGCCTCGGCAACGACGAAGGTGACGACGCGGCCGATCGACACAAGACTCTCGCGCACTTTCGACGTGAGGTCGCCCTTGCGGCCGATGGTAATCAGAATATCGGAATAACGCTTGGCGTGGCCGGTGCGCGCCGAGCCTTCCGGTTCGAAGATTTCGCGGCTCACCGCATCGACGTCGGCGCCGGCGCGTTCGAGAATGTCGGCGCAGCGATCGATCACCGCTTCCAGCAACTCAAGCACCACGGCGTCGCCATTGATATCGGGCGGCGCGGTGCGCGCCAGCTTGTGCTCCACCGCCACGAACGGACGCGGGCTGTCATAACGCACCGTCACCAGGCGACGATCGGACATGATGAAGGTCACCGGCGTGGTACGCGGTGCGTCAGTCTCCGAACCGCACATCAGGATCGCCGTCATGTAACGCGCGCCGTTTTCGACATAGAGGCGGCTGGAGATCTCGATCTCCTGCATCTCCTCGCGGGTCGGCACCGCGATCCGCACCAGTCCCTCGACGGCGCGATCCTCCTCCGGCGTCGGATTGAACATGTCGATCCACACCGCGCTTTCCGGTAACGCCCCCAAATCTCCGCAATCGACTTTCTTCAGAGCTGAACCGGTCGGCGCGAAGATTGTCAGCATACGGGCACTCCAGAACGACGTAAGATTGCGGCGTTGGGCCGGTCGGGCGACGGCGGCTTCGAGCGCACCCCGCTCGCCTGAGTGCGCCGATCCGGCCGATTCTGGCAAGCCTTTCCGGGGCCCATGCCACGCGCCGTGAGCGTTCGCATCCAACGATGACAGCCGCGTGACGGGAGCCGACGGTACCACCGTGACGGAACAACGCGAACCGCCCCCGCGTTGCGGCAAAAATATCACAACCACCATGCTGCATAGCGAAGCCAGCGTCTAACTGCTGGAATTATGGCGCGTTTAAGCGATAGTAATGGCAGCGGAATCGCCCGTGCCGGCGCCGATGTCTGGACGCCGGCCGCATTGCTGGCCGTTCCGCATCAGATACGGATTACGCCATGTCGTCGCTGTTCAAGTCGCCGCTCGTGAAGTCGCCAATCGTCAAATTGGGCGTACTGGCCGTCGGTCTCCTGCTGTCGGGTTGTGTCGAAACCACCGCAACGCACTTCGAGGCCACCAACACCGCCAACTTCAAGCCGCACGACAAGGAGCTGCTGTCCAAGGTCAGCTACGTCAAGACGCCGGTGGCGGCGCCGTTCCGCCGCGCCATCGTCACCTACCACCGCAAGGAAGAGCCGGGATCGATCATGGTCGATTCCGACAATCACTACCTCTATTACGTGCTCGATGGCGGCAAGGCGATCCGCTACGGAATTACCGTCGGCGAGGAAGCCATGGCCTGGTCTGGCATCGCCAAGGTCGGCGCGATGACCGAATGGCCGGCCTGGCACCCGACATCGGGCGAAATCGAGCGGCTCGGCGTGCCGAAGTTTGTCGCGCCCGGCCCGGACAATCCGATGGGCTCGCGGGCGCTGTATCTCTACTCGGGCGGCAAGGACACGCTGTTCCGCATCCACGGCACCAACCAGCCGGAATACATCGGCTCGTCGATTTCGTCGGGCTGCATCCGCATGACCAACGAGGACGTCATCGACCTCTACAATCGCGTCAAGCTGGGAACCGTGGTGGTGGTGCTGGAGCCGAAACACGGCGACTCTCCCTACAATCCTAAGCTGGCGCTGCAAGGCGGAGCGACCAACGGAAACTACTGAGAACGCTTAAAGAGAACGCCGGCTTAGCCAGCATTCCGTGGCGTTTCGAGGAAAATGAACCCCGGTTCGCGTGAAGAAAGCGCGTCGAGCTAAAATGTTTATCGGGCGGGTTTCGGGACTGAACGTCCCGGCATCAGCCTTCGGATCGAACCAGATAGCGCCGAGCCGGACCAACCGGCGAGGCATTCGTATCAAGCAGATTGGATCACGTTGATGTCGTTGTTCGCCAAGTTGGGACTTCTCGCCGCCGGGTTGATGTTGGCGGGCTGTCAGACTGCCACGCATTTCGAAGCCACCAACGCCAATCAATTCAAGCCGCGCGACAAGGAATTGCTGGCCAAGGTCCGTTACGACAAGAGTCCGATCGCGCAGCCGTTCCGCCGCGCCATCGTCGATTACCACCGCAAGGAAGCGCCGGGTTCGATCCTGGTCGATTCCGACAATCACTACCTCTACTACGTGCTCGATAACGGCAAGGCGATCCGCTACGGCGTGACGGTGGGCGAAGAAGCCCTCGCCTTTTCCGGCGTCGCGCGGGTCGGCAACATGCGCGAGTGGCCGGATTGGGTCCCGACCGCCGACATTCACAAGCGCATCGAAGGCCTGCCGGCGCGCGTCGCGGGCGGTCCCGACAATCCGCTGGGCGCGCGGGCGCTGTATCTCTATCAGGGCAACCGGGACACGCTGTTCCGCATTCACGGCACCAACCAGCCGGAATACATCGGCGCGTCGATCTCGTCGGGCTGCATCCGGATGCTCAACGAGGACGTCATCGACCTCTACAATCGCGTCAAGCCCAACGCCCCGGTGGTGGTGCTGGAGCCGAAGCACGGCGACTCGCCCTACAAGCCGCAACTCGCCATGGGCGGCGCGACCAACGGCAATTACTAAGTCGTCGCGCAACGCCATCGACGATACGAAAAAGCGCCGGACCACCGGCGCTTTTTTGTTGCGGTTCGTTCAGACACAAAACCCCGTCCGATCATTCGAACATCCTGCGCAACACGCGCGGCAGATCCGGTTCGCTGCGACGCGTTTTCGCGCGGGCCGTCTTTCGCCGCTTCGCGTGTGGCGCGGATGATGGCGGATCGTTTGCCGGCTTCGCATCGGGCACGATCTGCATCGGCTGCGTGGCCGCCTCACGCGCCGCGCGCTGCTTGGCACTGCGTGATGGCTTCGTCGCCGGCTTGGCTTCGTCTGGCTTAACCGCATCTGACCTGACCGCCTCTGACTTACCCGGCTTCGATGCGATCGGCTTGGGCGTAACAGGCTTGGCGACGTCCGCCGGTTGCCGCGCCAGCGGCACCGGCGAGAGCGACAAGGCCGGCGGCGGCGGGGCCGGCTGCACCTTCACGTCCTCCACCTGCTTCGCATCCTCGGCCTGCACCGACGCATTGCCATCCTCGCGGCTGGCAAGTTCGCGCGGCGGCGCGTCTTGCGGCCGCGGCGACGGCAGCGGCGTGGCGATCTCCGTCGCACCGTCACGGACGACCCAGTGGCAGATGCGATAGCCGTTGCGGCGCTCCGCCAGATCGAGATGAATATGATCTTCGTGATAACCGTCGGAGCCGGGGCCGAGCACCGTGGTGAAGCGCCCGCAGACCGATGCCCGCGCCTTCTCGCGCGCATCGTGCGGCGCGTTGCGATCCGTCAGCGACAGCATCCGGCCGTCGGCGAGTTTGACGCCGCGCACGTCAAGCGCATTGGCGCGGCCGTGCTCGGACAGTTTCGCCCCGACGACACGGTTGCGGCCGCGGCACTCGAACGAGTCGAAATTATCCAGTTCGCTGACGGTGGTGCCGAGTCCCACCGCCAGCGGCGCGACATCCACCCGGACCCAGTCCGCGACGGCGGCCGCCATCCGGCAGCGCAGGATCGCCGCCGGCTTCACCGCGACGCGGCGCTTGTCGGACAGCACGACGGCCTCCAGCCGCACCAGATCGTCACCGCCGCATGCGCCTGGTCCCTTCACAGGCGGAATGCTCGGCGCAATGGCGATGGCGTCGGTCAGTGCCAGCCGGCAGGCCGACGGTGCAGCGGGCTGGTCGCTCGCGGCGGGCGCCGCCTCCCCGGCTGGTGCGGTGGGCGCGGTATTGGCCTCCTCCCGCACGACGGGACGCGGGCGTGGCAGCGGCACGAGGTCGGACGGCTTGGAGCGCGCAGCAACCACGGTGTCACCCGGCGTCGGCGCACGCGCCTGCGCGGGGGCCGAAAACACCACCAACATCAACGCGACCAGAAACCATATTGGCCTTTCGCCGCAGTCATTTGGCCCAGAATGGCATTCCCCCGTCGCGTTCCGCGCGCTAATGTCCATGCCAACCCCTTTCAAGGGTATTAGGACTTGAATACGCGATCAGGAGGAAATTCGAATGCGCGGGTTGATGCAAGACTGGCCTTTGCTGACTCATCGGATCATCGATCATGCGGCCAGGGTTCACGGCGACCGAGAGATTGTTACCCGATCCGTCGAAGGCCCCATCGTCCGCACCAATTACCGTGAAATACGTGCCCGTTCGCTGCGGGTGGCGCAACGCCTCGAGCGCGACGGCATCAAGCTCGGCGACCGCGTCGCCACCATTGCCTGGAATACCGCCCGTCACATGGAATGCTGGTACGGCATCATGGGCATCGGCGCGGTGTGCCACACCGTCAACCCGCGCCTGTTCCCGGAACAGATCGCCTGGATCGTCAACCACGCGCAAGACCGGATCGTCATCACCGACCTGACCTTCGTGCCGCTGCTGGAAAAGATCGCCGGCACCCTCTCCAGCGTCGAACGCTACATCGTGCTCACCGACAAGGCGCACATGCCGCAGACCACGCTGAAGAACGCGGTCGCCTATGAGGACTGGATCGCGGAAGTCGACGGCAATTTCAAATGGAAAGAGTTCGACGAGAACACCGCGGCTGCGATGTGCTACACCTCCGGCACCACCGGCGATCCGAAAGGCGTGTTGTACTCGCATCGCTCCAACGTGTTGCATTCGTTGATCGCCAATAACGGCGACGCGTTGGGCGCCACCTCCAAGGACACAATGCTCCCGGTGGTGCCATTGTTCCACGCCAACAGCTGGGGCATCGTGTTCTCCGCGCCCGCGATGGGCACCAAGCTGGTGATGCCGGGGCCGAAGCTCGACGGCGAATCCGTCTACGAATTGCTCTCCACCGAGAAGGTCACCTACACCGCCGGCGTTCCCACCGTGTGGCTGATGCTGTTGCAGCACATGGAGAAGAACAAGCTCAAGCTGCCCGACCTCAAGGTCGTGATCTGCGGCGGCTCGGCGATGCCGCGCTCGATGATCAAGGCGTTCGTCGACATGGGCGTCGAGGTCCGTCACGCATGGGGCATGACGGAAATGTCGCCGCTCGGCACCGTCGGTGCGCTCCAGGCGCCGTACGCGCATTACACCGGCGAGGACAAGCTCGATATCCTGCAAATGCAGGGCTATCCGCCGTTCATGGTGGAGATGAAGATCACCGACGACGCCGGCAAGGAACTGCCGTGGGACGGCAAGACCTTCGGCCGCCTCAAGGTGAAGGGCCCGGCGATCTCCGGCTCGTACTATCGCGTCGATACCAACATCCTCGACGAGAACGGCTACTTCGATACCGGCGATGTCGCGACGATGAACGAGCATGGCTACATGCGCATCACCGACCGCTCGAAGGACGTCATCAAGTCCGGCGGCGAATGGATTTCGTCGATCGATCTGGAAAACCTCGCAGTCGGCCACCCGAAGGTGGCGGAAGCGGCGGTGATCGGCGTCTATCATCCGAAGTGGGACGAGCGGCCGCTGTTGATCGTCCAGCTCAAGGACGGCCAGACCGCCACCCGCGAGGACATCCTCACTTACATGGACGGCAAGATCGCCAAGTGGTGGATGCCGGATGACGTGGCGTTCGTGAATTCGATCCCGCACACCGCCACCGGCAAGATCCTGAAGACCTCGCTGCGCGACCAGTTCAAGGACTACACGCTGCCGACCGCGGCGGCGTAAACATCCGGCGCGGCGGCCCCCGTGGCCGCCGCGCCGCCGATGGTTAGCGGATCATCAAGCCAATCCGCGCCATTCGAGCGAATGCCTTGAGCCAGTCTTGAGGCGGCCCGGCTATTGCAGGGCTGCACTCCAACGGACCCGTGATGGCTCTCGATTTTCTCACCCTCTACATCGTCATCCTGCTGAACTCTCTGACCGTCGCCGTGATCTGGGCCTCGGTCGCCTACAGCTATCGCTCGTTCGTCGCCGCGCGCATCTGGCTCGGCGCGTGCCTGATGACCATGACCGGCGGCGCGGTGCTGGCGCTGCACGGCGACGGCAGCGGCCCGATCCTTGCCGCCGTCGTCGGCAACGGTCTGGTGATCTACGGCTTCTGCCTGTTCTGGATCGGCATCCGTTATTTCTACGGCGAGACCGGAGGCTGGATCGCCAGCGCGATCATTACCGCCATCAGCCTCGCCGTCCTGATGATCGTCTTCGAGAACGGTCACGGCCGCAATCTGGTCTATGCCACGGCGCAGTCGGTCCCGATGATCCTCGGCATAATCTTCCTGTTGCAGCCGGAGCGACGTCAGCTCGGCGCATGGATCGCCGCCGTCGCCATGATCATCGGCGTCGCGGGCCACGTCGTGGAATCGGCGTACAACATCGCGCTGATGAACGGCGTCATCACGCGCGAGGCTTATCTGTTCATCGAGACGTCGGTGCTGCTCTGCGTGATCTTCAGCGGCGTGTTGTGGAATTTCGGTTTCGCGGTGATGACCATCGACCGCCTGCGCGGCGAGGTTGAAGCGCTCGCTGTCGAGGACGAACTGACGGGGCTTCCCAATCGTCGCCGCCTGATGGAACGCATCGCCGAGGAAGAAGCACGCTCGCACAAAACCGGTCGGCCGTTCGCACTGCTGATGATCGATCTCGACAACTTCAAGGCGCTCAACGACACCTATGGCCACGCCGCCGGCGATCAGGCATTGCGCCATTTCGCCAACGTGCTGCGCCGTCACGCCCGCGACAACGATCTCGTCGCGCGCCTCGCCGGCGACGAATTCTGCGTGGTGTTGCCCGAAACCAGAGACGCTATCGCCGGCACCATCGCCTCCGACCTGACCGCGTCGATCCGGCGTCAGCCGCTGCAATGGCGCGGTCACACGATCCGCCTGACATCGAGCATCGGCGTGTCGTCGTGGCACCGCAACGCACCGAATGGCGATACGCTGGAACGCGCCGACCGCGCGCTCTACATGACCAAATCGGAAGGGCGCGACGGCATCAGCCTCGATGGACTGCTGGCGCCACGCCCCAATCGTCCCAACTTCAATCTCGTCGATGCGTCGACAGGCGAGCCGCCGCCTGCGAAACGGGCGAGGACCGGATAGTTTCAAGCCTTGCCGTGACGATCCCTGAAGGATCGCCACGGGGCTCCACTCGGATGCGCTGCGAGTCGAGATACGCGTGGTTCGTCTCGATCACCTGCGCCTTCACGTAGCTTCGATCGGGTCCGCAGGCGCCCCGCTACGGTTCGCTCACTCTGTCTTGTCGTATGAAAATTGAATGCCCGCCGTGCCGCCGGTTTCGATAAACAGGTTCATGAAGGCCGGAACGGTTTCGCTACGCTTCCAGTCGCGTTGCAATTCGCAGAACAGTTGCGGCACGCTGATCAGCTTTGCACCGGCCTGTTCGACACGGCGCAACGCCGCGTCATGCGCCGCAACTGACGTGCCGCCGACGGCGTCGACCGGAACGTAAACCTCGTAGCCTTCCTTCAACGCGTCGAGCGCAGGAAACGTCAGGCACGCCTCGGTCCAGAGCGCCGTCATGATGAGCTTCTTGCGCCCTGTCGCCTCGACGGCTTTGCGAAACTCGACATCTTCCCACGAGTTGATCGTGGTGCGGTCGTAGGTCGGATACTTGTCGAGCACCTTGCGGATCGTTGGGATCGGCGGCTTGTTCAAGCCGGTCTTCACGTTGACGGTCGAATGGATGATCGGCAGTCCATAGACGACGGCCGCCTTCGCCGCGCCGGTGATGTTGTTGACCAGCAATTGCCGGTCCATCGAGGCAATCGAATTTACCTGCACCGGTTGATAGTCGATGATGATGAACGCAGAATTTTGCGGCGTCAGAAGATGATCCTTGACCGGATCGCGGATCGGTTCGCTGCTCATGGCTGTTCCTTTCGTCAGGATAAGCTCGCCGGCCGCAACGATGCAGGCCAGATCAGACCTTCGGCGGCGGGGCGAGCGATGCCGGCGCCGAGCTTCACGACAGGGCACGATCCGTTTAACCGGATCGTGCCCACATCGTTTCTCGTCAGGCGTCCGCCGCGATCGGCTCCAGGTTGCCGAAGCGGCCGCTCTGGAAATCGACCATGGCCTGGCGGATCTCATCGACGCTGTTCATGACGAACGGGCCGTGCATCACCACCGGCTCGTCGATCGGCTCGCCGGAGAGGATCAGCACCGACGCCTCGCCGTTGGCTTCGATGGTCACCTCGCCGCCGTTGCGATCGAGCAGCGCGAACTGCGCCTCGCGGGCGATCTCGCTGCCGTTGACCAGCACCGTGCCCTTGAGCACCACCACCGCGACGGTGCGTCCCTCCGCCGGGTTCAGCGTCGCAACGCCGTTGCGGTTGAGCTTCACGTCGTAGATGTCGATCGGCGTGAAGGTTTTCGCCGGGCCTTTGCGGCCGTCGAACTCACCCGCGATCACCCGCAGCTTGCCGGCGCCCTCCGGCAGATCGACCGACGGGATATCGGCGTTGAGCAGGGTCTGGTAGCCGGCGTCGGCATTCTTGTCCTTCGCGGGCAGGTTGACCCAGAGCTGCACCATTTCCAGCGTGCCGCCCTTTTTGGTGAAGGCGCGCGAGTGGAACTCCTCGTGCAGGATGCCCGAGGCCGCCGTCATCCACTGCACGTCGCCCGGCCCGATCAGGCCGCCGTTGCCGGTGGAGTCGCGGTGCTCGACCTCGCCCTGATAGACGATGGTGACGGTCTCGAAGCCGCGATGCGGATGGACGCCGACGCCCCTCGGCTTGTCGGTGGGGGTGAAATCGGCCGGACCGGCATAGTCGAGCAGCAGGAACGGGCTGACGTGGTCGCCGTGGCTGGCGTGGGAGAACAGGGAACGGACCGGGAAGCCGTCGCCGACCCAATGCGGCCGGGGGCCGCTGAAAACACCGAGAACCTTACGCATGATGAACCTCCATGGGGGCGGCCGGGATCAGCCGCCGTATTGCCAAGGAGGATATGAGCGAGACAAATAGCCCGGTAGCTGGCATTATCGCGCCTCACTGTCCTATCCATGAGACAATAATGCAGGACCTCAACGACCTCTATTATTTCGTCCAGGTGGTCGATCACGGCGGTTTCGCCGCTGCCGCCCGTGCGCTGGGGATGCCGCGCTCGCGGCTGAGCCGCCGCATCGCGCTGCTGGAAGAGCGGCTGGGCGTGCGGCTGATCCAGCGCTCGACCCGGCGTTTCAGCGTCACCGAGATCGGGCAGGATTATTACCGCCACTGCGTCGCCATGCTGGTGGAGGCCAAGGCGGCGGACGAACTGATCGAGCGCTCGCGGACCAAGCCGCAAGGCGTGGTGCGGGTAAGCTGCCCGCCGCCGCTGCTGTATTTCCAAGTCGGCGAGATGGTGGCCCGCTTCATGGCCGAGTGCCCGGATGTCGAGGTGCATCTGGAGAGCACGCCGCGCCGGGTCGATGTGATCGCCGAAGGCATCGACATCGCGCTGCGGGTGCGCTTTCCGCCGCTGGAGGACAATAACCTCGTCATGCGCGTGCTGGCCGACAGCACCCAGCGGCTGGTGGCGAGCCCGGCGCTGCTCAAGGGCCTGAACCGCACGCTGGTTCCCGCCGATCTCGCCACGCTGCCCTCGATCGGCTGGGGGCCGCCGCACCAGCGCCACGAGTGGTGCCTCGACGGCCCCGATGAAGCCACCGCACTGATCCCCTATACGCCGCGCCTGATCACCGAGGACATGGTGGCGCTGCGCTTCGCGGCGCTCAAGGGCATCGGCGTCGGGCAATTTCCGACCATGGTGATCCAGACCGACCTAGATTCCGGCGCACTGGTCGATGTCCTACCGCAGTGGAAACCCCGCCCGGGCATCATTCATGCGGTGTTCTCATCACGGCGCGGGCTGCTGCCCTCGGTGCGCGCCTTGCTGGATTTTCTCGCCGCCGAATTCGCCGCGCTGACGCGCGCCGAGGCGAGCGTTTCATCGCGGGCCGAAATGCGCTAGGTGATCCGCGCACCCGCCCTCCCCGCAACCGGACGACCCGATGGCCCGCAGGTTCCGCGCTGCTTATCTCTCCGAGCCCTATTCCGCGCTCGCCACCTGGGCGCGACGGCTCGCGGTGTTCGCCGCCGTGGTCGCCGTGGTCTCGACCATCGTGGTGCGCTTCGGCTTCCTTGAAGTCCGTCCGGCGCTCGCGACCTTCGCCGGCGCGCTGTTCTGCGCGGTGCTGTCGATCCTGGTGTCGTTCGCGGCCTTCGCGGCGATCTGGCAGACCGGCGCGCGTGGGCTGGGCCGCATCGCGGCGGCGCTGTTCATCGCCATGCTGGTGCTGGCCTATCCCGCCTATCTCGGACTGCAGTACCGCCGGTTGCCGAAGATCTACGATATCACCACCGATCCGATCAATCCGCCGCGCTTCGACGTGCTGGCGCGGTTGCGCACCGGCGATGATACCAATCCCGCCGTCTATGCCGGGCTCTATTCCGCCGAACAGCAGCGGCAGGCCTATCCCGATATCGAGCCGGTGCAGCTCGACGTGCCGGTGCAACGCGCCTACGACGCCACATTGCATTTCGTCACGCGACGCAAGTGGCGCATCGTCGATGCCCGCGCGCCGCAGCCGCCGCGCCGCGAAGGCCACATCGAGGCTGTGGCGCGCACGCCGATCATGGGATTGCGCGAAGACATCGCGATCCGCGTGGTACCGGACGGCGACGGCTCGCGCATCGACATCCGCTCGTCGTCGCGGCACTTCGAAAGCGATCTCGGCAGCAACGCGGCGCGGATCGCGAAACTGATCACCGACCTCAATACGATTTCAGACGAGAACAGCGCACCGACCAAGCGTCCGCAAACCCCGATGCCGCCAGCGAAGACGCAAGTGAAGGGGGCGAAGAAGTGAGTAGCGAATAGCGAATAGCGAATAGCGAATAGAAAGAAAATGACACGGTACATCCGGTCAACTGACTATTCGCTAATCACTACTTACTATTCGCTAGTTTATAGCTGCCGCCGATCACCGGATCGCCATCGGTCGCAACCACGCCGCGCGCGACGAGATCCTCAAGGTGCGCCAGCACCGAATAGCCGGCGGCGTTCATCAGGCGCGGATCGATGCCGATGTAGCTCGCGCGTACGATGGTCGGGATGTCCGCCTCGCTTTTGCCGAGCCGGTGCAGGATCGACGCTTCGCGCGCCTTGCGGTGGCGGATCAGGAAGCGAACGAATTTCTGCGCATTCGGAATCTCCGGGCCGTGGCCGGAGAAATACAGATGCTCCTTGCGCTGGGTCAGGCGATCCAGCGACGCCATGTAATCGACCATCGAGCCGTCCGGCGGCGCGACGATCGAGGTCGACCAGCCCATGACGTGATCGCCGATGAACATCAGTTCGCGTTCCGGCCAGGAGAACGCCATGTGGTTGGCGGTGTGGCCCGGCGTTGCCACCGCTTCGAGCCGCCAGCCATCCCCCTCGATCACGTCGCCGTCGCGCAACGTGACTTCCGGCTTGAAATCACGATCGGCGCCGGATTCCGGATTGTGCTTCTCGCTCTCGTAGCGCGGCCGCGAGGCGCGATGCACGCCCTCGGCATAGACCGGCGCACCGGTCGCGGCCTTGATGCGCGGCGTGTTCGGCGAATGGTCGTTGTGGGTGTGGGTGACAACGATGTGCGTCACCGTTTCGCCCTTCACCGCATCGAGCAGCGCCTGCGCGTGCGCGGCGTTATCGGGACCGGGATCGATGATCGCGACCTTGCCGCGGCCGACGATGTAACTCACCGTGCCGGTGAAGGTGAACGGCGACGGGTTGCCGCACAACACGCGGCGCACGCCGGGCATGACTTCCTCGACCACGCCGGGCTTGAGCGGAAAGTCACGATTGAACGGAACGTCTTCGTTAGTATTGCTGTCGCTCATCCAATGTCCCACGTGAAGATTTCATCCGGCCGCCGGCTGAATGCTTGCAACCCCGCCGTGACGACGTCGACACGGCGGCAAGCGATCAACTATCCCGGAAGACCAGCGACTGGTGAGTCGACACGCCCGCAAACGCACCATCGCCGACCGCCATCGCGACCGAGCCGAATGTACGCGCTGCGTCACCACATGCAAAGACCCCGGCAACCGAGGTTTCCTTGAACTCGTTGGTCTCGATGAAAGGACCGACCGGACCTTGTCCGAAATTGCAACCGAGTTGCGTGGCGAGCGGGCAGCCCATTTCGACTTCGGTCATGGTGAACAGACCCGCGAGGCTGACCACGCGACCGTCCTTCAACACGACATCGGCGCCCTCACCGTCGATCCTGTCGATCGGCGTACGCTCCACCACGACGCCGCGCCGATCCAGTTGCGCCTGCTGTTCGTCGTCGGGCACGAAGACGCCGTTGGTGAAGAAGGTCGTCGGCCCCCATTCCGGCACCAGCAGCGCGTGATGCATCGACAATGGCGACACCGCGAGCACTCCGATAGGGCCACGATTCAGTTCATAACCGTGGCAATACGGGCAATGAAAAACGCTCCGGCCCCAGCGTTCGACAAGGCCCGGAATCGTCGGCAGTCGATCGACCACGCCGGTCGCGAGCACCATGCGTCGCCCCTGATAGCGCGCGTCGCCTGTCGTCGTGACCTCAAATCCATCGGCGGTGCGGGCTGCACTCCGTGCCTCTCCATCGATCCATTTGACAGTCGGGTAAGCCATCAGTTGTGCGCGGGATGCCGCGGCGATGGCGCCCGGCGCACGGCCATCCTGCGTGAGGAATCCATGGGATGCCTCGGCGAAACGATTACGCCGACGGCCGCCATCGATCACCAGAATCGAGCGGCGCGCCCGCGCCAATTGCAGTGCCGCCGATTGCCCGGCATAGCTGCCGCCGACAACGATCGCGTCAAACATCATGATGCAGATCTCCGCATTTTCTTTCGCTGTGCGGCTGCCCGCGCGCGAAACTCCTCGGCCAGGGTTGCCAAAGTGACATCGCCGAGCCGCGCGATCAGCAACGCCTCCGCATCACGAAATGCCTGCGTCAGCGTTTTGTTGACGGCCTGCTCGACCAGACAGGCCGGGTGTTCGAGTTGAATGCCGACGGCCAGCAATTCGGGCGCGCCCAGAGCGTCGTAAATGTCTTTCAGGGTGACTTTCGACAGATCGCAGGCGATTTCCCAGCCGCCGCCGTGTCCCTTCTCCGACCGCACCAGTCCGGCCTCGCGCAACCCCGCCATGGTGCGGCGAACCACGACCGGATTGGTGTTCATGCACATCGCCAGTTCGGCCGACGTCATCGGCCGCGCGTTGTCGGCGATATGCAACAAGGCATGAAGCGTTGCGGAAAGTCTGCCATCCCGTCTCATGTAACTTCATATGATACATGAAACAATGTCTGTCAAGCACGCGTCATCCGTCGTCACGACGCCGAAAGAAAATGGCCGGGACGAGCCCGGCCATTCGACAGCAGCGGTTGTGAACGAGACTTACGAAAACGCCTGAATGCCGGTGATGGCACGGCCGAGGATCAGGGCGTGGACGTCGTGCGTGCCCTCGTAGGTGTTGACCGTCTCGAGGTTATGGACGTGACGCATGACGTGATATTCGGCCTGAATGCCGTTGCCGCCGTGCATGTCGCGCGCCATGCGGGCGATGTCGAGCGCCTTGCCGCAATTGTTGCGCTTCATGATCGAGATCATTTCCGGCGCCATCTTGCCTTCGTCCATCAGGCGACCGACGCGCAACGAGCCTTGCAGGCCGAGCGCGATTTCGGTCTCCATGTCGGCGAGCTTCTTCTGGATCAACTGGTTCGCCGCGAGCGGCCGGTTGAACTGTTTGCGGTCGAGCGTGTACTGCCGCGCACGGTGCATACAGTCTTCCGCCGCGCCCATCGCGCCCCACGAGATGCCGTAGCGCGCGCGGTTGAGGCAGCCGAACGGCCCCTTCAATCCCGAGACGTTGGGCAGCAGCGCGCTCTCCGGCACCACCACGCCGTCCATCACGATTTCGCCGGTGATCGACGCGCGCAACGACAGCTTGCCGCCGATCTTCGGCGCGGACAGGCCCTTCATGCCCTTCTCGAGGACGAAGCCGCGGATCTGGTTGTCGTGCGCGGCGGACTTCGCCCACACCACGAACACGTCGGCGATCGGCGCGTTGGAAATCCACATCTTGGAGCCGTTCAGGCGATAGCCATCCGACACCTTCTCCGCGCGGGTCTTCATGCCGCCCGGATCGGAACCGGCATCGGGCTCGGTCAGGCCGAAACAGCCGACCCACTCACCGCTGGCGAGTTTGGGCAGATACTTCTTGCGCTGATTGTCGTCGCCGTAAGCATAGATCGGATGCATCACCAGCGAGGACTGCACCGAGTTCATCGAGCGATAGCCGGAATCCACCCGCTCGATCTCGCGCGCCACCAGGCCGTAAGCGACGTAGCTGGCGTTGGCGCAGCCGTATTCCTCCGGCAGCGTGATGCCGATCAGGCCGAGTTCGCCCATCTCGTTGAAAATTTCGCGATCGGTCTTTTCTTCGAGGTAGGCCTGCGAGACGCGCGGCAGCAGCTTGTCCTGCGCGTAGGCGCGCGCGGTATCGCGGATCAGCCGCTCGTCTTCGGTGAGTTGCTCGTCGAGCAGGAACGGATCGTCCCACTTGAAGCTCGCCAGAGCCGGCTTGTCTTTGCTTTGCGGACGCACGCCCATGAGATTCCTTTCACATCGCAGCCGTCACCAATGGCGACGGGAGAGCCTAAATCTTTGACTGTCAGCCTTCAAGGCGCTCGTTGGAGACGATCTCGATGCCGAATCCGGACAGACCCTTGTAGTCATGGGTCGAGGACGTCAGATGGCGGATCGAGGTGACGCCGAGGTCGCGCAGGATTTGCGCGCCGACGCCGACTTCACGCCATTGCCGGTTGCGATCGGCCTCGGCGGTTTTCGGTGCATCGATCGGCGCGACCGGCACGCCGGCGGCGCCGTCGCGCAGGTACACCAGCACGCCGCGCCCGGCGTCCTTGAACTTCTCCAGCACTTGCTGCATCCGCTCCGGTCCGGTGAAGATATCGCGAACGATGTTCGGCTTGTGAAACCGCGTCAGCACGTTGGTGCCGTCGCCGACGCCGTTGTAGACGAAAGCGGCGTGCGCGATGCTGTCGAACGGCGAGCGGTAAGCGAAGCCTTGCAGCGGCCCGATCGGGCTATCGACATGAAAGGTCGAGACGCGCTCGATCAGTTTTTCACGCGCCTGACGATAGGCGATGATGTCGGCGATGGTCACGTGCTTGAGGTTATGCGCGGCAGCGAAGCGCGCCACCTGCTCGCCCTTGGTCACGGTGCCGTCGTCGTTCATCAACTCGCTGATGACGCCGACCGGCGGCAGTCCGGCGAGCTTGCACAGATCGACCGCCGCCTCGGTGTGGCCGGAGCGCAGCAGCACGCCGCCGTCGCGCGCGATCAGCGGGAAGATATGCCCGGGCCGCGCGAAGTCGTTGGCGCCGGCGTTCGGATTGGCCAGCGCCCGGCAGCACGAGGCGCGCTCGTCGGCGGAAATTCCGGTGCCGCCGTCGGGCTTATAGTCGATGGAGACGGTGAAGGCGGTGGTGTGATTGGAGTCGTTCTGCGCCACCATCGGATCGAGCCGCAGCCGCCGCGCATCGTCGGTGGTCAGCGGCGCACAGACGATGCCGGAGGTGTGGCGGATGATGAACGCCATCTTCTCGGCGGTACAGTGCGAGGCCGCGACGATCAGGTCGCCCTCGCCCTCGCGGTCGTCATCATCGGTGACGACGACAATCTCTCCGGCGGCGAACGCCTGCAAAACTTCGGAAATCGGGTGGGCCATGCGGGGTACTCTGACAATGACCCCGTTCATATGGCGCAGCGCGAGAAGCAACGCAACTCTTCCACCGTTGTTGCCCAGCCGTCATGCCCGGTAATAACCGCCTCAAAGGCCGGACCGGGAATTTGCTTTGCGCGCAAGATTTACAGCACGAAATTCGTCGTCCCCGCGCAGGCGGGGACCCAGACGCCGCCGCGGTTCGGCTCCATCCCCAAGGCGAGTTTCTTTTATGACAACCAACGCCAGGGATTCTGGGTCCCCGCCGGAGCCTGTCATCGGGCGGCGCTTTGCGCCGACCCGTTGGCGGGGACGACGCTGAGGTTATTTGATCCTGCGCCCTAAATTGCGAGCCAGACGCTGAGGCACGGTCGTCAATCGCAACGCCCCCTACGGCAGCACCTCGCTGCGCTCGGCGAGCCGGGCATCGGTTTCGGCCCGCTTGGCGTCCAGCAGGCCGTCATCGGCGGCTTCAATGGCCTGGAACAACTCCTGCGCGTCGGTGAAGCGCGGCACGGTGACGTAATTCGCGCCGGCGGAATATTGATCGCTGACGTCTGCCAGCATGTCGGCGGTGGAGATGATCTTGGCCTTGGGATTGAGGGTACGGACGTGGCGCACCAGCTTCTCGTTGTCGGCGCCCTTGAGCAGCGCGTCCGGCACGCTGAGGATGACGATCTCGGCGCTGCCGATCCCGGCATGAACCAGCGTCTCGACATTGCTGATGTCGCCATAGATCACATGCAGCCCGCGCGCGGCGAGATTGCGGAACACGTTGGGATTGAAATCGACCACGGTGATCTGCGCGAGCATGGATTTGTCGCGCTGCTCGATCTCGCTCAAGAGCGCGCTCGCCGCGCGGAAAAAGCCAAGGATGACGATCCGCCGCGCCGCGCCGTGGCCCTCGCCCGGCTCGGCAGCACCGGGTTCGGTGGCGTCGAGATCGCGCAGGCCGAGCCGCTTCAAGGGTCCGATGGACGCGCGCACGATCTGGTCGCTGCGGCCGATCAGGAAGGTCGAGATCACCGCCAGCAACACGAAGGCGAACGACACGGCGTTCGCGGTCTGCATCGAGATGTGCTTGGCGAGCACGCCGGTCTGGATCACCACCAGCGAGAACTCGCTGATCTGCGCCAGGTTGATCGCCGGCAGCAGGCTGGCGCGCAGCCCCTGCTTCATCAGGTAGAGCGGCACGAAAGTGGTAATCAGACGGCTCACCACCGTGAACGCCGCGACGATCAGCGCCATCCCGATCACCGAGCGATCCGGGATCGGGATGGTCATGCCCAGCGCCACAAAGAACAGCGTGATGAAGAAGTCCCGCAGCGTGGTGACCTTGGCGGTGACATCGAGCGCGTAAGGGAAAGTCGAGAGCGAGACGCCGGCCACCAGCGAGCCCATTTCGCGCGACAGGTGCAGCCGCTCGGCGATCTCGCCGATCAGAAAGCACCACGCCAGCGCGCCCAGCATCACCAGTTCGGGCCGCCGCGCGATCTGACTGAACAGTTTTGGCAGCACGTAACGGCTTAACGCCCAGGCGGTCGCCACCAGCACGGCGACCCGGGCCACCGACAACAGCACGACACCGATCTGGAGGTTGTCGAGGCTCGGCTGCACCGCGAGGAACAGGATCGCGAAAATATCCTGCAACACCAGCACGCCGAGCGTGATGCGGCCGGGCAGCGTATCCAGCTCGCGCTTCTCGTAGAGCACCTTGACGATGATGACCGTGCTCGACAGCGCGCAGGCGACGGCGACATACAACGCATCGAAGCGTCCCGCGCCGAGCTTGAGCCCGATCGCCAGGAACATCAGCACACCGAGCACGCAGCCGCCGATCAATTGTCCGCCCGCCGCGATCAGGATGACGCGGCCGGCGCGGACAATCTTCTTGAGGTCGATCTCCAGCCCGATCATGAACAGCATGAAGATCAGGCCGAGTTCGGAGATGGTGGAGATCGACTGCTCCGATTTGACCCAGCCGATGCCATAAGGGCCGATCACGAAGCCGCCGACCAGGTAGGACAGGATCAGCGGTTGCCGCGCGACATGAGCCAGCATCCCGAGCATCCAGGCAAACAGAATGCTGAGCGTGATGTCGCTGATAAGATCGTGCATACCCCAACCCTGTGGACCTGCCGCCCGGACGCAAACGCCAGCTTAGAGGCCGATCCATTCGCCGCAAAGAGGGCGAGAATCCGGCCCCGAGGCCAAAAGGCGACGCGCTCCGCTTCCGAGCGTTCGTCGAACCCGCAAGCGTCAGATAGAGGCCGCCTGCGCTCGACCTCGCCGGTGAAGCATCGGTAACTTATTCTGACCGGGCATGTACAGAAACAATCTGCGCCTCTGCGACCGGCCCGAGGGATTGTTGGAGGATTTTGCCGCTCGCGCGCATCGCGACCATGCATGGTCCGAGACCATGGAAGACGCGACCCGGCCTGACACCGGGCCGCGCGTCTCGGTTACGCCTCCAGAACGGCGACGATCTCAAGCGTACGTGGATTAACCACCACGATCTCGTCACGAACGAGGAAGAACTCATAGCCGCGCCAATCCGGATAGACGGTTACGATCTCCACCGGGAGAGGATGGAAATGGACGCGCTTGGGGACGCGCGTACCGACCGAAACATTGAAGTTGATGCTCGTTTCCGGCTGCACCCGCTGTTCGCGAATGACGCTGGTAATCTTGGTTCGCTGTTCGGTCGAAAGTTTCGCGCCGGCACCTGCCTGCCCTGTCGTGGTTTGCGATCGGGTTTCAGAATGCTGGCTGTTCGTCCCGCTTTCGGTACCGCGACGCTCCGCGTTCTTGTTGTCCTTGTTATCGTACTTGTGGTTTTCGGAAGCGGAATTTTTCATCCGATCACCTTTTTGATGATCGTCCGCGGCCCCCCGCTGATTCATTTTGTCGGATTGCGTGTCCTGAGCATTCTGATGTGAATCTCGCGCGCTATGACCAGACTGCGTCGTGTCCTGCCGCGGCGCGGCGCCGTGGGTATCCGACGGTTGGCTTTTGTTCATCTGCGAGGATGAACCAGTTCCAGAGTGAGGTGCTGTCGTCGGAGCGTGCTGTGTGGCGCCTCCGCCTGAAGGTGCCTCCCCGGTTCCGGCGCTTTGTGCAAAGGCAGCGCTTGAACCAAGAAGAATCGTCAGTAACGCTGCCGATGTCATAAGCCTGTTTCGCATGTCGGTCTCCTTATCCCTTTGGAGCGCCCCTCGCCGACAACGAGACAGCAAACACGACGTTCCGAACGAATGCGTTGTTCCAGCGGACATGGGAACTCGCCACGCGAAGCGAAACCGGCAAATCACCGCTCCGACGGACTCAAACAACGCCGCATCTCACAACCGATGCACATCTTCGCGCTTCGAACTTGCTTCTATCCGGACTCGCTCACGTTCGATGGAGCGATACTTTTCAGATAATCAGAACCGCGAGGTACTCATTGGATTTGGTCGTCACGACTCATCGGTTCGCGAAATTGGAAGCGACCTCCTCAAGGAAGTCATCGATGCCGATGGACGTGATGACGTCAGCGGATCTGACTCCACCAACCGCGCCGACGCGACCGACCATACGCGCGATGTCCTCATGGAGCCGAAAGAACATCGGCGCACGACGCAACCGCCGAAACCGGACGCCAAAAAGTCAGCCCTCGCGACAGAGCGCCAGCCTCATGACGGGGCAGCAACCGGTCTGGTTCGGATCGTCAATGGATGCGCTGCCGGAGGTTCATGGAGACCGCACACGCCCAACGCGACGAGAGGCGGCGGAGAATGTTGCAGCGAAGCTGAAAAAGGGCGTATCGATTGGCCGAAACCGTGGCCCAATCATTGGCCGGGGCAAAATCGAGAACGAGAGATCGGGAAATCTCTTTAATTATCAATGGTCGGAGTGGCAGGATTTGAACCTGCGACCCCTGCGTCCCGAACGCAGTGCTCTACCGGGCTGAGCCACACTCCGACGATGGGGCGGCTTATAGCGTCCGCTTTCGGCCACCGCAAGACAGCGAATGGAAGATCAGAACCGAATGGCCGTCGAACTGACCACAAAAATCATCCAGGCAAGCCAAACCACCGTTACGGAGGCCGCGCGATGCCTCGCGGACGGCGGCCTGGTGGCGTTTCCCACAGAGACGGTCTACGGCCTCGGCGCCGATGCGACGCATCCCGAGGCCATTGCGCGGCTTTATCGGGCCAAGGGACGCCCATCCTTCAATCCGCTGATCGCCCACATCCACGACCTCGCCGGTGCCGAGCGAATCGCCCGCTTCAACGCCACCGCCCGCAAGCTGGCCGAGACGTTCTGGCCCGGCCCCCTCACGCTGGTACTGCCGAAGACGCCAGACTGCGCCGTCGCCGACCTCGCCACCGCCGGCCTCAACACCGTCGCGGTGCGGATGCCCGCCCATCCCGTGGCGCGGGATATCTTGCGCGAACTCGGCCGCCCCATCGTTGCGCCATCCGCCAACCGCTCCGGCCATGTCTCGCCGACCACCGCCGCCCATGTCGCGAGTGACCTCGACGGCCGCATCGATTTGATCGTCGACGGCGGCCCGGTGTCGGTCGGCGTCGAATCCACCATCGTCGGATGTTTCGACCCGCCGCTACTGCTGCGCCCCGGCGGTCTGCCGCGCGGCGCGCTCGAACAGGTGCTCGGCCATCCGCTGCGGCGGCCGCGCCCGCAACCGGACGCCGCCGGCCAACCGATGGCGCCCGGGATGCTCGCCTCGCACTACGCGCCGCGCACCCCCGTGCGCCTCAACGCGGCTCACATCGAGCCCGGCGAAGCACTGCTGGCGTTCGGACCCGTGACACTTTCCGGCCACGGTGCTGCCGCAAGAATCCTGAACCTCTCGGAGCGTAGCGATCTGACCGAAGCCGCCGCCAACCTGTTCGGCTATCTGCGCGCACTCGATACCGTCAACGCTCGTGCGATCGCGGTGATGCCCATCCCAGAACACGATCTCGGCGAAGCCATCAACGATCGTCTGCGCCGCGCTGCCGTGCCGCCGGCGTGATACCGTTCGACCGATCGAGCGAGACAACAAGTCATAAGTAACAAGAGACGCGCCATGAACATCGTCCAACCGCCGCCCGCACCACTCTCGCCGGAATTGATCGCACGGTTCAAAGCCATCGTCGGTGACAAATACGGCGTCACCGATCAAAGCGAGATCGCGGCCTACGTCACCGAAGAACGCAATCTCTATCAAGGACACTCGCCGCTGGTGCTGCGGCCCGGCACCACGGCGGAAGTCGTTGCGATCTGCAAGCTCGCCAGCGAAACACGCACCGCGCTGGTACCTCAGGGCGGCAACACCGGTCTCGTCGGCGGCCAGACGCCGCATCACGGCGAAGTCGTATTGTCGCTGCGCCGCCTCGACAAGATTCGCGACGTCGATACGCAATCCAACACCATGACTGTGGAATCTGGTTGCGTGCTGCAAACCCTGCAGCAACGCGCCGACGACGTTGATCGCCTGTTTCCGCTGTCGCTCGGCGCGGAAGGAAGCTGCACTATCGGCGGCAACCTCTCCACCAATGCCGGCGGCACCGGTGCGTTGGCTTATGGCGTCGCGCGCGCGATGGCGCTCGGTCTTGAAGTGGTATTAGCCGATGGCCGCGTGCTCAACACGCTGTCGAAGCTGAAGAAGGACAATACCGGCTACAACCTGCATAACCTCTTCATCGGCGCCGAAGGCACGCTTGGCATCATCACCGCCGCGACGTTGAAGCTGTTTCCCAAGCCGCGCAGTGTCGATACCGCATTCGTCGGCCTGGCCTCTCCGGCGCAGGCGTTGAAACTCCTTGAGATCGCGCAGGCCGAAGCCGCGGGCAATCTCACCAGCTTCGAGCTGATGGCGGAAATCTGCATCGACTTCTGTGTGAAACATGGTCCATCGATCCGCGATCCGCTGGCGACGCGTTATCCATGGTACGTCCTGATGGAAATTTCATCGTCGCGCGACGACGCACGTGCAACGCTCGAAGCGATCCTCACCCGCGCGCTGGAAGACGGCATCGCCGATGACGCTGTGATCGCGGAAAATCTCGCGCAACGCGCCGCGTTCTGGATGTTGCGCGAAGTGATTTCGCCGGCGCAGAAGCCGGAAGGCGGTTCGATCAAGCATGACGTCTCGGTGCCTGTCGCTGCCGTGCCCGCCTTTATCGAAGAAGCCAACGGCGCCGTGGTGAAACTCCTGCCTGGCAGCCGTCCCGTGCCGTTCGGCCATCTCGGCGACGGCAACATTCACTACAACGTCAGCCAGCCGATCGGCGGCGACAAGGCGGCGTTCCTCGCGCGCTGGCATGACGTCAACGCGGTGGTGTTCGAGATCGTCTTGAAGATGGGCGGTTCAATCTCGGCGGAGCACGGCATCGGCGTGATGAAGCGCGACGAATTGCCGGACGTGAAGGACAAGGTCGCGATCGAGGTGATGCGCGGCATCAAGACGCTGCTCGATCCGCTGAACATTCTGAATCCCGGCAAGGTGCTGTAGCCGACGCCCAGCCGAGACTCATGCTCCGTTCTCGCGATTGTCGTTGTCTGCGCGTTGCGCGTGTCGCCGCGATCCGGCGTCACGCCGCAGCAAGTGATTGCGCTTCGTCTGCATCCGGCTGATCCATTTCAGCAACCCGAATGACAGGCGAATCTTCTCCTGCCCGAGCGGAAGGTCGAAACCGCCGTGCATCCACGTCGATTTGGGATAAGCAACCAGTTGATCCGGATAAACGCTGCGATGCCCGATCATGACGTAGGCGGCCATCGCCGCGCCCGCGACATAGATGGTGCCGGCCACACCGCCGAATAACTCGACGCCCATGAGAATGGCCGCAATCGGTGTGTTCGATGCCGATGCCACCACCGCAACCAGCCCCACGGCGGCGCCCAGAGACGGACTAATCCCGAGCAGGTGCGCAAAGACATTGCCGCTGATCGCCCCGATCACGAACTGCGGCGTAACGATACCGCCATAGAAACCGGATCCCAAAGTGATGGCGACCAGCAACGTTTTCCAGAAGAAGCCGAGATAAGGCATCGCCTCCCCGGTCAGCGCGCGATCCATCAACGGCAGGCTAAGACCGAGATAATCACGGGGAATGACGATGATCAGCGCCGATAGCAATATCCCGCCGAATAACGGCATCAAGGGCGGCCACAGATCGTAGCGAGTACGCAGACGCGTGAACAGGCTTCGGGCGAGTGCAATCATTTCGACGAACACACTCGCAACGATACCGCAAACAATGCCGATGATGATCGTTTTCAGAAACAGCACGCCGTCGAACGGCGGCAGTAACTGCATGGTGTAATACTGATAAGGAATCTTCCAGAACTTGCTGACTTCGAACGAGGCGACGCCCGCGATAATTGCCGGAAACAGGAAATCGTGACGGATGCGGCCGATCGCCAGCACCTCGACGCCATAAATCGCCCCGGCGATCGGCGTGCCGAACACGCTGGCAAAACCGGCGCTGACGCCACACGCCACGATCCGTTTCTGCAATTCGACATTCAGGCCAAGCAGTCGTCCCAACCCCGAGGCCAGCGAGCCACCGATATGCGAACACGGCCCTTCCTTGCCGGCGGAGCCACCCGACGCCAACGTGACGATCGCTGCCACCGGCTTGATGGCGATAGTCGCGAGCGGCATCTTGCCGGACTGACGATGCACGGCCGCGATCACAGAATCGCCGAGCCCGGTGCTGTTGATCTTGTAGCCGTAGTAGAGCAGCAAGCCGTTGAGTAGTCCGCCGAGCGGCAACAGCGCCATCTGCCACGATAGCGAGATGGACGCGGTTTGATCCGACAGGAAAAACAGGCCGTGTAAGAAAAGACTGGTGCCGGTCCCGACAATAACCCCTGTGAGGGTCGCCAGCACGATCCATTGCAGGATCGTCGCCAGCATAACGACCGGTTCAATCAGGGTTGCGCGCGGCATGGTTCGCCATTGTCATGACGGGCTCGATTCCGTCAAGCAAGCTGCAAAGCCCACACACTTAAAACAAGGACCCCTGCCCGTCGTCCGGCATCGTTTGTTTGCGCGGCGCAGGCTTTCCTTTCGGTGCGGGCGCTTCGTCCACGATCTGCTGCTCGGACAACGGCAGGATCAACCGCGCATCGTCGTTACCAACGCGATTGACGTCGCGTGAAACGCGATGCCAAACGAACTCACCGTCGGCGGGCGCAACCATCAGCGGCACGACGTCGTTGGCATTGTCCGACGCGCAGTCCAGCCAGCGCGCGAAATCAGGCCGCGCGATTGTCACCGGCACACGATGATGCAGCATCGCGAGATCACCCTTGGCAGCGGCCGTGACGATCGCCACCGTATCGACCTCCTCGCCGTTCGGCCCGTTCCAGGTTTCCGCTATTCCAGCAAAGCCGATCGGGCCGCCGGCGCGCGGATAGATAAAATACGGATATTTCTGTTGACCAACGGTACGCCATTCGTAATAGCCGTCGGCGGGGATCAAGCAACGCCGTCGCCGGATCGCGTTGCGAAACGCGGGCTTCTCGCGCACCGTCTGGGCACGCGCATTGATCACCAGTGTAAACGTACGAGGGTCCTTGACCCAGCCGGGAATAAAACCCCAGCGCATCAGGCGAAAGTGGCGCGCACCCTGCTCCACCAGCACCACGCCGACCGGCTGGGTCGGCGCGATGTTGTGCTGAGCCGGGAAATTCGGCCGCTCACCGTAGTCGAATGCCGCACGGATCGCCGCCGGCGGCGAAGTGATGACGAAACGGCCGCACATTCTCGCGTCCCAATTGAAATATCTTCAGCACCTTTTAACCCGGCGCGTTAAAAGTGAAGATGATGACTTCCTCCGCCCAACACGCCCGTCCACAGGAAACGCCGTCCGTCACGCGGCCGACCGCGGCCGAATTGACCGCTGCGAATATCAATCCGCGCACCGGGCTTGCCACCGACTACCTCAATCATTTCAACGAAGCCATCATGCTGTTGGACATGATTCCGGATATGCCGGAATGCGCCGAGGACTTCCTCACCTGGCAACCGCTGAGCTACCGCGAGCATTTCGCCGCCTCCAACTTCAAGGCGCGCGACCTCGCCATCCTGGCTTATGAGCAATCCGACGCCAGCGTCCGCGCCGAGTTCGACAACATCACCGGCGCAATGACCTCGATCCTCACCGCGGTCGGCGCGGCGATGCGCGAAGCCCAACAGGATCGCACCCGGGTCAAGCTGGCTGAACAGGCCACCGGCTGGGTACGTCCGCTGGCCACGCTCGCCGGCGGCATCATCCACGGTTCGCGCAGCGAAGCCGAGGCGGATATCGATTCCATCATGACACAAGACCTCAAGTGACCACATCCGTCCCCGGCCGCCCACAACTCGCCGCGAGCGCGGTGATTTTTCGCGACAGCCAATTCCTGGTGGTGCGTCGCGCCAATGCGCCCGGGCGCGGGCTCTATTCGGTGCCCGGCGGTCGCGTCGAACACGGTGAAACTCTGCATCAGGCGGTCGCGCGCGAAGTGCGCGAGGAAACCGCGCTTGCCATCGACATCGTCGGCTTCGCCGGCTGGCGCGAGGTGCTGCCGGACCCGGCCGCGGGCCGCACCGGGCACTATCTCGTGATATCCTTCGCCGCCCGCTGGCGCGCCGGCGAAGTAACATTGAACGAGGAACTCGACGATTTCCGCTGGATCACGCCCGACGAATTGGACGCGTTGCGGACAACCCAGGGGCTGGCGGAGATCGTCGCCGCAGCCCGACGGCTGATCGCGCCCTGAAAGCGCCCGCTTGCGCCTGCCTTCCCGACAAGGCATATCAGCCGAAATTCGGACCCGATCATGCGGAAACGACTTTTAGCGGCAATTCTGCTTGTTGCAGCGTGTAGCGCAGGCCTCGGCCCCGCGCGGGCACAGGATGCCGCCGCGCCGTTCGACGGCGACCTGCAACGGCTCGCCGAAATCCTCGGCACGCTGCACTACCTGCGCGGCATCTGCGGCGCCAACGAGGGCGCGAAATGGCGCAACGAGATGCAGGCGCTGATCAACGCCGAGACGCCCTCCGGCGAACGCCGCACCCGGCTGATCGCCAGTTTCAACCGCGGCTATAACGGCTTCCAGCAGACCTACCGGAGTTGCACGCCGGCGGCCAACGTCGCCATCAAGCGCTCCATCGAGGAAGGCGCGAAAATCTCCCGCGACCTCACCGCCCGCTACGCCAACTAGCCGGTATTTCTCGATAAAGGGGTACGGTTCCCGCGGGTTCCGCCGCCGCCTCCGGTGTTGCAGCAGCAGCGCAGTCGGGAACTCCGTATAATCTTGAATCGTTCCGTTAACCTTTCCTAAAGATGTGGCCTAGCCGGCGCGCAGGAGCGTGTTACACGTTGTGCGTCTTCGCGGTGTTCCCGCGAGTCGCCCACGCTGCCGGGAATTTCATGAGCCAGTCCTTGTCCTACGTCGTCGCTAACGATCCGATGCCCGACCACGAACAAAAGCGGGCGGCACTGAGCTATCTCAACGAAGCCTGGGCGGAAGCCCGGCACGAGGGCATCGACGGCGATTGCCTCGCGCAAGCGAGCCTGTTCACCGCCTTCGCCGAACTGGTGTCGACCTACGGCGAGGATGCGGTGGCGAAATTCGTCGAGGGCCTGCCGAACCGGGTCCGCAACGGCGAATTCTCACTGATCCTGCCGAAGCAGTAAGTCGCCTCCCCCTACGGCGCTTGCCCGCTCCACATTCGGCTGCCGACAACGCGTCGCTACGCGCGGTCGCGGCCTTGTCGTTTGCCGACGCGCGGCTTACGTTCGGGACGAGTTCCGGCGCGGCCGGACATCTGATTCTCCCGAGACTCCCACAATGCAAGCAGCGTTGCTTTCCGACCGGGGTGTGATCAAGCTCAGCGGCGAGGATGCAAAAGCATTCCTCAATGGGCTGATCACCACCGACACCGCCCAGGTTGAACCCGGCGCGGGACGATTCGGCGCACTGTTGACACCGCAGGGCAAGATCGTCGCCGACTTCCTCATCACCGAAGTGCCGGCGGGCCACGGCGGCGGACTGCTGATCGATTGCCCTCGCACGCTCGCGCAGCCACTCGCCACCAAGCTCGGCTTCTACAAGCTGCGCGCCAAGGTGACGGTGGAAAACCTGTCGGACTCGTTCGGCGTCCTCGCCGTGTGGGGCGGCGAACCGTCCGTCAAACCGGATCTCTGTTTCGCCGATCCGCGCGCGAAAGAACTCGGCTGGCGCATCCTGATCCCGCCTGAACTGGCAACCAAGGCGGCCGCGCTCCTCAATGCGACAATGACGGACGAAGCCGCTTATGAGGCGCACCGCATCGCCCGCGGCGTGCCGCGCGGCGGCGTTGATTTCAGCTACGGCGACGCGTTTCCGCATGAAACCAACATGGACCACCTGCACGGTGTCGACTTCAACAAGGGCTGCTATGTCGGTCAGGAAGTGGTGTCGCGGATGCAGCATCGCGGCACCGCGCGCACCCGCACCGTGCGCGTTGCGTTTGACGGTACGGCGCCGGATGCAGGCGCGCCGATCCTCGCCGGCGAAAAACAGGTCGGCACCATGGGATCGTCCGCACATAACACCGGCCTCGCGACAGTGCGCATCGACAAGGTGTCCGACGCGCTCGATGCCGGCACGCCGCTCGTTGCGGGAACGACAACGCTCCGTCTCGCCGATCCGGACGCTGTGCGCGGCCTGCAAAAGAAGACCGTCGCATGAGCCGCGCCGTGCAGCACGCCGACGGCCTGATCCGCTGCCCGTGGCCGGGCGAGGATCCGCTATACGTCGCCTATCACGACACCGAATGGGGCGTGCCGGAATACGATGACCGGGCGCTCTACGAAAAGCTGATCCTCGACGGCTTTCAGGCCGGATTGTCATGGATCACGATCCTGCGCAAGCGCGACAACTTTCGCCGCGCTTTCGACGATTTCGAGCCGACGAAAATCGCACGCTACAGCGAAAAGAAAATGCACGCGTTGATGCAGGACGCCGGCATCGTGCGCAACCGTGCCAAGATCGAAGGTGCCGTCAAGAGCGCGCAAGCCTATCTCGACATCATGAACAAAGGCCCCGGCTTCTCGAAACTGCTGTGGGACTATGTCGACGGCAAACCCAAGGTCAACGCTTTCAAGACCACCGCAACCGTGCCAGCCTCGACGCCGCTTTCGATAAAAATCTCGAAAGATCTGTCGTCGCGCGGTTTCAAGTTCGTCGGCCCCACCATCGTCTATGCCTTCATGCAGGCGACCGGCATGGTCAACGATCATTTGGTGACGTGCCATTGTCATGCGGTTTGCAGCGGCAAGCAACGCGCGCGCCGCCTCCCCGCCAAATGACGCAACCCAAAGCGCGCTCCGCAAAAGCCGATACCCGCGTCTGGCAACGCATGTTGTCGGGACGGCGGCTTGACCTCGTCGATCCCTCGCCGCTCGACATCGAAATCGCCGACATCGCCCATGGTCTCGCCCGCGTCGCGCGCTGGAACGGGCAGACCGAAGGCGCGCATATCTTCTCGGTAGCGCAGCATACGCTGCTGGTCGAAGTGGTGTTGCGCCACGCGCTGCCGCGCGCCGATCACCGGCTGCGGCTTGCCGCATTGCTGCACGACGCGCCGGAATACGTCATCGGCGACATGATTTCGCCGTTCAAGGCGGTGATCGGCGGTTCCTACAAGACCGTGGAGAAGCGTCTGCTTGGTGCAATTCATCTGCGCTTCGGCCTGTCGGCGGTGTTGCCCGAGGAGTTCACGCTGGCGATCAAGGCCGCCGATCGCGGCGCAGCCTATCTCGAGGCGACACGGCTCGCAGGCTTTTCCGAGAACGAAGCCAAGCGGCTATTTGGCCGCGATCCAGCGCTGCCGCCGACCACCGAACAGGACTACCTGACCCCGTGGTCCGCCGGAAAGGCGGCGAAGCGCTTTCTTGCCCGTTTCGCGACATTGCGCGTCTAACACCCGTCCGTTCGCCATCCGGACTGGATCTTCAAATTCAATCTGAACCGATCATGCCCTCGAAAGCACTTATGCCAAGGGGAGAAAGCCATGATGTATCGAACGGCGACATATATCGCGGGCCTGCTGGCCGGGCTCTGTTGTTTCTCGCCCGCATCGGCCGACCAGCTCGGCGATCTGCTGTCGTCATCCGGCGGCGGCGTGTGTTTCGCGCGCAGCTATGATGCGGCTCACCTTGCGCGTAAGCCAAAACAGGATACGCACAAGGCGCTGCTCTCGCTGGTCAAGGATTCCAAGTCCGGCGGTGCGACGATGCGGATCGCGCTGGAAGGCAAGGCGCGCACCAGCGTCATCGTCGGTGAATGCGGCTGGACGGCGCGTGCCAATCTCGACGTGCAGAACAAGCCGTTGCTCGACACCTTCAAGGATGGCCCCGGCCTCGATTGTCATGCCTATACCAGCATCGACGGAATGTCCGCCGAGGAAGGCGGCGATTTTGCCATCGACATGCGCGACGATCGTACCATGGTGATGCACTTCCCCGATTCCATCGCCGCATGGCCGACAATCGAGCGACGCGGCCGCGCCAGATGGGCGGCGTTCGGCAAAAGCGACCGCGTCTTCAAGCTGGAGCGCGCCGATCGCGATCTGTGCAAGCAGATGGATGCATCCATTGCTCCGCTGAAATAGCCGGCGTCGCAACGCATCCCCGAGTGGAATACCGTCGCGATTCGCACGACGTCCGGAACCGCTCGCAATAGCAATTCCAAGCTTGAATGACTCGCGCGGTTTCGTCCCTTCCGCGCAGCTTCCGTTTGGCAAAGGTGGCGGCTATAATTTTCGTTAGATGACAAGGGACAACATCATGATCCATGTGTGCTCGCTCGCCGCGCTTCCTTCCACCGTGCAATCGACCGGCGCCAGCCACATCCTCACCGTGATGGGCGATATCAGCCGCGTGCAACGGCCCGCCTCGGTGCGCGAAGCCAATCACCTGATGATCTCGATGGACGATATCAGCGAGCCGGCCGATGGCCTTGTCACGCCATCGGGAGAACACATCGACAGGGTGCTTGCTTTCGTGCGCGATTGGGACCGGCAGGCACCGCTGGTGGTGCATTGCTATGCCGGCATCAGCCGCTCGACGGCGAGCGCCTTTGCCGCCGCCTGCGCGCTCAATCCGCATCGCGACGAGATGATGATCGCACGGCAGATGCGGCGCGCCTCGCCGACCGCGTTTCCCAACCGGCTGATCGTATCGCTGGCCGACCGTGCGCTCGACCGCAACGGCCGCATGTTGCGCGCGCTCGACGAGATGGGACCAGGCGACATGTCGATCGAAGGCCGGCCGTTCCGCGTCGACCTGGAATAACGCCCGCCGGACGCGCCCCTCTTTGAACCGAATACCGCAACGCGCCGACTGACGACACGCTGCCGCGATAGCGCGCACCTCATTTCTCCAACCATCGACCACCCCGCCGGGCTCTCCGGTGACGCGACGATCGAGGACCTATGGAATTTCTCGCGCTGCTGATCGCCATCGCCGCCGTCATTTTCGCCCGCAAGGCACTCAATCGCGCCGATGCGTTGCAAGCGCGTGTGCAGGCGTTGGAAGCCGCTGGCAGCGGGACGATCGCCATGCCCCCGCCGCTCAACATCCCGCTACAGCCGACGATGGACGAAGCGGCGGTCAGCGCAGACACCTCGATTCCCGTGCCGCCGCCACTCGTGCCCGATACGGACGAAAGCCAGCAGCCTCCGCCGATTCCGAACGCCGCCACCGCTTCCGGCGCACGCATCGAGGAACGCATCGGCACACGCTGGGTGGTCTGGCTCGGCGGTCTGACGCTGGCGCTCGGCGGTTTCTTCATGGTGCGTTACTCCATCGAGGAAGGCCTGCTCGGACCCGGCGTGCGTGTGCTGCTCGGCGGTCTGTTCGCGGCCGCGCTGCTCGCCGCCGGCGAATGGACGCGCCGGCAAGACAGCATGGCGGTTATTACGCCGCTGCCGATCGCCAACATCCCGGCCATCCTCACCGCCGCCGGAACTGCCGTCGCCTTCGCGACGGTGTATGCGGCCTACGCGCTGTACGACTTCCTCGTGCCCGCCACCGCTTTCGTACTGCTCGGCCTGGTGGCCCTCGGCACACTGGCGGCCGCGCTGTTGCACGGTCCGGCGCTGGCCGGACTCGGCGTCATCGGTGCATTCGTGACGCCGGTGCTGGTGTCGTCGGAGCGGCCGGACTTCTGGGCGCTGTATATCTACCTCGCCATCGTAACCGCCGCCGCGTTCGGACTTGCACGCATCCGATTGTGGCGCTGGCTTGCGATCACCACCGTCGTCTTTGCGCTGTTGTGGACGATCCCATGCCTCGACTGCGGACCGTCGATGGTCGCCCCCCACGCATTCCATGTCATCGTCGGCTTCGCGCTCACCGCAGCGCTCGTGGTGTGCGGATTGCTGTTCGGCCCGCCTGCCGAACCGGGAAAGGTGGAACCGGTTTCCTCCAGCGCACTGGCGGCCTACGCACTCGGCGCCACGATGATCGTGCTCGGCAGCGGCCACGCCATGTCGGCGATCGCGGTATTCGGCTTGCTGATCGTCGCCACACTCGCGATTGCCTGGCGTACGCCGGCGGCCGTCGCGGCGGTCGCGGCCAATGCCGTACTGGTCGCGGTCGTGTTCCTCGAATGGGCTGTGCGCGCCAATCCCGATATGCTGGTGCTGCCGGGCGGCGCGATGCCGGGCCTCGCGCCCAGCGCGACAGATGACTCTGTCTCCGCGCATCTGATCGCGGCCGCAATCTTCGCGACTGGATTTGCCGTCGCGGGTTTCGCCGCGCAGGGTCGCTCGATCAGCGCATCGGTGCCGGTGATCTGGGCCGCGTCGGCGGTGTTCACGCCGATTGCCTTGCTGATCGCGCTTTATGCGCGTGTCGCACATTTCGACCGCTCGATTCCCTTCGCGATCATCGCCGTCATTCTCGCGGCGGTGTTCGGCTGGATGACCGAGACGTTGAGCCGACGCGAATCTCGACCGGGTCAGGCCATCGCAGCCGCGCTGTTTGCCACCGGTACGCTGGCCGCTTTGGCACTGGCACTGACCTTCGCGCTGGAACGCGGCTGGCTGACTATCGCGCTGGCGCTGATGTCGGCGGGCACCGCATGGGTCGCCACACAACGGCCGATTCCGTTCCTGCGCTGGTTGGCGGCGATCCTCGCGGCCATCGTCGTGGCGCGCATCGGCTATGAACCGCGCATCGCGGGCGACGCCATCGGCAGCACCATCATCTTCAACTGGCTCTTGTGGGGCTACGGCATTCCGGCGCTGTCGTTCTGGACCGCGAGCTATCTGCTGCGCAAACGCGGCGACGACGTGCCGCTACGCATGATCGAGTCCGCCGCGATCCTGTTCACCGTGCTGCTGGCTTTCATGGAGATTCGCCACGCGGTCAACGGCGGCAAGGTCTACGCCAACATCGCCGGACTGACCGAGGTGGCGCTGCAAGTCTGCGTCGCACTGGCGATGGCCATCGGGCTCGAACGCTTGCGCATCCGCTCGCGCAGCATCGTGCATGATGTCGCGGCGGTGCTGCTGACGATCTTCGCCTGCCTCGCCGCGCTGTTCGGCCTGCTGGGGCTCGACAATCCGATGATCTGGCACATCGATGTCGGCGGCGTGGTCGTCAATCTCCTGCTGCTCGGCTACGCGCTGCCTGCTGCATTGATGCTGACGCTGTCTTATCTCGTGGCCGGCCGCCGCACCCGTTTCTATGGGCACGGACTCGCCGCCGGCGCGCTGGTGTTGGCGCTCGCTTATGTCACGCTGGAAATACGCCGCATCTATTATGGTCCGATCATGAACAGCGGCGGCATCAGCGACGCCGAACAGTACACCTATACGATCGCGTGGCTGGCATTCGGCGTGGTGTTACTCACGGCCGGCGTGCTGCTCAACTCGCAGCGTGCGCGACTAGCCTCGGCGGCGGTGATCGCGCTGACCATCCTCAAGGCGTTCATGGTGGATATGTCGGAACTGACCGGCGTTTATCGCGCGCTGTCGTTCATGGTGCTCGGGCTGGTGCTGGTTGCCATCGGCTGGCTGTATCAGCGCATCCTGTTCCGGAGTGCACCGCAACCGTCGGCGCAGGTCAACGCGCCGCCGGAGGCATAATAGGCGTGCAAGTCACAGAATGAAGATCAGTCGGTGGAGCGGCGCAGTTCGGAAACCGCTTCGGCCTGCACCGGCGAGATCTTTGACTTCTCGACTTTCGGGGTTTCCACGCGCGCCACGACTTCCGGCGATGCCGCGTCCGCCGATCTCACATGGCGCGGATGCAGCGAGCGCGGTCCCCTGCCCGAAACGGCGCGCGCCATGAGGATATGTCCGGCACCCTTGTGATGGAAATCGCAATAGGCGAAGCCCATGCCCGATACCGCACCACGGAAGCTGCGGTCATCCTTCTTGTCGAGATTGAAGCACGGCGAGAACGGCAAGCCCTTCAGCGAGGCACAGACCGATTCGCCGCGCGTCTGCACCGTATTGACCGGAAGCCGCATGTAGCGCGTCGGCCCGGACCCGCTGAACTGGATCGACCCGGCCGCCGAACCGTCATCGAAAATCCGGCCTGCGCCGCGCGTGCCGTCGAAACAGGTAAAGGAGAAGATCTTGCCGACGACGAACTTGCGCGCCTCGGTGGCGTTCATTTCGCCGGCCACGGCTGGCGCGATCAACGCGCCGATGGTCAAGGCACCCAACACAAAACGCGCAAGCATGCTGAACTCCACACAACTGAGCGCAGGATAGATGACGCCGCCGCGTCACCTTTACCCGCTGCTTACCATACTAACCATGGCAACAATGGAGCAGCTTGGTTGGTAAAGTCTGAACGAAACTCAGGAAATCTTTACCACGATGCGGCCCCGCACCTGCCCTCCGAGGATCCGGGGACCTGCTGCGATCACCTCGTCCAGATTGATTTCATGAGTAATTTCAGCAAGTTTCGAACGATCGAGATCGCTCGCCAGACGGCTCCAGGCCTGCTTGCGAAGTTCGATCGGGCACATCACCGAATCGATGCCGAGAAGACACACCCCGCGCAAAATGAAGGGGGCAACCGATGACGGCAGGTCCATGCCGGCGGCAAGGCCGCAGGCGGCGATGGCGCCACGATATTTGGTCATCGACAGCAGGTTCGCCAGCGTGGTGGAACCGACGCTGTCAACGCCGCCCGCCCAGCGCTCCTTGGCCAGCGGCTTGGCGGGTCCAGAGAGTTCGTTGCGATCGATGATCTCGGCGGCCCCGAGACCGCGCAGATAATCCGCCTCAGACGCGCGACCGGTGGACGCGATCACCTGATAGCCGAGCTTCGACAGCACTGCGATAGCGACGGAGCCGACGCCACCCGCCGCGCCGGTCACGACTACCGGGCCGTCAGCCGGCTTCAAACCGTGTTTCTCAAGCGCCAGCACCGACAGCATCGCGGTGTAACCCGCCGTGCCGACCGCCATGGCGTCGCGCGCCGACATGCCCTCCGGCAGCCGCACCAGCCAATCGCCCTTGACGCGCGCTTTCTCGGCATAGGCACCCAAATGCGTCTCGCCCATGCCCCAGCCGTTGCAGACCACCTTGTCGCCAGCCTTCCAGGCCGGGTGCGAGGACTGTTCGACGGTGCCGGCAAAATCGATTCCGGCGATCATGGGGAAGCGGCGCACCACCGGCGCCTTGCCGGTGACCGCCAAGCCGTCCTTGTAATTCAGTGTCGACCATTCGATACGAATGGTAACGTCGCCGTCCATCAGTTCCGCTTCGTCGAACTGGGTCAGCGTCGCCGTGGTGCCCTTCTCGGCCTTGTCGATACGCACCGCCTTGAATGTGCCCACGCCTGATACCCCTGTAACCACCGCCGAAAGAACGGAATGTCGAATGAATGGCGCAATTTCGCGCCGCTGATGGAGCGAATTTATCCAATGCGACGGGGCCCGGCAACCTTCAAAGGCCGCTGGTCAGCCGTTCGGGCAATTTCGTCGCTGCCTATTTGATCGCGGCGAGCTTCGCCGAAATCTCGGCGGTCGAGGCCGGCGTGCCCCAGCTCGGCGCATCGCTGCCATCGCCCCATGCGCGTGGCCGATAGAACGTATGCACGCCGGTGCGATACATCTTGCGCATCTCGCGCACCCACGACGGATGCACCCAATAGGCGTGATAATGCGTCGACTTCGCAACTTCGGGCAGCCAGAGCTGGCCGTCGAGGGTTGCCTTCGCAATCTTGCGCGCGCGTTCCCACATGTCGGGTTCGCGCACCACGTCCGGAATGCCGTCGCAAGCGAAGGTGAATTGGCAGGCCAGCCGGCGATTGGCGTTCTGGTAGACCACACCGCATACGGTGGTCGGATAGAAGCCGGAGAACACACGGTTCATTACCACTTGCGCCACCGCGATCTGGCCACGCACCGCCTCACCCCGCGCCTCGAAATAGACAGCTTCGGCGAGACACTTCTCTTGCTTCGCGCGCGCCTTGCCCTCTAGGCCCAGCCGCTCCGCCGGCGTCTTCGGATGGGCCTTGTGCTCGCTGTTGACCTCACCCTTGCCGGCAACGCTCTCGCCCGCCTGCGGTACGACCGCAGCAACGTGCGGCGACGTGGTTTTGAGATCGGGGTCCGGCGCACCGGGACGCAACACCGTCGGTTCCTCGCCAGGCTGCCAGCTTTGCAACGTCTGGCCGGCGACACCGAGCGAGTCGCTGCCAAAGTAGAGACTCGCGGTCTGCACCTTGAAAGGATCTGGCGATGGCGTTACCGCCGGCAAATGCTCGTGGCTGACTGCCGGGCCCTTGTCCTCGAACGGCCGGACGTCCACCGCCGAAGCGGCATTGTATTGCGCCAGCGGCGGCGCGCTGAGCGCTTCGGCAAGTTCTGGATCGAGCGGCACTTGCGGGGCCGCCGCAGTCTTCTCACGCGCGGGAGGCGCAACGAAGCGCGAGGGTTCCTCCTGCGGGGTCACGCTCTCCGGCACCTCGGCGGGCGCGACAATGGCAAGCCGATCGCCTTTCAGAGTGCGGTCGACGCGCGGAAAATCGCTGGACTGATAACGGCGCGGCTGCACCAGCGCCGGATTGCGGGTCATGGCACCGACGATATCGTTGCCTTGGCTTTCGAAGCTCGCGAGCAGGGCTGCGGCGGTGCGCGGCAGCGACGTACCGATGGGGCGACCGAAACTGAAGGTTGCAACCTGAATCGTGTTGACGGTCGGCGAGAACACCCGCTCCTGCCAACGTTCGGCGACCCCCGGCTGGCGCGCCAGCAGCGAGGCAATGTCCTGGTATCCGGCTTCCTTCGGGAACAGCGCGAAGACGCCAAGACCGAGGCCGAAGAGCGCCAACCGTGCGCCCTTCGGCCCGTTACGCATGACAAACATCGATACGCTCACGCAACGCTACACATACGCACACACGAGATCGACGCGCACCTTCGATGCAATTCGATCCTTGCCGTTAGTAGCCCATTAAAGTTGCGGGGGAGTTAATCGGCGATGCACGTAAGACACATGCAAGCGGCTTGTCGTTGCGGCGCAAGGCTTTCTCCTCGCGTAGTGAATCGCGCGTGAGCAGGAAAGGTAAACATCCGGTCAATGGAGATGGTGAAAGAGATTGCAGTTCGAACGTCATTGCCGGGCTTGACCCGGCAATCCATCTTCTTCCGAGGACGGATGCCCGGATCAAGTCCAGGCATGACGGAAAGACACTCGTTGCAATCATGAAAACGAAAAATGCCCGGAGCAGGCTCCGGGCATTTCGCATCATTTGACTTTGAGACGCAGCAAGCATCACGCCTGGCTGGCGATCTCCTTGCCGAGCGCCGCCTGCGCCGCCGCGAGCCGCGCGATCGGCACGCGATACGGCGAACACGACACGTAGTTCAATCCGATGTGGTGACAGAAATTCACCGAGGCCGGATCGCCGCCGTGCTCACCGCAGATTCCCATCTTGAGATCGCGACGCGTGGCGCGGCCACGCTCCACCGCGATCTTGACCAGTTCACCGACGCCCTCCCGATCGACCGAAACGAACGGATCGATCTCGAGAATACCCCGCGCGGTGTAGGTGCCGAGGAAACTCGCGGCGTCGTCGCGGCTGATGCCGAAGGTCGTCTGCGTCAGATCGTTGGTGCCGAACGAGAAAAACTCGGCCGCCTGCGCGATCTCGCCCGCCTTGAGACAGGCGCGCGGCAGTTCGATCATGGTGCCGACCTGATACTTCAGCGTGACACCGGTTTCGCGCGACACCGCCTGCGCGGTGGCGTCAATGCGCGCCTTGACCAGATCGAATTCGGCCTTGGTCGCGATCAGCGGCACCATCACTTCCGGATTGACTGCCTTGCCGGTGCGCTTGCCGGCCTCGACCGCCGCCTCGAAGATGGCACGCGCCTGCATCTCGGCGATTTCCGGATAGGCGATCGCGAGACGGCAACCACGGAAGCCGAGCATCGGATTGAACTCCGCGAGCTCACGCGCACGATCCGCCAGACGGCGCGGATCGGTGTTCATGGCACGCGCCACTTCCTCGATCTCGGCTTGTGTGTGCGGCAGGAACTCATGCAGCGGCGGATCGAGCAGCCGGATCGTCACCGGCAGATCCTTCATGATCTCGAACAGCTCGACGAAGTCGGCGCGCTGCATCGGCAGCAGCTTCGACAGCGCCGAACGGCGCGACTGCTCGTCTTCCGCGAGGATCATCTCGCGCACGGTGCGGATGCGCGTCTCCTCGAAGAACATATGCTCGGTGCGGCACAGGCCGATGCCTTCCGCACCGAACCGGATCGCGGTGCGCGCATCCGGCGGCGTGTCGGCATTGACGCGCACGCCGAGCTTGCGAACCTGATCGGCCCAGCCCATCAGCGTGCCGAACTCGCCGGACAATTCCGGCTCGATCATCGGCATCCGACCGGCCAGCACCTGTCCGAGTGAACCGTCGATGGTGATGACATCGCCGGCGTTGAAGACGCGATCGCCGATCGACATGGTGCCGCGACCGTAATCGACGCGGATCATGCCGCAACCGGAGACGCAGGGCTTGCCCATGCCGCGCGCCACCACCGCCGCGTGGGAGGTCATGCCGCCGCGCGTGGTGAGAATGCCTTCGGCGGCGTGCATACCGTGAATGTCTTCCGGGCTGGTTTCGATGCGCACCAGAATGACCTTGCGGCCGTCGGCTTGCAGCTTGGTGGCTTCGTCCGACGAGAACACGATCTCGCCTGCTGCCGCGCCGGGCGAAGCCGGCAGGCCGGTGGCGATCACATCGCGCTTGGCATTCGGATCGATGGTCGGATGCAGCAACTGATCGAGCGAGGCGGGGTCGATGCGCGACACCGCGTCATTGCGCGAGATCAAGCCTTCGTTGGCGAGTTCGACGGCGATACGCAGCGCCGCTTTGGCGGTGCGCTTGCCGTTACGGGTTTGCAGCATCCAGAGCTTGCCGTCCTCGACGGTGAACTCCATGTCCTGCATGTCGCGGTAATGCTTTTCCAAGAGCGTATAGATGCGCTTCAATTCGTTGAAGGCATCCGGCATCGCGTTTTCCATCGACGGCTTGTCGGAGCCGGATTCGACACGCGCCTCCTCGGTGATGTCCTGCGGCGTGCGGATGCCGGCGACGACGTCCTCGCCTTGCGCATTGATCAGGAATTCGCCGTAGAGCTTGCCCTCGCCGGTCGAGGGATTGCGCGTGAAGGCGACGCCGGTGGCCGACGTCTCGCCCATGTTGCCGAACACCATCGCCTGCACGTTGACGGCGGTGCCCCACGATTCGGGAATGTCGTGCAGCTTGCGATAGGTCACCGCGCGCGCGTTCATCCACGAGGAGAATACCGCGCCGATGGCGCCCCACAACTGATCGTGCGGGTCCTGCGGAAAATCGCTGCCGGTTTCCTCGGCGACCGCCCGCTTGTACTGGCCAACCAGTTCGACCCATTCGTCGCCGGTGACGTCGGTGTCGAGCGTGTAGCCCTTGCTGTCCTTGAAGATGTCGAGGATTTCTTCGAAGTGATGATGTTCGAGGCCCAGCACCACGTCGGAATACATGGTGATGAAGCGACGATAGCTGTCATAGGCGAAGCGCCGGTCGCCCGACAGCGCGGCGAGCGATTCCACGGTCTCGTCGTTGAGGCCGAGATTGAGCACGGTGTCCATCATGCCCGGCATCGAGGCGCGTGCGCCTGAGCGCACCGACACCAGCAGCGGATTCTTGGTGTCGCCGAAACCCTTGCCGGTCAGCTTGCCTACATAGGCCAACGCCTGATCGACCTGCGCCTTCAGTTCCTTCGGATAGCTTTTGTCGTGCGCGTAAAAGTACGTGCATACCGAGGTCGGAATGGTGAAACCCGGAGGCACCGGCAGGCCGAGATTGGCCATCTCCGCCAGATTGGCGCCTTTACCGCCGAGCAGGTCGCGCATACTGGAGCGGCCTTCGGCCTTGCCGTCACCGAAGGTGTAGACCCACTTGCCGGCCTTGGGAGCAGCAGCCTTGGGAGCCGCTGATTTCGGAGCCGCAGGTTTAGGAGCCTTTGCAACGGGCTTGCTTACCTTCGCAACGACAGCCTTTCGCGCGGTCGGCTTCGGCGCCGACTTGGCTGCTGCTTTCGCAGCAGGCCTGGCTTTGGCGGCGGATTTTTTTACCGCCTTGCCACGCGCAGTGGCCGCCGGCTTTGTCTTCTCGGCGGCGGGCTTCTTCGACTTCGCTTGAGCCTTTGAAGCGGATGCGGATTTGGATTTCTTGGATTGGGACTTTTTAGATGGGGACTTGGATGCAGCTTTGGCCATGGCTTCCAAACGTCATAAGGAGGGGGAAATATTGCCCGCCTTACACCACGTTTTGCTGCACTCGCGCAAGCCGCGAGGCCCGTTTCAGGCCCAACCCACCGGATTGAGCACCGCTATCCGCCATTGGTCACAATCGATCTGTGGCGCTGTTTACTAGAAGTGGAACATCCGCAGCACGCCAAGCCCCACCAAACCCACGAAAATCAAATAGATCGCCACGATGAAGTTCAGCAGGCGCGGCATCAGCAGGATCAGGATGCCGGCGACCAACGCAACGATCGCTGGCAAGTGGGCACTGGTAATCGTCATGGATATTCACTCCCGGCAGCCGTGAAACGTCTTCACGAATCGTATCTATTTTTATCATCGCCGTGAGCGCAGCGATAGCTGCGCGACTGGCTGTCCGAAAAGCTTCATTGAATGACCCCATCGACGCCGCATTTGCCCGGAACGTCCGATGCCGCACGACATTGATTGGGCTGGCGTGGCACGCGTTCGGCGTTGCCTTCGTCCCAAGGGATCAATTCAGGAGATTTCCATGCGTAACGCATTCATCGCCGCTGCCGCGTTTGCGGCTGCTATCGGTGCCCCGCTCGCCGCGCAGGCGCAAGGCACCGTTATCGTCGAGGATCGCGCCACCGTGGGCGGGCCGTATGTCGGCATTCCGCACGAGCAGGTTTCGCGATTCCGGGAGTACGTCGTACGCGAACGCGTACCGTCCTATGTGGTCGATGCACCGATCGCGGTCGGCACAGTGTTGCCGGAAGCCGGCGTGACCTATTACGACGTGCCGCAGCGCTACGGCGAAACGCCCTATCGCTACACGGTGATCAATGAGCAACCGGTACTGGTCAATCCGCGCACACGACGGATCATGCAGGTGATCGACTAGTGGTCATCGTCATTGCGAGCGAAGCGAAGCAATCCAGTCTTCCTTTAGGAGTCTGGATTGCTTCGTCGCTACGCTCCTCGCAATGACGGATGGTCAGCGATGAATAATCAATCTTGAATCCTGGAGAAATCCGCGACCGCCCGCGTGGCGGCGCGGATTTCGTTCAGGAGCTTCAAGCGGTTCTCGCGCACCTTGGAATCGTCGTCGTTGACCTTCACCTTGTCGAAGAAGGCATCGACAGCGGGACGCAGTTTCGCCATCGCCGTCATCGCAGCTTCGAAATTTTCCTTGGCGACTGCATCGCCCGCCTCGCGCTTCACCTCATCGATCGCGCGTGCGAGTTGTTTCTCCTCGTCCGCGACAAACAACGACGCATCCGGTGCGCCGTCGAAGGTGTGTTTGTCCTTCTTCTCCTCGATGGCGAGAATATTCGACGCACGCTTGGTGCCGGCTAGCAAGTTCTTGCCGTCGTCAGTGTCGAGAAACTTGCCCAGCGCCTCGACCCGACGAACGATCATCAAGAGGTCGTCCTGCCCTTCAAGCGCAAACACCGCATCAACCAGATCGTGCCGCGCGCCTTGCTCGCGCAGTTGGACTTTCAGGCGGTCGGCGAAGAAGGAGAGGAGATCGTCTAGTATCTTCCGGCCTACCGGCACTGCCTCGTCAGCAATCGCATTAACCGATGCGGTCGAGGTGGTCTCCTTAAGAGCTTCAATGAATGCCATCTTGGCCTTTGGCGAGATTTCCTCTTTTGCGATTATTTCCAAAAGATTCATCTGTCGAGCAACTTCCCGCATCTTGGGCATGGCAAGGAAGGGGCCGATGGCGACGGCTGAAAATTTAGAGTAAAGTGGCAAGCGCAAGTTGTTGTCGAGGACCAGCCTAATTACTCCCAACGCAGCCCTTCGTAGTGCATAAGGATCCTTGCTCCCAGTTGGCTTTTCGTCGATGGCCCAGAAGCCAGCAAGCGTGTCGATCTTGTCGGCGAGTGCCACCGCGATTGAGACCGGATCATTCGGCACACGGTCGTTCGGACCTTGCGGCTTGTAGTGATCCTCGATCGCCTGCGCGACACTAGGGTCTTCGCCCTGCGCGAGCGCATAGTGTTTCCCCATCACGCCCTGAACCTCAGGAAATTCCCCGACGATCTCAGTGAGCAGATCGGCTTTCATTAGCTTTGCAGCACGCTTGGTCTTCTCGACATCAGCCCCCACTAACGGCGCGATCTCGGCCGCAAGGCGTCCGATGCGCGCAACACGCCGCCCCTGAGAGCCGAGCTCCCGATGGAATGTAACACCCTCAAATTTCTTCAATCGTTCGTCTAGTGAATTCTCCTTCCAATTCTTTAGATCAGTCTCGTAGAAGAACTTCGCGTCCGACAGCCGCGCGCGGATGACGCGCTCGTTGCCGGCGACGATGGCCTTGCCGCCGTCGCTCGCCTCGATGTTGGCGACGAGGATGAAGCGGTTGGCGAGCTTCCCCGTCTTCGGATCGTTGACGACGAAGCACTTCTGGTTGCTGCGGATGGTGGCGCGGATCACCTCGCCCGGAATCGACAAGAAGGATTCATCGAACGAACCCATCAACACCACCGGCCATTCGACAAGGCCCGAGACCTCATCGAGCAGCCCCTGATCCTCGATCAACTCAAAGCCTTGCGCGAAGGCTAATTCCTTGGCGTCGGCGAGGATGATGTCCCTGCGGCGCTGCGGATCGAGCACCACCTTGGCGTCGAACAGTTTTGCCTCATAGTCCTCGAAGCGGCGCACGCTGAATTCGGCAGGTGCCATGAAACGATGGCCGCGCGTCATTTGCCCGGCCTTGATGCCGGCGACGTCGAACGTCACGACGTCCGGCTCCTCGGTTTCCATGCCGAAGGTGGCGACGATGGAGTGCAGCGGCCGCACCCATTGCAGCGCACCCGGCTTGGCCGAGAGTTCGCCCCAACGCATCGCCTTCGGCCACGGGAACGTGCGGATGATGACGGGAATGATTTCCGCGATCACATCGATGGCCGGACGCCCGGCCTTCTCGATCAGCGCGACGTAGAAATCACCCTTCTTCGGGTCCTTCTGAATCGTTGCCTCATCGAGCGACTTGAGGCCGGCGGCCTTGAGGAAGCCTTGCACGGCGGCGTCGGGCGCGCCGACCTTCGGTCCCTTGCGCTCGTCCTTCAGGTCCGGCTGCCGCGCCGGCAGGCCGTGAATGGTCAGCGCGAGGCGGCGCGGCGTCGCGAAGGATTTCGCGCCGTCATAGACGAGGCCTTCCGCGACCAGCTTGTCAGTGACCATCTTGCGCAGGTCGTCGGCAGCCTTCGCCTGCATCCGCGCGGGAATTTCTTCGGAGAACAGCTCGAGCAGAAGATCGGGCATCGCTTACACTCCACCCGCTTCGGTCTTGATCCAGGCTTCGCCGCAGGCCTTCGCCAGTTCGCGCACGCGCAGGATGTAGCTCTGACGCTCGGTGACCGAGATCACACCGCGCGCATCGAGCAGGTTAAAGACATGGCTGGCCTTGATGCATTGGTCGTAAGCCGGCAGCGCCATCAGGTGGCGCTCCTTCTTGCCGCCTTCCCAGCCCGCATCGAGATACTTGCGGCACGCGCCTTCCGCCATCTTGAACTGCTCGAACAGCATCGCGGTGTCAGCGTGTTCGAAGTTGTGACGCGAGTATTCCTGCTCTGCTTGCAGGAACACGTCGCCATAGGTCACCTTGTCGGAGCCTTCGCGGCCGTTGAAATTGAGATCGTAGACGTTCTCAACCCCCTGCACATACATCGCGAGACGTTCGAGGCCGTAGGTCAATTCCCCCGCCACCGGCGCACATTCGACCCCCGCCACCTGCTGGAAGTAAGTGAACTGCGACACTTCCATGCCGTCGCACCAGCATTCCCAGCCGAGCCCCCACGCGCCGAGCGTCGGGCTCTCCCAGTCGTCTTCGACGAAACGGATATCGTGCAGCGCAGCGTCGACGCCGATTGCGGCCAGCGACTTGAGATAAAGGTCCTGAATGTCGGACGGTGACGGCTTCAGGATCACCTGGAACTGATAGTAGTGCTGCAAACGGTTCGGGTTCTCGCCGTAGCGGCCATCCTTCGGCCGCCGCGACGGCTGCACGTAAGCCGCGTTCCAGTGCTTCGGTCCGAGAGCCCGCAAGGTCGTCGCCGGATGGAAGGTGCCCGCGCCCACTTCCATGTCGTAGGGTTGCAGGATCACGCAGCCATGGTCGGCCCAATAGCGCTGCAACGTCAGAATTAGTCCCTGGAACGAGCGTTCGGGACGCATGTGGAGTGGCGTGGAGTCCATAAGCGGCTTCTGGATTGGTCGGAGGGTACGAGTCGCGCGGACCGTATCGGCGCCGCCCCGTGGAATCAAGGCAACGTCCGGATAAAGCAACCCACGCAATTCGAGCGATTCTATCCGGAAGCGGGTCAACGAGCCCCGTGAGAGCTGCTAAAAGCTGGCCAACCGTTGAAGTCCTGCCTCTTGGGCCGGATATGCCTCCAACGTTTGCTCGCCGGTTTCGCGGGTGATGCCCCACCCGACGGCCGGCGAGAGCCCTGCCGAATAAGCCGGCGGCGACTAGCCCGGCCGGTAGGTGCCGGTGCGCGGATCGCGCCGCAGGGTCGGAACTTCCTGCATCCGGACTGTCTCCGCCACCCTGACGCGGCGCGCCTCTTCCAATTCTTCATTGATCCGGCGGGCAGTACGATACGCCCAACGGACCACAGCCAGTCCACCAAGGGCTCCGGCAAAGGCAACGAATGGCGGCATCGGTCGATCCTTCTGGTTCGCGGTCATCAGCCCTCCGACCGCTATTTTCGCGCAGCCGTCTAGCTCGCGCAAGCGACCAAAAGGCGCGGGATGAGCCCGGTTACAGCCCGAATTTCGCCCACATCGCCCGCTCCTCGACCGCGCCGATCAGGCTTTCCGGCAGCGCGCCGATGCCCTCCCCCAGCACCGCAGCACCGGCTCCGGATTTGCGGCCAAGCAATCCGCTCAACAGGCCGCGCGGCTGCTCGATCACCGGCATCTCCACCTTGTCGCCGAAGCGCGCCCGCACCACCGAACGCAGGTCGCCGATGCCATCGGCCAGACCGAGTGCGATCGCGGTTTCGCCGGCCCAGTATTCGCCGCTGAACAGATGCTCGTCCGAGCCCCGTAGCCGCGCGCCACGGCTGCGCTTGACCAATTCGATGAAGGTGCGGTGGATGTCGCGCTGGATCGCCTTGAGCCGCGCGACGTCATCGGGGTTTTCCGGCAGGAACGGATCGAGCGTCGCCTTGTGTGCGCCGGCGGTATAGAGCCGCCGCTCGACGCCGATCTTCTTAATCGCCTCCTGAAATCCGAAACTGCCGCCGACCACACCGATCGAGCCGAGGATCGACGACGGATCGCAGAAGATTTCATCTCCCGCGCAGGCGATCATGTAACCGCCGGAGGCGGCGACATCTTCAGCGAATACCAACACGGGAAGTTTCTTCTCTTCGGCGAGTTGCCGGATTCGTAGATAGATCAACCGCGATTGCACCGGTGCGCCGCCTGGCGAATTGATTACCAACGCAACCGCCTTGGCGTTCGGCATCGCGAATGCGCGCTCCAGTAATTTGGCGACGCCAGCCAGCGACAGGCCCGGCCGCAACGGCGTCACCGCGCCGATCGCGCCGGACAACCGCACCACCGGCACCACCGCGGCGCCACCGCGCCAACGTCGTGGCACCAATCGCTTCAAACCACTCATCACACTCATCGCCAAAAACTCCTTGCCGGTCGCCGCGCGCGACTTACCGAAAACTCACCATTCCCGATCACGACAGTGTCATCTGATGTGTGGAACGCGATTTGCTTTTCCAAGATATCCTCAACCTGACCTGCAGCGGAGCATGACATGAAAATCTATCTGCTGATTTTGCTGATGGGCTCGCTCTGGACCGCAATTCGCTTCACTTCGACGGAAAAGCCGCGCTCCGAACGATTGCCGAGCTGAATTCGGCACTTCACTCATAGCGTCGCGAGCGGCAACACCGCCTCGCCCGACAGCAACGCGTTTGCCTGCGGCGTAGGCACGCTTGCCGAATCGTTGAGCATCAGCCCGGGATAGATCCGTAGCGGCGCCCGGTCGCCCTTGATCGCTCGCACCAGGATGCGGATCGCAGGTCCCGACTGCGTGCCGTGAACGGGCAGGATTCCGAATCCGCCGAAGCCGCGCGAGAGCGCCGTCAATGTCTCCACCAATCCCTCCGCGCGCCAGATCAGCGTCAATACGCCGCCGGGCTTGAGCATTCGTCGCGCGGCATGAATCCAGACCTCCAATGTCGTCACCGCCGCCTCATGCGCCATGCGCCGCGCCGGATCGGGCGAGGCTTGTTGCCGCACAGGATCGTTGAACGGCGGATTCATCATCACGCCATCGACGCTGTCAGGCCCGAGACCGGCAGCCGCGAACGCCGCGGCGCTCGCGCCAAGATCGAGCGTCACCACGCTGGCATCGATTCCATTCGTAGAGGCGTTAGCAGACGCCAATGCCGAAAGCCCAGGATCGATCTCCACCAATACCAGTTCGATACCGGCGACCCTCCGGGCCACCGCCAAACCGGCCGCGCCGACGCCGGCGCCGAAATCCACGACCCGCTGACCCGGCTGCGCCGCGACCGCCGCCGCCAGCAGGATCGCATCATGCCCGGCGCGATGGCCCGACGCCGGCTGTCGCAGCCGTAGCCGGCCGCCAAGGAAACCATCCTCGGTCATGCGGTGTTCGTCTCAGACATCGGGCCGCAATTCGTGGGCAAGACCGGCATCGGTCAGAAGCCGGCGGGCCTGCTGGTTGTCATCTTCGTGGACCAGAATCCGTCGCGGAATCGCCCCGATCGAACCGTCGAGCACGCTCATGTTCTGGTCCACCACCAGATGATGGATGTCGGCGCCATTCAGCAGGGCCTCGATCGCCGACACCAGCACCACGTCGTTGGTTCGTACCAATTCGCGCACCGAAACGCCTCCTTCGGGCCTCCGTCCAACCGGCTTGAGCTGCCTGTCAAGCGCGGTCGGCTCTTGCCGCCTCATTCCGCAGTTTCTATGGTTATAACGACTTTCCGGGCCAGCGCGAATTGGCCCGGCCATGGGCCTTGTGCCCTGGCCGCGATATGAATCCGGCCAATTGACCAGGCAGCTTGGAGATACGGCGTGGCGGTGATTGTTCCCTTCGAGACCCCCTCGACAGCATCGATCGATCAGCTCGTCGAGCTTGTCGCGACGGACATGGAGCGGGTCAACGCCACCATTTTGTCTCGCACCGGTTCCGAGGTCACCATGATCCCGGAAGTCGCCAACCACCTGATCTCGTCCGGTGGTAAGCGGCTCCGCCCGATGCTGACGCTGGCGATGGCGGGGCTCTCCGGGTATGGCGGCGAAGGCCACATCAAGCTCGCCGCATCGGTCGAGTTCATGCATACCGCGACGCTGCTACACGACGATGTCGTGGACGAAAGCGAACTGCGGCGCGGCAAGCTCTCCGCCCGCATGGTGTGGGGTAACGAGGCCAGCGTGCTGGTCGGCGATTTCCTGCTCGGCCAGGCCTTCCGCATGATGGTGGAGGTCGGCTCGCTCCGAGCGCTGGACATCCTGTCATCCGCCGCCGCCACCATCGCCGAGGGCGAGGTGATGCAGCTTGCCGCCGCGAAGAACACCGCGACTACCGAGGACGAATATCTCGCGGTGATCCGCGGCAAGACCGCCGAACTGTTCGCCGCTGCCTGCGAGGTCGGCCCGGTCATCGCCGAGCGCCCCAAGGCCGAGCAGACCGCTGCCGCGAGCTTCGGCATGAACCTCGGCATCGCCTTCCAGTTGGTCGACGACCTGCTCGACTACGGCGGCACGGCTGCCAAACTCGGCAAGAACGTCGGCGACGATTTCCGCGAGGGCAAGATCACTCTGCCGGTCGTGCTCGCCTTCCGCCGCGGCAACGATGCCGAGCGCGAGTTCTGGATTCGCGCGCTGGAGCGCGGCGAGATCGGCGAAGGCGACCTCGATCACGCCGTCGGCCTGATGACCAAGCATCGCGCGCTCGAGGATACGCTGTCGCGCGCCCAGCACTACGGTGCGATGGCGGTCGATGCGCTGGCGCTGTTCCCGCCGTCGCCGATGAAGGCGGCGCTGGAGCAGGTCGTCGCGTTCTGCCTGGCACGGTCGCACTAGACACCAACAATCGATACCGGGAGGAGGACTCATGCCTGAATTCAAGGCGCTGATCTACGACGTGCCCGAGCCCGGCATCGCACGCATCACGCTCAACAAGCCGAACATGGCGAACGCGCAGGACACCGCCCTGCTCTACGAATTGAACGACGCGTTCGACCATGCCGCCCATGACGACGACATCCGCGTCATCATCCTCGCGGCAAACGGCAAGCACTTTTCGGCCGGGCACGATCTGTCGGAGACCGACGGACACGGTGCGATGCGGACGCATGAGACGGTCGCGCCGGTGTGCGGCTTCGGCTGCGCGGGTGCCGAAGCGCAGATGGCGCGCGAGGAAGAAATCTATCTCGGTTTCTCCGACCGCTGGCGCAACATTCCGAA
>JAFKKM010000136.1 GCA_017305555.1 Hyphomicrobiales bacterium | reverse complement strand
TCCGCAATCCCGGCCAGCTCCGACGAGTCGAGCGCTACCCTCAAATCACGCCGCGCGAAGGGGTCAAAATTGGACGCCGATACGGGGTCAAATTTGTAAGCCGATTGACAGACAAGTGGCTGAAGCGCACGGAAGCACTCATGCACCTGCTAATCACCACCGATACAAAGTCACTAAAGAAGGGACCTAGACCCAAATCCCGTGCTGCTTAATTGTATGGGGAGCACATGGGGCCCTTTGGGCTACTTGTGACTTGACTGCTTATGGGACCCAAAATTCCCCAGCGCAAACCACAGTTCTGAGCCGAGCAGCAGCAGCGGTTTACTGGAAATTTTTGAAGCCAGCAGCAGCGCATTTTCGGGAATTTGAGGTCCGAAAGGGGACCCGTTGGGGTCTGAGGGACCCACGAGGATCACATGGGAACTTATGCGCGCTGTGCTGCTTAGTTCTCTGCGGCAACGTCCGCAGGGAGGTTACCAATGACAGGCCTACACTTGTGGCGGTCAGCGCACGTGAGCCCGGTTGATGACATGCGGGGCACAGTGCACGAGGAAACCAATTACACCATCGGCTGGATATTCAGCGCTCTATTGACGATTGCTGTGGTGTTTGCCGTTTGGCAGCTTGGGTTCTAGCCGGGCCTAAGCTCTGGCCAGCATGTTCTTCACTGACATTGCGTGCCATGCACCGCCGCGTGCCGTGGCAACACCACGTGCATTCAGTACCTCAGCAATCTGCCTCAGCGTGCGTGCGCCTGCCTTCTGTGCTTCCCGGATGATAGGCAGGACGTTTGCCGCGTGCTGATCTGCACCAGCCTTGATGGTGGCCACAGCGGTCTCACGGGCCTCATGGAGCCTTGGGTTACCAAGGGTAACTCCACGGGCCTTAGCGGCAGCAAGGGCCTGTGTGGTCCGCGTAGAGATTAGGGCGCGTTCCTTTTCTGCCAGCGCGGCGAATAGATGCAAGACAAAGGGGTCCACGTCAGGCCCAAGCTCAGCCACGAGGAACGGGATACGGTGAGCCATCAAGCCGCTGATGAAATGCACGTCACGGCTCAGCCGATCCAGCTTCGCAACGGCCACGTGGCACTTGTGTTTCTTGGCAGCGGCAAGAGCAGCCTTAAGCTGGGGCCTACGGTCTAGGGCGTCACTGCCCTTTCCGGTCTCCACCTCCACAAACTCCCGGACCACCTCTAGGCCCTCAGCCTTGGCGAAGCTCTGTAACGCCTGCCGTTGAGCCTCAATGCCCAAGCCTGAGCGGCCCTGCTGGCTGGTGGATACTCGGATGTAGGTGACGACTGCTCTGGTGGTCATGTCCGTGGCCCTTTGGTGAGCTTGTATAAGAATTATACGGACATTTAGATTATGTACAATACGCGTTTTGGAATTGCAGGGATTCCGATTTGCATAACTGTGTCGGCGTCGAAATTCCGAGCTCGGCCATGGCCCCGTTACCGGGATGCCAAGGTCAGCAAAGCTGCGCTCAAAAGCAAAGTAATTCAGAGATAGCCGTCAGCTGCTATCACGCAATCTATATGCCGCATGAACTTAATATACCGTCGATCTTCCTGCGCCCATCTTCACCCGTTGGCATACTGTCGAAACCGAGAAAAATCGGCGCGCCATATCTAGCCTGGAAGACCACACCAACTGATCGGGCGCGGCGTATGGAATTCGCCAGCACGGCGGATAAACTGTACGTGGCATTAAGCCACCCATTTTTCATTTTGCGGCTTGTCGGTTGTATCGGAGTAAGTGTTCCATCGATCACAAGAGAATTGGCGTTTAAGATATGGAGCAGTTCGTTCTCGTGTCCTTGCGGATCGATGATGATGTACAGCTCGGGCTGCTTCTTTGTGCAATACAGGATGAATTTATTAATGCCGTATTCAGTCTCACGTTGGCCCTTCACGTAAAGCCCTCCGGCCAAACTCTCGATGGACCAGTTGGCTTTCTCGAACCCGTAATTGAGAACATTTAGTTGTTCGAGTACATTGCGCGGTGGTTCGAGCATGCCGTCAGCACCGGCTTTAGTACTCAGCGTGTAGAAGGCGGTGTCGATGCCCATTTCGCGTAGATACGCGACGATTTGAGCCGACGTTATCTGCGAAATATCAGTCTCACCCTTGATGGGCTTAGTGAACGAAAAGCGGTGGATGCCGAAATGAGAGGCCTTTTGTAGAAACCGAAATCGGCCACCAATGTAGGCAAGAGAACACGCACTATAACACCCGCCAGCTACGTATCCCATCTGATTAGGCGATTCTTGGATTCCAACGTCGGTACGCAAGCGATATTTTCTTACGAGACGCCCAATCTCCATACCCGCATAGAGATTGCCTCCGGGCGAATTGAAGACGATGGAAGATTCTGCGGGGACCTTGTTGTCCCTTAAGAATGCCTCCAGCTTCGCCGCGCTGTCCAGCTTGATCTCCCCGTTAAAAAAAACCCGCCAGGCCGTGCCAAGAGGGATTGTAGAGAGGCCCTCAGGATGCGCGCCAGTGATAACTTGGCCCTGGGCTGCGGATGCAGCAACGAAAAATATCGCCATGACTAGGGTGCGGGAAATTAACGACGCCATTACGAAATCCTTGAGTAGCAAGCATCAAAAGTGAATCTTAAACTACAATGATAACCGGCTTCCGGTCGATTTTCGTCCGGGGTCCGATTTCTTGCTTAACGCCTTGCGCCTTCTGAAGCCTAAAGGGCGTGCCAATATACTCGCAGGGGGCTTGGCAATTGTGCGAGGTCTGTTGATCTGCCGTTCTCCGGAAAATTCCAGCGCAGGTTGGCCTAGTTTCGGGGAGCACTTCAGTGATACCGGGTAGGGCAGGCACTGGCAGGATTACTGACAGGGGGCAGTATGACAGATGCATTGTGGTATTACGCGGACGCCACACAACCAAAGGGACCGCTTAGTCTCGATGAGCTTGTTAGCGCGCTGAAGCGTCAAACTCAGCCTGAGAATGTGCTCGTGTGGAGCGATGGGTTTAATGACTGGGTGTCGGCCAGCGAGGTTAGTGCGATCCGCCGCAGGCTAGTGACACCGCCGCCACTACCCCGGCGAGAACCTGTCGCACGCGCCAGTGTGCCTACGGCTGTGTCAGAATGCGCGAGCACTGCGAAAATCCCCGCGCCCGCTGCTCCGGAGATATCAGAAAGAAAGGAGTTTGTGTCCCCTCTTTCGAGCGAGTACGCACGCGCGTCCGTGGCCGAGAACCAAAAATCGAGTTGGATGGGCTGGGGGGCCAGTGTCGGCGGAGGATTGATCGGGCTTGGGCTTTCTAAAGCGCTGGGAGGTGCTTTCTGGATACCAGCTCTATGCATCCTGCTGGCACATTGGGCGCTGACGAAGACGAGGGCCCCTGCTCCGATTGTGCTGATGTTGAGTGTCTTAGTAGGACATACGCTTTGGATGGGCGTAGGTCACATTTCTCTAATCCTTTTGGACAAGCAGAGCCCTGATCTTGCACTATTCGCCATCGATGTGTTGGCGGTCCTTATCTTAACGGTCTGGTCCGTGAAACGTCCTTCGGTAATAGCGTGCTTAATGGTCCTCGTTTATCAGGGCGTGAGCGCGGCGACCGTCATATTGGAGTTTGAGCAGATCAGTCGAGTTAGTGCAGTTGCCGCGTTTATGCATTGTGTTCTGCGGGCGCTGGGCATTTGTCTCGCCATTTATGCAGCCGTGAAGATAAGGCATGCGCATGAGCTAGATGGTGTCGAGGATCGACGGTCATTGTGATCGTCCCGCTTGCTGGTGGTAACCCTAGGTGGTAGTATTCAGTTCGCAGTGAAGCTGATTTGTGCTTGATTTATAAGGCTTTCTGAAGCTGTTCTGGCCTTCCCCTAGGGAGCGCCATTTCGGCCCAAAGATGGTGCGGGTCGCTTCTCCAATCTCATGACACCTTGGCGGTCTTGTTCTGGAAAGCGGCGATGCGGTCGGCCATGTCGGGGCCGCGCCCGCGGCTGCGCGCGATTTCTTGACTGAGGCCGGCGTTGAGTGACAGGCCGTCGGTTTCCATCAGCAATGCTTTGTTGGCACGATGGCTGAACCAGGAATTGGCGAGGATGGTCTTCGCGAGCTTAGCCAACTCGGCATCGAACTCGGCATCCGGCACGCAGATGTTGGCGAGGCTCATCGCCTCGGCTTCGCGCCCCGAATAGGTGCGGCAGGTGAGCATCATCTCGCGCGCTTTCGGCAGGCCGACGCGGCGCGGCAGGCGCTGGCTCATGCCCCACACCGGCGTCAGCGCCCAGCGCGCGTGAGTGTCGGCGAACTTGGCGTTCTCTGAACAGACCAGCAGATCGCCGGCCAGCGCCAGTTCGAGCGCGCCGGTGTAGCAATGGCCGTGCACGGCGGTGATCACCGGCTGCGGCAGGTTGGCCAGCTTTTCGATGATGCTGGCCTGGAAGTGCGGGCGCGGCGGCTTCTCGCCGGCGGAAATGTCGTTGAGGTCATGTCCGGCCGAGAAACACTTCCCGGCGCCACGCACTATCACCAGCCCGATGCGATCGGTCTCGTTCGCGATGGCGTCGACATGCGCGTCGAGTTCGGCGAACAACGCGACGTTGAGCGAGTTCAGCTTGTCCGGACGATTGAGCGTCAGCACGGCGCAGCCGTCCTTGTCGTTCCTCAGCACCAGCGCGGTCATGGCATCTTCCTTTGAATGGAGAAGCCGGTCGCTGGTCGGCGACCGGCGATTGTGGCTCGCTTACTTGACGATGAAGTTCGCGAGGCGCTGCTGGATGATGTTCTCGGCATCCGCGACGATGCGGGTGATCAGTTCGGCGCAGGTCGGGATGTCGTGGATCAGGCCCTGGATCAAACCCGCCGACCAGATGCCGTAGTTCTGATCGCCGCTTTCATAGACCACCTTGCCGCGCGCGCCGATCACGAGGTGGCGTACGTCCTCGAACTTCGCGCCTTCCTTCTCCAGCCGCACCACCTCCTGGCTGACGTCGTTGCGCGAGACGCGCGAGGTGTTGCGCATGGTGCGGAAGATCAGGTCGGTGGCGCGCTCGTCGTTGGCGACGATCTGCTCCTTGATCTTCTGATGGATGGGGGCCTCCATGGTCGCGAGGAAGCGGGTGCCCATGTTGATGCCCTCGGCGCCCAGCGCCAGCGCGGCGGCGAGGCCGCGCCCGTCACCGAACCCGCCGGACGCGATCATCGGAATGGTGATCTTCTCGGCGGCGGCCGGAATCAGGATCAGGCCCGGAATGTCATCCTCGCCGGGATGGCCGGCGCATTCGAAACCGTCGATGGAGATGGCGTCGGCGCCCATGCGCTGCGCCGACACCGCGTGACGGACGGCGGTGCATTTGTGAATCACTTTGATGCCGTGCTTCTGGAATTCGGCGATGTGCTCTTCGGGCTTGTAGCCGGCGGTCTCGACGGCCTTGATGCCCGCCTCGATGATGGCCGCGCGATACTCCGCATACGGCGGCGGCTTCACGGCCGGCAGAATGGTGAGGTTGACGCCGAACGGCTGGTCGGTGAGGTCGCGCGTGCGCTTGATTTCCTTGGTCAGATCTTCCGGCGTCGGCTGGGTCAGCGCGGTGATGAAGCCGAGGCCGCCGGCATTCGCCACGGCGGACACCAGTTCGGCCTTGCCAACCCACTGCATTCCGCCCTGGGCGATCGGATGCTTGACGCCGAACATTTCGGTGAAACGAGTCTTGATCATCTGGAACTCTCTGGATGGTTGCAATCGAGGAAGGTGAATTTCAGCGAGACGGTCGCCGCGTCACGCGGCCGAACTGCCGATCTTGCGGAAGTGAAAATCCGGCGCGCCGAACATCGCTTCGAACGCCAGCACGCGTTTCAGATAGTGGCCGACGGAGAGTTCGTCGGTCATGCCGACGCCGCCATGGGTCTGCACTGCCGCTTCGGCGATGCTCCGCCCCATTTTTCCGACCTGTGCCTTCAGCACCGAGACATCGCGCGCGGTGAGGCGGCCCGCTTCGGCCAATGCCGTGGAATACATCAGCGAAGCGTAAGCCTTGGCGTGGGCGATCTTCATGTCGGCGAGACGGTGCGCCACGGTCTGGAAGGTGCCGATGGCGACGCCGAATTGCTTGCGCGTGGTAGCGTAAGCGCCGGTGATGCGCAGCAACGCGCCCATCGCACCCACGGCTTCGGCGGCGAGAGCGAGGATGGCATCGGAGATCAGCTTCGCGATGAGATCGTGCGCGTCCTTGGCCAGCACGTCCGCGCCGGCAACGCTCACCTTGTCGAAGCGTACATGTGCGGCGCTGCGGCCGTCCTGCGTGCGGAACGGAGTCATCGTGATGCCCGGCGCGCGCGGATCGACCAGCAGCAGCACGAGACCCTGTGTATCGCCCGGCTGACCAGCACTGCGCGCGGCGACGACCATGAAGCCGGCTTCCGCCGCGCCGAACACCAGCCGTTTCTGGCCGTTGAGCGCGAAGCCGTCGCCGGATGGCGTCGCCGTCATCGCGATCTGGGCCGGCGTGGCAATGCCGCGATGTTCGTCATAGGCAAACGCGCCGAGGCTCGCGCCGCTGATGAGATCAGCGAGATGCTTGTGGGCTGCGGCATGATTGCCCGTCGCCGCCAGCGCGCCGCCCGCGAGCGTCAGCGCGAACGCCCATGGCTCGACCGTCAGATGCTCGCCGAACACTTCGGCGACCGGCACAAGATCGATGACGGAGCCACCGAGGCCGCCGACGTCTTCGGGGAACGGGAGTGCGAGTACGCCCAACTCCGCGAACTGGCTCCACGCCGCCTTCGAATAAGGCGCTTCCGAACGCAGCAGCGCCTGACGCGCGTCGAAGTCATAAGTCTTGTCGAGATAGCGTGCCACGCTGTCGCGGAGCATCGTCTGCTCTTCGGTGAACAGGAAATCCATGATCCGGCTCTCAGCGGTTGGCGGCCAGCACCGTGCGCGCGATCAAGTCGCGCTGCACTTCGTTGGTGCCGGCATAGATGGAGGTGGCGCGGGTGTTGAGATAATACGGCATCGCGATCAGGTCGAAGTCCGATCCCAGCGGCGCGACGTTCGAGCCGACGCTCAAGGCTTCAAGCTGCAACGGCACGGTCTCGATGCCGGACACGCGCGTCATCATGATCGACACGCGCTGCGACAGCTCCGAATTCATCGTCTTGTTCATTGACGGATAAGCGGCGTCCTTCACCATCGGATGGCCGCTGATGGCGAGTTGCTCGAAGTGACGATAGGACAGGATGTCCGCTTCCAACTCGCCGAGGTCGCGCTGGAACACCGCGTCGTCCGCCAGCGCGCCGCCGAACGGAGATTGCGTTGTCTTCGCCGCCTCGCGAATCCGCGCGATGCTGTGCAGCAGCGCCGGGCTCGCGGCCGAGCCGCCGCGCTCGTGCTTCAAGAGATGCTTGGCCACCGACCAGCCGTCGTTCTCCGCGCCGACGCGGCCGGACTTCGGCACTCGCACATTATCGAAGAACACTTCACACTGTTCGGGAAAACCGTCGAGGCCGATGATCGGGCGGATGTCCATGCCCGGATAATCGGTGCGCTCCAGCAGCAGGAAGGTGATGCCTTCCTGTTTCTTTCCGGTCTTGTCGGTGCGCACCAGCATGAACATGCGGTTGGCGTGATGCGCCAGCGTGGTCCAGATCTTGGAGCCGTTGATGATGTAATCGTCGCCGTCGGACACCGCCGCGCATTGCAGCGAGGCGAGATCGGAACCGGCGTTCGGCTCGGAGTAGCCCTGCGTCCAGTAGACGTCGCCGGCGAGGATCGGCGGCAGATGCTTGCGCTTCTGCTCTTCGGTGCCAAGATCGATCAGCATCGGGCCGACCATCTGGAGACAGTTCGGCAACAGCGGCGGCAATTGCCGCCTGCGGCACTCTTCCGCAAAAATGTAGCGCTGCTCCACCGACCAGCCGGTACCGCCATATTCCTTCGGCCACGCCGGCGCGGCCCATCCCTTCGCGTTTAGAATTTTCTGCCAGGCGATGGCCTCTTCGAAGGGCGCGAACACGCTGGTTGTTTTTCTGCCGGCCTCGCGAATGGCGGGCGTCGGCGCGGTATCGAGAAACGCCGCGACCTCCTGACGAAAACTCTCAAGCTCCGGTCCAAACTCGATATTCATCGGGCGTCTTTCGGCTGGTTGGCGTTTCGCTTCTTTTGGATTTTTAGCCCGCCGATTATCTTGCGTCTATTTGCCACTGTTCGATCACGTCGTCTGAGCCGTGCTCAGGCGACGTGATGTCCGCGACGTGAAATATTCTCTCAGCGGCTCCAGAGCTGCTTCGCCAGCACGCCGACCTTGCTTTCGATGGCGGCGGCGGCATCGAGGCAGAGGTCTTCGCGATAACGCGAGCCGACGATCTGCACGCCTACCGGCAAGCCGTCGAGCAGGCCGACCGGAACGACCGCGGCGGGCAGGCCGAGCACATTGATCGCCGAGATGAAGCGGAGGTCGTTTTGGAAGACCTCCTTGATGCGCTGCTCGCCCTTGAGGTCGGCGTTGACTTCCGGCGTGCGCCGCACCGTGGTCGGCGCCAGCACGAGCGGATACTCCTCCATAAACATCATCCAGTTGCGGATGTGGCGCGAGCGATCGCTGATTGCCTTCATGTAGCCGGTCTGGTCGAGTTGCGCTGCCAGTCCTACGATGCCGTCAAAGGCTTTGTGAAAATCCGGGCTGGAGACCGCGAGCATCTGTTCCTTTTGCAGAACACCGATTTCGGTGAGGATCAGGTCGCACCAGAGTTGCCACACGCCATTGACGTCGGGCACCTCGACCTCGCTGACCGCGTAGCCCTGATCGGCAAGGCTGTCGGCGGCCTTCCGGATCAGCGCCGTCACGCCGGAATCGGTCGTCATGTCGTTAGGAATTTTGGCGAGCGCCACCTTGATCGGCTTCGCCGGCGGCGGGCCTTGCAGCGGAGCGGGCACCCACCACGGATCGCGCGGGTCGCGCTGCGCCATCACTTCGAGGCCGAGCCGCACGTCGCGCACCTCACGCGCCAATGGGCCTTGAGAGGACATGAACTGCGCCATCAACGGCCGCTCCGCCGTCGCGCTCGGATTGAACGCTGGAATCCGTCCCTGTGTCGGCTTGATGGTGGCGATGCCGTTGCAATGCGCCGGCCAGCGCAGCGAGCCGCCGATATCGTTGCCGTGCGCGATGGTGCCGATGCCGGCGGCGATCGAGGCGCCGGCGCCACCCGAGGAGCCGCCGCAGGTCACCTCGGGATTCCACGGATTCCGGGTGAGGCCATGCAGCGGATTGTCGGTGAAGGCGCGTAGCGAGAATTCCGGCGTGTTGGTGAGGCCGATGATGATGGCGCCGGCTTTCTTCAAGTTGGCGGTCACAGGAGAGTCGCCGGGGGCGATATTGTCCTTGAAGGCTACCACGCCGTTCGAATTGGCCTGCCCCTCGACGTCGATATTGATCTTGATGGTCACCGGCACGCCGTGCAGCGGCCCGAGTTCGCTTCCGGTTTTACGGGCGGCATCGGCCGCTTGAGCCGCCTTGAGGGCGCTGTCGCCCAAATCGACCACGACGGCGTTGAGCGCCGGATTGACCTCTTTCATGCGGGCGAGATGCGCCGCAGTGACGTCCTGCGAACTGACGTCGCCGGCTTTGATGGCCGCCGCGGTCTCGACCGCGGACCACTGCCATATCGGTGTTTTCGTCATGTTTCGCTCCCCGTTTGGTTCGTTCATCATGGCAGTCCGGCTGCTTCCGACGAATCGTTTTTCAAGTCTGATTGCAATGTAGCCCGTCGGATCAAACAAACACCCTCAACGTCGTCCCCGCGAAGGCGGGGACCCAGAATCCCTGGCGTTGGTGGTTATAAAAAACGACCCCGCCGTCAGTGATGAAGCCGAATCGCTGCGGAGTCTGGGTCCCCGCCTGCGCGGGGACGACGATTTTAGTGTTGCGAATCCGCGCATCCGACGTGGCGCTGCAACTACGCGGATGCACGGCCAGTCCGCAAACGTCTCCCCAAAGTTCCATTTAACGATTCCGCAATATTTCCGCGTCCGGAAACGACCATCGTTAACTCCTCATTAACCGACACTGCTCAATTTAAAATTAACCAATGACAAACTTTTCGAAAGCAGAGAGCGCTCACTCATGGATGCAAAGGTGGAGCCGCAACGTCAGGTGATGCGCCTCCGAGGCCGATCTTACGTTGCGTTTGTCTTCTCGCCGTTCATGCCGATCATGAACTGGCTCGAGGAAATCGACGCGACGCTGGCGCAGTCGCCGGGATTTTTCGCCGGCCGTCCGATCGTCCTGGATCTGGCGGCGGTCGAATTGAGTTCGCACGGGGTCGCACATCTGGTCTCAAGTCTCGAGACGCGCGGCATTCGCGTGCTCGGCCTCGAAGGCATCGAGCCGGACGGGCTGGATCCGAAATTGCCGCCGGTCTTGAGCGGCGGGCGCGGCTGCGTCGTCGAGCAGGTCGAGCCGAAGAAGGTCGAGGTGCAACCGCCGCCGCCGGCGCCGTCGCTGCTGCTGCGCAGTCCGGTACGATCGGGTCAGCGCATCGTCTACACCGAGGGCGATGTTACGGTGCTCGGCTCGGTCGGCTCCGGCGCGGAGATCGTCGCGGGCGGCTCGATCCATGTCTACGGGACGCTGCGCGGGCGCGCGATGGCCGGCATCAACGGCAATTCGGACGCCCGAATCTATTGTCAGAAGATCGAGGCCGAACTGCTGGCCATCGATGGCTACTACCAGACCGCCGAAGACATCGGCGAAACGCTGCGCCGGCAGCCCGCACAGGCGTGGCTGGATGGCGATGTCCTTAGAATCACGCCGCTGAACTAGCAACAAGGGAGACACCGATGGCCAAAGTCTTGGTCGTGACATCAGGCAAGGGCGGCGTTGGCAAGACGACGTCCACGGCCGCACTCGGCGCGGCGCTCGCGCAGCGTGGCGAGAAGGTCGTCGTCGTCGACTTCGACGTCGGCCTGCGCAATCTCGATCTCATCATGGGCGCGGAACGGCGCGTCGTGTTCGACCTCATCAATGTGGCGCAGGGCGTTGCGAAACTTTCGCAGGCGCTGATCCGCGACAAGCGGCTGGAGAGTCTGTGGTTATTGCCGGCGTCGCAGACGCGGGACAAGGACGCGCTGACCGATGAAGGCGTGCGCGACATCATTGCCGACCTGCGCACCAAGTTTGATTGGATCATCTGCGACAGCCCGGCCGGTATCGAGCGCGGCGCGACGCTGGCGATGCGCTACGCCGACGAGGCCGTGGTGGTCACCAATCCAGAAGTGTCGTCGGTGCGCGACGCCGACCGCATCATCGGCATGCTCGATTCCAAGACGGTGAAGGCCGAGCAGGGCGAACAGATCAAGAAGCATGTGCTGATCACCCGCTACGACACCAGCCGCGCGGCGCGCGGTGAAATGCTCAACATCGACGATATTCTTGAAATCCTCGCGGTTCCGCTGCTGGGGATCATTCCCGAGAGCCAGGATGTTCTGAAGGCGTCCAACGTCGGTTCTCCGGTGACGCTGAACAATGCCGGAAGCCAGCCGGCCAGGGCTTACATCGACGCGGCGCGGCGCCTCAGCGGCGAGACGGTTGACATGGTGGTGCCGACGGAACAGCGCAGGGGCTTCATGGACCGCCTGCTCGGACGGAGGGCTGCATGAGCATGAACCTTCTCAATCTGCTTCGCCGCCGCACCGGCTCGGCGCCGGTCGCCCGCGAGAGGCTGCAAATTCTGCTGGCGCACGAGCGCGGCCTGCGCAGCCAACCCGATCTGCTCGGTATCCTGCGCGAGGAAATCCTCGCCGTGGTCTCGCGTCATGTCGTGCTGGATCCGGAGAAGGTCATCGTCCGGATGGATCGCGGCGACGCGGTGTCGACGCTCGAAGTCGATATCGAGATTCCCAACGGCTTCGAGAAGCGGTTGAAGGTCGCCAGTTAACGACGCCATCCGACGTCAAGTTCGCACAACGGCTCGCGACGACAGGAGCAAATGATTTAACGCCACGATCATCACCGCAGCCGGCTGCATGCTTGCCGCAATGTCGGTGTATCGCTCGCTTCGTCGGGCGTACGCCACCTCGATGATCGATCCCTCAAGTCCCTCATTCGTGGAGATACGACATGGAACTTCTAATCCCGCCCCGTCACCGGGGAATGTTCCCATCGCTGAAAAGCCAACTCACGAGTGAACACACCAAATGCGGGCCGATCACCTGGCACGGCTATCTTCGCGTCGTTACTGAGGATCAGGACGTGATTGACGAGCTCAAGCAAAAGCTCGACGCGCAGCCGACTTGAGTGTCTGACTCGAAACGTAACTCGTAGAATCAAGTAACATCAGCGTCGTCCCCGCGAAGGCGAGGCCTCTGCGAAAGTATTTATTTGGCTGGGGCGTGATGTTTGGCCGGAGAGATCGCTGCTGAGGCGAGAGGGGTCTGTGTTCTGTGTTGGGCGGCGGCTTCAAGCAGGTCGTGCTGCGATCCGGTTGAGGTTGTAGGCGATGGCCACGAGGTCGAAGTGGAAGCTGTTGGCCTTGAGGCCGCGGTAGCGCATCCGGTTCAGTCCGTAGCGGCCCTTGAGACCCGAGAAGGTGCGCTCGACG
>JAFKKM010000135.1 GCA_017305555.1 Hyphomicrobiales bacterium | reverse complement strand
CCGGACTTGGTGGATCTCCCTTCACAAGGTAACGCTGCTTGAGCGCATCCCGCACCGGACCCGGCGGTGCGGCTGCGGCCACCAGCGACCAGCTATAGGGGTGTCGCGGTCGCGCAAAAAAGGTTGCCCGCGGCGCCTGCTCCACGATCTTGCCAAGGTACATAACGGCGATCTCATCGCAGAAATGCTGTATCACTCCCAAGTCGTGCGAAATGAAAATATAGGTGAGCCCGCGGTCACGCTGGAGTTTCTTTAGAAGGTTCAGAATCTGGGCCTGGATCGCCACATCGAGTGCGGAAACGGCTTCATCGCAAACGATCAGGTCCGGCTCAGGCGCAAGAGCCCGCGCGATACAGACCCGCTGCCGCTGCCCGCCGGAGAATTGATGCGGAAACAGACCTGCCGCCTGTGGAGGAAGCCCGACTTCTCCCAGCAAACTACGGACTCTCTCGTCGCGATCGCTGCGATCACCAATATCAAGCAGATCGAGCGGTTCACGGATCAGGTCTCCGACCCGGCGCCGCGGGTCGAGCGATGAGAATGGGTCCTGGAAGACAATCTGAAAATGGCGGCGAGTACGCCGCAACGCCTCACCTCCGAGTGCTGCAATATTTTCGTTGCGGAACTGCACGCGCCCGGATGTCACGGGGACAAGCCGCAGAATTGCTTGGGCGGTGGTGGACTTGCCGGAACCGCTTTCGCCGACGATGCCGAATGTCGTTCCGCGGCGAATGCTGAATCCGACGCCGTCCACGGCATGGACCTTGGATTGAGGCCTAAACGGTCGTTTTCGGCCTACTGGAAAGTGCACGACGAGATCGCCGACATCCAACAAAACCTCGGAGGAGGCCTCAACCCGCGATGCACATCGATCGCTCATCATGCGACCTCCTTCCAGCGCCAGCACGAAACGCAGTGACCGCCATCGTCGGCCTGAAGTGGTGGTTGCAGCTGCGATCGGCAGATTTCATCGGCAAAAACGCAGCGTGGCAGAAAGGCGCATGCAGCGTCACGTTCGCCGAGCGGCGGCACCATCCCGGGAATCTCATCAAGGTCGGCGGGAGCACCGGACGCCTCGCCGCCGAGGCGTAAGTGGGGGACACAAGCCATCAGTCCGCGCGTATAGGGATGGCGCGGGCGTTCAATCACCTCGTGCGCCCTGCCTCTCTCGATGCATCGTCCGGCATAGAGAACTGCGACATCGTCAGCAAGTTCAGAGACAGCACCGAGATCGTGGGTAATCAGAACAATCGCCGTCTCGGTCTGGTCTTGCAAACGGCTAAGCAGGTCGAATATCTGCGCCTGAACGGTGACATCGAGCGCGGTTGTCGGTTCGTCGGCAATCAGGAGCTTCGGCTTGCAGGCCAGCGCCATCGCGATCATCACGCGCTGACGCATACCACCCGACATCTGGTGCGGATAAGCATTGATGCGTTCCGCCGCCGCCGGTATCTGGACCGCCTTGAGAAGCGCGAGGGTCTGCTCAGCCGCATCCTTACGCCCGAGGCCACGGTGCAGCCGAAGCACCTCGGCGATTTGGTCCCCGACCGTATAGAGCGGATTAAGTGCGGTCATCGGTTCTTGAAAGATCATCGACATCCGATTTCCGCGCAGGCTACGCAATCGAGGCATCTGCGCCGCCAGTACATCTTCCCCGTCGAGCATGATCTGGCCGCTCGACACGACGAAGGCCTCCGGAAGAAGCCGCATGATGGCCAGTGCCGTCATGCTCTTGCCACACCCGGATTCACCGACGAGCGCAATCGTTTTCCCCTGGTCGACGCTGAATGACAGGTTTTCGAGAACGGGGATCGTGACACCGTTCGTCGCGCGCAAGCCCACGTTGAGCGATTCTACGGACAACACCGGAGCCATACGTCAGATCCTCCGTCGCAGGCGCGGGTTGATGGCATCGTTGAAGCCATCGCCGACCAGACTGATGGCGAGGACAGCGAGGAAGATGGCCGTGCCCGGAAAAACCACGGTCCACCATCCATCGAGGACATAGTTTCGATTTTGTCCGATCATCAGCCCCCAACTCATGGTGTTGGGATCTCCGAGACCGAGAAAGCTCAATCCGCTTTCGAACAAGATCGCAACGCCGATCGCCAACGTAGCGGCAATGATGATGGGCGGCAGCGCATTCGGCAGGATGACCCGCAGCATCACATGGCGATCGGTTGCGCCAGCCGCACGTGACGACTTTACGTAATCGAGACCACGCAACCGCAAGAACTCCGCGCGCGTCAGCCGCGCCGCCGATGGCCAACTCACGGCCCCGATGGCAATCGTGATCGTCGTCAGCGTCTGGCCGAACAGCGTTACAAGAACCATCGCGAACAGAAGCGGCGGCAAGATCTGGAAAAACTCGATGACCTTTACAAGCGCCGTATCGGCAGCGCCGCCGAAATAGCCACTAATCGTTCCAACCGTAACGCCTATGACGATCGTGATCAGGGCGGCAATCGCACCAACGGTCAGCGTCGCCTTGCCGCCATAGACGATTCCGGCCAGCACATCCCGTCCGAGATAGTCTGTTCCGAGCAAGGCATCGGAGCCGGGCGGCGTGAAGGGTGCCGCGACAATGTCGAGTGGATCGACATGATAGATCAGGGGCCCAAACAGCGTCATGGCCACGAGGAGCAGCAGGATGACCGCGCCTGCAATGCCCGAAAGACTGTAAAGATACTGCCGAAGCGCCGCCCTGCCCGGCGAAGCAGCCGGCTTCGGTCCGGGAGCGATCGGCTTTGAGATGCCGCCTGAAACCTCGAGTACGCTCATCCGACTCTCGCTTGAATTCGTGGATCGATCATGCGGTATACGAAATCGGTTATGATGTTCGCGACCATCACCAACAGCGCCGAGAAGAACAGAACCGCCAGAAGCGTCGGATAGTCGCGCCGCAAAATGGATTCGAACACAAGGCGCCCAAGGCCAGGCCAGCTAAAGACCGTCTCCACCAGGATCGCCCCGGCAAACAGGTTGCCGAACTGAAGCCCGACGATCGTCACGATTGGGATAAGCGTGTTGCGTAACGCGTGTTTGCCGATCACGGTTCGCTCAGGCAGCCCCTTGGCACGCGCCGTTCGAATATAATCGGAGGACAGAACATCGATCATGTTGACGCGCGCCAGGCGGCTGTATTGCGCCATGAAGACGATCGCAAGCGTCACCGACGGCAGAATGAGGTGATGCGCAACATCGATGACGTAGGCGAACCCGGCCTTCTGATCGACGACATTGGCCATACCTGAAACCGGCATGATCGGCCAGATTGACCCGAACAGCAGCAGCAGCATAAGGCCGGTCCAGAAAATCGGGGCGGAGTAGCCCACCAAGGAAACGACCGTGACCAACTGGCTCAAGAGGCCGTTCGGGCGGCGCGCGCTCACGGTACCGAGCAATGTACCGATCACGACAGCGAGTATCAGCGAAGTGACCGCGAGGTAGACGGTAGCCGGCAATCGCGAGAAGATCAGATTGAGCACCGGCTCGTTGTAGTAATAAGAGTACCCGAAATCGCCGGTTGCGACTTTCGAGAGATAAGTCATCAGTTGATGGATCAAGCTGTCATTGAGGCCGTATTTCTCCCTCAGCGCGGCGACCACTTCGGCCGAAGCACCGCCCATCTCGCCCGCGATGACCTGCACGGGGTCGCCCGGGGCGAGATGGATCATGAAGAAATTGAGCACGATGACCGCGAACAGGAGGCCGATTCCATTCATAACCTGACGAAGCAGATGTAGGAGAGAGTTCATGGCGTGGCCTCGCTGGCAACGGATTCGCTATTTCTTGCTTTCGTTCGCCCAGGACAATTCGTCGAGCGGCGACATGAGCCCCCAGATCGTTGTCGGCAGGTTCGTCAGCTTCTTGTCGAAGGCATTTCGATAGGGCGCGACATTGATGTAGAAGATGGGCGCGTCGTTGACGACGATCTTCTGGAATTCCGAATACAGCGCCTTACGTTTTTCGGGCGAGGTTTCGGTCGCAGCCGCGGCGAGAATCTTGTCGACCTTCGGATTGCTGTATTGCTGGGTGTTGGACCAGATTACGCCCTTGCGGATGTTGCTGGACAGATAGGTCCGATCGACACCGATGACCGGATCGCCCCAGTTATACACGGCGTCCATCGTCATATCGAAATCGTAAGATGAGACTCTTTGCGCCCAGGTTGGAAAGTCTGACGCGGCGCGAACTTCGACCACGATCCCGACACGCTTGAGCTGCGAGCGGAGGAATTCGGCAACGTTGCGCTGCTGTTCGTTGACTCCAGGAATGTAGTCGATGGTCAACGAAAAGCGCGTTCCATCGGCCTTCTTCGGGTAGCCGGCCTCATCGAGCAACTTCTGCGCCTTGGCAACATCGTGCTTGTAGCTCTCCACCTTCGGCTCATAGAAGGGCGAATCGGGAGCGATGGGGCCGGTCGCGGGAGTCGCCTTTCCACCCATCAACGCCTTGATGATGGCGTCGCGATTTCCGGCATAGGCAATCGCCTGACGGACACGTGCATCGTCGAGTGGCTTCTTCTTGGTATTGAACGCGAGCCAGTTCAACGGGCCGATACCGGCAAACCCCTTGTCCGTGATGAAGATGTTAGGCGCCTTCTCAAGGCGCTCAATGTCCCGGATGCCGCTAACAAACGGCAGGATATTGATGTCGCCACGCTCGAGGCCAATGATCGCCGCGTTGGGGTCCGACACGATCTTATAGACGATCTTATCGAGCTTCGGACGTCCCGGAATGAAGAAGCGATCGAATTTCTCCAGGACGACATAATCGCCCTGCTTGTATTCGGCGAGCTTGAAGGGGCCGGACCCGATCGGCTTGAGGTTGGCCGGATGCGTTCGGAGATCCTGTCCGTCGCCGTAAACATGCTTGGGAAGGATCGGCATCAGCGGTGGCGACATCGCCAGCAACAGCGACGGTTGCGGATGATTCAATCTGATAATGGCGGTGTAGGCATCCGGTGTATCGACCTTGTCGACAGCCGCGAGCATCGTCTGGAACGGGTGATACTTCTTGATCGCCATGATCGAGAAGGCGACGTCTTCCGACGTGACCGGTTTGCCGTCATGAAACACCGCATTCGTGACGAGATGCAGGGTAATCGACAATCCGTCCGGCGCGACGTCCCAAGACTTCGCAAGATAGGGCTTCGGGTTCCAGTTGTCGTCGTAGCGTAGAGGGCTGGCGAAGATCTGAGTGCTCGGCATTGCGGTCGCCACGCCGGATTGGACCGCACCGTTGAAATGTCGTGGCACCTGGGTGGTGCCGATCACGACGGTACTGCGATCGGCCGCATGTGCCGCTCCGAATGCGAGCCCGGCAATCAGGCCTGCGGCGAGCATGGTAATGATTTTACGTCGCATGGTTCATCTCCTCCAAGAATGTTTCGATTGCAATCCAATGGTCTGCGCCATTGTTGTCGCTGTACGCTTGCGCGTTATCCTCGACGCGGCTTATGCGAGCGCGTGGTCGAGGATATCGTCCAGTTCAAGCCTGTCCGGAAGGCTCGTCGTTCCGATGCCGACCAAAGCGATTCCTGAGCTCTCCTCCGATCCTGCATCCGTCAGAGACCACGCTCGGCCGGCCATTTGGAGCAGCGCGCTGTTGGCCTCACCTGCCAGACGACATGCCCCCTTCAGGCGCAGCAGTTCGGGAGGCAAGGCTGCGAGGGCAAGCGCAAGACGGCTTCGGTCGAACTGGCCGTCGCGCTGATAGGACCAGCGGCGGAACGTGATCTCGTGATCCGCGGAGTCGACCGCGCAGGGTTGTGCATAGAAGGGCGACCTCGCGGGCCGCTGATGGAGCGACGCGAGATTTGGCATCGATGCCTGCGACGTTTCGATAACGCAAGCGTTGCTACAAACTTGCTCGACAACATCCCGCGCTCTTTCGAGAGACAAGCGATCGATCAAGTCGATCTTGTTCAGCAGTACCACATCGCAACGCTCGAACTGGCTGCGAACGGTTGCTCCAACTTGCGGATCGGCGAGCAACATTTCAATCCTTGCGGCATCGACCAGCACGATCGTGGCATTAAGCCGCAGCATCGGTTCGACGAGAGCGATCTCTGCGATCCGCCACGGATCACCGACGCCGCTGGCTTCGACAATGATGTGATCGAATTTTCCCCCAGCATCGAGCAGGCCGCCGAGCGCTTCGATGAAACCGCCCCCGACGCTGCAACAAACGCAGCCGTTTGTCAGCGCGATGGTTGTCCCATCGTGATGAGCGATCAGGTTTGCATCGACATTGATCGCGCCGAAATCGTTGACGAGGACAGCATAACGTCCCTCCGCTTCGGAGATGAGACGATTCAGAAACGTGGTCTTTCCGGCGCCGAGAAATCCACCGACAACCGTCATCGGGATTGCGGCCTGCGCGGCGATCATTCGCCCGGCGCCTTGTGCACGTGACCGCCCACGACCGTCCCCCACACCGGGATATCCTTCAATCCCTCGGGTACGACCTCGAACGGGTCCTCCTCCAACACTGCAAAATCCGCGAACTTGCCTACCTCGATGCTGCCAACGACGTGATCGAGCTTCAATGTGTAAGCCGCGCCGATCGTTACGCCGGCCAGAGCCTGGGCCACGGTCAACGCTTCGGTCTCCCGGCCCAAGACACGGCCACCCGACGACACCCGATTGACGGCGCACCACGCTGTGAACAACGGGCCCAGCGGTGTCACCGGCGCATCCGAGTGGATGGCGTAAGGTACACCGATCCGCTGCGCTGTGCCGGTTGCATTGAGCCGATGCGCCCGCTCCGGTCCCATGGTTTGTTCGTAGTGCGAATCTCCCCAGTAGTAGACATGATTTGCGAACAGGTTGACGCAAACGCCGAGCGCCCGCATCCGCCGGAACAAGGCCGCATCGGCCATCTGGCAGTGCTGGAGCGTGTGCCGATGATCCGGACGCGGCATCGCCGTCTGCGCCGCCTCGATCGCATCGAGCGCGAGTTCAGTCGCCTCGTCGCCATTGGTGTGAATATGCAGCTGTATGCCGGCGCGATGATATCGCTCGACGATGCGCGGGAGTTCTTCGGGCGCGACATACCACAGGCCATTGGAAGCCCCGTTGTGATAGCCGGGCCATCGCACGCGCGCCGTAAAGCCCTGAATCGAACCATCGATCACAAGCTTGACGATTCCGAAGTGCAGCTTGGGTCTGTTTTCCTGCTTCAGCCGCTCGATCTTCGCGATTCCGTCATCGGGAGAGTGCGACGCGGATGCGAGCGCGGGTACGAGACGGATAGGAAAATCGTCGCGCTCGGCGGCAGCACGATACAGATCGACCGTATTGTCGGGAAGGTCACTGTGCAGGTCCGTGATCGTCGTGACGCCTTGTATGCAGGCCGAAGCCGCATAGCGGTTCACGTCGTCCGTCGTCAGATTGGCGGAAAGAGGATTCCCACCAAGCATACGAAAGACCCGGAATCGCGCCGCGATACCCTGAAGTTCGCCCGTCGGCCGCCCGTCCTCGTCAACGACGACGCCGGAAATATCGATCGGCCCCAATAATCCGGCACGATCGAGAATCAGGGTATTCACATTGCTGATGTGAAAGCTGGCGTGAATCACCATGATCGGCCGCGTCGTCGAGACCTGGTCCAGATGCCAGCGGGTAAGTTGCTGGCCGCCGATGTGCAGAGGATCGAATCCCCATGCGAACAGCGGCGTATCCGGATCGGAAAGCTTGTCGGCGGCTTCCCGCAATCGCTCGATGATCCCTTCAACATCGCGGATGCCCTGGACGAGAAGTCCTTCCGGGGAGCGACGGTCACCTGCCCCAACGTAAGGCATCGTCCAGACGATTCCTTCCATGATATGGCTGTGACCTTCCACGAAGCCTGGAAGCAGGATTTTGTCGGCAAATCGGCGATCCACTTCGATCGCCCCCGCGTCGGCACAGATTTCCTCATAGCTACCGACGGCCACCACCCGTCCTTCATGCACCGCAACATGAGTTGCCGATGGCCTTGACGGGTTCATCGTTATGATTTTGCGGGCAGCAAAGACCGTATCGACTCGCACGTTTTCATCCCTTCATTCTATTTTTGACCAAGGTGGGACCAGGACAACTCAAGCACCAGCGCCAGATGCGACGCATGGATAGGGCCAGTCGCGACGATCCGTGGTTGGCCGCGTTTGAGGTTTGTCATTATAGTGACGATATCCATCGCAGCGGTGGGTATGGAGCATGGGAAACGTGAAACATTTGCATCCGGTAGCAACGACGGCGACTGAATTGGCGCCACCGGCGACCAAGGATGCACTGTTCTGGGAATCGCTCTCCTACGACATCGACCGCGAAGGCTCCTTCCTTCAGTTGCAAATCCGCCAGATGATCATCATGGCGATCGAGGATGGCCGGTTGCCGCTCGGCATGAGAATGCCGTCGAGCCGCGATCTTGCCGCGATCCTGAAGGTTTCGCGCAATACCATCGTGATCGCCTATGAACAGTTGGTCGACCAGAACTTTCTGGTTTCGCGTGAACGCAGTGGCTACTTTGTCTCCGGCCTTCCAAAACACATCGGCGTCGCAGCACCTTCGACCGAATCGGACAGCACCGATATCGATACCAATGCCGACGCCTGGACTAACCGGTACGTCGTGAAAGCCTCGACCTATCGCAACATCGTCAAGCCACTTGATTGGCAGAAGTATCCATATGCGTTCATCTTCGGGCAATTCGATCCCGCGCTGTTTCCGACCAACGACTGGCGTGAAAGTGCCCGCGCCGCGTTGAGCGTGTCGGAGATCAACAATTGGGCGCGCGATATGATCGATGAGGACGATCCCGCGCTGATCGAGCAGTTGCAGCATCAGGTTCTGCCGCGCCGCGGCATTCGCGCCCGGCCCAATGAGATCATGATGACGATCGGCGCCCAGCACGCGCTGTACATCATCGCCAGGCTTTTCGCCGCACCGACGACCTATGTCGGCATGGAAGATCCGGGCTATCCGGACGCACGAAACATTTTCGGGATGATGACTTCCAATCTTGTTCCCCTGCGAGTCGACGAACATGGACTGGTTCCCGATGCCGCGTTCGCGCAGTGCTCGCTGGCCTATGTGACCGCCGGCCATCAATGTCCCACGACCGTGGTGATGCCGCCCGCGCGGCGGCACGAACTTCTCAAGGTCGCCAGGGATCGCGATATCATCCTGGTCGAAGATGATTATGAGAGTGGTCTCATCCCGACCGCGGGCGATCCGCCACCTTTGGCGAGCCTGGATCGGAGCGGCCGTGTCCTGTACGTCGGCAGTCTCTCCAAGGCGTTGGCCCCCGGATTGCGTCTCGGATATGTGGTGGCGCCGGCGCCGGTGATCCGGGAATTGCGCGCCCTTCGACGATTGATCCTGCGACATGCCCCGCTCAACAACCAGCGTGTCGCCGCCCTGTTCATTGGACTTGGGCATTACAACACGCACATGCAGCGAATATCGCGTGTTCTGTCGGAACGCGTTCGACTCCTGGATCAATTTCTGCCGGTCCACCTGTCTGGCTGCAATTGGCTGCGTGGAGAAGGAGGCACCAGCTATTGGGTGACCTGCCCGCCCGGCTGCGACACAAGCCGCCTCGCGGAAACGGCGCGCAGCGAGGGCATCCTGATCGAACCCGGCGATATCTTCTTCGGTAACGAGCGGACAGAGCGGCGCTGCTTTCGTCTTGGCTTTTCGTCGATTAAGACCGAGAGAATCGAAGCGGGCATCGAGCGGCTCGGACGCTTGATCGTCAGCACGACGCGCGCCTAGCGTTTACCGGAAACAATTCGAAGAAGCGATTTGGCCGCCAAGCCAGACAACATGTGAACATGCGGTGAGCTTATGAAAGCGCCACGATGCGTTCGTGCGCAGACGCTCTGGTCGCAGACTTGGTCTCAACTGGCTCTAACCCAACGGCTCCACGCCTGAGATCGTCCTCCACATCGATCAAGATGCCATCTCGAGATGGCGAGACAAAATTATCTGCGGAGGATTCCATGCCCGATGCTCATACGCAGCGTCGCGCCCTGCTGGAGCGTTTGTTTTCAGCCTTCAACCGGCACGATTCCGCGGGCGTGATGGCCTGCATGACGGACGACGTCGTGTTCGAGGCCGCCGGAGGTCCCGAGACATTCGGACGGCGCTTCAACGGTACGGCCGAAGTGAAGGCCGCGTTCGAGCGGGTCTGGACCGACATGCCCGACGTCAGTTGGACCTGCACGCGACACAGCGTCTTCGCGGACCGAGGAATCTCGGAATGGATTTTCCGCGCGGCTTTGCCGGATGGCTCGCGGATCGACGCCGAAGGGTGCGACCTGTTCGTCTTTCGCGATGACCTGATCAGCCATAAGCGTGCCTTTCGCAAGGAGCGACCGCCGCAGCCGGCTTCGGGGAAATCCGGCAAGGTTGCGGTGGCGCCATGATGCAGGTCGCCGAAGTTGCTACAACCTCTCCGCTTGCGGCCTACGATCCCCACTACGATCCGTTAGTATCGGAAGGCCCAGGACATAATCGGGACTACGCGCCGACCTATTGGGCCGCGACCGCAGGCGCTGCTCCAGAGACCGACGGTCCGGTCACGCGCGATATCGATGTTGATGTCGCGATTGTGGGTTCTGGCTATACCGGGCTGGCGTGCGCGATCTTCCTCGCACGGGAATTCGGAATCAAGGCCACGGTTCTCGAGGCGAACCGTGTTGCCTGGGGCTGTAGTACGCGCAACGGTGGCCAAGCCCAGAACGCGGCCGGGCGATTGTCACGCTCGCAATGGATCGCGCGATGGGGGCGCGACGTCGCGCTGCGGATGCACGCCGAAGTGGAAGAAGGTTTCGAGACCTTCGAAGAACTGATCCGCAGCGGCAGCATCGAATGCGACCCGCAACGCGGAGGGCATCTCTACATCGCGCACCGTCAGCGCAACTTCGAGAAGATCGTCGCCGAATCGAAAATTCAGAATGAAATCTTCGGCTATCGCACGCGCACGGTGCCCGCAGAGGAACTGCGATGTGAATTTGTCGATGACGCCGAGGCGGTGGGCGCGGTTCATGAGCCGCTAGGCACCGGCGTTCATCCCGCCAAGCTGGCATTCGGTTACTTGCGTATGGCGCGGGCCCTTGGTGCGCGCGTTCATCCGGGCACGCCGGTACTCAAAATCCAGCAGCGCGGCAACGGATACGATTTACGTACGCCGAGTGGCACGGTGCGCGCGCGGGCGGTGGGGATCGCCACAGGCGCCTACACCGCCGCTAGTCTGACCCCGCTCCTGCGCGGCCGCCAGATGCCGATCCTGTCGAATTCCATCGTCACCAGACCACTGACGTCTGACGAGATCGAATCCACGCGCTTCCGCACCACGCAGGTCATTACCGACACCCGCACGTTGCGCTTCTACTATCGTCGTCTCCCAGACAATCGAGTCCAGATCGGCAGCCGTAGCGCAATTACGGGTGCGGATGCGACGCATGAGCGCCACCTGCAATTGTTGATCGACGGCCTTCATCGCAAGTTTCCGTCCTTGCGGGGGATCGACATCGATTACTCGTGGTGGGGATGGGTTGATGTCAGCCACGACATGATGCCGCGCATCTTCCGGCCCGACCCGCAACAGCAGTTGTTTTACGCACTCGGCTACGGGGGAAATGGCGTCTCGTATTCGGCACAGGCTGGACGCCGCATGGCCGAGATGATCGCTGGCAAGACCCTCAAGGCGCACGACCTGCCGATCTTCACTTCACCGCTGCCGACGCATCCTCTCGCACCGTTCCGCCGCATGGGTCAGCGGATGCTCTATCGCTGGTACTACATGCGCGACGAAGCGGCCGGTTGATCAGTTAATTCTCACGTCATAGCGGATGACCGCCGACAGTGGCGGCTCTCACCCCATTCAAACGGCGAAAGGACTTGTCCGATGAAGATGACTACCGAGGAAGCTTTCGTAAAAGTTCTCCAGATGCATGGCATTGACCAGGCTTTTGGCATCATCGGCTCGGCCATGATGCCCGTCTCCGATCTTTTCCCGAAAGCCGGAATCACATTCTGGGATTGCGCACACGAAACCAACGCCGGACTGATGTGCGATGGTTTTACTCGCGCGACCGGCAAGATGGCGATGATCATCGCCCAGAACGGTCCCGGAGTGACGGGCTTCGTCACCCCCGTGAAAACGGCCTACTGGAATCATACGCCGATGCTGCTGGTCACGCCGCAGGCGGCGAACCGAACGATGGGGCAAGGTGGCTTCCAGGAAGTTCCGCAAATGGCCTTGTTCAAGGATATGGTGTGTTATCAGGAAGAGGTGCTGGATCCGTCCCGGATTGCCGAGGTTCTCAGCCGGGTGATCGAGAAGGCGTTGCGCGGCAGCGCACCGGCACAAATCAACGTGCCACGCGACTTCTGGACCCAAATCATCGATATCGAACTTCCGCAGATCATCAAACTGGAAAGGTCTGCGGGTGGCCAGAGCGCGATCGCGACCGCGGCGCAGCTTCTGTCCGCGGCAAAATTTCCAGTGATCCTGAACGGCGCCGGCGTCGTGATCGGCAACGCCATAGCGGAGTCAGCAGCGCTCGCGGAGCGGCTGAGCGCGCCCGTATGCTGCGGCTACCAGCACAACGACGCCTTCCCCGG
>JAFKKM010000134.1 GCA_017305555.1 Hyphomicrobiales bacterium | reverse complement strand
GCTGATCTCTCGCAAGCCCAGCGGTTCGTGCAACATCGCCGCCGATGCCAGCACGCCGACCACCGGCACTAGCAGCGAGCCGATCGATGCGGTCGCCGCCGGTAGTCGCTCCAATGCCGCGAACCAGCACAGGTAACACAGGCAGAACTGGATCAGCGTCATGTAGACGAGCGAGGCCCAGCCGACGCCGGACAGCGCCGCGACATCGGGTCGTTCGAAAAGAAGGCCGACGATCACCACGGGGATCGAGCCGAGCCACAACTGCCACGCCGCCAGCGACACCGGCGGCATGGCAAGCGGAAAGTGTTTGGTCAGCACCGTGCCGAGCGCAACGCAGACCGTGCCCAGCAACACGAAGGCGATGCCTGGCCATTTACCGAGGCTGGCATCGATGCCGTTGCCGCCGATCAGCACCGCGATGCCGCCCATCGCAACGCTGAGCCAGAACAGGCGCTTGATCGTCAAACGCTCGCCGAGAATCGGCCACGCCAGCAACGCGGCCCACAACGGCAGCGATATCGTGAGAATGGCTGCTTCGCCGGCGTTGAGCCACAGCAGCGCGAGCCCCATGCAGGCCACCCACGACGTGATGGTCAGGATCGACACCAGCAACAGCCGCAACCAGAGATGACGCGGGACGCTCAGCCGCTGACCGCTCCACAGCGCAAACACCGCCAACGCCAACGCGCCTGCCGCCGCCGACAATCCGCGCGACGACAGCGGCGGCCACTCCGTCAGCAGGTGCTTCATGACCGGGAAGTTAATGCCCCAGCCGACGGCGGTTGCCACCAGCAGCACGATGCCGAACGACGACAGGCCGGTATTTACAGACGATGGCCGGCTATCGCTCATGACGGCGGCATCCCATGACAGCGCATCAGGATCGCGTCGCCAGAACCACACCCGACAACGTCAGCACGAGCGCGGCGATCTGGACCGGGCCGATCGGCTCGTGCAATGCGATCGCCGAGGCGACGACGCCGAACACCGGCACCGCCATGGTGCCGATCGCCGCCACCGACGCCGGCAACCGTTCGAGTGCGGCGAACCATGCCACATAGGCGACGCAGAACTGGATGATGGTGCTGTACGCCAGCGCCCACCACCCTACCGTCGTCACCGCACCGAAATCCGCCGTTTCGATCGCGAGACCGACAAGCCCCACGGGCAGGCAGCCGACGCCGATCTGCCACGTGGCGGAGGCCATCGGCGGCAGCGTCAGCGGCCACTTCTTCGACAACACCGCGCCGAGCGCGAAGGCAATCGATCCGCCGAGCACCATGGCGAAACCGCCGAGTTTGGCCGGCGTGACGTGGAGGCCGTCGCCGCCGAGCAGGATCGTCAGGCCGCCGAACGCAACGACGATGGCCATCACCCGCCGCACCGTCGGCCGCTCGCCGAGGATCGGCCACGCCAGCAGCGACGCCCAGACCGGCATCATGTAGGCCACCATCGACGCCTCGCCCGCCGGCAGCCACAATAGCGCGATTCCCATCAGCGCCATCCAGCAGGTGACGTTGAGGAAGGCGTAGAGGCACAGCCGCGGCCACATCTCGACGGGAACGCGCAGGCTCTGCCGCCGCGCCAGCACCACGACCGCGAGGAACAGCGCGCCGGCGATGCCGGTGACGCCGCGCAGCGTCAGCGGCGGCAGTTCGCTCAGCAGATATTTGGTGACCGGCCAGTTCAGGCCCCAGCCGATCGACGTCGTGGCCAGGAAGAACAGACCTGCTGGCGTGATTCGCGACGCCGGGGATGCAGTCGATGAGGCTGTCATGAAGAATCAAAACCAGGTGAGTCGGCGGCCACCATGCCTGCTCTTGAGGCATCCGACCATCGTCAAACCCGCATGATGGGTAGATGCGACGCGGCCTCGGCCCGAGTCGGCCAAACGCAACCCCGTCACGACAAAAAATAGTCCTCCTGTGAACAGCGGGATCAGTGGGTGGAGGAGCCGTTCGGCAAAGTTTTTTGCCTTTCGATTCCATGAGGACTCACCGATACTTGACCGCGATCAAGGGTGCTTGATGCTCCCTGGTTATCCCCTCTTTCCACCATATTTAGTGTTTCGTTGACGAATGAACACTAATCCTTGACGGACCTAAGGGAGTTGCCTTAACTTTTAATTCGCTCGGCGCGAATGTGTTTGTGTCACGCCGGGTCTCCCTCAAGGGTTCTAGATCGGACACTCCGTTCACCGGCCACGGTGGCGGGGCAACGAGGGTGTTTGCCTTCGCGGGAAGGCATTCGGGGACGACGAAAACGAGCCGAAATGGCTCAAATCGCGGTGTGGGGCGTTAGAGCATTATCGGTCGCGGGGTTATCCTCCGCCCGCTCATGCTCCTGAGGACAAAACGGCCGGGATCACCGGTCAGGCTGCGAGCCGAAACGGTTCGCGAGGTTTCATCGCCGGCTCGCCTCGACGCGATTCCGGTTTCAAAACGGGGCACGACAAGAATGCAGATCGAGCGACGCTATACCAAGGATGGTCAGTCTCCCTACGCGGACACCCAGTTTCGATTGACCACCAGCGAGATCCGCAACCCGGACGGGTCGGTGGTGTTCCGGCTCGACAATGTCGAGGTGCCGGAGTTCTGGTCGCAGGTCGCCTCCGACGTGCTCGCGCAGAAGTATTTCCGCAAGGCCGGCGTCGCCGCGCGCTTGAAGAAGGTCGAGGAAGAGACCGTGCCGTCGTGGCTGTGGCGCTCGGTGCCCGACACTGAGGCGCTCAATGCCCTGCCCGAGGCCGAGCGTTTCATCGGCGAGACCTCATCGAAGCAGGTGTTCGATCGCCTGGCCGGCTGCTGGACCTATTGGGGCTGGAAAGGCGGCTACTTCACCAGCGAAGACGACGCCCGCGCCTTCCATGACGAACTGCGCTACATGCTGGCGCAGCAGATGGTCGCGCCGAACTCGCCGCAGTGGTTTAACACCGGCCTGCACTGGGCCTACGGCATCGACGGCCCCGGCCAGGGCCACTACTACGTCGACTTCAAGACCGGCAAGATGGTCAAGTCGAAGTCGGCCTATGAGCATCCGCAGCCGCACGCCTGCTTCATCCAGGGCATCGAAGACGACCTCGTCAACGAGGGCGGCATCATGGACCTGTGGGTGCGCGAGGCGCGCCTGTTCAAATACGGCTCCGGCACCGGCTCCAACTTCTCGCGGCTGCGCGGCGAAGGCGAGCGCCTGTCCGGCGGCGGCCGCTCCAGCGGTCTGATGAGCTTCCTCAAGATCGGCGACCGCGCGGCCGGCGCCATCAAGAGCGGCGGCACCACGCGCCGCGCCGCCAAGATGGTGGTGGTCGACGCCGATCATCCGGACATCGAGACCTACATCGACTGGAAGGTGCGCGAGGAGCAGAAGGTCGCCGCTCTCGTCACCGGTTCCAAGATCAACCAGAAACACCTCAAGGCGGTGATGCGCGCCTGCGTCAACTGCGAAGGGTCCGGCGACGACTGCTTCGTGCCGGAGAAAAACCCGGCGCTGCGCCGCGAGATCAAGCTCGCCCGCCGCGCGCTGGTGCCGGACAACTACATCAAGCGCGTCATCCAGTTCGCGAAACAAGGCTACAAGGATATCGACTTCCCGATCTACGACACCGATTGGGACTCTGAGGCCTACCTCACCGTCTCCGGCCAGAACTCCAACAACTCGGTGTCGCTGAAGGACGACTTCCTGCGCGCGGTGGAAACCGACGGCGACTGGAATTTGATCGGCCGCACCACCGGCAAGGTGACCAAGACGCTGAAGGCGCGCGACCTGTGGGAGAAGATCGGCCACGCCGCCTGGGCCTCCGCCGATCCCGGCCTGCACTTCAACACCACGATGAACGACTGGCACACCTGCAAGGCGTCTGGCGACATCCGCGCGTCGAACCCGTGCTCGGAATACATGTTCCTCGACGACACCGCGTGCAATCTCGCCTCCGCCAACCTGCTGACCTTCTACAGCACCGCGACGCGCCAGTTCGACACCCACGCCTACGAGCACCTGTGCCGCCTGTGGACCGTGGTGCTCGAAATCTCGGTGATGATGGCGCAATTCCCGTCGAAGCAGATCGCGGAGCTCTCCTACGAATTCCGCACGCTCGGCCTCGGCTTCGCCAACATCGGCGGCCTCTTGATGACCATGGGCCTGTCCTACGACAGCAACGAGGGCCGCGCGCTGTGCGGCGCGCTGACCGCGGTGATGACCGGCGTGTCCTATGCAACCTCGGCGGAAATGGCCAAGGAGCTCGGCCCCTTCCCTGGCTACAAGAAGAACGCCAATCACATGCTGCGCGTGATCCGCAATCACCGCCGCGCCGCGCACGGCGAATCCCGCGGCTATGAATCGCTCGCGGTCAATCCGGTGCCGCTCGATCACGCCTCCTGCCCGCAGGCCGACATCGTCGAGCGCGCGAAACTGGCGTGGGACAATGCGCTCAGCCTCGGCGAACAGCACGGCTATCGCAACGCGCAGACCACGGTGGTGGCGCCGACCGGCACCATCGGCCTGGTGATGGATTGCGACACCACCGGCATCGAGCCCGACTTCGCGCTGGTGAAATTCAAGAAGCTCGCCGGCGGCGGCTACTGGAAGATCATCAACCGCGCCGTGCCGGAAGCGCTGCGCCGGCTCGGCTATCGCGAAAGCGAGATTGCCGAGATCGAAGCCTATGCGGTCGGTCATGGCTCGCTGTCCAACGCACCTAGCGTCAACGCCTCGACGCTGCGCGCCAAGGGCTTCACCGACGAAGCGCTGGCCAAGATCGAGAAGGCATTGCCGACCGCGTTCGACATCAAGTTCGCCTTCAACAAGTGGACGCTGGGCGAGGACTTCATCCTGGCCAACCTCAACGTCGACGCCGAACAGCTCGCCGCCCCCGGCTTCGACCTGCTCGCGGCCATCGGCTTCACCAAGGCGGAAATCGAGGCGGCGAACGTCCACATCTGCGGCGCGATGACGGTCGAAGGCGCGCCGCACCTCAAGGCCGAGCACTACGCGGTGTTCGACTGCGCCAATCCGTGTGGCAAGGTCGGCAAGCGTTATCTGTCGGTCGAGAGCCACATCCGCATGATGGCGGCGTCGCAGCCGTTCATCTCCGGCGCGATCTCCAAGACCATCAACATGCCGAACGACGCCACGGTGGAGGACTGCAAGTCCGCTTACCTCTTGTCGTGGAAGCTCGCTTTGAAAGCCAACGCGCTCTATCGCGACGGCTCAAAGCTGTCGCAGCCGCTCAACTCGCAGCTCATCGCCGATGACGACGACGAGGACGACGCGCTGGAGACGCTGCTCGACAAGCCGATGGCCGCGCGCACCACGCAGGTCGCGGAGAAGGTGGTCGAGAAGCTGGTGGAGCGCATCGTCGTGCTGCGCGAGCGCGAGAAGATGCCGGATCGCCGCAAGGGCTATACGCAGAAGGCCGTGGTCGGCGGCCACAAGGTCTATGTCCGCACCGGTGAATACGACGACGGCCGGCTCGGCGAGATCTTCATCGACATGCACAAGGAAGGCGCGGCGCTGCGCTCCTTCATCAACAACTTCGCCATCGCGGTGTCGCTCGGCCTGCAATACGGCGTGCCGCTGGAGGAGTATGTCGACGCCTTCACCTTCACCCGCTTCGAGCCCGCCGGCCCGGTGCAGGGCAACGACTCGATCAAGTACGCGACCTCGATCCTCGACTACGTATTCCGCGAACTCGCGGTGAGCTACATGGGCCGCTACGACCTCGCCCATGTCGATCCGAGCGAGACCGGCTTCGACGCGCTCGGCAAGGGCGTCGCCGAAGGCAAGACGCCGGAAGGTTCGCCTCCGCCGGCGATGAAGTACCTGTCGAAGGGCCTCACCCGCTCGCGCACCGACAACCTGGTGATGATGCGCGCGGCTCCTACCCCGACGGCGGACAGCGAAACGCGTCCGGCATCCGGCAACGTCACCGCGCTCGCCACCTCGCGCGCCGGCGACGCCGCCACCGCGCTGAAAGCCGAACTGGTCGAGCCGCAACTCTCGCCCACCGAAAAGCTCGAAGCGCAAGCCTGGAGCAAAGCCGGCACCGCCGCCGCAACCGCCGCGCCGACCAAAGCCGAACGCCGCGCCGAAGCCAAAGCCAAAGGCTACGAAGGCGAGATGTGCTCCGAATGCGGCAACTTCACCCTGGTCCGCAACGGGACTTGTATGAAGTGCGATACGTGCGGCAGCACGACGGGGTGCTCGTGAGTTCGTTGCTCCAGCTGTGGCGGACGGCCAAGTTTGTCCATCCCGTGTAGTTTTGTGTCCACGATATGCCAACTTGGATGTCCTTCAGAATGGATGCGGCGAGGATCGTAAAGCCCTCTAAGAAGGCTCCCTTCCCGATCGCCGTCTTTTGCCGGCCCCTTAGGCGCCGGTGTTAACAACAAAGGATCGCGGCGAGCCATCGGCTTCGCCGCGAAATCGCCAACCGAACAAACCATGAATCGACAGCCCATGCCCGAACCGCTTACGCTCACCACCCTGCTCATCGCTGGCGCGAACTTGGTTGGTACCGAGACCGTCAAGGAAGTCACCAAGGACGCCTACCGCAAGCTGAAGGAGAAGGTCGGCCAGGTGTTCGGATCACGGGCCTCGACCGCAGTGGCAAAACTCGAGAGTCCCGCCACTCATGAGGAAGGCCGGCAAGATCTCGAGCGTTGCGTGGATAACGACCTCCGGACGGACGAAGCGACCGAACTCGCGCCATTTGTTGAGGCGCTCGTCCAAGCGATGCAGGCCGACGCCGCTGCAAAAACGGCCGTGTACTCCCGAGTCGGTCTGGACATCGAGGCCGGCGGGAATGCTTTAATTCGCGACATCCAGGGTGCCCGCGAGGTCGTTGCGAAGGTCAAGGCCGACAAAGACGTCACTATTGAAGGCCTGCATCTGGACACGGGAAGAGATCTGGGAAAATAGCCGGCGCGCTCTTCGGTCCTAACAGCGCGCCGGTCTCTAACACGGATCAGACTGCTGGCGGTCTTCGCGTTGAAGCGAAGGCCGGTGGAAACGCAACGGTCAACGTCAACCAATATCTAGGTCCTGACCTGGCTCAGATCAGTGGTGCGATGATGAGCGTGCTTGTCACCGCAGGCCTGGCCACCGGGCTGGCACCGGTCCAAGAAGTCGCCGTTCCCGCGCATGAAAAATACCTTTCGGATCAACTGGATCATTTGCGGGATGGCGCTAAGACCACGGATCCGGACACCAACCTAAGGCTGTTTCGCAGCTTCATGGATAGCCTGCCGGCCGATGCGAGCGCCACCATTCGCTACCGCGCGAAAGCCAATATCGGACTGCAGCATCTAGCTCGCGGGGAAGGCGACGAAGCGATTCGATGGCTTTTCGAGGCTTACGATGAAGCGCCGAACGACCCGCGCGCGATCGCGAACCGTACGCTTGCCCTATTCGTGCGAGGAGACGCCGAAGAAGCATATCGCTTCGGGCGGGAACGGCTGGATGCAGATCCCACCAACGAAGTCCTCGCTTCCTATCTGCCGCAAATAGCCGCCAAGGTCGCAAGCGTGACTGACGGTCTGGATGGCATTCCAAATGCCTTGCGTGGCAAGGAAAGTCTTCTCGTCGCACAGACCGCGTTTCTTCGAGTCCGTGATATCGTTCCGCAATGGTGGGATTTTAGCCGACAGGCGCTCGCGAGGCATCCCAACTCTGAGCATCTGAAGGTGCTGACGGCCTTCGCTGACGTCGATGAGATATCGCGCGACCCTAACGCGTCACGCACCTTTATCCTCAGCGCCGACCAGCGCGCGAGACTCAGCGCGGCGGCCTCGGTGTTGGAGGCGGACTGGCAATCCAAGCCATGGCTGCTGACCAGCCATTTCGACGACTCGATCCACACTTTTTCCGCTGCCATGATCGCCTACCGCTTCCTACATGATCGAGAAAAGGCGCTCGCTCACGTCGAGCGCCTGGCCGACGCGAAAATCGACGAGCCGAGCGTTCTGCTCAACGGCGTAACCGTCGCGTTGAGTTTCGGCAGAGATGATCTTGCTCGCCGCCTCATCGCACTGGCCCCGGACGATCCCGATCTCGCCTTCCATGACGGGGTAATTGCCATCGGTGAGAACCGGTGGTCGGACGCCGTCGAACTCTTCAGTAAGGCCCAGATTCCGGATAACGAAGAACGCGTAACCGAAGCAGCGATCGCACTGGCCCCAATCGCCGAAGCGGGCAGACCATCTGACGGAAGTCCAGCGGATCCGGCACCATTGACGGATCTTATCTTCAAATTTAACGACAGCGCTCGTGGACTCGTCCTGATCGCGCAGGTCGCCACCATGGTCGGTTTGAGCGAAGTCGCGGAATCCGCGTTCGAAGCCGCTGTGCATGCAGTTCCGGACAGTAGTCATATCTCGACGCGCCTGATGGTCGCGCAGCAGGCCGATCGGGCCGGCTCGCCCGCCACGGTCATCCAACTCTTAGATGGACATCTTCCATTCGAAGGCTTCGAGAAGGACTTTGAGTTGCTCTCCATCGCGCATGCTAACGAGCACCCTCATCGTGAGCGAAATCTCACCTTCTTCACCCGGCTGCCGGCTCGTCTTCGGAACGCACATCCGATCGCCCGTGCACACGCGAGCGTCCTGGTCGACGTCGGCAAACTTCCCGAAGCGATCAAGCTGCTGCGCCATCTCCATGGCGAATTTCCGACGGACGCGTTTGTCGCGCTCCGTCTCTACGATGCTTTATACCGGTCGGGCGATGTTGCCGGCGCCGAAGCCGTGATCCGAGGCATCGATCTCGCAAGCCAGACCGGCGCACCTGAGTACATCATGCGACTGGCTCACGAAACGTTGCGGCAAGGAGACTTCGACCGAGCGTACGTTGCCGCCTATGACCTCGTTCGTCAGCACCCAAACAACCCCAACATCGCGTTGGGCTATGCCGGATTGGGCCTAATGTACGAGGTCAATCCAATGTTCATGGGGACGACGGCAGGCCTCGGCTCCTATGTCGCCGTCGAAACACCCGACGGCCTGCGCCAGGACTTCGTGATCGACGAGGGGACCGACTTCTTCGGGATGAACGTTCAAGCCGCCACGTCCGGCATAGCGACCCGCGTGATGGGTTTGCGACGTGGCGACACCTTCGAAATGCCAAAGTTCGGCTTGGATAAGCCAGAGGCTTGGAAGGTCGTTGAGATCAAATCCAAGTATCTCCATCTTCAGCATCGCATTTTCGAGGAATTCGAAACGCGTTTTCCGGGCAAGCCAGGGCTGGCAAGATTTACGGTCGGCCAAGACAACATCGACAGTGTGCTCGATGTCGTCCGCAGAAGCGCCGAAGCGAACATCAAGAATGCGCAAGTTTATATGGAAAAGCCCTTCCCGCTCGCGCTCATCGCACGGAGACTCGGCGGCGACGTCGTCAGTTTCGCGCAGTTCGTACGTAAATTGGGCGGCCGGGTCGTCACGTGCGCGGGAAACTTACCGGAACGTACGGGTGGCATTAGGCTGGCACGGCAACACCGGGGCCGAGGTGCAGTCCTCGATGCCTACACCGCTTGGGTCGCGGCCGAGATTGGGATCCTGCCAGCGCTGAAAGCATGGTTTGGAACCCTTCAGACGCCGACTTCAACCCTGGTGATGATCGACCGGATGATCCAGCGCGAAAACGACGGTCGTGGTCGCCGCCAGATGACAATTAGCTACCAGGACGGACAATTTTACCGGACGGAAGTGACCGACGAATTCCGCGATCATCAGATCGAAGCCATCAATGGTGTCCGGAACTCCATCGAGCAGAACTGCGAAGTCATTCAGGTTCTGGTGCCGGACGACATTTCGGAAACGACGGAGAACTTGCTTGCCGTAGGAGGTAGCCGATTCCTCGATGCCGCGTTCCTAGCAGCCCGGAGTGACGCACTTCTGTTGTCTGACGACATGCGATTCCGCCAGTTGGTGGCGGAGGCCACAGGAACCGCTGGTACTTGGTTGCAAGCTGTACTTCTTGCCAGCGTAGAAGCCCGGCAAATGACTGCTTCCGAATATGCAAAAGCAGTGGTTGGCTTGGCCAAGAACGCGCACGACCACATCGTGATGAACGCTCCTTTACTCTACCTCATCGCACGTCACGATGATGCCGCGTTTCCTGCACTTCGGGTGGCGATCGAATGCCTTGGCGGCCCAAACGCCGAGATGCGGTCTCATCTCAACGTTCTCACCGGTTTCATAACCCTGCTGTGGCCTCCGGACGATGTGCTGGATTGGATGAGAACGAGAGCCGCTACGGGCCTCAGCCTTGAAATATTTCTAGGCAACCGGAGCCGAGATTGGGCCGTTTGGCTAAATGAAATACTTGTGTGGAGCCTTCGCAATCGCGATTTGGCGAGATATCTCGCGGACTGGCTGCGAGGTCATTTCATCTCTCAAGCTGATGTTGAAAACGCGATGCCGCGCGCCGTACTGCCGCCGCGTCGGCGCAGGAAAGCGGCCTGATTGCTAAGCCGCTGCCAGTCCCGAAGATATTCGAGTGAGTATTATCACCCTCTGCTCGAATACCTCGTGATGTCATTTTGAGACCGGAAACGCCCTACCGTACCCAGTCCCTGCATCAAATGCGGTGCGGTCTCTCATCAACTTGCGGATCGCCATCTGAAACCCTAAGTTGAAATTTATTGGGGCACGCTAAATTCAACGACATCCTGCGAAAGCCCGCTGAATTGTAATAGGAGGGCTTAGTGGCAACCGGAAATCTTGCACCGCTCGGCTATCTAAGCGACCGGGAAACCAAGGTTGATCTTCTCAACAACGAGGCGATCGCGAAAACTATCGTTCGCCTAATCAACGAAACGGTCGATTCAGCGGTTACGATCGGTGTTCACGGAGACTGGGGCGCCGGAAAATCCAGCGTGCTGGAGATGGTCGAAGCTGCCTTTCCAGAGAAAGGCGAAGTGCTTTGTCTCAAGTTTAGCGGCTGGCAATTCCAAGGTTTCGAAGATGCCAAGATCGCGCTTATCGAAGGCGTCGTGAATGGCCTTATCGACAAGCGATCCCTCACGACAATGGCCGCCGATGAGGTAAAGCGCATCTTGAAGAGTGTCGACTGGCTCAAGGTTGCAAAGAAGGGCGGCGGCTTGGCTCTAACCGCCTTCACAGGAATCCCAATGGTCGGATTCGACGACTTGGTCGGCTCCGTCATAGACAGCGTGAAGAACACCTGGACCGACAAGGACGCGCGAGAAGCGGCCATCAAACAGATCGAGGAATTAAAGAAGGAGAAGGGTGAAGAGACCACCAGCAAGAGCGTGCCGACGGAGATCAAAGAATTCCGCGAGGCCTACAAGGATCTGATCAAGAAGGCCGGCATCAAGCGGCTCGTCGTCCTCATCGACGACCTCGACCGCTGTCTGCCTCAGACCGCGATCGAAACGCTCGAGGCGATCAGGCTGTTCGTGTTGTGGGACAGGACGGCCTTCATCGTTGGCGCCGATGAGGGTATGATCGAGATCGCGGTCCGCGATCACTTCAAGAACCTTCCTGAGATCGACGTCTCGTCAAACCCCTCCCGCGATTCCGGTCAGAACTATACGCGGTCGTACCTCGAAAAACTCCTTCAGGTCCCATTCCGGATCCCGGCGCTCGGCGAGACCGAAACCGGCATCTATGTCACTCTGCTGCTGCTTGGCCGGGCTCTCGGCGAGCAATCGCCGGAATTCGAGAAATTGCTGGCCCTCGGTCGCGCCGCTCTGAGCAAGCCGTGGGAGGGCAAGGGGATCGACCACGACGCGATCAAGACTGCAGTCGGAGACCGGTTCGCCGAGATCGTCGATGCTTTGAATCTCGCCGACCGCGTGAGCCCCGTGCTGGCGGCCGGCACGAAGGGCAATCCGCGACAGATCAAGCGCTTCCTGAACGCTCTCGCCCTCAGGCTCGCGATTGCTCACGAGCGGGGGTTCGACAACGCCATCGAGCAACCCCACTTGGCGAAGGTCATGCTGGCCGAGATGTTCCTCCACCAGACCGTGTTTGATCACATCGCCACGGCGGCAGCCAACTCGGAGGACGGCATCTGTCCAGAGATCGCACTGATTGAGAAGGTCGCCGCCAGCGGCAGCACCGAGCCTGCGCCGGCGAACGACGAAGCTGGAGTTCTTGAACCAGCCAACCCCGTGATCGACGAGTGGAAGACGCGTCCGGATGTCATGCGCTGGGCGGCGGTCAAGCCGAACCTCGGCGCGGTTTCGCTGAAGCCGTATCTGTTTGTAATCAAGGACAGGAAAAATTATCTCGGCTCCGCCGCTCCGCTACCCCCCAAATTGGCGGCGCTTCTCGAAAAGCTACTCGGCGGCGACATGGCGGCCAAGTCGGTCCTCGCCGACGTCAAGGACATCACGCTCCCGGAAGCGGTCACGCTATTCGATGCTCTACGGAAGAAGATGCGCGAGGTGTCGAATTTCGACCTACGACCGGTGGCGATGGGGGGCATCGCCGTCCTCGTGGAAGCCCACTCATCTCTTCAAGGTCGGTATGTCGACATCCTCGAGGCCTTGCCGCCTGATCGGGTCGGTCTGTGGGTCGCATCCGGACATGCTTTCGTGACGGAGGCCGCTTCAAAGGCTCGCATCGAGACCCTTTATAGCGCGACAATCAGGATGAGAGCGGCGCGTCAATCAAGATGAGACGAGGCGGCCAAGTCAGAGGATCATTGTCGCTGGCGGCGTTTTTGACAAGTCGTAATTGACGCTGCGCGACAATCAGGCGGGATTGCCAGTGTCAATCAT
>JAFKKM010000133.1 GCA_017305555.1 Hyphomicrobiales bacterium | reverse complement strand
AGGGTCTTTCGCCGCGAGACGCACTACTTCTTCATTCCGTGCGCGAGGTCGACGGTGATCAACTGGGGCAATTTTATATCACAAATGTTCAACGGGCTGGTGCTCGGCGCGCTACTGGCGCTGATCTCCTCCGGCCTGACGATCATCTATGGGACGCTCGGCGTTCTCAACCTCGCGCATGGCGCGATGTTCATGCTCGGCGGCTATGCTGGATATGTCGCCTACACTTACACGGATTCGTTTATTCTCGCGATCATCTTCGGATCGCTTTTCGTGATGGTGGTCGGCTTGGTGATGGAGTTGGTGATTATTCGCCACTTCTACAGCCGCCCCGATGAAGATCAGCTGCTGGTGACCTTCGGCATCGGCATGTGCATGGTCGAACTGGTCCGTCTCGGCTTCGGCAGCCTGTCACTCACGGTCCCCGCGCCGAAAGTGCTGGCCGGCATTACGTCGCTCGGTTTCATGTTCTACCCCACCTATCGATTGGCCCTTGTCGGCATTATCGCGGCGGCGCTGCTCGCTCTCTTCCTGGTTCTGTACAAGACCCGCATCGGCATGATCGTTCGGGCCGGTATCGAAGATTCGGTGATGGTGTCTTCGCTCGGCATCAATGTCTATCGTGTGTTCATGATCGTGTTCGGCATCGGCGCGATGGCGGCGGGCTTTGCCGGCATCGTCAATGCGCCGGTAGTATCGCTGACGCCCGACATGGGTGACGCCATTCTCGTACAAACCTTCGTGGTGGTTGTGATCGGCGGCGTCGGTTCATTTCCAGGCGCGATTATCGGTGGCCTGATCGCCGGCGAAATCATCAGCATCACCTCAATGATCAATCCCGGCTATGCCTACGTCATGCTGTTCGCCGCAATGACACTGGTGCTGGTGCTGCGGCCGCATGGGCTCATGGGCTCACAGAGCCGCGGATAGAACGGTTACATCATGATCAATCAACGTCGCTATCTGGTCGAAGCGCTGACGGCCATCGGCCTGATCCTCGCACCCTTCATCCTGCCGCATCTCGGCTTCGCGCCGAATACGGTCAACCGCATCCTGGTCTGGGGTCTGTTCGGTATCGGCTTCGATATCCTGTTCGGCTTCACCGGGCTGTTGTCGTTCGGACAAGCCGCACTGTACGGCACCGGCGGCTTCTTCGCCGCTTACCTGCTGACGCAAGCGGGTTTTCCGCACGTCGTCACCGCGTTGTTCCTCGGCATGATCGCTTCCGCCGTGGTTGGCTATCTGGTCGGCCTGATCGCACTTCGCCGCACGGGTATCTATTTCGCAATGATCACCGTCGCGATCGGCGAGGTGTTCTACTTCGTCGAGTTCAATCCGCTTGCGGACTGGACCGGTGGCGAGAACGGTCTGCCGGGCGTGCCAAGCCCTTCATTCGATCTCGGCTTCACCCACATCTCCTTCTCCAGCGGCTGGTCACTCTACATCTTCCTTGCCTTCTGGTACTTTATCGGCATCGTCGTCGCCCTGCGCATCATTCGCTCGCCGGTCGGCGCGGCGCTCCGCGCGATCCGCGACAATCCGCTACGGGCCTCCGCCGTCGGCCACAACATCCACAGCTACAAACTGACCGCCTTCGTGATTGCCGCAGCCTATGCCGGATTTGCCGGCGGTTTGCTCGGCGTGATGCAAGCATTCATGCCGCCTGACGCCTTCATGTTCCACACTTCGGCCGAATTGGTCATGATGTCGGCGATCGGCGGCACTGGTACGCTGTTTGGACCGCTGCTCGGCGCAACGATCTGGCTGTTCCTGCAGGACTTCCTGCAAGCGGCGCTCGGCCTCGGCGCCGCCTGGAAGCTGGTGCTTGGCCTGATCTTCGTGCTGCTCGTCTGCTTCCTGCGGCGCGGCATCATTGGTGGCATCGTCGATCTTTACAACTTAGCGACCGGCAAGAAGGCTGCGCTGGCAGCTGCCGCCGAGGCCGCGGAAGCCGCCGATGCGGCCGGCGCGCTTGAGCTGTCATCCGCAACGGCCAGCACCCCGCAACTAACGCTTCGCTCCCGCGAGGGCGACAGCTACAAGGGTCCGATTCTGCAAGCCACCGGATTGACCAAGCGCTATGGTGGCCTCGCCGCCAACAGCGACATCAACTTCACGGTCAATCACGGCGAACTTCGCGGCATCATCGGTCCGAACGGCGCCGGCAAGTCGACGTTCTTCAAGATGCTGACCTGCGAAGTACCGCCGACGTCCGGCAAGATCGTGTTCGAGGGTAACGACATCACCGGCCAAAGCGTCACCGATGTCTGCCAGCTCGGCCTGACCAAGAGCTATCAGGTGAACCAGCTTTTCAGCAACCTGACGGTTCGCGAGAACGTGACGATCGCCGTGCTTGCGGCGGTCCGCGGCAAGTTCAAGCTGGATATGTTCCGGCGGATCGACAAGGTGCCGGGCGTAACCGAGCAGGTCAATCAGACGCTCGCGATGGTCAACCTCACAGCACGCGCTGACACGCCGGTCGCGGTTCTTGCTTACGGCGAGAAGCGGCGCCTTGAGATCGGTCTGGCGCTGGCGAACTCACCGAGCCTGCTGCTGCTCGACGAACCGCTTGCCGGCATGAGCCCGCGCGAGCGTGTCGAAACCGTCAAGCTGCTTCGCTCGATCAGCCAGGGCCGCACCATGATCATCATCGATCATGACATGGACGCGCTGTTCGAACTGGTCGAGAAAGTCACCGTGCTGCAGGAGGGCCGCCTTCTGGTCGAAGGCACCCCGGAAGAAATCAAAGGCAACCCGATCGTGCAGGAAGCCTATCTCGGTGGAGTGCTCGAACAATGAGCTTGCTCGAAGTCAACGGACTGAACTCGTATTACGGCGACTCCCACATCCTGTTCGACGTCGGCCTCAAGGTCGAAAAGAACGAGGTGGTGGCGCTGCTCGGCCGCAATGGCGCCGGTAAGAGCACCACGCTGAAAAGCCTGATGGGCGTGGTGAAGCCGCGCGCCGGTTCGATCACGCTCGACGGCGAACAGATCGCCGGCAAGCCGAGCTACACGATCGCCCAGCGCGGGATGCAACTGGTCCACGAGGAGCGGCGCGTCTTCGGCAGTCTCAATGTCGAGGAAAATCTGGTGCTGGCGGGGCTGACCGCCAAAAGCAAATGGTCGCTGGATCGCATCTACGCCATGTTCCCGCGCCTGAAAGAGCGTCGCGGCAGCCGCGGCACGGATCTGTCGGGCGGCGAACAGCAGATGCTGGCGATCGCGCGCGCGCTGATCCGCGATCCCAAGATCGTGCTGTTGGACGAACCGTTCGAAGGTCTCGCGCCGGTGATCGTTCGCGATCTGGTCAACGCCTGCCGCGAACTTGCAGCCGCCGGCCAGACCATCCTGCTCGTCGAGCAGAATCTCGCGGCCACGCTGGCGTTGTCCGACCGCGTCTATATCGTCAATAACGGCCATATCGTCCATGAAGGACCGGCAAAGGAATTGAAGGCGCAGCCGGAGATCCTGCAACGCTATCTCGGCGTGTAACGGCGCACCGCGCATTCGCGACGTTTCAAGGCCCCGCGTCCACTCACGCGGGGCCTTTGTTTTGTCTGGCGTTAGAACATGATTTTCCGAGACTGAACTGAGGTTATCGCCCTGAGCTGCCGACGCATAGCGCCAGCCTCGAAGGGCGACAGCCGCGATCCTTCGAGGCTCGCTTCGCTCACACCTCAGGATGACGGCGACGCCTCAAGCCAATCCCGCCCTCGTAACGCGAGATCGCGCTCAGCGCTCGGCGCGCCCGATCACCGCCATCAACTCGGCGATCTTGGCGCGCTGATCTGCTTTGTCGCCGCTACTGATGGCGTGCTCGACGCAATGGCTAACGTGATCGCGCAGCACCTCTTCCTCGACGCGGCGCAGCGCCGCGCGCACCGCCGATATCTGCGTGACGATATCGATGCAGTAGCGGTCGTCCTCGACCATGCGCGACAGCCCACGCACCTGCCCTTCGATCCGATTCAAACGTTTGGCCACCGAGGCCTTGATCTCTGTTCTCATGCCGGATATATACCCCCATAGGGTATACAAATCAAGCACGGATCGGATCGATCATGTCGACAGACACCAAGGCCAGCAGCGAAACCCACGGCGCATGTTGCAGCCATCACGACCACGCCGCTTCGGAGCCCGTTTCGGCTGCTGCATCTTCCTGCTGCAGCGGCGACAGCGCGCAGTCCGCGCCTGCTTCGACGGCATCCTGCTGCGGCGGCGATCACAAGCACGATCACGGGCACGCACATCACGACCATACCCATCATCATCACGCGCACGGTCATCACCATCACACGCATGACGCCGCCGCAGCCGACGATGGCCGCGTGATCGATCCGGTGTGCGGGATGAAAGTCGATCCGACCACGCGCAAGCACGTCTTCGATCACGATCACACCACCTATCACTTCTGCTCGGCAGGCTGCCGCACTAAGTTCGCCGCCGATCCACAACGCTATCTCAATCCGAAGCCGCAACAGGACGACGTGCCGGAAGGCACCATCTACACCTGCCCGATGCATCCGGAGATTCGTCAGGTCGGTCCCGGCAGTTGCCCGATCTGCGGAATGGCGCTTGAGCCCGATGTCGTCACGCTCGACGAACAACCGAACCACGAACTCATCGACATGACGCGCCGCTTCTGGATCGGACTCGCGCTGGCGCTGCCGGTGATCGTGCTCGACATGGGCGCGCACATCGTCGGCCACAGCCTGATCGATCCCGCGCTGTCGGGCTGGATCCAGCTTGCCTTTGCAACGCCCGTCGTGCTGTGGGCCGGCTGGCCGTTCTTCGTGCGCGGCTGGCAATCGCTGCTCACGCGCAACCTCAACATGTTCACGCTGATCGCGATGGGCACCGGCGTCGCCTATCTCTACAGCCTGGTCGCAACGCTCGCGCCCGACGTCTTCCCGGCTGCATTCCGTAATCACGACGGCACCGTCGCAGTGTATTTCGAGGCGGCCGCCGTCATTACCGTCTTGGTGTTGCTCGGACAGGTGCTCGAACTGCGCGCGCGTGACGCGACGTCGGGCGCGATCAAGGCGCTGCTGGCGCTGGCGCCGAAAACCGCGCGGCTGGTCGGCGACGATGGCGTTGAGCGCGAAGTCGAGATCGATAGTCTTCATGTCGGAAACCATCTGCGCGTGCGCCCCGGCGAGAAAGTGCCGGTGGATGGCGCGGTGATCGAAGGCCGCTCCAGCCTCGACGAGTCGCTGGTGACCGGCGAATCGATGCCCGTGACCAAGGAGGTCGGCGACAAGGTGATCGCCGGCGCGCTGAATAAATCCGGCAGCTTCGTGATGCGTGCCGAGAAGGTCGGCCGCGATACGCTGTTGTCGCAAATCGTGCAGATGGTGGCGCAGGCACAGCGCTCGCGCGCGCCGATCCAGCGCCTCGCCGACCGCGTCGCCGGCTGGTTCGTTCCGGCGGTGATAGCGGCGGCGGTGCTCGCGTTCGCGGCATGGGAAATGTTCGGACCCGAGCCGCGTTACGCATATGCCCTCGTCGCCGCCGTGAGCGTGCTGATCATCGCCTGTCCGTGCGCGCTCGGCCTCGCCACGCCGATGTCGATCATGGTGGGCGTCGGCCGTGCCGCGCGCTCCGGCCTGCTCGTGAAGAACGCCGAAGCACTGGAACGCATGGAGCGCGTCGATACGCTGGTGGTGGACAAGACCGGCACGCTGACCGAAGGCAAGCCCGCCGTCGTGGCGCTGCGCACCGCCCCCGGCTTCGATGAGACCGAACTGCTGCGGCTTGCCGCCAGCGTCGAGCGCGGTAGCGAGCATCCTTTGGCGGATGCCATCGTGAAAGCGGCCACGGACAAACGGCTCTCACTCGCGCGCGTCGATGAGTTCGATTCATCCACCGGCAAGGGCGCGCGTGGCCGCGTCGAGGGCCGCACGGTGCTGCTCGGCAACGCTGCGTTCCTTACCGAAAGTGGCGTGGCGACGGATGCGATGGCCGCCGAAGCCGAGAAGCTGCGGCAGGACGGCGCAACCGTGATCAATGTCGCGATCGACGGCGTGTTGGCCGGCATCATCGCCATCGCCGATCCGATAAAGGCTTCGACGCCGGACGCCCTCAAGGCGCTCGCCGCTGACGGCATCAAGGTGATCATGTTGACCGGCGACAACAAAACCACGGCCCGCGCGGTGGCAACGAAGCTCGGCATCAGCGACATCGAGGCCGAGGTTCTGCCGAAGCGCAAGGGGGCCATCGTCGCCAAGCTGCGCGGCGAAGGTCGCATCGTTGCCATGGCCGGCGACGGCGTCAACGACGCGCCGGCGCTCGCCGCGGCCGACGTCGGTATCGCTATGGGCACCGGCACCGATGTCGCGATGGAAAGCGCTGGCGTTACCCTGCTGAAGGGCGACCTCAACGGCATCGTGCAGGCGCGGCACCTCTCAGCGGCGGTGATGAAGAATATCCGCCAGAATCTGCTGTTCGCATTCGTCTATAACGCGGCCGGCATCCCCATCGCAGCGGGCATCCTCTATCCGGCGTTCGGACTGCTGCTGTCACCCATCGTCGCCGCCGCCGCGATGGCGCTGTCATCGGTCAGCGTCATCGGCAACGCGCTGCGGCTGCGCGGGGTGAAGCTATAAAGGCAGAGCGCCGCGCCACGATGCTGGCGCGGCGAATCTTCATTGCCGGCTTCGCTCGACGGGAGTAGCATCATCGATGCGATGATCATGAAAATCCTGCCCGCCAATATTGCATTGAAGCGCGCCTACGATCCGCCGGATGAGGCGGACGGCCTCCGGGTACTGGTAGACCGCTTGTGGCCGCGCGGTCTTACCAAGACATCCGCCGCCATCGACCGGTGGGCGAAGGATGTCACCCCCAGCACCGAGCTGCGCAAGTGGTTTCACCACGATCCCGACCATTGGGACGAGTTTCGCCGTCGCTATATCGCTGAACTGAAAGACAAAGGCACCGAACTCGAGGAGCTGCGCAAGCTGGCACAAGCCGGCCCCATTACGCTGATCTACGCGGCGCGCGATACGCCGCACCTGCACGCGACCGTACTGCGGGACGCCCTGCTCGGCTCCCCCGCCAAGTCGCGCGCCAAAGCCGACACCAAGACGACATCCAAGGCCGGTGCTAAGGCCAAACCCCGCGCGAAGTAGTCGCAGCAAGTCTCCCGCCACCGATTACTTTGGCGCGACCGCGATCCGACCCTTCATGTTGGGATGGAAGCGGCAGTAGTATTCGACGTCACCCGCTTTTTTGAGCACGAAGGAGACGATCTTCTTCGGCGGGATCATCACATCCCAATCGCCCTTGACGGTCGCGGTGTGCGCCAGCACATCCTCGTTCACCCACTGAATGGTGTCGCCGACCTTGGCGCTGATGTTCGCGGGAGCGAACACCAGCTTATCGATATTGACCCGAATGGTCTCGGCCTGCGCCGGGATCGAACCCATCGCGCCCACCACGACACCGAGAACCGCGACAAATTTTAATCCCGGCAACATTCGACCTCTCCTTACTTCAACTCAGCCGCGACGTGCTCGGCGTGCTCGAGATGGCCCTGGAAGATCTTGACGCCGGTTTCCAGCAGACCCTTGAGTTCCGCATTGGACGACGCGGGAATCAACTGCGTTTCCAGCGCGCCGATCACGGCCTTGTGGTAGGCGACTTCGTTGGCGGCATAGGCTTTGTCGTAGGCCGCGCCTTTCAGCTTCGCCAGTTCGGCTTGCTTCGCGGCAGCCTGTTTCGTCAGCGTGCGGCTGGTGTCGTTGTCTTCCGGCGTGACCTTGAGCTTCTTGACCAGCGCCAGCGCCTGCTTGTTCACGGCCTCGTGGTCGCGAACCATGTCCTTGGCGAAGCTCACCACCGCCTTGTTCTTGGATTTCTTGATCGCCTGCTTCGCGGCGGTCACGTCGATGACGCCGGCGGTGTAGGCGATATGGGCGATCTGCGGATCGGTCGGCTTCGCACCCTGCGCGAAGCTCGGCGTGCCAAGCAGACAAATCACGGCAACGGCCGTGCTCAAACGAGCAAACATAGAGTCCTCCTGTCGTCGGCACCGATGCGGTGCCGAACTTGTGTGACGCTGTGAATGCCAATTGGATGGGCCGCGCGCGGGAAGGTTCCAGAAATATTTGCGCGTATTACGCGTCCGCGCGCTCCATCGCCAATTCCGCTTCAAGACTTGCGATATCGCGATAGATCGACGCCACCGCGAGTACACGTCCGCCTTGCCTGTAGCGCACCACGCAATCGCGACCCTTGATGCTGCCGTCGACGACAATCTCGTCCCACGCTTCGGCGTGGCCGACGTAGTTGATTGGCACGTCGTAGTGCTGGCTCCAGAAGAACGGCACAGCGTCGAACGGCGTGCGCTGACCCATCATGTTGAGTGCGGCAACCTGCCCTTGCCGTTCTGCCACCACCCAATGCTCGACGCGAATCTTGGCACCGCTGTGCGGATCGGGCCAGCGCGCGATGTCGCCGACCGCATAGATATCCGGCGCGCTGGTTTGCAGATAAGCATTGACCTCAACACCACGATCGAGCGTCAGTCCAGCACCTTCGGCCAATGCGAGGCGCGGACGCACACCAACACCGGCGACGATCAGATCGGCATCAAGCGTGCCGCCGCTCTTGAACGTCACGCGTTTGCCGTCGAGACGATCCACGGAGTCCTCCAGATGGAAGATCACGCCGTGCTCCTCATGCAATGCACGGACGAAATCACCCATCTCGGCGCCGAGCACCCGCTCCATCGGCCGCTTTTCCGGCGCGACGACATGCACCTCGATCTCGCGCGCGCGCAGCGAAGCCGCAACTTCCAGTCCGATGAAACTCGCGCCGATCACCAGTGCCCGCTTGGCGCCATCGGCCGCTTTGATAATCGCTCGGCAATCGTCGAGCGAACGCAAGACATGGACCTGCGACGGACTCGCACCGGGAATCGGCAGCCGCACCGGCTCCGCGCCGGTGGCGAGCAGCAGGCGATCGTAAGGAAGAGCCTCGCCGTTCGACAACTTGACCTGATGCTTCGCGGGATCTATCGCCGCCACCTTAACATCCCGACGCAGATCGATGTTGGCCTCGCGGTAGTAATCATCGCCACGCAGCGGCAGCCAATCCTCTGGCGCACTGCCGGCGAGATAATCCTTCGACAGATTGGGGCGATCGACCGGCGGCGCAGTGTCCTGACTGAGCATCACGATGCGGCCGCCGAACTGCTTCCGGCGCAGCATTTCGGCGGCGGCAAAACCTGCCGCGCCGCCACCGACAATCACGATCTGGCCGGGTTCACCTTTGGACGATCCCGGTTTGCTGCTCGTGGGCGTAATCTGGTTTCGCACCAGGATGCGGTCGCCGTCACGCTCGACCTGCCAGGCCGTCAAGGTATCGAACGCCGGCGCGCGGACCGCCTCGCCGCTACGCAGGCTGAAGCAGGCGTGATGCCACGGACACCGAACGGTGTCGCCGACCACGAGGCCATCGGCCAGCGGCGCGTGATAATGGCTGCAATGCGCGCCGACGGCGAAGATGTCCGCGCCGGACTGCACCAGCAGGACCTCCTGATCGCCGACATGGCCGGACAGCTTGCCGTTTTCGAAATCGGAAAGCTTCACACCCTGCGTGAGGTCCGGCCCGGTCTGCGCGGCTTGATCCTGTGACATCGTACTCTCCCAGCGTAAGTGCCGGGCGGCGGATGCCTCTGACCAAGCAGGCGCGAGCCCCGGCTTTGTTGTGGCGCTCGTCGGCGCCGGCCTTAGATCACCTCAGGAATTCACCGACATCAAGAACTCCTGACGCATCCGCGCATTGTCCTTGAAGCATCCGATCATCCGGGTGGTGATGAGATCGGTGTCCGGCTTATGCACGCCGCGCGTCGTCATGCAGTGGTGCGAAGCCTTGATAACCACCGCCACACCCTTTGGTTTCAGGATGTCGTTGACGGTGTCGGCGATCTGCGCCGTCAGTTTTTCCTGGACTTGCAGCCGCCGCGCGAATACGTCGACCACCCGCGCCAGCTTGCTGATACCGACCACGCGCCCGTTCGGCACGTAGCCGACCCAGGCCTGCCCGATCACCGGCGCCATGTGGTGCTCGCAATGGCTTTCGAAACGAATGCCGCGCAGCAGGATCATCTCGTCGTAGCCGCCGACCTCCTCGAAGGTGCGTTCGAGAAATTCCGAGGGATCCTGCGCGTAGCCGCCGAAATATTCCTCGAAAGCCCGCGTCACCCGCGCCGGGGTTTCCTGCAAGCCTTCACGATCCGGATCGTCGCCAGTCCAGCGAATGATGGTGCGCACCGCTGCCTCGACCTCGGCACGGCTGGGACGCGGTTCCTCCGCAAGCAACGGCTCCAGCTTCTCAACCGCGCGAATGTTCGAACTCATGAAGCTCTCCTACGGCAATGGCAGCCGCACCCTGATGTTGTGAAGAACGATGAGGTGAAAGGGATGTGTCGGCTCAGTCCGGCAATCCCAGCCGCTGCATGACCGCGTTGGTGACGCGCTCGCAGCGCCGGCCGGCAAACGGGAAAGCGTCCATCAGCACCGGGCCGATCTGCTTGTCGAGTTGCTCGCGCACCAGGCGGCGCGCGCGATGCAGCCGGGTCTTGACCGTCTCGGGCCGCAATCCAAGGATCTCGGCGGTCTCCTCGACACTCATGCCTTCGATGACGCGAGTGATGAAGACGATGCGATAGACCTCCGGCAGCTTGTCCGTGGCCTGCTCGACGAGTTGCAAGATCTGACGTTGTGCCATGGTTTGTTCCGGATCGTCGGCCTTGGACGTGAGGGGAAACTGGATGATCTCGGCGGGCGTCCGCTGCACCTCGAACGTCGTCAGATCGATCGTGGGGCGCTGGGACCGTAATCGCCCGAGCGCTTCGTTGATGGTGATCCGCGACAGCCACGTCGCCAGCGACGAATCGCCCCGGAAATCGGCGAGATGGGTGAAGGCCCGCACATAGGCTTCCTGCACCACGTCCTCGGCCTCGGCGTCGTCGCGAACGATGCCGCGCGCCAGCCGGTACAGCCGTCGGTTATGGCTCTGCATGATGGTGCGGAAGGCGCTGCCATCCCTGGCAAGCGAGCGCCGCACCAGTTCGGCATCGTTCAACCGACCTTCATCGCTCGAAATCGTCCGTGCGTGTTCCATGACCCATCTCCTGATCACCCGTTGGATGGCGGAGGCCGAAAAAGGTTCCCGGATTGCGATATTTTCCGCCATCGCGGATCGCGGCAAATTCACGCTACAACGTCGATTGGTTTTGACAATCGAAATGCAACGGCGCTTGATATCGAAATACGCGATACGATGAGCAATTTTTAACCATGGACACCGAACTTGCGCGGACCTTCTTGACGGTCGTTGCAGCGGGGAATTTCGTCAGCGCGGCCGAGCGGCTGCATGTCAGCCAATCCACCGTCAGCACCCGCATTCACGCGCTCGAAAGCTACCTCGGCTGCACCCTGTTCGTCCGCAACAAAGCCGGCACCGCGCTGACAGCGGCCGGACGACAGTTTCAGCGCCATGCCGCGACGCTGGTACGCACCGTCGAGCAGGCGCGCCACGATGTCGGCATCCCGAAGGGTTTTAGCGGCACGCTGGCGATCGGCGGGCGGATCGGCCTGTGGGAGGAGTTCCTGCTGCACTGGCTGCCGGCGATGCGCGAGCACCGTCCGACATTGGCGATTCACATCGAGAGCGGGCTTGAGCCCGAGATCATGCGCGGACTGATCGAGGGCCGCATCGATATCGGCGTTCTCTATACACCGCAGAGTCGCCCCGGATTGAAAGTGGAAAAATTGTTCGACGAACAATTGATCCTGGTGTCGACCGATCCGCACGCCGCACCCGAGCCGCAAGAAAATTATGTCTATGTCGAATGGGGCCCGGAATTCTACGCGCGCCACAGCGTCTCCTTCCCCAACTTTGGCGGCGCATCACTCGCCGCCAATATCGGCTGGCTCGGCTTGCAGCACATTCTAAATAACGGCGGTTCGGGATATTTTCCGCGCCGCATCGTGCGCCCTCATCTCGCTGCCGGCACGCTGCACGCCATCGCGGGCGCGCCGAGCTTTTATCTTCCCGCATATGTGATTTATCCGGCGGAGCACGATCCCGAGGTGTTCGGCAACGCGCTTGCGCTCATGCATGAGGTGGCGCGCCGTAACACGCGCGAACACACGGATTCCGATCACGTTTCGCAGATCGCGTGAACCTGCCTTTCAAGTCGCAGTTTGGATGCAAGGTTCTTGATGCGAGCCTTCGATATTTCTCGCTTGTAAATATCGATGATGGGACCAGAACTAATGTTGGCAGCAACGCTGCAAATCGTCACCGGTTGAATGCAACCCGTCGACGTAACTGCGTACAGAGACTGCCGGACACCTGGCTCTGTCCATGTCGTTATTCCGATCGCGGCATGAGCAGAGACGAACAACGAGGCAACCCGCAGCGTCAGCAAGCATCGGAATGCGGCGGCATGACCACTTAAAGATTCGATCGCGCAAATATTTATATCGGCGACGATTTAACTGTCATCACCTGCATTCATCGCTGCGCCCCTGACGCGCCGACGTCGCAACAGGTTTGCGACGAGGCCTGTTTGCGACATCGCTCGCGAGGACAGAGTGGCGCGCCGGGGATGCGAGATCATGCCGACTACCGACACCCTTTCCGACCACCCTTCCTCCCACGACTCATCGCACGATCATCCGACTGGCTGGCGGCGCTACGTTTACTCGACGAACCACAAGGACATCGGCACGATGTACTTTGTGTTCTCGATCTGCGCCGGCCTCGTCGGCGCGTTGTTCTCCATCGCGATCCGCGCGGAGTTGCAGTATCCGGGTCTCGAGATCTTCAGCAACCC
>JAFKKM010000182.1 GCA_017305555.1 Hyphomicrobiales bacterium | reverse complement strand
CTCGCCGAACGACACCGCATCAAGCGGGCCACCATCGCAAACCGTCGCTTGCAGCATCGACTGCAGGCCGCTTAAACTCTAACCCCTGGTGAGCCAGAACCTCTCTTCTCGAATTGCCTGATCAGTCTCAATTTACCTGACGACGGACAGCTGTTCGCGGAATACGGTGAGGCGGTACCTTCGGGACCAAAAGGCCGGTCGTTACGGCCCGCGTGCCCCGCGGTCGACCAAACTGGAGGGGTACAAGGATTATCTGCTTGAGCGCGTCAACCAGGCACGGCCGCGCTGGATACCAGCGACGGTGTTGCTGCGGGAGATCGTCGAGCTTGGCTACACGGGCGGAATAAGCCAACTGAAGGCGTGGCTGGTGCCGCTGAAGAAGGGTGAGCCGGAAGCGATCGTGCGCTTTGAGACGCCGCCGGGCAAGCAGATGCAGGCCGACTTTACGTGGGTGCGGCGCGGGCGGGATCCCTTGGTGGCGCTGGTGGCAACACTGGGCTACAGCCGAGCGACGTACGTGAAGTTCGGTCAGAAGGAGGATGTGGCGGCTCTCTGCACGGGGTTGCGCGAAGCTCTGGACTACTTCGGCGGCGTGCCCGAGCAGATTTTGTTCGACAATGCCAAAACCGTTGTCATTGAGCGCGATGCCTACGGAGCTGGGCTACATCGGTGGAACGATCGGCTGCTCGAATTAGCTGAAGAATGTGGCTTTGCGCCCCGACTGTGCCGTCCATACCGTGCCAAGACGAAGGGCAAGGTCGAGCGGTTTAATGGCTACCTCAAGGGCAGCTTCCTGGTGCCGCTGGCGGCGCGCCTGCACGCGACCGGCTTGAATCTGACGGCGGAAGTCGCCAACGCTCATGTACGGCGCTGGCTCGACGAGATCGCCAATGCGCGCGTCCATGCCACGACCAAAGCGATTCCGGCACGACGTCTGACCGAAGAGCGTGCTGTGATGCTATCGGCGCCGGCGCTGAAAGCGACGCCGGCGGTTCCGCTGCAGGTACCGGTTCCGGTCGAAAGCTTACAGCACCCGCTGTCGGTATATGACGCACTTTTGGAGGTGCGGCCATGATCCAGCAGCACGAGCGGATCGGCAGCCTGTGTGAACAACTGAAAATGGCCTGCCTGGCAACCGAATGGCCAGGCCTCGCTCAACAGGCCGCACAGGACGAGGTTAGCTTCGCCGACTTCCTTGAGAAGCTGTTGGGCCGCGAACTCGCGGCGCGCGAACAGCGGAAGCGCGTGACGCTGCTGAAGCTGGCGACAATGTCGGCGGTCAAGACGTTGGAGCAGTTCGATTGGAATGCCGGCAGCGGTGCGCCCAAGGCGCAGATCCTTGAGCTGTCGCACCTGGCGTTCGTGGAGCGTGCCGAGAACGTTGTCTTGCTTGGCCCAACCGAGCCCGCTTCATAATGCTCACCTGTCCATGTCGTTATAGTTCCAGCGCTTTTTGCAGCGGGTCGCCGGACGGCGGACGCCGCAGACGCCGGGCGGTCGCAGCGCTCTTAACATCGGCACGTTCCAGATCGGCCGCCTTGATGATCCACGGCGCGCCTTTACAGAGCTGACTCGCCGCGAGCTGGCTATCCTTGATCAGACGGCG
>JAFKKM010000132.1 GCA_017305555.1 Hyphomicrobiales bacterium | reverse complement strand
CGGGTCAGTGACCGCCTGCGTAACGGCTACATTCGCGAGCCCTATGTCGCCGCCGAGATCGAGGCCTACCGGCCGTTCTTCATCCTCGGCGAGGTCGCGGCCCCCGGCCAGTATCCCTACGTGCCGAACATGACGGCGGAGAGCGCGGTCGCCATCGCCGGCGGTTTCTCGCCGCGCGCCAAGCGCGACAGCGTCACCCTCACCCACACATCGAGCGCCGGCACCATGCGCGCCGTCGTGCCTCCCGCCACCCCGATCAATCCGGGCGACACCATCGTCGTCGGCGAACGCTGGTTCTGAACGATGCCCGAGATATCCAGTGAGCCGCTGCGCATCCTTCACGCGGTGCGCGCCCCGGTGGGCGGCATCATCCGGCACATCCTCGATGTCGCCAACGGCCAGATCGATCGCGGCCATCACGTCGGCATCATTGCCGACAGCTTGACCGGCGGCGCGCGGGCCGATGGGCTGCTGGCGGACATCGCACCGCGGCTGAAACTCGGCGTCCACCGCATCGCCATTCATCGCCAGCCGCACCCAGCCGACCTGATGGCGTGGCTCAAGTTTCGCAAACTGGCGGGCGAGTTAAAACCACAGGTGCTGCACGGCCACGGCGCAAAGGCCGGCGTTTTCATCAACCTGACGCCGCGCATCGGTAATGTTATTCACGTCTACACCCCACACGGCGGCTCACTGCATTTCCCACCGAATACGCTGGCAGGCGCCTTCTACAGCCGTCTCGAACGGGCGTTGATGGACCGTATCGACCTGTTCCTGTTCGAAAGCATGTTCGTGCGCGATACTTTCCAACGCGTGATCGGTACGCCGGCCGGGCTGGTGCGATGTGTCTTTAACGGCGTCACCGCGCGGGAATTCGATCCGATCACCGTGGCGAGCGACGCTACCGACGTGGTCTATGTCGGCGAATTCCGCCACATCAAGGGCGCGGACTTGCTGGTCGATGCCGTGGCCGAACTTCGCGCCAACGGCCAGCCGGTGACGCTGACGCTTGCCGGCGACGGCGAGGAGACCGCCACGATCAAGGCGCAGGTCGACCGGCTTGGCCTAACCCAGGCCGTTCGCTTCATCGGCCATGTTCAGGCCCGCCACGGCTTCGCCCAGGGCCGCCTGCTGGTGGTGCCGTCACGCGGCGACTCGATGCCCTACGTGGTGATCGAGGCCGCCGCCGCCGGCGTCCCGATGATCGCGGCCAATGTCGGCGGCATCCCCGAGATCTTCGGCTCGCATCACGATGCGTTGTTCGCGCCCAATGCGCCAAGCGCCATTGCCGAGGCGATCACGACGGCAATGGCGAACCGTGAGGCCGCGCTGGAGCGCGCGAAAGCTCTGCGCGAACGCATTTTCCTGCATTTCTCACAAAACAGCATGGTCGAGGGCGTGATCGCCGGGTATCGCGAGGCGTTTGCCAAACGTTAACCGTCCTCGACAGGCTCACTCTGATTCTTCGCTGACGTTCACTAAGTGGTGGGAACCGCCTCACTACAGTCGCGCGTGCCTGAGGGCCGCACGCAAATCAAGTGGACATCAACGTGGAACCCATCAACGCCCGCTCTATGATCGACGCCGCAGCAACCGCCGGGGGAGCCCCCCGGGTGGAGCGCCGACGGCGATTGTCGGCGGCAGCGCTTGCGGTCACGAACCAGAAGGTCCGCAAAGCCTATTCACCCATCGTCATTGCCGGGCTGGTGCAGCTTGCCGATTTCATCCTGATCGCGGCGATCGGCCTCGCCGTGTATCTCTGCTATGTCGCGCGGCTTGACGGGTTTAGCTGGTTCTATCCGATCTCGATCCTCTGCGTGACGCTTGCCTCGGTCACAGCATTCCAGGCCGCCGACCTCTACGAAGTCCAGATGTTTCGCGGAAAACTGCGGCAGATGACGCGACTGATCTCCGCGTGGACGCTGGTCTTCCTGCTGTTCATCGGAGTTTCGTTCTTCCTCAAGATCGGCACGTCTTTTTCGCGGCTGTGGCTGTCGGCCTACTTCGTCTGCGGACTGACGGGATTGATTGCCGGCCGGCTTTTGCTGCGCTCGCTGATCCGCCGCTGGGCACGTGAAGGCCGCCTTGATCGCCGTACCGTGATCATCGGCGCGGACGAGAACGGCGAGAAACTGATCGAGCTGCTTAAGACGCAACACGATTCTGATCTGGATATCCTCGGCGTGTTCGACGATCGCAATGATACACGCTCACTCGACACCTGCGCCGGACTTCCAAAATTAGGAAAGATCGACGATATCGTCGAGTTCGCCCATCGCACCCGTATCGACCTCGTCTTGTTCGCAATGCCGATCTCGGCCGAGACACGCATTCTGGAGATGCTGAAGAAGCTGTGGGTGCTTCCGGTCGATATCCGGCTGTCGGCGCACACCAACAAGCTCCGTTTCCGCCCACGCTCCTATTCCTATCTCGGGAAGGTGCCGACGCTCGACGTGTTCGAAGCCCCCATCACCGATTGGGATCAGGTGATGAAATCGCTGTTCGATCACGTCGTCGGCGCCATCCTGCTTATATTGCTGTCGCCGTTGATGGCGTTGATCGCGCTTGCCATCAAGCTCGACAGCCCCGGACCGGTGCTGTTCCGGCAGAAGCGTTTCGGCTTCAACAACCAGCGCATCGACGTCTTCAAATTCCGCTCGCTCTATCACGATCAGGCCGACCCGCTTGCCAGCAAGGTCGTCACCAAGAACGACCCGCGCGTGACGCGCGTTGGCAAATTCATTCGCAAGAGCAGCATCGACGAGCTCCCGCAGTTGTTCAACGTGGTGTTCAAGAGCAACCTCTCGCTGGTCGGTCCGCGCCCCCATGCGGTGCAAGGCAAATGGAAAAGCCGCCTGTTCGACGAAACCGTCGACGGTTATTTCGCCCGCCATCGCGTCAAGCCCGGTATCACCGGCTGGGCTCAGATCAACGGCTGGCGCGGCGAAGTCGACAGCGAAGAAAAAATCCAGAAGCGCGTGGAGTTCGATCTCTATTACATCGAGAACTGGTCGGTGTTGTTCGATACCTACATTCTGCTGAAAACGCCGATCGCACTTCTGAAGACGGAGAATGCGTATTGAGCGCGGCTTGACGGCCGCGACCGGGCAGATGCGGCCATGTTGCGCAAGAGTATGAGCGTGTGATGACGGACTTCGCCGCAAGCTACGGCTCCTTGCCGCCCGCGCTGATCATGCCGCGCGTTGCGGCCCTTCAACGCGGCCTTCTTTGGCTGGTCGGATGCTCCGGCGCGGTGGTGTTCTTCGAGCCGAGCCCCTACGAACTCACCACCCTGCTGGCGATGGTCGTGCTGGTTGCGACCGGGCTGAGCCTGCGGCTGGCTTTCCTGCCGCTTGCGGCGATGCTGTTCCTCGTCAATATCGGTTACACGATTTGCGCCGCAAACCTGATGAACCAGTCCCGGATCGTCACCTGGATCATGACGTCGTGGTACATGGCGATCACCGCGATTTTCTTCGCGATGGCGGTGGCGCAGGATACATCCGCACGGCTCGACTTTCTCCGGCGCGGCCTGATTTTCGGCGCGCTCGTCGCATCGCTCGCGGGTATCGCCGGTTACTTCAGGTTATTCCCCGGCGCATATGGCCTGTTCACGCTTTATGGTCGTGCCATGGGTCCGTTCAAGGACCCCAACGTGTTTTCGGCGTTTCTGGTGCTGCCGGCGTTATTCCTCCTGCAAAGCGTTGTCAGCGATCGCTTCGGCAAGGCATTCCGTAGCACGCTTGTCCTCGGCATCGTCACATTGGCGCTGTTGCTGGCATTCTCGCGCGCCGCATGGGGTCAGTTCATCATCTCTTCCGCCTTCATGCTGTTCATGATGGTGCTGACCAGCAAGACTAATGTTCAGCGCTCGCGCATCATCACTTTGTCGGTGGCGGCGCTGTTGATGGGCGTCGTGCTGCTATTGGTCCTGCTGTCGTTCGACTCGATCGACACGATTTTCAAACAGCGCGCCAGCTTCGAACAGAGCTACGACGAAGGCCGCTTCGGCCGCTTCGGCCGGCACATTCTCGGTGCGCGCATGGCGCTCGATCTGCCGTTCGGGATCGGTCCGTTGCAGTTCACCAAGTTCTTCCCGGAAGACACCCACAACTCCTATCTGAATGCCTTCATGTCGGGCGGCTGGATCAGCGGTGTGTGTTATCCGGCGTTGATCGCCACCACCGTCATCCTCGGCTTCCGCTACGCTTTCGTTCGCACACCGTGGCAGCGCATCTACCTCGCGGTGTTTGCAACCTTCCTCGGCACCGTTGGCGAGGCTTTCATCATCGACACCGATCACTGGCGGCATTTCTGGATGATGGTTGGCCTGATGTGGGGCATGTTCGCCGCCAACCAGCAGCACATCGCAACGGCGCGCCGAAGCTGGGGCGCAGCCAAGGCCGCGATCGGCTGGCCGTCCGCGGCACGCACTTAGACGTCAGACGGATTCGACCCCGTTCAGGCCTGTTCGATCCCGAACGTCATCCCGGCGTGATCACTCAGGCGCTTGACCAGGCGATGGCCGAAGGCCGCACCCGGCGTCCAGATTCCGCCCGGCACATCCGCCGCCTCGCGCACCAGACAGATGGCACTTTCGGCGATCATCTTCGCAGTGCAGCCGTAACCGGGATCACGGTCGCCGGTCACGATGGCGCGCATCTGGCGGCCGTCCGGCGCGAAACCGAAGAAAAGCAGATCGAAGTAGCCGGCCTCACGTTCTTCCCTCGATGGGCCCTCGCCCGGCTTGGGACCACCTTGCGCACCCAGCTTGTTGTTCCCGGCAACTATGGCCTTGGCCGTTGCCTCACCCGTGTCTTTCGGTCCCGCCACCATCATCTCGTCGTAGACGAAATCCTGACCGTAGGGGAAACCCAGCAGGAAGTTGGAGCGATGTACGTTGCGGGTGTTGATGTTCGCCATCACGAACGGCGCGACCCACATATTGAGATCGTCGTCGAATAGCGGCTTATTGCCCGGCGGCTGCTTCGGCCCGGCAAAACCCGGCGTCAGCACGAACGGATCGCGCAACATCGGCAACAGGCTCGGATCGCTGGCCGCGGCAGAGAAGATCGCTTTCATGCTCGCCGCCGTGCCGCCTGAGAACGTGCCCTTCATCTTGCGCACGCGGCCTTTGACGCGATTGAAGGTTGAACCGAACTTTGCCTTGGCAGCGTCCTGCAGAAAGAACACGCCGAGTTCGAACGGGATCGAATCGTAGCCGCAGGAGAACACGATGCGTGCGCCCGACGCCTGCGCGGCCGCATGATACTTGTCGATCATCTGCCGCATCCACACCGGCTCGCCGCAGAGGTCGAGATAATCGGTGCCGCTCGCAACACAGGCCGCGACCAGATCGGTGCCATAGAGCTGATACGGGCCGACGGTGGTGAGCACCGCCCTGGTCCGCTTCAGCATCGCCTCGAGCGAGGCCGGATCGGCCGCGTCGGCGGCAATCAGCGGCGTATCTTTCGGCGCGCCGATTTCGTCACGCACCGCCGCGAGCTTGTCGAGGCTGCGGCCGGCCATCGCCCATTTCAGGTCGTGCGGCTCGCCGCTGCACGACGCCAGATATTCCGCCACCAGCCGGCCGGTGAAACCGCTGGCGCCATAAACGACGATATCGAACTCGGCCGAGGGCTTCATCGATTGGACTCCATGAATCATTGCGGCGCACGCCGGGCGCCCGTTCCATCACCGCCGGGCACACCGGTCAAGCCCGGGCCATCCTGACTATCACGCAAATGGCCTACTTCCGGTCGGCGTAGGACGCGCCCATACCGGCGCGGACATCGCTCTGAATGCCATAGGGCGCGATCGGATAACGCAGGCCGTTCTTGGCCAACGCCTTCATGCCGACCACCGCCTTGGCGAGGTGTGCCGGCGACAGCGCCATCAGCATCTCCTCGTCCGGCACGCCGCCATAACGCCGCTCGGCGAAGCACGGCAGCGACAGGCTAGGCTCGCCGGTCGCGAGCGCCCGTCCCCAGGAATCGGCGCAGGCGGTCTCGCCGACCACGCCCCACTCGAACTTCTTGTAGCCGGTATATTGCAGCCCGTTGATGAGGATGATCATCTGGCCGGGCGTGGCATAGACCATGCAGATATCCGGCGGGTTCAGGCGACCGCTGGCGAGCGGGCTGACGGCCATCGCCTGATAGCGGCCGTAAGGCACCGTACACAGCGCCTCCTGCCGCTTCTGCGCATCTTCCTGCGTGCCGTGCCAGACACCAACATAGGATTCACCCTTGAGCCACTTCTCGTCGGTCGGCGCCAGGCCGATCACCGCGCGGCATTGCGCGCCGACCAGATCGGCCGAGGTGATGCCGACGGTCCAGCCGAGGCGCGACGCCATGCTGACGATCTGATCGGTAGTGTGGATGGCGTTCGGCCGACGGATCTTCGGGATCGCCTCCATCTCCGCCACGGTGGCGAACATCTTCATGCCGATCACGGTGGTCTTGAGCCGCAGCAACGCATTCAGATCGGCTACGAGCGTTGCGAGATCGATGTTGTCGGTCGGTGCCGCCGTCTCGCGCGTCTTTACGTCCTGCTGCATGGCTTCGGTCCCTTGCCTGTGTTCCGTTTCTGCGTGCAGTTTAGAACAAGAATAAACAATGGAAACCGTAAAACGCGAACGGCGGCGATCCTTGTGGACGCGCCGCCGCAACTGCAAAGGTCTTCGAGTTGTCCGATTATCGCCGAGACTATTTTGTGGTGTAGCCACCGTTGACCAGAATGGTTTGCCCGGTCATCCACCAGCCGTCCGACACCAGGAAGCGGATAAATGGCACGATATCCTCGATATCGGTGAGACCGGTCTTGGAGAACTTCGACAGCGCCGCCGCTGTCTTGTGATAGGCGACCGCATCCGCGCCTTCCGCCGGATAGAAGAACGGCGTATCCATCGGCCCCGGCCCGATCGCCGTCACCGAGATGCCGCGCTCGCCGAACTCCTTGGAAGCCGCGCGGGTGAAGTGCTCCACCGGCGCCTTGGTGCCGGCATAGGACGCATAGAACGGCGTATAGGCGCCGAGCAGCGATGTCACCAGCGTGCAGATCTTGCCGTTGTCATTGAGATGGCGCCCAGCTTCCTTGAGGAAGAAGAACGCCGACTTGGCGTTTACCGCGCTCATCTCATCGTATTCGGCTTCGCTGATCTCAACCATCGGCTTCTTCAGCACCTTGCCGACGGTGTTGATGGCGATGTCCGGTTTGCCGACGGCGGCGACGACGTCAGCGAATAGTTTCTCAATCGCTGCTGCCGTGGTCAGGTTGCCTTGCAGAGCCACGGCATTCGCGCCGGCGGCCTTGATTGCAGCCACTGTCTTGTCGGCGTCGGCTTTGGTCGCGGCGCTGTTGTAGTGGATCGCCACCGCCTTGGCACCGTGCGCCGCCAGATCCCGCGCCAGCAGTCCGCCGAGGTTCTTGGCGCCACCGGCGATAATGACGGTTTTTCCCTTGATGCTGTGATCGGCCATGTCTTGCTGCTCCCGTCTGCGGCCACCCGTGCGGCTCTCGAAAACAGCTATCATCTGAATAATCCGGTTAAACTGGCTTCATTTGATAAGATATGTCAGAATTTCCGAACAATACCGAAATAGGCCCACCAGCCGATGGACCGCATCGAACTTTTCAAGGTTTTCGCCCGCGTCGTCGAAAGCGGCAGCTTCACCAAGGCTGCGACGACGCTGGGCCTGCCGCGCTCGTCGATCTCGGCGGCGATCCAGACGCTGGAAGGGCGCGTCGGCGCGCGGCTACTATCGCGCACCACACGCAAGGTCGCGCCGACGCAGGACGGCCATGCCTTCTACGAGCGCTGCCTGCGCGCCATCGCCGACGTTGAGGAAATCGAGAACCTGTTCCGCGACGACGGAGTGCTTCCGTCCGGGCGCATCCGCATCGATGTGCCTGGCCGTATCGGGCGCCTGATCCTTGCACCGGCGCTGCCGGAATTTCTCGCACGGTTTCCCGAGATCGACGTCGATTTCGGGTCGACCGACCGCGCCGTCAATCTGATCGAGGAGAACATCGATTGCGTGTTGCGGGTCGGCCCCCTCGCCGATTCCGGTCTGATCGCGCGCCACGTCGGCGCGCTGCGGCTGATCAATGTCGCAAGCCCCGCCTATCTGGCGCGCCATGGGACGCCGCGGCATCCTGACGATCTCGCCGCGCATCTCGCGGTGAACTATGCATCGCCCTCGAACGGCCGCATCGTGCCGTGGGAATGGATCGCGGACGGCGCGGCGAAAACCTGCACGCCGCGCGCCCGCGTCACCGTCAACAGCGCCGAAGCCTATATCGCCTGCTGTCTCGCCGGGCTCGGCCTGATCCAGATCCCGGCCTACGATGTGAGGGATCATCTCGCATCCGGTGCGCTGGTCGAGGTGATGCCGAACTTCTGCGCCGCGCCGATGCCGATGACGCTGCTCTATCCGCACCGGCAACATCTGTCGCATCGGCTGCGCGTGTTCATCGACTGGCTGGAAGGCGTATTGCGCCGCGACGCCCTCACCTGATCGACAATCGCCGTCCACTGACGCACACTCGTTGCCTAAAGAGCAAATGGATCATCATGGCGCATCATCATCTCCCTGCCAGCCCGAAAAACTGCCACTGGGGTTTCCTCGAAGCGAAGCTTCAGCCCGTGCTGCGTATCGCCAGCGGCGACGAAGTCACCATCGATACCGTGAGCGGCAGTCCGGAAGTCATTCCTGATCGGGGCACATTTCACATTCCGCCTGAACTCGACGCCATTCATGCCGAAAACGAGCGCATGTTGCCCGGTCACATTCTCACCGGACCGATCGCCATCGCAAACGCGGAGCCCGGCGACGTGCTCCAGGTCGACATTCTCGATATCCGGCTACGGCAGGACTGGGGCTGGAACGTTATTCGTCCCTTGATGGGCACCCTGCCCGAGGATTTTCCAGAACAGCGCCTCGTCAACATTCCGCTCGATCAAGCGCGCATGGTCGGCCGGATGCCGTGGGGCCTGGACCTTCCGCTCAAACCCTTCTTCGGCGTCATGGGCGTGTCGCCGCCGCCGGCATGGGGACGTATCTCGTCGCTGGTGCCGCGCGCGATGGGCGGCAATATCGATCTGAAGGAACTGGTCCCGGGCACGACGCTGTTCCTGCCGGTGTTCGTGTCGAATGCAATGTTTTCCTGCGGCGACGGCCACGGTGCGCAAGGCGACGGCGAAGTCTGCGTCACCGCCATCGAGACCGCGCTCCAGGGCCGCTTTCGGTTCGTCCTGCGCAAGGATCTGAATTTCTCGACACCGCGCGCGGAAACTCCGACCCACTACATCACCATGGCGATGCATCCTGACTTGAACCGCTGCGCCGAGAATGCGCTGCGCGACATGATCGTGCTGCTCGGCGAGCAGCGCGGACTGTCACGCGAGGACGCCTACATGCTGTGCAGCCTCGCCGCCGATCTGCGGGTAACGCAGACGGTCAACGGCTCCAAGGGCATTCACTGCATGATCGAGAAGTCGATCGCGCACGGGTGAAGCAAGGTTATCCGAGTTTCCAGCCGGCCTCGGCGGCAAAGCGCGCGTGGAAATCGGGGTCGTAGGCCGTCTCCGGCGCACCGCGCACCCAGCCGTCAAGCAGTTCGGCATCGTGCCCGACGAGAATGCGCCAGCGTTCCGCCTTGACGCCGTCGAGGATGACCTTGGCGGCCGTGGAAGCCGTCATCGGCGCTTCCTCGAGAAAGACCCGCGCACGTTCCGCCGCCATCTGCTGAATGGCGTCGTCCGAGAGTTGCGACACGTCGACACCGCCCGCGACCAATCGTCCGCGCATCTGCTCGATCTCGTTCTGATCGAGCGTGTCGGTCTCCACGCCTTTCTGCACCTTGCGCGAATTCGACATGATCGACGTGCCGATGTGGCCGGGCATCACCACCGAGCATTTGATGTGCGGCGCATTCAGCCGCAGATCGGTGATCAACGCTTCGGTGAATCCCTTCACTGCAAACTTCGCGGCGCTGTAGGCGGTGTGCGAGACGGTCGGACCGAGCGATGCCCAGAAGCCGTTGACGCTGGAGGTGTTGACGATATGGCCGGCATCCGCCTTCATCAGCATCGGCAGAAACGTGCGGGTGCCGAGATAGACGCCACCCCAGCAGATATTGAAGGTGCGTTCCCACTGGTCGCGGCTGCTGGTGAAGAGACTGCCGCCACCGCCGATGCCGGCATTGTTGAACAGCAGATGAATCTTGTCGGTAGCCTGCTGCTCGGCGACTTCGTCGCGAAACCGCTGCATCTGCGCCTCGTCGGAAACATCGGCAACGTGGGTGGTGATGCGCAACCCCTGCGGCAGACGCTCGATCTCGCACAGCCGCTTGGTTTCCGCCATGTTTGCCGCGGAGACGTCGCAGATCGCGACATTGCAACCTTCGGCGACAAGCTGCCGGGCCAACTCCCGGCCCATGCCGGTGCCACCTCCAGTGATAACCGCGGTTCGCCCTGCAAAGTCCTTCATGCGTGTCCCTCGCTTTTCGCGTGCGTCAATTCTTTCAGCTTCACCATGCTGTGCAAGGTGAGATTCACCGGAGTCGGAATGTTCAACTCTGCGCCTTTGCGGACCACGTAGCCGTTGAGAAAGTCGATCTCGCTCGGCCTCCCGCGCGCGACGTCCTGCGCCGTCGACGAATACTGATCGGGCATCGCCGTCACCAGCGCGACAACTGATGCATACATGTCGTTCGGCAGCGCGACGCCCAATGCATCCGCCACGGCGGCGCATTCCTCGACCACGTTACGCATCACTTCGCGGACACCATCGACATCGAACAAGCGGCCATAGGGCAGTTGCGCCACGGCCGACAGCGCGTTGTAAGCGCAATTGATCACCAGCTTGGCCCAGAGCTGATCGACGACGCGATCCGAAACCTTGGTCGGGATCGCGGCGGCACTCAGTTGAACAGCAATGCTCTCGCTCGCGGCGGACGCGCCGATCACCAGGTCGCCTCGTCCATGGTGCAGGACATGACCCGGCCCCGCCATTTCCGTGGCGACGTAAACCGCTGCCGGGACGACCGCCTGCCGCAGCAGCGGCTGCAAGCGCGCTGAATTGTCGACGCCGTTCTGCAACGACAGGATCGTTGCCGTGTCCTTCAGAAATGGCGCCATCGCCCGGCCGGCGGTTTCGGTATCGCCGGACTTCACACAAAACAGAACGAGATCGGCGCCCTCGACTCCCGCCGGCTCCGTGGTGGCGCCGACCAGGATCACGCTGGCAAAAGCCTTGCTGTCCAGCTTGACGCCGCCGCTACCGTGCATTGCCTCGACGTGCTGGGGGCGCCCGATCAAGACGACCTCATGCCCGTGTCGTGCCAGCATAGCTCCGAAATAGCAGCCGACCGCGCCGGCGCCCATCACCGCGACCTTCATACGTCATCAACTCCAGCATCGCGGCAGTTCAAGGCAGAAGCGAAAAGAACGGGGACCGCGCGTCAAACCGGCGAACAGCCTTTGCTGCCCGCCCTCCGTCAGAGTGGCACTGATTTGCGGTGGTTCGCAATGGTCCGGTTCGCGGCAATAGAGCCGCCGATTTCAGGATGCGACGATGATGTCACGCGGCGGCAATCATGCGCGGCGTATCGCCCTGCCGTTCGGCGGCGCGCTGAGCCGCAACAGCCATCCAATCGCGCAGCAGGCCCCGGTCTTCCTTGCTGAAAGCCGACCTGCGCTTCATGTCATCAAGGCTGTCGCCCGGATGACATTGCTCAAAATCGATGCGGATCAACAACTCGAGATAGACGCGCTCGGCATCGTCGACCGGATCGACGTAGTGCTGGGAATTGCTGCGCATCGCGATGCCTCCTTCACATGGCCGGAAGCGCCCGGCCTCACCGGACCGACTGCCGAAACGGCCTCAGATTCGCCGATCCCGATTCCGTGCCGCCAGCCTCGACAGGATCTGTGCGTCCAGCAATGCGTTGAGCGTAAGCGCATTGGGGCAATAGTCGTTGTAATTCTGCCTGGCGGAACCCGCTTCAAGCTCCCGCCTGCAACGGTTAATCATCAGACATCCGGAACAGACGAGGCTCATATCGCGCGTCACCGCGCCGGCGTTTGCGATCTCCGTCGCCTCGGGATCCAGCGAGAGCGCGCACATCAAACGCTCCAGTTGATCCGTCCGTGCCCCCGCAACATAGAGACGCTCAAAAGCGCCTTCGGACACGCAGACATCGCGCGCCAGTTCTTCGCGCTGGGTCATATCAAGCGAACTCAATTCGTTCGCGAGCGCGCGGCGGACTTTCCATTTTTCCCAAATTTCTGCGACACCCATTTTGGCACCTCCAGATTATGGTCAGCATGACATGCGCGACGATACCGAACATTGATCTGGCACAAACTCAGACGATTGCAGCTCCGCCTGATATCAAGGCGTGACCACCACGACAGGGGTCCGTCACGAAGCTTTGGGCTGGCAATATTTCCGGTAACTGCCGTGCTTACTTAGGGCGGAAGTACCGCGTCAGCCAATGCGGCCAAGATCGCGCGGCCCGTCAGACATGAAGCACAACCTCCTCCGCCCTCAAGGCCTCGTCCTCGATCTGGATCGTGACGTGATCGATCCCGAAGTCGTCCTTCATGATCCGCCGCGCCTGACGCAACGTATCGCGCCCGATCGTCATGTCGGCAACGACCAGATGACAGCTCATGGCGTCGAAGCCCGACGTGATTGTCCAGACGTGCAGATCGTGAACGGCGACCGAGCCCGGAATCGCGAGCAGCTTCTTCTCGATGAGGCCGACGTCGACGTTCGACGGCGTCCCTTCCATCAGGATGTGGGTGGCCTGGCTCAGCAGAGACCAAGTCCGGGGCACAATGAACAACCCGATGCCCGCGCCGATGATCTGATCGGCGAGCACCCATCCCTTCCACATCATGAGAAGGGCCGCCGC
>JAFKKM010000181.1 GCA_017305555.1 Hyphomicrobiales bacterium | reverse complement strand
CGTGCGAGGTCGAAATCGTGATGCCGCGCGCCTTCTCTTCCGGCGCCTTGTCGATCTGGTCGTACGCCGTGAACGTCGCGCCGCCAGCTTCCGCCAGAACCTTGGTGATCGCCGCCGTCAACGACGTCTTGCCGTGGTCGACATGACCGATCGTCCCAATGTTACAATGCGGCTTCGTGCGTTCAAACTTCTCTTTGGCCATCTATGTCCACCTCTTGCGGCCGGGCATTTGCGCGGCTCCGAACCGGCGGCTGGTTACTCAAAAAAACGGCCCTGTTCAAGTCGTAGGTTCTGGGCCAATCTTGCCAACGATGCCGGAAGAAGCCCTATTTAGTAAGTCAAACAACAAGATCAATCGGGAGACCTCCATGAACCCGCCAGCGAACGCGCAAGCCGCCACCGCCGCCACCGCCAGCCGTCCGACCACCCCGCCCCTGCCGCAGGGAAAGCCGGAAGCCCTGGGCCTGTCCCGCACCCGCCTCCAGCGCATGTCCGACGCATTCAAGCGCGACATCGACAAGGGGACGACCCCCGGCGTGACGGTCATGGTTGCGCGGCGCGGCCAGATCGGCTGGTTCGATGCACTCGGCCGGCAAAGCCCGACCTCCGACGCGCCGATGCGCCACGACAGCATCTTCCGCGTCTTCTCGATGACGAAGCCGATCGTCTCGACCGCGATCATGACGCTGTTCGAGGAAGGCCGGCTGCTGCTCGACGATCCGCTGACCAAGTTCATTCCGGAATTCGCCGACCAGAAGGTGGCGGTCGAGAAGGACGGCAAGCTGGACTTGGTCCCCCCCGCCCGCCCCATCACCGTGCAGGACCTGCTGCGCCATACCTCCGGCATCACCTACGAGCACACCGGCAACGGACCAGTCCACAAGATGTATCAGGAGTCGCGGCTGCGCAGCCGCAAGATCGACAATGCCGAGCACGCCCGCATCGTCGCCAGCCTGCCGCTGATCTGCCAACCCGGCGCAGAGTGGAACTATAGCCGCTCCACCGACATCTTGGGCCGCGTCGTCGAAGTCGTCTCCGGCCAGACGCTCGGCGCTTACCTCACCGAGCGCATCCTCGCGCCGCTGCGAATGACCGAGACCGGCTTCCATACCAGCGCCGATAACAAGGATCGTCTCGCCGAACCGTTCGCGAATGATCCATGGACCGGCGATGCGGTGAAACTGTTCGACATGACCGAGAAGCCGGCGATGGAATCCGGCGGCGGCGGTCTGGTGTCGACGACAATGGACTACGCGCGGTTCTGCCAGATGCTGCTGAACGGCGGCACGCTCGACGGCGAACGCATCATCGGCCGCAAGACGCTCGCCTTCATGGCGTCGGATCACCTCGGGCCGGCGATGCCGCGCAACGGCACGCTGCTCACGCCGGGCCACAGCTTCGGCCTCGGCTTCTGCGTGCGCACCGATGAAGGCATGGCGTCGGTGACGAGTTCGGCCGGTCAGTTTTTCTGGAGCGGCATCGCCGGAACGTTCTTCTGGATCGATCCGAAGGAGGACCTGTTCGCGGTGTTCATGTCGCAAGGACCGGGCCAGCGCGAATACTTCCGCAACGTGATCCGCAACTTGGTCTACGCGGCGGTGGAGTGAAGTGCGGCCGAAC
>JAFKKM010000131.1 GCA_017305555.1 Hyphomicrobiales bacterium | reverse complement strand
GCCGCCGATCTGGTCGGCACCGCCGCGCTCGGCGATGCGCTCAAGGCGATCTACGAACTGCCGGTGATGAAGAGCCTGCCGAAAAATGTCCGCGTCAACCAGTCCGGCGACGCCGAGAGCCTGAACGAACTCTCCGCCGGATTCGCCACCGCGATCAGCGCCGGCCTGATGATGGTCTATGCGGTGCTGGTGCTGCTGTTCGGCACCTTCCTGCAACCGATCACCATCCTGTTCTCGCTGCCGCTGTCGATCGGCGGCGCGATCATGGCGCTGCTGCTTACCGGCAAGCAACTGACGACGCCGGTGTGGATCGGCATCCTGATGCTGATGGGCATCGTCACCAAGAACGCCATCATGCTGGTGGAGTTCGCCATCGAATCGATCCGCGCCGGCATGGCCCGCGACGCCGCCATCATCGATGCCGGGCAGAAGCGCGCCCGGCCGATCGTAATGACCACCATCGCGATGGCCGCCGGCATGGTGCCGAGCGCGCTGGCGTTCGGCGCTGGCGGCGAATTCCGCTCGCCGATGGCGCTGGCGGTGATCGGCGGCCTGATCTTCTCGACACTGTTGTCGCTGATCTTCGTGCCGGCGATGTTCCTGTTGATGGACGATGTCGGCCAGTTCTTCGTGCGTCTCGGCCGCAAGGTGATTTCATCGAACGACGCCCACGAAGACGAGCCGCCGACGGTTGAAAATAAGGCGACGTGAGCGATGGACGTCATTGCCAAGCATAGCCGTGCGACGAACGGCGTCGCTTCGCTCGCCTATGTCCCGACAATCCATCCTCTTTCGTCATTGCGAGCGAAGCGAAGCAATCCAGAAAGCCACAAAGCAAGGTCTGGATTGCTTCGTCGCTGCGCTTCTCGCAATGACGGCGTGGCTCGCCCCTAATCCTTCTGCGCCACCGCCGTCAGCTTGGTCATGTTGAGCAGCAGCACGCGGCCGCGTTGCAGGTCGAGGATGCCGTCCTTGCGCCATTGCTGCAATTGACGGTTGACGCTTTCGCGCGCCGCGCCGACGAACACGCCGAGTTGCTCCTGCGAGATGTGAACCTCCGAGCCGAAATCGGACGCCAGCGCGCACAGCCGCCGCGCCAGCCGCACCGGCAGCGGCTGCAACACCGATTCCTCCATGCGCTCGCTCATCCAGCGGATACGCTGGCACAACAGCTCGATCAACTTGACCGCCACCTTCGGCTCGCGCTCGAGATGCGCGAGAAAATCCTCACGACGCAGCACAAATAGCTCAGTCGGCTCGCCGGCGGTGGCGTCCGCCGTGCGGCTCTGGCCGTCGAGCACCGCGACCTCGCCGAACAGATCGCCGGGGCCGAGGAAATTCAGCGTCAGCCGCGAACCGTCGGACGCGCCGGTCTCGATCCGGATCTGCCCGCGCCGCACGCCGAACAGCGCATCGCCGTCGTCGCCCTTCTGAAACAGCACCTCGCCGCTTGCGAGTTGTTGCGTGTGGCAAAGGCCCGAGATGCGCTGCAACTCCGCCGCACCCAGTTCGGCGAACATCGGGTTCATCTTGAGAATAACCGCGAACTCAGCCTGCTTGCTCATTACTCGACGTTCCAATGCGAGGGCCGACACCGCTTTTGCCGCGTCGGGCAAATGTGTCATAGATCACACAGGTTTGCAGCCCCTTTGCACTATTTCTACATTGTCGGGACATTCGGTCGCGCTGGTGCGTTGTGCTCGACGCGCATTGAACCCGACGGCAGGCTGCGCCGACATCTCAAGTTCCGACATATGTTTCGCGAGGCCGGATTTCCGCATGAAAATTGTCAAACTCGCCGGCGCCGTGATCGCGGCTGTTGTCCTCGTCGCTGTGATCGTTCTCGCGCTCGGCATTCCCTCCGGAATGATGACGTCGGCGATCCAGGCGCGGATCGAACGCGCGACCGGCTACCGGATCGAGATCGACGGCACCACCCGCATCGCCCTGTGGCCGACTTTCCATCTCACGCTCAACGACATCACGCTGGACCGGCGCGCCGGCTCAGAGGCTGCCGAACGCATCGAGGTCGCGCAAACGCGCGTGGAGATGCCGTTTGGAAGTTTGCTGTCCGGCAAGCCGATCATCACCGGCCTCACGCTCGAAAAGCCGGTCGCCTACCTTCCATTGCTGCGCGAACGTATGGCGACGAAAACTGCATCGGCAAGCAACGATGCCGCGCCGACGTCCGCATCCGACGCAGCACAGGTTCGGATCGATCGCATCACCATCAACGATGGCGCGCTGGTGTTCGCCAACCCGCGCGACAAGGTCGAGGATCGTATCGAAGCGATCAATGCCACCGCCGCCATCGGCGCGGACCGGCAACTCACGGTGAACGCCACCGCGCGAAGCGGCGCGCACGCGCTCAAGCTCGACCTCCGCGCGGCGCGGCCGGGCGATGCGGCCGCGCGCCGCAATGTGCCGGTGGAATTGACGTTCGAAGCGCCAAGCCTGCTGGCCGGGACGCTGACCGCCAAGGCCGACGTCCGCATCACCGACGCCATGGTGCGGATCAATGGCGTCACCGGCACGCTCGGCGGCAAACCCTTCACCGGCTGGGCCTCAGTCGACCTCGCCAGCAAGCCGCTGGTGAAACTCGATCTCGATATTCAGGACCTCGCTATCGGAAAGCCGGCGCAAGCCTCGACGCAAGTGTCCGCGACATCGTGGAGCGATACGCCGTTCGACCTTCGCGGCCTGAACTATGTCGATGCCGACGTGCGCATCTCCGCCGCACACCTTGCTTACGGCGATCTTCAGATCGCACCGTTGGCGTTCGGCGCGACGCTCGATCGCGGCACGCTCACGGCAAAGGTCGAGAACCTCGGCGCCTATGAAGGCCTCGCCAACGGTACGCTGACTTTGGATGCATCGGGCGCGACGCCGCGCCTCACCTTGCAGGGCGACCTCGCCGGCATCCGCGCGTTGCCGCTGTTGTCCGGGCTTGCCGATTTCGACCGGCTGGAAGGCAAACTGCAAGCGAAATTCACGGTGCAGTCGTCCGGCAACAATCCGCGCGCGATGATGTCGAATCTTGAAGGCACCGCTTTCCTCGATTTCCGCGACGGAAAAATCCGCGGCATCAACGTCGCGCAGATGATCCGTTCGCTTACCGCCGGCACCTTGAACGGCTGGCAGACCGACGAGGTGCAAGCCACCGACCTGTCGCAACTCAGCGCCTCGTTCCGCATCGCGCAGGGCAAGGCCGAGACCGGCGATCTCACGCTCATCGGCCCGCTGGTGCGGATGCGCGGCACCGGCACCGTTGATCTCGGCGGCAAGGCGCTGGCGTTGCGGGTCGAACCCAAGCTGGTGATGTCGCTCGAAGGTCAGGGCAGCACGGCCAATCCGGTCGGGCTCGGTATTCCGGTGATGATCCAGGGGCCGTGGGCCGCACCGCAGATTTATCCGGACATGGCCGGCATCCTCGATAATCCTGATGCGGCCTACGCAAAGCTGCGTGAATTGGGCCAGGGCCTGTTCGGCACCGATACCAAGACCGGCAAAAGCCTCGGTGAAACGCTGGGCGGCATGATCCGGCAGGGGTTGGGGCAATCGCAGCCACAATCAGGCTCCGCCCCCGACAGACAGGATGCGCCCGACGACAGCGACGGCGCATCGGCTATCAACGGCATCCTCAAGCAGTTGTTCGGCCGCTGATGGCGGCCGATGGCGATGAGTTGAGATTTCCTCCGTCGTGCCCGGGCTTGTCCCGGGGATCCACGTCTTGGCGCGATATGCTGGACCAAAGGCGTGGATGGCCGGGACGTAGGCGAGCAGAGCGACGCCGTTCTTCGAACAGCTATGCCCGGCCATGACGAATCAAAAACCGCCGGCCGTGGATATAATATTTCTGATTTGATACGACGCAGGGGCAATCGGGCTTCGCCCGTGCAAGAGGAACGGAATGGCCGGGCAACACGACAAGGGCTGGTGGCGGCGCGGCGGCCTGTTCGCCAAGTACGTCGTGTCGCTGGTCGGGCTGGTGCTGTTCGTGCTCGCCATCAACGCCGCGCTCGAAACCTGGATGATCTATCGCGAGACGCGAGCCAACCTCACCGCAGCGATGAGCGACAAGGCGGAAGCGGCGGCGCGGCGCATCGCGCAATCGATGTCAGATCTCGAACGGCAGGTGAGTTGGGTGACGCGCGCCAGCGTCGCCACCATCGAACAGCGCCAGAGCGATTACGCCCAGTTGCTGAACCAGCAGCCTGCGGTGAGCCAGATATTCAAACTCGATGGCGCGGGGCGCGAGCAGTTGCGCATGACCCGCGCCGCGGTGACGCTCGACAGCGGCGCGAACTTCTCCCGCGATGCCGCCTTCACGCAAGGCGTCGCCAAAGGCGCGGCGTTCGCGCCGGCGATCTTCCGCAACGGCCAGCCCTTCATGTCGATCGCGGTGGCGCACGCGGGACGGGACGCCGGCGTCACCGTCGCCGAAATCGACCTGCGGTTTCTCCGCGATTTCGTCGAGGCAGCGCAGATCGGCAAGCACACAACCGCCTATATCGTCGATCCCGCCGGCCGGGTGCTGGCGCATTCCGCGTCGAGCCGCTTGATCGGGCAGGACTGGGCGACGTTGCCGCAGATCGCGGCGCTGCTGAAACCCGACGCCGTGCCGCTCGACGCCGGCACCACGCCGGACGGTCACGCCGTTCTCACCGCCGCGCAGAGCGTACCCAAGCTCGGCTGGTTCGTGGTGTTCGAACAGCCGACCAGCCAGGCGCTGGCGCCGGCGCGCGCGCTGCTGCTCCGCATCGCGGCGCTGGCCGCGCTCGGCCTCGCGGTCGCGATTCTCGCCGGCGTCCTGCTGGCGCGCCGGATGGTGGGGCCGATCAACGCGCTGCGCTCCGGCGCGCGGCGACTCGGCGCCGGCGACTTCGATCATCGCATCGAGGTGAAGACCTCCGACGAACTGGAAGAACTCGCCGACCAGTTCAACAGCATGGCCGGCGAGTTGCAGGAAACCTACGCGGGACTGGAATCCAAGGTCACGGAACGCACCCGCGATCTGGCGCGATCGGTCGACGAACTGGCGACGGCGCGCGACACCGTGCAGCGCCAAGCGGACAAATTGCAGGAGCAGACCGACCAGTTGCAGCACTGGAATCGCTCGCTGGAGGAACGCGTCGAGAAGCAACTCGGCGAAATCGAACGCATCCGCCGGCTGGAGCGTTTTCTCGCGCCGCAGGTAGCGCAACTCATCGCCTCATCTGACGGCCACGATTCGCTGCTGAACAGCCATCGCCGCGAGGTGACGGTGGTGTTCTGCGATCTGCGCGGCTTCACCGCCTTCACCGAAAGCTCCGAGCCGGAAGAAGCGATGAACGTGCTGCGCGAGTATCATGCGGCGCTGGGTGAATCGATCGTCCGCTACGAAGGCACGCTCGACCGCTACGCCGGCGACGGCGTGATGATCCTGTTCAACGCCCCGCTGCCGTTTCCCGATCACGCCGAGCGCGCCGTCAGAATGGCGATCGAAATGCGCGACAGTATCGAGGTGCTGGCTCGCAAATGGCGCAGCCGCGGCCACAACCTCGGCTTCGGCGTCGGCATCGCGGTAGGCTACGCCACACTGGGACAGATCGGATTCGAGCGGCGGCTGGAATATGCGGCGATCGGCAGCGTCACCAATCTGGCGTCACGATTGTCCGACGAAGCCAAGGCCGGGCAGATCGTCGTCAGCCAGCGCACCTACGGCATGGTGGAATCTCTGGTCGAGGCGAACCCGCTGGCGCCGCTCACCCTCAAGGGTTTCCATCATCCGATTCCGGCGGTGGAAATTCTGCGCTGGCGCGGATCGACGCCGGATGCCGACGCCGATATCCAACACTCTAGCCGCGCGTCCTGAGAGTCCGTCGTCCCCGCGACGGCGACAACGTCGATTGTCGTGCTGCAAATCTGCGTACAAATCGAAATCCTATCAGGTTCTGAACTCGCCACGCGCCGACACCGACTTATCGTATGATGCGAAGCCCCCTTGGCGCTGGCGGGCGGCTTCAATAATCTGCCCCGCAACGACGAACTCCATTGCAACCGGAATCCCTTTGATGAAACGCATTGCGGCGCTGCTCTCGTTCCGGCGCTGGTTCGAACGTCCCGCCCGGGCGCTGCTTGCGGCCGTGGCGTTGTGCGCTTTGCCGCAGTCGGTTGTTGCCGCCAATGAGGTCCCCGGCAATGCCGCGACGGTCACCGTCCTGACGACGGCGAAGTCGTGTTTCTCCGACATCGTCGATGCATTCGGCCTGCTGATTCCGCGCGAAGAGATCGCGGTGCGCCCGGACCGCCCCGGCCTGAAGGTGCAGGAGATACAGGTGGACATCGGACAGACCGTCACCGCTGGACAGGCGCTGGCCAGGATCGGCCAGTCCGAGAGTAACGCGATCACCGTCCATGCGCCCGCTGCCGGACTTGTCAGCGCATCGACCGCCGTGGTCGGTGCCATCGCCTCCGGCAAGGGCGAAGCGTTGTTCAACATCATCACCGGGAACGAATTCGACCTCGCGGTGCGGGTGTCGACCCGGGACCTCGCCAAGCTCAAGGTCGACCAGCCCGCGACCATCAGGATCAGCGGCATCGACGATCTTCAAGGCAAGGTGCGGCAGATCGGCGCCACCGTCGATCCCAACAGCCAACTCGGCATGGCCTTCGTCGCGATCACGACCAAGCGACCATTGCTGGTCAACGCGTCGGGGCGGGCCTCGATCAAGACCGGGGAAAGCTGCGGCGTTTCGGTGCCGCTGACCGCGATCCTCTACAGCAGCGCCGGCACCGTGGTGCAGGTGGTGCGGCGCGACCGGGTGGAGACCCGGCGTGTCGAAACCGGCCTGATATCGGGTGGACGGGTCGAAATCCGTGAAGGCCTGTCGGAGGGCGAGACGGTGGTGGCGCGCGCCGGCGCGCTGTTACGCGAGGGCGATCCGGTGCGGCCGATCATGGCCGACGCCGCGAAGAAATAGCTAAATCACCGGCTGCGAATTGGCTGCTAACTCAGTCTTGCCGGGAATTCAGAGCGATGCGGATTGAAGTCGAACATCACCATGTCATGGCCGGGCATAACCGTTCGAAGAACGGCGTCGCTTTGCTCGCCTATGTCCCGGCCATCCACGCCTTTCTTACTGAGCGGCCTCTAAGACGTGGATGCCCGGCACAAGGCCGGGCATGACGGATCATGATTTAAATGTATCCCGCTTCAGCTTCCCGCCTTGGCCAGATTGGCCGGGGCCTGGTCGCCGAAATGCACCTCGTCGCGCAGCGACGACGACACCGACGGGACCTGCTTGCCGTTCGAGGCCTGCGACACCGCCATCCGGGTCTTGTTGAAAACCGTCGCGGCGTCGGCGGAGGGCGACTTCAGGTTGTTCAGCAATTCCGCGACCACGAGGCTGTTCTGGCCGTTGCCGTCATCGACCACCTGACCCGGGGCCGCAGACGACAGCACCAGTGCGTTGTCGGGTGCGTTGATCGCGGCCAGACCGTGGGAATAGGACCGGAACCGGCGCTCATACGGGTTGCGGCGGGACGCATCGACCACCACCAGCTTGGCGCGGGCGCCACGCTGCTTCATCGCCGCCAGCACGGATTCGATGCTGGTGCCGTCGCGGCGAACGTCGGAAGCTTTCCAGATCGCCGCATCGACCGGTATCATGTAGCTCTCGCGGCCGACCTGCACGCCGTAGCCGGCGAAAAACAGCATCGCCACCGAGTCCGGCCGGATCTTCGCCTTGAGCCGCTCGACCGCGCCGCGCATCTCGCTTTTATCAGCGTTCTCAACCGTTTCGACGTCGAAACCGTCGCGCTGCAAGGCCGCGGTCAGCGCGCGGGCGTCGTTGGCCGGCTGGGCCAGCGGGGCGTTGGCATCGGGATAAAGGCTGTTACCGATCACCAGCGCCACCTTGGCGGGGCCGTTCGCCGCCACCGGGACGGTTACGGCGGCTCGGGTGGCATCGGCGGCGCGCTTGTACAAAGCGGCATGGGCGCCGATCGCCAGCGACAGGGTCCCGACCATGACCGCGAACAGGGTAGCCGACCGGCGCGATACGCGAAAATTTCGTATTTTCATGGCCGTACAGGGTCCCGTCGTCATCCGTCGCGTCGTCACAAGCGCGCCGGTACTCGCATCGGTTTTAGGGTCGGCGAGGTCTTGCCGACCAATTGTGCTCGATTTGCGGCACTGCGGTATAACAAAGCGTTACCGTCCTTCCGGGTTGCGTGACAACCCCAGATTATTTGCCCTGATTATTTGCCGAACACCGCCTTGCAGGCCGCACTCAGGCTGGACTTCTGCTTGCGCATACAGGCGGTAACGCCCTCGACGTTCGGGATTTCGCTGCTGCACAGCCGGAAAGCGTCCGGGGTGCAGGCGATGCGCTGCTCGTTGGTGTAGGCGTTCGCCGCCTGGGCAAAGATCGTGAGGGAACCGACCACCGCCAGGCTGGCGAGGACGGTGCGGATGCTGAGCTGGCTGGAAAATTTCGACATGACGCTCTCCCTGAGTTTGTGGGCCGTCCGTCCGGATCGGTCGCTTTTGATGCCCCAACCATGCCGCCGGCCGCGTTTCTCCACAGTGACCGACATCACATTTGAAAAGCCGCCCGCTTCGTGACAGCCTCTCGGGGCGCGCGGGCTAGGGAGCGAACCAAGAAGCGAACCACGGGCGCGGGCAATCCGGCGACCGACGCCGGCACTTTCGGGCAGGGAAGCGGGGCGGACACTCATTGACGGATGTGCGGTATTTCGCCGGCGCCACCTTCCGCGCGCTCACGGCCAGCAAGGAAGGCCCCTCGCTCTACGACGTCTGCGATCCGCTGCTGCGCGGCGCGGGCGGCGGCCATCCGCCCGGTGATGCGCATCTCGCCAAATTCTATCGGACCGCACTGGGCAATCCGGCGCTGCGGCCGCTGCTGCGACGCGCGGGCTTACCCGAACTGCGCAATGAGGATCGCTTCAACGCGCTGCGCGCGGCGCTGACCCGCGCCCGTGACGACAGCGAACCAGACTGGGCCGCGATCGGCCGGCCGGTGGCCGAACTGGTCGATACCTTGCAGCTTCGCCATCCACAGCCGAAGCCGCTGGTCGCGCCACGCGATGCGCCGGCGATGAGCGAGATCGACGCGACGATCCGCACCTGCGGCCAGCATCTGCTGCGCTCCTATGCGAGGAATGGTTTTCTGCCGACCTACGCCGCCTTCAACCTGATCGGCGATCCGGACGTGCGCGGCGCGGATTTCCTCGCGGCGCTGACCGGCCTCGACGCGCGCGGCTACAAGAATTCCACGCTGCTGTTCAATCTGGCACGGGTGTTCATCGCGCGCTCGCCGGCGGGGCAGTTGATCAATCCGCCATGGACCGGCATCGCCGAACCGATGTGGGAACCTGTGCAGATCCGCCATCGCTCGGCCTATTACGATGCATTCTTCATCGAGGCGCTGCTGGGTTATCTCGAAACTGGCCTCGCCGCGCCGGACGAGCAGGCGCCCGCGCGCGCGGCGATCGACGCCATGGCTGAATTCTGCATCGGCCCGAGCCGCGAGACCGTGCATGGACGCGACGGCAACACCTTCGACGTCATCACCGCGCTGGCACCGGCGCCGCATCCGCGCTTCAGCCGCTTCTTCGCGCAGATCAAGCAGGATCTCGGCTTCGGCATCTACGTGCCGGATTGCGACACCACTGCCTGCTCGTTCTCGGCCGCGTTGCAAGCGGGGCGCAGCGATACGCTGCTCGACCAGCCGCTGGTGGATTTCTACGCCGGCTATCAGGTGACCCACGGCGTCAACGAGCCGCAGGTGACCGTGCCGCTGAACGACCACATCGATTACCGCGGCGGCATCGTCACATGGATCGACAACCTCAAGGGCGAGCGGCCCTACGGCAACGATCTCGACCCGACGCTCAATCTCGACGTGCTCGAAGTCTCGTTCCGCAATTGCGCGCGCTGGAAGATCGTCGAAACGCCATCGCGGCTCGCGATGATCCACGGCATCGTCGCCTTCCAGCGGCGGCTGGCGGACAGCGGCGCGTTCGCCGATCCGCGCTCGCACATCTATTACCTGCCGGAATTGTATTGCGCCTATTTCGGCCGCTGCTACGCCGCCTTCATGGCGCTGCCGGATAACGCCCGCCGCGCCATCGATCCCGACAACGCCTTCGCCTTCATCCGTGAAAAAGTTCTCGCCTACGTACGGGACGATCTGATCGCTCACGAGATGAATCCGTTCGATGCGGCGCTGGCGCTGATCGCGCTGGGCCATCTCGGCGCGGAACGCGCGGCATTCGCGGCACCTCTGCATGTTATCATTCGCGGACGTGGCGAAGGTGGCCGGCGCGGTCCGTTCAAGGCGTATGAATGGAACAAGATGAAAACGCCGACGCGCATTCTGGTCGGCGGCCCGGAAGTGACCTCAGCCTTCGTACTGATGGGCCTCGCGCTGGCGCGGCGCTTGATGACGCGCTCGTGAGCGATTCCAGGATCGTGAATGGCCTCCGCGTCTTGCACGTCCGCGCGTAGACCGCCAAAATGTGCGACATGATCTCCGCACACGGCCATCGTTGATGCTCAAATCGATTTCCCTCGCTGTCATGATGCTGGCGCTGATCGCATCGGGCTCGACAGCGTGCGCGTCCGACATCACCGGCGTGCCGAAAATCCAGACCGCCGACCAGATCAGCATCAATCACATCCGCATCAAACTCGCCGGTATCGACGCCCCCGCGCGCCAGCAACTGTGCCTCGACGCCAAGGGCGCGCCGTGGAAATGCGGCATCGCCGCGCACGACGCGCTGGCGGGCTTCGTCGGCAACAAACCGTGGACCTGCCACCTGATGCGGCTCGACCGCCGCGCCCGCACGCTGGCGAAATGCACCGTCGACGGCGCAGACATTCACAAGTGGCTGGTGAGCAACGGCTGGGCGCTGGCGTTTCGCGGGGCACACACCTACGACGCCGACCAGAAGCAGGCGCAAGCGGCCCATGCCGGCCTGTGGCAGGGCGCGTTCTTCGCGCCGGCGGATTGGCGCGTCCGCAAGAAACACGCGGTCATTCTCGGTGCCGCCAAACCGAAGGAAAACGTCCGCCGCCTGCTGCTGGCATCGGCGTCCGGCCCGCTGCCGCCGTCGCCCGCCTGCCGCATCAAGGGCAACGTCAACCGCTCGGGCCAGTGCATCTATCATCGCCCGACCAGCCGCTGGTACGCCCAGATCAAGATGAAGGTCAGCAAGGGCACGCGCTGGTTCTGCTCGGTGGAGGACGCCGAAGCTGCCGGTTGCCGCGAAACGCGGCGGTGACAACCTTGCATACGCGTGCGACCCTTGATGCGTCATGCAAAAGGCCCGCGACTTGACGCGCGCACCCGCCGCCGATATGCGCCCGCGACGCAGGCATCGCCGCGTGCGGCAAACCGTATTGCTGGCGCTGATGCTGCTCAGCCTCTACGGGCTGATCGCCTACATGCTGCTGCCGATTCTGTGGACGCACTACGAACACCAGAAGGGCCTTGCCGGCCTGCCGATGGTGACGCGCACCGCGCAAGGCATTCCCGGCGATCCGATCAATGTCGGCCTGATCGGCTCGCGCGACGACATTGCCTGCGCGATGAAACAAGCCGGCTGGTCGCCCGCTGCGCCGATTTCGATCCGCTCGAGCATCGGCATCGCCGGCAGCGTGATCTTCCGCCGGCCCTATCGCGCCGCGCCGGTGAGTAATCTCTATTACCTCGGCCGTCGCGAAGATCTCGCTTACGAGAAACAGGTCGGCGGCAGCGCCGATCAACGTCACCACATTCGATTGTGGCGCGTGCTGGAGCGCGGCGCGGAGGATCGCCCGGTCTGGCTCGGCGACGCGGCGTTCGACCGCGGCGTCGGCGTCAGCCGCTACACCGGTGCCGTCACCCATCACATCGCGCCCGATATCGACGCCGAACGCGCAACGCTGGCAGCCGACCTCGAAGCCGCCGGCATGGTGACGGCGAAATATCAGGTCACCGGCGTCGGCCCGACACTGGCCGGCCGCAACGGCGGTGGCGATCCGTATTACACCGACGGGGAAGTCTGGGTGCTGCGGCTCGCCGAGAACTGCCGGAAAAACGCCACCCCGGTGGTCGATATCGCCAGTCCGCTCGCTATCCAGCTCAAGGACCAGATCTGGCAGGCCATCGCCCAGACGCTGCGAAAATAGCGACGCGTGGCCGATAAGTTGCGCGCCCACCGTCTCCATGTTCCGTCACGATATCGGGCATTCGGCGGAAAGGCTTTAATTCGCGGGCCCGCCGTGCCAAGCAGGACGGACTGCAAGAACAATAAGGAAGTCTCACGATGGTCGTTCGCGCGGGGCGGGAATTTCTCGCCATCCCCGGCCCTACCACGATGCCCGACGAGGTGCTGCAAGCGATGCATCGCCCGGCGCTGGACATCTATTCCGACGAGATGGTGCAACTGACCGACGGCCTGCTCGGCGATCTCAAGCGGCTGTTTCGCACCGCCGGGCGCACCTACATCTACATCGCCAACGGCCATGGCGCGTGGGAAGCGACGCTGAGCAACACGCTGTCGCGCGGCGACAAGATTCTGGTGCTGGAAAGCGGCCGCTTCGCCATCGGCTGGGGCGATGCCGCCGCCGCAACCGGCGTCGAGGTCGAGGTGCTGAAGGGCGACCTGCGGCGCGCGGTACGGCCCGCCGAGGTCGAGGCGCGGCTGCGGCAGGATACGCAACGCCAGATCAAGGCCATTCTCGTGGTGCAGGTCGATACCGCGTCCGGCGTCGTCAACGATATCCCCGCGATCGGCCGCGCCATCAAGGCTGCCGGCCACGACGCACTGTTCATGGTCGACACCGTCGCCTCGCTCGGTTGCCTGCCGTTCGAGATGGACGCGTGGGGCGTCGACGTCGCGATGTCGGGATCGCAGAAGGGCCTGATGACGCCGCCGGGCCTCGCCTTCGTCGCCGCCAACGACCGTGCACTGGAACGGCATCGCCATGCCGGCCTGCGCACGCCCTATTGGGACTGGACCGCGCGCGAGGGGCACGAGCACTACCGCAAGTATGCCGGCACCGCGCCAGTGCATCTGTTGTTCGCGCTACGTAAAGCATTCGCCCTGCTGTTTGCGGAAGGACTCGACGCGTCATTCACC
>JAFKKM010000130.1 GCA_017305555.1 Hyphomicrobiales bacterium | reverse complement strand
GGATGCGGACGCCGAATACAAAACGGGGCGGGATGATGTGCATCCCGCCCCGCCATGATCGAAATGAGTCGTCGATTTACTTCTTCGCCGGCGGTGTCGCTGGCGTCGCCGGAGCGGGGACGGCCGGGGCGGCCGGCTTGTCCATGCGCTCGACCTTGGCGGTTTCGCGCAGCTTGGCGACGTATTCCGACTGCGCCTTGCGGGTCACGTACTGTTCGATTTGCGGCTTCACCTGTTCGAAGGTCGGCGGCTTGCGGTTGCGCTTTTCCTCGACCTTGATGATGTGCCAGCCGAACTGGGTCTTCACCGGGTCCGAGATCTTGCCCGGCTCCAGTGTGAACGCGACCTTGGAGAATTCCGGCACCATCTGTTCCTTGGTGAAGAAGCCGAGGTCGCCGCCATCGGACGCGCCGGGGTCCTTCGACTTTTCCTTGGCGAGCTTGGCGAAATCGGCGCCCTTGTCGAGTTCGGCCTTGATCGCCTTGGCCTCGTCCTCGGTCTGCACCAGGATGTGGCGGGCGTGGACTTCCTGCTCGCCGGAAATCTGCTTGGCGGCGTCGTCATAGACCTTCTTCATGGCCTCGTCGGTCAGCGCCGCCTTGCCCTCGGCCGCCAGCAGGTTGTCCATCAAGAGGCGGTTGCGGGCGAAGTCGAGCTTCTTCTTGAAGTCGGCCTGGTCGGCGATCTTCTTGTCCTCGGCGGCCTTGGCGACGATTTTCATGTCGATCAGGAAGGCCAGCACGTTCTCTTTCTTGGTGGCCGGGTCCATCTGCGCCAGGCTCGGCGCGAGTTCCTCTTCCGCCAGCGTCACGTCGCTCTGGTGGATTTCGACGCCGTTGACCTTCGCCAGCACCGGATTGGCGTCGTCGGCACGGGCGGGCGAGCCGACCAGCAGCGCCAAGGCGAGGCAGCTTGCCGCGGACAGCGCGAGGCCGCGCAGGCTCAAGGTGGTCGGACGCAATGAAGCAGTCATGGAAAATCCTGTTCTCCCGGAGGGGGTCGGTTCGAGGCGGCGGACACTCGCCCAATCTCGCCGCCTTGGCAACGCGAAAACTCTGTCAAAATCATGAAATCTCGGACAGCTTTCGGCCTGCCTTGCGCCGATGACGACACGTTGACAACCCTTGGGGCGGACCATATCTGTCCCGCACCGGGTCAACGGTGGCCGCATTGTCCGGTGCCCTTTTTTCGGTAAATCCTTGACGGTCGAACTATTCCCTCCGGCGGCGAGACGTAAGGTCTGATCCCGGCTCGGGAATTGGGCGGATCGAGGCGTCACGACGAGTTGATGGCCGCGATGGCGCGGCGGCGCGACGGGTTGGCTCCCCGGCGCGACAAGGCGGCCCGCCGCATGTTAAACGACGCGTGCGATGACGTCGCATTGATGGATGATCTTCCGGCTGCAATGCCGAACCGCATGAACAGGACATTGGTATGATCGGCGCGCTCGCCCGCAAGTTTTTCGGTTCTCCCAACGACCGCCGGGTCAAGGCCTATCAATCGCGCGTCAATGCCATCAATGCGCTGGAGGCGGAAGTCGCCGCGCTGAGCGACGAGCAGCTCAAGGCGCGCACCGGCGAGTTCCGCCAACAGATCGAAGCCGGCAAGTCGCTGGACGACCTGCTGGTGCCGGCCTTCGCCACCGTGCGTGAGGCAGCCAAGCGCGTGCTGGGTCAGCGCCACTTCGACGTGCAGTTGATCGGCGGCATGGTGCTGCACGAGGGCGACATCGCCGAGATGAAGACCGGCGAAGGTAAAACCCTGGTGGCGACGCTCGCGGTCTACCTCAACGCGCTTGCCGGCAAGGGCGTTCATGTCGTCACGGTCAACGACTACCTTGCCAGCCGCGACGCCGGCTGGATGGCGCAGATCTATTCGTTCCTCGGGCTCACCACTGGCGTCATCGTCCACGGCCTCGACGACGACCAGCGCAAGGCGGCCTATGCCTGCGACATCACCTACGGCACCAACAACGAATACGGCTTCGACTATCTGCGCGACAACATGAAGTACCGCCTGGAGGACATGGTCCAGCGCGAGCACTTCTATGCCATCGTCGACGAAGTCGACTCGATCCTGATCGACGAAGCGCGTACGCCGCTGATCATCTCCGGTCCGCTCGACGACCGTTCCGATTTCTACAACACCATCGACACTTTCATTCCGCATCTCGACAAGAGCGACTACGAGGTCGACGAGAAGCAGCGCACCGTGTCGCTGACCGAAGGCGGCATGGAGAAGATCGAGACGCTGCTCCGCGACGCCGGCCAGCTCAAGGGCGAGTCGCTCTACGACGTCGAGAACGTCTCCGTCGTGCATCACGTCAATCAGGCGCTGCGCGCCCACACGCTGTTCACCCGCGACAAGGACTACATCGTCCGCAACGACGAGGTGGTGATCATCGACGAGTTCACCGGCCGCATGATGCAGGGCCGCCGTTATTCGGAAGGCCTGCACCAGGCCCTGGAAGCCAAGGAACACGTTACCGTCCAGCCGGAAAACCAGACGCTGGCTTCGATCACCTTCCAGAACTACTTCCGCATGTACAAGAAGCTGTCCGGCATGACCGGTACGGCGTTGACCGAAGCCGACGAACTGTTCGACATTTACAAACTCGAAGTCGTCGAGATTCCGACCAACCTGCCGATCGCGCGTCTCGACGAGGACGACGAGGTCTATCGCACGCAGGACGAGAAATACGGCGCCATCCTTGCCGAAATCGAGCGCGCCAATGCGCGGATGCAACCGGTGCTGGTCGGCACGGCTTCGATCGAGAAGTCGGAAGTGCTGGCGGACTATCTCAAGAAGCACGGCTTCAAGCAGATCGACTTCTCCGACGCCAGGGCGATGGACAAGCTCTACGCCGCGGCGCGCACCGGCAAGCCGGCGAAGCTGTTCGCGGTGCTGAACGCGCGTTTCCACGAGCAGGAAGCCTATATCGTCGCGGAAGCCGGCGTGCCGGGTGCCATCACCATCGCCACCAACATGGCCGGCCGCGGCACCGACATCAAACTCGGCGGCTCGATCGACATGCGTGTCGCCAAGGAACTGGAAGGCATCGAGGACGAGGCCGAGAAGATCAAGCGGACCGAGGCCGTGAAAGCCGAGATCGAGAAATTCCGCGAGATCGTGCTGAAGGCCGAAGAGACCGTCGAGGTTGAGCCGGCCAAGGGCAGCCGCGCCGCCAAGACCATCACCAAGCCGGGCGGGCTCTACATCATGGGCTCGGAGCGCCATGAATCGCGGCGCATCGATAACCAGTTGCGCGGCCGTTCCGGCCGTCAGGGTGACCCCGGCCGTTCGAAATTCTTCCTGTCACTGGACGACGACCTGATGCGCATCTTCGGGTCCGACCGGCTCGAATCGATGTTGACCCGTCTCGGCCTTAAGGAAGGCGAGGCCATCATCCATCCGTGGATCAACAAGGCGTTGGAAAAAGCGCAGCAGAAGGTCGAGGCGCGCAACTTCGACATCCGCAAGAACCTGCTGAAATACGACGACGTGCAGAACGACCAGCGCAAGGTGATCTTCGACCAGCGCGTCGATCTGATGCAGAACGAGAGCGTCGCCGAAACCGTCGCCGACATGCGCCGCGCTTTCGTCGAGGACGTCGTCACCAAGCACATCCCCGAGCACGTCTATGCCGAGCAGTGGGACGTCGCGGGCCTCAAGGAAGATCTGACCCGCGTGCTCGACCTCGACCTGCCGGTCGACGACTGGGCCAAGGAAGAAGGCATCGCCGACGAGGAAATTCTCGCGCGTGTCGAGCAGCGGGTCGACGAACATATGGCCGCCAAGGTCGCCCAGTGGGGCCCCGAGGTGATGCGCTATGTCGAGAAGACCATCCTGCTGCAGACGCTGGATCACCTGTGGCGCGAGCATCTGGTGATGCTCGATCATCTGCGGCAGGTGATCGGCTTGCGCGGTTACGGCCAGCGCGATCCGTTGCAGGAGTACAAGTCGGAAGCCTTCAGCCTGTTCGAGGCGATGATCGCGCATCTGCGCGAGGCGGTCACGGCGCAGCTGATGCGCGTCGAAATCGTGCCGCCGGACGAGCAGCCGCTGTTGCCGGAGATGGAAGCGCACAAAGCCAATCCGATCACCGGCGAGGACGACATGGCGTTCGCCAACGTCTCGCTGGCGCCGGCGATCAATGCGGACAAGGCCAGCCGCGACCCGAACAACCCCGAGACCTGGGGCAAGGTCGGCCGCAACGAAGATTGCCCCTGCGGCTCCGGCAAGAAGTTCAAGCACTGCCACGGCCGGTTCGCGTAAGCTGTCTTAGTTTAACCGGGCGTGCCACACCAAAACCGTCGTCCCCGCGCAGGCGGGGACCCATAACCCCTGGCGGTTGTGGTAAGCACGATGGCCCGTTGCTCACCGAAGATCACGAGCACTCTCCGCATCATCAGCGACACGGCGTATGGGTCCCTGCCTTCGCAGGGACGACGCCGAGATATGTGGCCCGCTACGGCGAGCGGGTGATGCCGCCGTCGACGCGGATGCTTTGGCCGGTGATGTAGCCGGCGCCGGCCGACGCCAGAAAGCCGATCACGTCGCTGATCTCGTCGACATGGCCATAGCGGCCCATCGGTACGCGCTCGGCGATGCCGGGCTTTTCCGGCAGGCTGTCGATGAAACCGGGCAGCACGTTGTTCATGCGGATGTTGTCGGCAGCGTATTTGTCCGCGAACAGTTTTGTGTAAGCGGCAAGGCCGGCGCGAAAGACGCTCGATGTCGGAAACGCGGGATCGGGCTCCACCGCCGAGAAGCTCGAGATGTTGATAACAACGCCGCCTTTTTGCGCCTGCATGATCGGCGTCACCAGCCGCGTCGGCCGTACCACGTTGAGGAAATACACCTCCATGCCGCGATGCCAGTCGTCGTCGGACAGTTCGGTGATGCCGCCGCGCGGACCATGGCCGGCGCTGTTGACCAGCACGTCGACGCGGCCCCAGCGCGCCATGGTCTGATCGACCAGCCGCTTCAGATCGTCGTTCGATTGATTGGAGCCGGTGACGCCGATGCCGCCAAGCTCGGCCGCCAGCGCCTCGCCCTTGCCCGACGACGACAGGATCGCGACCTGAAAGCCGTCCGCCGCGAGTTTGCGCGCGGCGCCCGCGCCCATGCCGCTGCCTCCGGCGGTGACGATGGCGACTTTGCTTGCGGGCATGGGTGACTCCTTTTCAGTGAAGTATCTGGAGAAAGACTTGAATACTTTCCGTCATTGCGAGGAGCGTAGCGACGAAGCAATCCAGTCCTTGTTTCATGGCCTTCTGGATTGCTTCGCTTCGCTCGCAATGACGGTAGCTAAAACGCGGTGCCGGCACGCGGACGGCGCTCGAGGGTCTCGGCTTCGCGCGGCAGCGGGCCGATGCGTAGCATGGTGATACGGTTGCGCTCGCGGCGGAGCACGCGGAAGCGGAAACCGTGGAAGGTGAAGCCCTGGCCGCGCTCCGGAATCGAGCGCGCTTCGTGGATCACCAACCCCGCGACGGTGGTGGCTTCCTCGTCGGGCAGGTGCCAGTCCATGGCGCGGTTGAGATCGCGGATCGGCACGGAGCCGTCCACCACCACCGAGCCGTCCGGCTGCACGCGAACGCCGGCCACCGCTTCGTCGTGCTCGTCGGAGATATCGCCGACGATTTCCTCGAGGATATCCTCAAGCGTCACCATGCCTTCGACTTCGCCGTATTCGTCCACCACCAGCGCGAAGTGGGTCTTGCGGCGGCGGAAGGCCTTGAGCTGTTCCGACACCGGCCGCATCTCCGGCACGAACCACGGCGGCAGCGCGATGGCGCTGGCGTCGATCTTCGAGGTGTCGCCGTCGGAAGTGCGGATCGCGCGCAAGAGATCCTTGGCATGCAGTACGCCGATGATGTTCTCCGGCTTGTCGCGCCACAGCGGAATGCGGGTGTACTCGCTCGCGAGCACCTCACGCACCAGCTCTTCCGGCGGCAGGTCGGCATTGACCATTACCATCGCGGTACGATGGACCATGACATCGGCCACGGTGAGGTCGCCGAAGCGGAAGACGTTCTGGATGTATTCGGCTTCGCCGCTTTCGATGCCGCCGTGCTCGGCGGATTCGCCGACGAGCCCCTCGAGCTCCGCGCCGGTCAGCACCTCGTGATGCGAGACTTCCTTGACGCGCAGCGCGCTCAGGATGGTGCGCGCCGCGTTGTTGAGCAGCCAGTTGAGCGGATAGAACAGCAGATAGGACGCATGGAGCGGATAAACGATCCACTGCGACACCGGCTCCGGCTTCCGGATCGCCAGCGTCTTCGGCACCTGCTCGCCGATCACGATATGCAGCGACGAGAAGATCAGGAAGCCGGCCAGAAACGAGGTGAAGTGCAGCGCCGATTCCGACAGGCCGAGCGGCAGCAGCAGCGGCGCCAGCAGCGCGGCGACGGTCGGCTCGCCGACCCAGCCGAGGCCGAGGGACGCCATGGTGATGCCGAGCTGGCAGCAGGCGAGATAGGCTTCGACGTTGCCCATGATGTCGCGCAGCTTGCGCGCGCCGAAGCGGTTCTGCTCCACCATGGTCTTGACGCGATAGCCGCGGCTTTTGACCAGCGCGAATTCGGCCGCGACGAAAAAGGCGTTGGCGGCCAGCAGCAGCGCGGCGATCAGAACATTCAGGATGACCGAACTCATGATGTCTCCGCCGCGACGTCGCGATTACGCGCGCGCGTCCTGAAGTTTGCGCGCCAGGAAGTCGCGCACCAGCGCCGGTTCGACGTCGTTGGAAATCACCGCCTGCCCGATGGCGCGCATCAGGATGAAGGTGAGGCGGCCGCGCTTCACCTTCTTGTCCTGCGCCATCAGCGCCATCAGTGCGTCGGCGTCGGCGAGGCCTTCCTGCGCGAAGCCGGCGATGTCCTGCAAGCGCGTCGGCAAGCCGACGTCAACGAGGTGACGCTGGATGCGTGTTGCGTCATCGGCGGCGATCATGCCGAGCTGAGCTGAGAGTTGCGCCGCCAGCACCATGCCGACCGAGACGCCTTCGCCGTGAAACAGCCGGTCGGAGAATCCGGTGGCGGCTTCCAGCGCATGGCCGAAGGTGTGGCCGAGATTGAGCAGCGCGCGCTCGCCGTTCTCGCGCTCGTCACGGGCAACGATGGCGGCCTTGGCACGGCACGAGGTGGCGATGGCGTGTTCGCGCGCCGCGCCGCCGGAGAAGATTTCGGCGTGATGCGCCTCCAGCCAGGCGAAGAACGCGGCGTCGCCGAGCAGGCCGTATTTCGCGACTTCCGCGTAGCCGGCGCGGAACTGGCGCGGCGACAGCGTGTCGAGGATCGCGGTGTCGGCAATCACCAGCACCGGTTGATGAAATGCGCCGATCAGGTTCTTGCCCTGCGGCGAGTTGATGCCGGTCTTGCCGCCGACGGAGGAATCGACCTGCGCCAGCAGCGACGTCGGCACCTGCACGAAATCGACGCCGCGCCGCACCGCCGCCGCAGCGAAGCCCGCGAGATCGCCGACCACGCCGCCGCCGAGCGCGATCACCAGATCGTTGCGTTCGATCTTCGCACTGATCAGCCCCTCGCACACCTGCTGGAAGCCGGCATAGGTTTTCGAGCCTTCGCCTTCATCGACAATGATGCGCGAACTTGCGATGCCGGATGCGGCCAGCGAGGCTTCCGTCTGCGCCAGCCAATGTTTTGCCACGGTGCGGTCGGTGACGATGGCGGTGCGTACGCCGGGGCGTAGCGCAGCGATGCGCTCGCCGAGCGAGGCGAGCTGGTCGCGGCCGATCACGATGTCATAGGCGCGGTCGCCCAGCGCGACCTCAACCACGGTCGGGCCAGTGTTGGTGAGCGACACGGTCATGGAGTCTCATCCTGCTGTAAGGGATGGGGGGCGGGGCGAAGCCGGCCGTGAAGCGCCGCGACACATTCGTCGACGATCTTCTCGTGCGGGACTTCGCGCGAGGCGATGGTGATGTCGGCAAGCTGGTAGTTCGGGCTGCGCTCGGCGATCAGTTTCTCGATGGTGGCGGCCGGATCGGCGGTTTGCAGCAGCGGGCGGTCGGTGCGTCGCTTCACGCGGCGCAGGATGATGTCGGCGTCGGCGTCGAGCCAGATCGACACCGCACCGTCGTGGACGCGCTGGCGGGTTTCCTCGCGCTGGAACGCGCCGCCGCCGGTGGCCAGCACGCTGGCGCCGCCGCTTAGCAGCCGGGCGATGACGCGGGCCTCGCCGTCGCGAAAATACGGCTCGCCGTGGGTGGCGAAGATTTCCGGAATGGTCATGCCGGCGTGCGCGGCTTCGATTTCGATGTCGGCATCGCGGAACGGCAGATGCAGCCGCGCCGCCAGCCGCCGCCCGATGGTGGATTTGCCGGCGCCCATCATGCCGACCAGCACGATGGCGCGCGCGCCGAGGGCTGCGACGATCTCGCTCTCCTCGATGCCGCGATGGCTGGGTTGCAGGGCAATCTCTGTCATATCGGGTCCGTTGGGCCGCCGAGGCGGATATCGGCCCTCTATACTACCGCGATGGAGCGACTTGCCAGAGGCGGTTGCTGTTGGCGATCAGGCCGTAGCGTGATCGTAACTACCGCGATGGAGCGACTTGCCAGAGGCGGTTGCCCGTGGCGGCGTAAGATATGGTAGTGATTATTGGATTCGTCGCCGCGCCGCGTTGGGTTCCGCGCGGTTGAAGCCCTGCCGTTCGAGATATGTTCATGCCCAGCCTGCTGCGATTTCTGTCCGTCGTCGCGATCATCGCAGGGCTGGTCTATGGCGCGATCTTCGCGCTGGCCAATTTCGTCAACCCATCGCCGCGCGAGATGACGGTGACGATCCACTCCGACAAGTTTCTCAAGGATTGAGCCCTCCATCGTCGTCCCCGCGCAGGCGGGGACCCATAACCCCTGGCGTTGGTTGTTGCAGGACAACTGCGCCTTGTGCTCGAACCGAGACGCTGCGGCATATGGGTCCCCGCCTGCGCGGGGACGACGCGGGGGTAGGGAGTGCAGACAATCAATTAGCGTAGCTCCGCAATTAACTCGCTCGTACCGAACTTGCGTTAGGACTGGGCCATGAGCCGAAACGCAGCCTCCGATTCCCGCCTGATCGACCTGTTCCTCGACATGCTCGCGGCCGAGCAGGGGGCGGGGGACAATACGCTGTCGGCCTATCGCCGCGATCTCGAGGACCTTTCCGCGTTTCTCAAGCGTGCCGGGCAGGGCTTTGCCAACGCCTCGACGCAGGCGCTGCGCGATTATCTCGCCGATCTCGATACGCGCGGGTTCAAGTCGTCCAGCGTGGCGCGGCGGCTGTCGTCGACGCGGCATCTGTTTCGCTTCCTGCTCAACGAGCGGATTCGTGCTGACGATCCGGCCGCGATTCTCTCCGGCCCCAAGCGCGGGCGGCCGCTGCCGAAGGTGCTGTCGATCGCCGACGTCGATCGCCTGCTGTCGCGGGCGCGCGAGTTGATGCAGGTGCCCGGGCAATCGGCCGCGCAGCAGGTGCGCGCGGCGCGGCTGCATTGCCTGCTGGAAGTGCTTTACGCCACCGGCCTGCGCGTGTCCGAACTGGTGTCGCTGCCGCTGTCGGCGGCGCGGCGCGATGCGCGGATGATCGTGGTGCGCGGCAAGGGCGACAAGGAACGGCTGGTGCCGCTGAACGATTCGGCGCGGCAGGCGATGGCGGATTATTTGGCCGCCATCGCTGCGGTTCAGGAGGCGAAGGACGAGCAGAAGCCGGCAGCGAAAGCGCCGAAACCGTCGAAATGGCTGTTTCCGTCGTTCGGCGAGAGCGGCCATCTGACGCGGCAGCACTTTGCCCGCGACCTGAAAGACCTTGCGGTCGCCGCCGGGTTGCCGGCGCGCGTCATCAGCCCGCATGTGGTCCGTCACGCCTTCGCCAGCCACCTGCTGCACAACGGTGCGGATCTCCGCATCGTCCAGACCCTGCTTGGCCACACCGATATTTCGACCACGCAGATCTATACCCATGTGGTCGAGGAGCGGCTGAAAAGCCTGGTCCGCGACCTGCATCCACTGGCGGAAGGCTAGCCGGATCACCACCTTGCAGAGGGCTGGCTTGAGGGGGCAACGACGTGCCTTGCCCTTTTTGAACCGGTGAATAAAAAATCAACGCGTTGATTCGAATAGGCTTTTTCTGCCGGTGCCATGCGCGTGCGCTTGACTTGGCAGGCCATTTGACTTGAAAAGCCTGCGTGGCTGTTTCCGGGGGCCCCAGCGGCTCCTTTTCGTCTCCCCCGATGTGAATGATCGATCCGCATGCGCAGTTATCTCGACTTCGAAAAGCCTGTCGCCGAACTCGATGCCAAGATCGACGAGTTGCGGACGCTGGCCGCCAGCGGCAGCGACATCGCCGACGAGATCGCGCGGGTCGAGGGCCGGGCCGGACAGGCGCTCGGCGAACTCTACGGCGCGCTGACGCCGTGGCAGAAGACGCAGGTCGCGCGGCATCCGCAGCGGCCGCATTGCATGGATTACGTCAACGCGCTGATCACCGAGTTCACGCCGCTCGCGGGCGACCGCAAGTTCGCCGAGGACGAGGCGTTGGTCGGCGGTTTCGGCCGCTTCCGTGGCGAAAGCGTCTGCATTCTCGGTCAGGAGAAGGGCGCGACTACCGAAAGCCGGCTCAAGCACAATTTCGGCATGGCCCGGCCCGAGGGCTATCGCAAGGCGGTGCGGCTGATGGAAATGGCCGACCGCTTCGGCCTGCCGGTACTGTCGCTGGTGGATACGGCAGGCGCCTATCCCGGCATCGGCGCCGAGGAACGGGGCCAGGCCGAAGCCATCGCCCGCTCTACCGAGGCTTGCCTCACGCTCAAGGTGCCCAACGTCGCCGTCGTCATCGGCGAGGGCGGGTCCGGCGGGGCGATCGCGATTGCCACCGCCAACAAGGTTCTGATGCTGGAACACGCCATCTACAGCGTGATCTCGCCGGAAGCGGCGTCGTCGATCCTGTGGCGGGACTCCAGCAAGGCGCAGGAAGCCGCCACCAACATGAAGATCACGGCGCAGGATCTGATGCGGTTCGGCATCATCGACAGCGTCATCAAGGAACCGGTCGGCGGCGCGCATCGCGATCCGCAGGCGATGATCGCGACCACTGGCGACGCCATCGCCCAGGCCATGAACGACCTCCGCAGCCTCGACGGCGAGACGCTGCGCCGTCAGCGGCGGCAGAAGTTCCTCGATATCGGCCGCAGGCTCGGCTGAAACCCGCGAGGCTTCCCGAAATCGCACGGCGTCGTCCCTGCGAAGGCAGGGACCCATACGCCGTGTCGTAGGTAGTTTAAGGGATGGCGTGTTGCTACCTGTCCTGGACGACGAAGTGCAGGGGTTATGGGTCCCTGCCTGCGCAGGGACGACCATGGTGGGTTCGCTATGTGCGGCCCCAATTTGGCCGCGACTGTGGCGTTTAAGCTCTGTTCACCACGGCCGCAGGCAACCGTGCGCCGGCACGCCGCGCAGGTTGCGGGCAAGTGACCTTTAACGCTAATATTTTATTCAATGGCTGGGGGCCTGACGTGTCGATTGTGGGGGGCGGATTTGCCCATCCGTTGCGGAGCTTGGCTGTGAATTTCGGGTTGCGAAGCCGCGTGCTTGCCACGGCGATGGTGCTTGGCGCCGGCGCACTGCTGGCCGGTTGCAACAGCGACGGGGTGTCGCTCGCCAACAACGCCAAGGCCAATAAGCCGGTCCCGCCGAAACTCGTCGCTGAAATTCAGAAGAAGGACATGGATCTGCAATCGCCGATCCTGATCCGCCTGTTCAAGCAGGAAGCCGAACTGGAAGTCTGGAAGCAGACCCGCTCCGGCGACTTCGCGTTGCTCGAAACTTATCCGATCTGCCGCTGGTCGGGCGATCTCGGTCCGAAGGTCCGCGAAGGCGATCGTCAGGCACCGGAAGGGTTCTACTCGATCACGCCGGCGCAGATGAATCCGCAGTCGGCCTATTACCTTTCGTTCAACATGGGTTACCCCAACGCGTTCGACAAAGCGCTCGGCCGCACCGGCTCGCAACTGATGGTGCATGGCGATTGCTCGTCGCGCGGCTGCTACGCCATGACCGACGAACAGATTTCCGACATCTACGCGTTGGGGCGTGAATCGTTCTTCGGCGGCCAGCGCGCATTCCAGGTGCAAGCCTACCCGTTCCGGATGACGCCGGTGAACATGGCCAAGCACCGCAATAATCCGAACATGCCGTTCTGGAAGATGATCAAGGTCGGCTACGATCACTTCGAGGTCACGCATCGCGAGCCGAAGGTCGACTTCTGCGAAAAGAAATATGTGTTCGATGCGGTACCGCTGCCGGGCTCGACCCAGCCGCCGGTCTTCAACGCTGCGGGCGCGTGTCCGGCCTACACGGTCGACGCGGCGGTGGCCGACGCGGTGAAGGCGAAGGAACGCGCCGACGACGCCAAGGTTGCCGAGCTGGTCGCCAAGGGCACGCCGGTGGCGCGCATGAACACCGGCATCGACGGCGGCATGAACAAGATTTTCGCCGCGCATGTTCCGGGCGGCGCGACCGGGTTGTCCGACGAGGGCACCTCCAGCGTGGCGCTGGCATCGGCCAAATTGCCGGGCACCATCCCTTCGCACGTCAATCCGCCGCGTGCGCTCGAGCCGGAGCAGCCGCCGGTGGTGGCGGAAGCGCCCGCACCGGCGACGCGCATGGCGATCGCCGCGCCGGAGTCATCGTCGCAATCTTCGTCGTCGGGCAACTTCTTCTCGTCGCTGGCGCGCAAGGTCGGCCTCGGCGGTTCGGACAATACCGCCTCGACCGCGCCGGTCGCAGCACGTCCTCCCGCGCCGACAAAGCCCAAGGTGGAGACCGCCAAGCGGCACGATCCGCGTGCGGCCCGCACCGCAAGCCGTGCGCCAGCGCCGAAGCACGTCGCGCCGAAGGCGTCGGCAAAGACGACCGCCAAGAGCGACGCGACCCGCAAACAGGCCAACGCGATCTCCGGCGCGCAGCCGGCCGTCCCGTCGAACGGGTTCGACAGCCGTTTCTCGGCAATGCGCTAGATAGGTACGCGACGTCCTCCCCGCGCAGGCAGGGACCCATTACCCCTGGCCTTTGTTATTATAAAATAAACTCGCCCGGGTTTCTTGAGCCGAACCACTGCGGAGTCTGGGTCCCCGCCTTCGCGAGGCCTCTGCGAAAGTATTTATTTGGCTGGGGCGTGATGTTTGGCCGGAGAGATCGCTGCTGAGGCGAGAGGGGTCTGTGTTCTGTGTTGGGTGGCGGCTTCAAGCAGGTCGTGCTGCGATCCGGTTGAGG
>JAFKKM010000129.1 GCA_017305555.1 Hyphomicrobiales bacterium | reverse complement strand
CGCGGCGCGGCCTCCCGCCAGGGTGACGAAGCTGAGCCTGCTCGGCACCTCCGCCGCGATGGCGGTCGGGCCGGAGCTGTTGCAGAACGCCAAGGACAACGATTCCGGCGCTATCGACATGGTGTCGATCTGGGGCCTCGGCTTCCACGCCGAACTCGGCGGCTGCCCGCTGCCCGGCCTGTGGATGCATGGCGGCGCGCAGCGTGTGTTAAAGACCACCGCGCGCGACGTACTGTTCACCGACCTCAACGCCTGCAACGCCTATCAGGGCGCGCTCGAGGCGGCCGCGAAGATCAAGGTGCCGGTGACGCTGATCCTCGGCGAACGCGACATGATGACCCCGCTGAAATCCGGCAAGGCGCTGGGCGCGGCGCTTTCCGACGCCCGCACCGTGGTGCTGCCCGGCGCGGGGCACATGATGATGCTGGAGCAGCCGGAACAGACGCTGGCGGCATTGCGGGGGTAATCGCGACGTCAATGCGCGGGCTTGATCCGCGTATCCATCCGCATGGTCATGGCCGGGCTTGTCCCGGCCATCCACGTCTTAGCTTTTGCCATGTAATGGGTGAAATGCATGACTGCATCTAACTTTTCTCATCTCGTAGAGATTGATGAAGACGCAAAGAAATTGAAAATTTTCAGAGTTTTTGACGACGGTAAGAAGCAATTCTACACAGAAGTCGACTTCCCTAATAGAAAAGCGAACGACGGCCCTGGTGATTACGAGGGCCTCATGCGAATGCTGGGCGAAAATATTCTATTGGATTCTCCTGCGGCTAGGCGATTGATGGCCGCCCGACAGGCGTTCTGATCACCTCATCCGCCAGTCTCGCTATCATCGATACCGTGAGTAACCGCATCCATCCGTATTTTCGTAGCCGGACGTGCCACACAGAGATCGTCGTCCCCGCCTGCGCGGGGACGACCCCGGTTTTTATAGCTCGCCTCACACCTTCAGCGTATCGCCGCCCTTGAGGTGCAAAATCTCGCGCGCCTCATCCGGTGACGCCACTTCAAGCCCCAGCCCCTCGATGATCTTGCGCACCGCGCGGACCTGCTCGGCATTCGACTCCGCCAAACGCCCCGGCCCGCCCCACAGCGAGTCTTCGAGGCCGACACGGACGTTACCGCCCATCGCCGCCGCCATCGCCGCGATCGGCAATTGATTGCGGCCCGCGCCCAGCACCGACCAGCGATACTTGTCGCCGAACAGGCGATCCGCGGTGCGCTTCATGTGCAGCACTTCATCGGGATGCGCGCCGATGCCGCCTTGCAGGCCGAACACCGTCTGCACGAACAGCGGCGGCTTCACCAGCCCTTCCATCAGGAAGTAGTTGAGGTTGTGCAGATGCGCGGTGTCGTAGCATTCGAACTCGAAGCGCGTGCCGGATTCCGACAGCGTACGCAGCACGAACTCGATATCCTTGAAAGTGTTGCGGAACACGATGTCTTTGTTCTCAAGGTGCTTGCGCTCCCAGTCGTGCTTGAAATCCTTAAAGCGGTTGAGCATCCCGAACAGGCCGAAATTCATCGAGCCCATGTTGAGCGACGCCACTTCCGGCTGATACACGGCCGCTGGGCGCACGCGCTCCTCCACCATCATGGTCGGCGAGCCGCCGGTGGTGAGGTTCACCACGCAGTTCGAACGCTGCTTGATGATCTTCAGGAACGGCGCGAAGGCTTCCGGCGATTGATCCGGCTGCCCGGTTTCGACATTGCGCGCGTGCAGATGCACGATGGCGGCGCCCGCTTCCGCCGCGCCGATGGCGGCGTCCGCGATCTCCTGCGGCGTCACCGGCAGGGCCTTCGACATCGACGGCGTGTGGATCGCGCCGGTGACGGCGCAGGTGATGATGACTTTACGGCTCATGACAGGCTTCCTTGCTTGATCGAAATGGGACGCGCCGCGCTCATGCTTCGCTCGCGGCTTGTTTCTGCTTGTGCGCGGCCAGCGCCGCAAGGCGTTCGTTGCGCCGTCGCGTCAGCGCTGCGAGACGATCGGGCGTCGCCTGATGCGGCCATGCCGCGATCACCCGGTCGACGTTCGGGCTTTCATACACCGAAGGCCCGGCCGCCCCCTTCGCCAGTTCCTTGTAAAAGCCCGTGTAGCGCGCGCAGTAATCGGCGATGCCGCCCGGCGCGTTGAGTTCGATGGTTTCCATCGGCCCGAGGAACGACCAGCGCAGGCCGAGGCCGTTCTTCACGGTGTGGTCGAGGTCTTCCGCCGAGACGTAGCCTTCGCCGACGAGGCGAAACGCTTCCGCCAGCAGCGCGCCCTGCAAACGGTTGAGCACGAAGCCGTTGATCTCGCGATTGACAGTCACCGGCACCTGACCGATGGCGAGATAAATCTCGCGCGCGCGGGCGACGGTGTCGGGCGACGTCCACGGCGCGCCGCACAGTTCGACCAGCGGCACCAGATGCGGCGGGTTGACGGGATGGCCGACCAGGCAGCGCGCGCGGCCCGGCAGGTTTTCCGTGAAGCGCGAGGCGACGATGGCGGAGGTGGACGACGCGAGGATCGCACCCGGCGGCGCGAGGCGGTCGAGTTCGGTGAAGATCGCAATCTTGTCCTCGATCTTCTCGGGGCCGTTCTCCTGCACGAAGCTCACGCCGGCGACGGCGTCCGCGAGATCACGCGCCACCGTGAGCCGCTTCGCCGCGCCTTCGGGATCGTCGCACAGCCCATGCCGCGCCAGCCCGCGCAATTCATCGGCGATGCGTTGTGGTGCGGCTTCAAGCGTCGGTGCATGCGGATCTGTCAACCGCACCTGCCATCCGGCGCGGGCAAAAATCGCGGCCCAGGCGCAGCCGATCAGGCCCGTTCCGACGATGGCGACAGTTTTCGGCTCCGACATTTTAACGCTCATCCCGCATAGATTGAATCGGATACACTACATCTTCCCCGCCGTCATGCCCGCGCTTGTCGCGGGCATCCACGTCTTGATGCATATCGAGTAAGAAAGACGTGGATGGCCGGGACGAGCCCGGCCATGACGAAAGTGGAAAGGACCATTCACAGCCACAACACCTTGCGGCGCAGGTCGAGGTCGTCGCGTAGCGCCCGCGATGGCCCCTGATGGATCACCCGGCCGCGCTCCAGCGCGACGGTGGTGTCCGACAAGGCCAGCGCGAGATCGAGGTGATGGTCGACGATAATGATCGCGACTTCCTTGCGCAACCGGTCGAAGGTTTCGAACAGTTGCTCGACCACCGCCGGCGCCAGCCCCTCGAACGGCTCATCCAGCAGCAGCACACGGACGTCGCCGGATAGCGCGCGCGCCACCGCCACCATCTGTTGCTCGCCGCCGGAAAGATAATCCGCCGGACTGTCGAGTCGCTCGCGGATGCGCGGGAAGTAGTCGTAGATGCGTTCACGAGTCCAGTGGATGCCGTGACCGGTCTGGCGCTTGAGGCCACCGAGTTCGAGGTTCTGCGCAACACTCATGCCGGCGAACAGTCCGCGCCCCTGCGGCACGTAGCCGATGCCGAGCCGCGCGCATTCGGCGGACGGACGGCCGGCGAGATCATGGCCCGCGAGTTTGATCGCGCCGTTCGCCGCCGGTGCGATACCGATCAGGGTTTTCAAGAGCGTCGATTTGCCGGCGCCGTTGCGGCCGAGCAGCGCGATGATCTCGTTATGATGCAGCGTGAAGCCGACATCGTTGAGAATGTGGCTCTTGCCGTAGAAGGTATCGACGTTCGCCACTTCCAGCAACGGCTCAGGGGTCGCCGCCGCCTCGCGCGGCTTCGCCGCCACCGCCGCCGCGCCTGACCCGATGTAGACCTCCTGCACCTTGGCGCTGCCGCGCGCGTCCTCCACCGTGCCGTCAAGCAACACGCGACCCTCGTTCATCACGGTGATGCGGTCGGCCAGTTGAAACACTCGGTCGATGTCGTGCTCGACCAGCAGCACCGGCAAGTCGGTCGAAATGCGCTTGATGATGGCGCCGATGCGCTCGCGCTCGGCGGCGGCGAGGCCCGCCAGCGGTTCGTCGAGCAGCAGCACGCGCGGCGCAGTGGCGAGCGCGACGCCCATGTCGAGCAGTCGCTGCCCGCCGTAAGACAGCGCTCCCGCTTCCGCGCGCTCGATGCCGGCGAGGCCGAGATAGCGGATCACCGCATCGGTTTCGCGATTGATGTCGGCGATGGAGAGCGCATTGGTCCACGGATCGAAGCGGCGCGGATGGCGACCCTGCACCGCGAGGCGGATGTTCTCACCGACGCTCAGCGCCGGAAACAGATTGGTGATCTGGAACGAGCGGCCGATGCCGGCGCTGGCGATGGCTTCCGGCGTGCGCCCCGCGATGGGCTTGCCGAGCAACGTCACCGCGCCCGAGTCCGGCGCGAACATGCCAGACAACAGATTAAAGGCCGAAGTCTTGCCGGCGCCGTTCGGGCCGATCAGCGCGTGAAGCGTGCGATCCGCGACTGCGATATCGACGCCCTGCACCGCCTTGATGCCACCAAAACTCTTGACGATGTTGTCGGCGGCGAGCACCGCGCCATCGACGTGCGCGGTCGGGCGCAGAAAATCCGGCAACGGCAGCGCCTCGATCTTGCGCGCCGACATCGCGGCATCCTCCACCACGGTCTTGCGGAATGGCGCGGTGGCACGCTCCCACACGCCGACGAGGCCGGTCGGCGAGAACACCACGAAGCTGACGAAGATCAGGCCGAGCCAGAACAGCCAGTTCTCGGTGTAGATCGAGAGAAACTCACGGAACAGCACGTAGAACAACGCGCCGATGGCCGGGCCGATGAAGCTGCGCATCCCGCCGATCACCACCATCGCCAAGAGTTCACCGGAGAAGGCGACGTTGATGGGGTCGGCCGACGTCATGCGATTCTTGTAGAGCAGCAGAATGCCGGCGAGCCCGGTGAGCGAAGCCGACAGCACGAAGGCCGCGAGCTTGTACTGATTGACGGGATAACCGATGAAGCGCGCGCGCTGCTCGTTCTCGCGGATCGCCACCAGCACCGAGCCGACGGTGGAATTGTGGAAGCGCCACAGCACGATCAGCACGACGAAGGCGATCGCCGCCACCAGCCAGTAGTAATTGGTGGAGGACTCGAAATCGACGCCGAACCATGTCGGCCGCGTGATGCCGCCAAGCCCGTTCTCGCCGCCGGTCACTTCGGTCCAGCGGAACGCGACCACGTAGAGCATCGCCGCCAGTGCCAATGTCAGCAGCGCGAAATAGACGCCGCGCCGGCGCAGGAACAGATAACCGAAGGGCGCTGCGATCAGCGCCACGATGACGACGCCGCCGATCACCGGCCCCACGAACGACCCCGGCATCAGGTCGCGCTGAAGCAGTGCCGCCGCATAAGCCGCGAGCCCGAACCACGCGCCGTGGCCGAACGAGACGAGGCCGGTGGTGCCGACGAGAATGTTGAGCGCCATGCAGGCCATGGCGAACACCACCACCTCGGTGGCGGAGGTCATGGTGAGGCCGAGCGCCAGCAGTACCGGCGGCAACACGATGAGGCTGACGAAAGCAGCGATGAGCGGCGCGGGAAAGAGCTGTCGCATGATCTATTGCTCCAGCCGCGTCATGCGTTCGCCAAACAACCCGCGCGGCCGGAACAGCAGCACCAGCAGCATCAAGAGATAGATCGCGGCGGTGGAGGCGGCCGAATAGCCGATGCCGACCATCACGCCCTTCACCAGTCCGACTAGCAGCGCCGCGACCACGACGCCCCAGAACGAGCCGAGCCCGCCGATCACCACCACGACGAAGGCCGGCGTGATGATCTCGTTGCCCATCGCCGGATGCACCGCATAGATCGGCGCCAGCAGCACGCCGGCGAGGCCCGCGAGCCCGATGCCGAGCGCGGCCACCGCCGCCATGTAGGGCTGCAACGAAATGCCGAGTGCGCCGACCATGTCCGGGTTCTGCACGCCGGCGCGCACCACGCGGCCAAACGGTGTCTTCTGCAACAGGAACCAGAGCCCGGCGACACAGGCCACCGCGATGCCGATCAACACCACGCGATAGAACGAATAGATGAAGCTGCCGACGATCACCTGCCCGCGCAGCGCCGGCGGAATCGAATACGACAGCGGCGGTGCGCCGAAAATCATGCGCAGCGCCTGCTCCGCCACCATGGCGAGGCCGAAGGTAAGCAGCAGCGACAGGATCGGATCGGAGCGATAGAAGCGGCGAAACAGCGTGCGCTCGATGACGATGCCGAGCAGCGCCACCAGCACCGGCGACAACACCAGCGCGCCGCCGAAGCCGAGATAGGGCGAGATCACCAGCGTGAGATACGCGCCGATGGCGAAGAACGCGCCATGCGCAAGGTTGACGATGCCGCCGAGCGAGAAGATCAGCGACAGACCGAGCGCGATCAGGAGATAATAGACGCCGTCGAGCAATCCATTGAGGATCTGCTGCATCAGAAGCATGGACACGGCAAGACCCTCGGCTGCGGCGGGATAATAACGATGCACGCCGCAGGACGGCGCGGGCAAGAAAGGAATGACGGCCGGACGGGTCAGCGTCCGGCCGCAGTCAATGTCCCGATCAGGTCGGGAACGTGCAGCTGTTTTCTTCCTTGGTCGCTGCAATCACTTCGAGACTTTCATCCGGGCCCGGCACCGGCGCGCCCGAACTGAAGATGTCCCACTGGTTCTTGATCTTGTCGGCGGGCAGCGCCGTCACCGTATACATCTCGTGCATCAGTTGGTGGTCGGAGGCACGGAAGTAGCCTTCGCGCGTCTTCAACAGATCGAACTTCGCGCCCTTCTCGAAATGCTCGATGATCTTCGGCGATTCCAGCGACTTCAGGTCGTTGATGGTCTGCGCCACGATCTTCATGGCGATGTAATCGCCCCAGGCCTGGTTCTCCGGCGGCTTGTTGTACTTCTTGGTGAAGGCGCCGACGAAAGCCTTGGTGCCCGCGGTGTCGATCAGGTGATGCCACACCACCGGCCAGGTGCCGACGAAGTTGCCCTTGCCCGCCGCCCACGCCAGCGCGGTGTCGAAGCCGAAGCCGCCGACCGGGAATTTCAGGCCGAACTCGGCATATTGCTTGAGGAAGTTGGTGATCTGGTTGCCGGCGAGGTTGATCACCACGAGGTCCGGCTTGGCGTCGCGGATCTTCAGCAGATAGGACGAGAAGTCGGCGGCGTCGGTCGGCACCAGATCGTCGCCGGCGAAATCGCCGCCGTTGGCCTGCATGAAGCGCTTCGACACTTTCAGCAGGTCATGGCCGAAGGCGTAGTCCGCCGTCAGCGAATACCACTTCTTGCCCTTCACCAGCCCGTCGCGCAGGAAGGCGCGGCCCGCCGTCTTCACATACATCGAGTTCTGCGACTCGACGTGGAACATGTAGCGCTTGCAATCGGAGCCGCGCAGCGCGTCGGAGTTGCCGCCGGTGTTGATGAACAGCGTCTTGTTGCGCTGGGCCACCTGCGCGATGGTGAGACACGACGCCGACGAAATCTCGCCGATGATACAGGCGACCTTATCGCGCTCGATCATGCGCTCGGCCTTGGTGGAGGCGGTCTGCGGGTTGACCGAATCCTCCTTCAGCAACTCGACCTTGCGGCCCATCACGCCGCCCTTGGCGTTGATCTCCTCGACCGCGAGGTCGATGGCCATCACGGCATATTCGCCGAGCGGCCCGAGGAAGCCGGTGCGCGGCGTCAGATGACCGACGCGAATGACGTCGGACGATTGCGCCAGCAGCACCGACGGCGCGGCAACGGTGGACGCCAACGCCAGCCCGCCTGCCGATTGCAACAGGCGGCGGCGCGTGAACTGCGGATTATCAGCCATGAATGTTCCCTTCCCTGTCGTGGGCCGCGCATCGGCGGCGTCCTCGTCCCGCGGCGCGCACCATTCTTCTTAAGCGATGTGCTTCTTGCCGTGATCTGTGATCACGGTTAGACTGACAAAAGTTGCCTTGCTTGTCGAGTCCCGTTCTCGCAATTTGCAGCTAATAGCGTTTTCACGCGAAACGGGTACCGGTTCGCGTGAAGAAACCGCGTCGAAACAGAAACTTAAAATTCTTCCGTCGCTGTGCGGCGAAGGATTTTAATCGGAGACACCCCTTTGAACATGCCCGCCGCGCTGGTGCTGGAGGAGCCGCTGGAGCGGCTGACGCTGGGCGAGCGGGCCTATGCACGGATCGCCGACCTGTTGATCTCGGGGCGGCTTGCGCCCGGTGAGAAGCTGTCGCTGCGCGGCGCGGCCGAGGTGCTCGGCGTTTCCATCATGCCGGTGCGCGCGGCGGTGTCGCGCCTCGTCGCCGACAAGGCGCTGGAGGTCGCACCCAACCGCGCCATCCGCGTGCCGGTGATGTCGGCGGCGCAGTTTCGCGATATCACCGCCACCCGTATCGCCATCGAGGGCCATGCCGCCGCGCTCGCCGCCGAGCGTCGCAGCGACATCGATCTGCCGGCGATCGCCGCCGCCGAGGAAGCGATGCGCGCCGAAAGCCATTCGGACACGCCCGACCTGCCGCTCGCCGTCGAGGTCAACAAGCAGTTCCACTTCGCAGTCTACCAGGCAGCGAAATCACCGACGCTGGTCGGGATCATCCGCGCGCTGTGGCTCAAGGTCGGCCCCGTCATCAATCTCGACCTGCGCGAGAATCCCGAACGCATCTACACCGGCGGCGCGGTGCGCTTTCATGCCGAGATTCTCGACGCGATCATCAAGCGCGACCCGGAGAAGGCCCGCGCCGGCGTCGCCGCCGACATCAAGGGCGCGTCGGACTTCATCCTGTCACGCGGCAATCTGCCGGATTAGAGCGAGGTGAATTGAGATTGAGTCGTCACCCTGAGGTGCGAGCGAAGCGAGCCTCGAAGGGCGACGGCGACATCCTTCGAGGCTCCACGCGTTCCGCGTGTCGCACCTCAGGATGACGCCGCCGCAGCATCCGCCAAAAACGTCACATTGGAGTCATCATGGATCTCGACATCAAGGGTTTGCGCGTTCTCGTCACCGCCGGCGCCAACGGCATCGGCCTTGCCATTGCGCAGGCCTTTGCGCGCGAAGGCGCGCGCGTGCATGTCTGCGACGTCGATGATGCCGGGCTCGACACGCTGCGTAAGAGCGACGCGACGATCTCGACCAGTCATTGCGACGTCGCCGACCGCGCGGCAGTCGCGACGCTGTTCGAGGATGCCAGGCGCGCGCTCGGCGGCCTCGACGTGCTGGTGAACAATGCCGGCATTGCCGGTCCCACCGCCAAGGTGGATGAGATGCATCCGGAAGACTGGGACCGCTGCCTCGCGATCTGCCTCACCGGGCAATTCAATTGCGCGCGGCTCGCGGTACCGCTGCTGCGACAGAGCAAGAACGCCTCGATCGTTAATATCTCATCGGCGGCGGGCCGGCTCGGTTTCGCCATGCGCAGCCCGTATGCTGCGGCGAAATGGGGCGTGATCGGCTTCACCAAGTCGCTGTCGATCGAACTCGGGCCGGATAACATCCGCGTCAACGCCATCCTGCCCGGCCTCGTCGCCGGCGATCGCCAGCGCCGCGTGCTGGAAGCCAAGGCGCAGCAGCGCGGCCTCTCCTACGCCGAGATGGAGACAATCGCGTTCTCCTATACGTCGATCAAGGATTACGTGACGCCGCAGCAGCTCGCCGACCAGATCGTGTTCATGTGCAGCCCGCGCGGCAAGACCATTTCCGGACAGGCGATCTCGATCTGCGGCGATACCCAGATGCTGGGATAGTTTTGCGACATTGCGCGGCCGCAACGATTCTGGGCGACGAAGGGTGTAATAATATCCGTGATCGATCCGTCCGTCCGAGGAGTCGCCGTCATGTCAGCCGCTGCAAGCACGTCTTCAACTGCAAGCAAAGTTGCCGCCATCGTCGGCGGCGACGGCACGCCCACGCAAGCGCTGCTCAGTGACGCCGTCGCGACGTGGCGCGCCGCAGGCGTCAAGGTCGGCGGCGTCATCGCCGAAACTCACGGCATCCCGGACCGCACCTGCGGCGCCGGACTGCTGCGCGACATCGCAACCGGCCAGCCGTACAAGATCTATTTCCTGACCGCGCCGAGTAATACCTCGTGTCATCTCGACCCTTCCCGCGTCGAAGCCGCAGGCAGCGGACTGTTGGAGCAATTGAAAGACAGCGACGTCATCGTGCTCAGCAAATTCGGCAAGCTGGAGGCGATGCATCAGGGCCTCGCCTCGGTGTTCGATGCGGCGGTGGCCGCGGGCAAGCCGATCCTCACCACGGTCTCCGAGAAGCAGCGCGATGCCTGGCGCACCTACGCCCCCGACGCCGCGACGCTGCCGCCTGACGCTCATGCGTTGCAGGCGTGGTGGCAGAGCGTGCAGGGACGGTGAGGAAAGCTATCAACCGGTTATTATAATAACAGATCGTCATTGCGAGCGAAGCGAAGCAATCCAGAAGGCGACAAAGCAAGGACTGGATTGCTTCGTCGCTACGCTCCTCGCAATGACGGAAGTCATGAGCGATCGAAGCTGAGCCGACCGTATACCGATCTGCCCTAGCCCATCGGCAGCGCGCAGTTCACCATCCACTGCGTACCGAATTTGTCGGTGCACATGCCGAAGAAGCGGGCGAAGAAGGTCGGGCCGGCCGGCATCGGCACGGTGCCGCCTTCGGACAGCGCCTTGAAGATGCGCTCGGCTTCCGCCGCATCGTCATAGTTCAGGCAGACCGCGGACCCTTGCGGCTTCTGAAAATGCTCACGCGGCGAATCGCTCGCCATCAGGCTGAAATCGCCGATCCGCATGAAGGCGTGCATCACCTTGCCCTTCATGCTGTCGCCCATCGCGCATTGCGCGTCGGTCGGCGCTTGCTCGGTATGCATCATGGCCTCGATCTTGCCGCCGAGCGTCTTTTCATAAAACTTGAAAGCCGCCTCGCAATTGCCGTCGAAGAACAGATAAGGATTGAGCATCATGGGTCTTCTCCTGGGTTGAGGTCTGGAAGCCGCTGGCGCCGCCGCGCTTCAACACCCGCGCGGTGACGACAGTATGACGGTCGTTCAATCAGTCGGGCGATCGGAACGGGATCAACGCGCGCAGCCTTGGATCGCGCAAATACAGGCCGCCCCACGCCATCACGCCGAGGTAAAGTCCAAACAGCAGATGCGTGAACAGCGGATTGCCGATGCGCAGATGTGTCGCCATCGCACCGCCGAGATACCCCGTCAGCAGGATCGCGCCGAGGATGGATGTGCGCGGGATCGCGTAAAGGACCGTGCATAGCAGCGTCAGCACGCCCAATAACCGGGCCTGATCGACGCTGCCGCTATAGCCAAGCTCGATCATGGTGTCGGTGACGACTTGCAGCGGAACCAGCTTGATTGCACCGTCGAAAACCAGAAACACAATCAACAGCCCGCTGAGAACACGCCCGATCCAGACCGAGGCGGTCGAGGTCGGCGCGGCATGATCGACGATCGACATGGTTTGAACTCCTGCGAATTGACCGGCTTGAATTACCCAAGGACGACCTCACCCGACCGATTCCGACAATCGACGGAAAGATTTTTATCCCTGGGTCGAGACCTGCGACACGGGCGCCCGGCTCTCCGCCATCAGCCGGTCAATATGCATGCGGATATGCGCGGCTTCCGCCGTGGTGCCGGCCAGCGCGATGGCCTGATCGAAGGCGCAGCGTGCCTCGGTCGCACGGCCGAGTTGCAGCAGCAACGCGCCGCGCACGCCGTGGAAATTGAAGTAGCCGGCAAGCCGCTTGGCCAAGGGCTCGACCAGATCGAGCGCGGCCTGTGGCCCCTGCACTTTCGACACAGCCACAGCGCGGTTCAGCGTCACCACCGGCGACGGCTGCTGCATCTCCAGCGTGCGGTACAGTAACTCGATCTGGCTCCAGTCAGTCTCACCCGGATGCGCCGCGCCGGAATGCAGCGCCGCGATCGCCGCCTGCACCTGATACGGCCCGGAACGACGATGCCGCATCGCCTTGTCGATCAGCGCCATGCCTTCCGCGATCATCGGTGTGTTCCACCGGGAACGATCCTGATCGTCGAGCAGCACGATGCCGCCGTCGGCGTCGTAACGCGCACCGGCGCGGGCGTGCTGCAACAGCAGCAGCGACAACAGCCCCATGATTTCCGGCTCGCTCGGAAACAGCCGCAGCAACAACCGCGCGAGGCGTATCGCTTCATCGCACAGTGGCGCGCGCTCGCTGATGGAATCGCCGCTCGCCGAATAACCCTCGTTGAACACGAGATAGATCATCGCCGCCACCGCCGCGAGGCGCTCGTTGCGCTCCACCGCGCCCGGCGTCTCGAACGGCACGTCCGCTTTCGCCACCGCCGCTTTCGCCCGCGTGATGCGCTGCTCCATCGCCGCTTCGCTGACGAGGAAGGCGCGCGCGATCTGCTTCACCGTCAGACCCGAAACAATGCGCAAGGCCAGAGCGATCTGCTGCGTCGCCGGCAGTTGCGGATGGCAGCAGATGAACAGCAGCCGCAAAATGTCATCGCGATAGTGCGAGCCGTCGAGCCGCTCGGCGATTTCACCTTCGGCATCGTCAGTGTCGGAGATGGCGTCCTCCGGCGGCAACTCCGCGAGCTTGTTGCGGCGGCGCGCATCGTCGATCCCGGAATTACGCCCGACCATGATCAGCCACGCGGTGGGATCACGCGGCGGCCCGTTCTGCGGCCAGGTCTTCAACGCGCGCAGGCAGGCGTTTTGATAGGCCTCCTCGGCAAGATCGAGATCGCGGAAATAGCGCAGCAACGCGCCGACCGCCTGCGGCCGCGCCGAGATCAGCGCGGCATCGATCCAGGCGAGATCGGACGCGATGTTGCTCACGATGCGATGCTCCCCGGACGGAATACGCCGACGGGACGAATTTCATAGGAGCCGCCGGGATTGGCCCGGCCGAGATCGCGCGCCACCTCCAGCGCGTCGTCGAGATCCTTGGCCTCGATGATGTAGAAGCCGAGCAACTGCTCCTTGGTTTCCGCGAACGGGCCATCCAGCACCAGCGGCGGATCGCCCTCCTTGCGCAGGGTGGTCGCCGCCGTGGTCGGCAACAGCCGCGCCACCGGGCCGAGCCGGCCCTGCCTGACCAGATTGTCCTGCACCACCGCGAGCTTTTCCATCACTGCGTCGTCGTGATCCTTGCTCCAGGAACCGACCATGGCTTCGTCGTGATAGCAGAGGATGGCATAGAGCATGTGGCATGTTCCCGTGTGATGATCGAAAGGCGCGAGTATGCCGGGCGACGGCGGGGTGGCTCAACCGGTTTTCCGATCCCGTCATGGCCGGGCTTGTCCCGGCCATCCACGTCTTCTGAGCGGCAAATCCATCAAGACGTGGATGGCCGGAATAAATCCGGCCATGACGAAC
>JAFKKM010000128.1 GCA_017305555.1 Hyphomicrobiales bacterium | reverse complement strand
ACGCGCGCAACAGGATCCAGCGCTGGCAGCGTGAAAGAAGGCCTTCCGAGGGAAGGCGCAGTAACTGAAGAGGAATGAAAATGAAAAAGCGCAACTTCATGGCGGGAATTCTCGCGATCTCTTTCGCTTTGTCGTCCGCCGCTGCAATGGCGCAGGCCGACCTGGCCAAGGGCGAAGTCAAGAAGATTGACGAGTCCGCTGGCAAGATCACCTTGAAGCACGGGCCGATCAAGAACCTCGACATGGACGAGGACGGCATGACGATGGTGTTCCGCGTTCAGGACCCGGCGATGCTCAAACAGGTCAAGGTCGGCGACAAAGTGCAATTCCAGGCCGAACGGGCAACGGCTGGCATCACCGTCACCAAGATCGAGAAGCAGAAATAGCACCCGGCTTTTCGACGCCGTCGGCCTCAGGTTCGGCGGCGTCGGATGCGGCGGAGCAGGAGTTTTAGGATGGATGGATCGTTGCGTCGTAACGATGGGGCCGATGCAGAGTTTTTCTACGACCGTCAGAGCGGCAGCCTGAGTGGGGCAAGCCTGGTCGACCAAATGGCGGTCTACGCACTGCAGGTCGGCTCCGTCGTTACGCGGCCCTTCGGTCACCGCGGTTACGGATGGGGGTGCGACGTGGTTTCCTGTGCCGTCGCGCAACGCGACATCGTCGTTGGATTGAATGCGGATGCCCGATTTGCCATTCCGTTTTGTGATCGATACTGGAGCCGAATCCTCAATGGGCGGTACGATTACGAAGAAGAGATTGAGGCGTTTCTGAAGAGCGTCGCCGACATCAAGTACACCTTCGTCGATGGCGGCGCCAATTTCGGCTACTGGTCGGTTCTGGCGTCGAGCCAGCCGTTCGGTCGCCAGACCGTCCTGGCGATCGAAGCCTCGCCGGACAACGCCGCCCGGCTCGCATTGAACGCCGGATTGAATGGCAACCGGTACCGCTACATGAACGCGGCCATCGGCGGCCGCACGGGCGGTTTCGTGCGCGTCGCGGGACGGCGACACGAGGCGTTTTCGACTTATGCGGCCAAGGATGACGATCGCGGAGCGGTGCGACGGGTCTCGCTCGACGGCCTCCTCGGCAGCGATCTCGATGCACAGGCGCCGACGGTCATCAAACTGGATGTCGAAGGCGTCGAGATCGAAGCCATCGAAGGCGCCAAGACTTTGTTGTCCGGCAATTCGCTTGTGATCTGCGAGGACCACGGTTCGGATCGGACGCACGGTGTTTCTCGTCATTTGATGAATGACGCCGCGTTGAGCCTCTACATCTTCGACCCCGCCGTTTGTCGTTTCGTTCGCGTCGAAGGTCCGGCGGTACTCGATCGTGTGAAGCGACATCGTTGGGTCGGCTACAACGTCTTCGCCACGCGAAGCCCGGTTTGGGAAGACCGATTGCAGTCTGCGCAATGGATTTGCCGATGACCGAGGACGACATGCGGCGCGAACCGAATGTTCGACAGGCCGGAGGGATCGCGATGAGCCTTACCATGCCCCGTCCGCCCGTATCGATGCCAACGCAGAGAGCGAGCGCAAAGGAAACGTCACCCGCCGGGCGTGACCTGCGGCTGGATCTGTTCCGCGGCCTGGCGAACTGGGCGATCTTCCTGGATCACATACCAAACAATGCGGTTGCCTGGGTGACCACGCGAAACTATGGCTTCAGCGATGCCGCAGATGTTTTTCTGTTCATTTCCGGTTACACCGCCGCGTTCATCTACGCACGCAGGATGGCCGCGCAGGGATACCTCGCGGGGACGGCCCTGCTGATCCGGCGCGTGTGGCAACTCTATGTGGCGCATGTTTTGTTGTTCGTGTTCTACGCCGCGGCCATCGGGTACGTGGCGCAAGGCTACGGACATTCCCATCTGCTGGATGAGTTCAACGTGGCCGGACTGATCCAGCAACCGGTGGCGACGCTTACGCAGGGACTCCTTCTCAAGTTCAAGCCGCTCAACCTCGACGTCCTGCCTTTGTACACCGTGCTGATGGCAGGATTTGCCCCGTTGCTGATGCTGATGATGCGGGCTTCCGACGCGGCGCTGGCAGCGGCGATCATGGTCTACGTGCTGGCGCGCCATTTCGGCTGGAATTTCCCTGCGCACCCTTCCGGCGGGTGGTACTTCAATCCGTTCACATGGCAGCTTCTGTTCACGATGGGCGCTTGGGCGGCATTGGGCGGCGCCGCCAGGGCGCAGGCGTTGGCCCGGTCCCGAACGGTCCTGATGGCGAGCGTGGCTTTCGTGGTTTTCGCATTCGTTGTAACGGTCGGCGCTCGCCTCGATCTGTCGACTTCGTTGTCGTTTGTGTTCGATGTTCTCAGTGAGAAAACCAATCTCGCCCCCTACAGGATCCTTCATTTTCTGGCGCTTGCGGTGATCGTGGTTCGTGTCGTTCCGCGAGACTGGAACGGCCTTCGTTCGAGGCTGGCGCGTCCGATCATCGTATGCGGTCAGAGGTCGCTGGAGGTGTTCTGCATAGGAATTTTCCTGTCGTTCGTCGGGCATTTCATTCTGGAGATGTATTCGGACCGTCTGCTTACTCAAATCGGGGTGAGTGTTGGCGGACTTCTGCTGATGACGGCTGTGGCGTTCTATCGGACATGGTCCCGAACGCTTGATGCCCGCGCCCCCAAGGCGCCGGTCACAATCCCTACAATCGACCGAAAGGAGAACGTTCAATGACGAGGGACAAGTTCACACGCCGCGCGATTGCGGCTTCGTTCTCGCGAAGAACGATAAGTCAGCTCGGGCGTTGAGACGGCAACGCCGCAACAAGCGCGCAGGCGATGCTGCGATCGCTGAACGCGGCAGCGACTGTACGCGAGTGAGGTCTCCATGATTGCACTTCCTTATGATTATTTCCTGATCGCCTGGTTTGTCATCGCGGCCGCCTCCACGGCGTACGTTTCATTCGACCAGTTCAACGGCAATCCCGAACCGACGGTCATGAAGTGGGGCTTCATCCTCGTCACGCTCTACATGGGGCCGTTCGGCCTACTGATCTACGTGCTGGCGGACAAAGAGCCGCATCCTGGTGAGCACGAGCAGTTCACGTCGCCGCTCTGGAAGCAGGGGATCGGAAGCACCATCCATTGCGTCGCCGGCGATGCCACGGGGATCATCCTCGCTGCCACAGTAACGGCGCTCATGGGCCTTCCGATGTGGATCGACCTGATCGTCGAGTACGTTGCCGGGTTCTCGTTCGGCCTCTTCATCTTCCAGTCCCTGTTCATGAAGAAGATGATGGGCGGAACGTACTGGGAGAACGTGCGCAAGAGCTTCATGCCCGAGTTCATCAGCATGAATGCCATGATGGCGGGAATGGCGCCGACGATGAGCTTTCTGATGATGGGCCGCGACATGCGCGCCATGGATCCGCTTGAACTGGTGTTCTGGGGCGTGATGTCGCTCGGCGTCATGGTCGGGTTTACGACGGCGTATCCCTTCAACGTTTGGATGGTGAAGAAGAAGATCAAGCACGGTCTGATGACCGAGCGGGTCGGGGACGCGGCATCGCGGACGCATCACGAAGGGCATGAGGAGCAGCATGATTCCGGGCATCACGGCGGCGGAATGCAGCATGGCGGCGGTCACCGGATGGACGGAGAGGCCACCGTGCCGCAGTTGGTTGCGTTGGCGGGGGTGACCTCGTTTCTTCTGATCTCCGGAATGGTGCTGCCGGGATTCTCGGTGAACTTGGGCTTAAGTGCCCGCGACGTGGACGGCGCCATCATGCCGCCTGGCATGATCAATACCTTCGATCTTCCGGGCGAGGCCATGAAGGACATGGCGGCGGTCAAGCCGAGGCAAGTCGTCTACAAGGCGCCGCCCGATGCAAAGGGCGACCGCGTGCTCGAACCGCGCGTCGAGAACGGCGTCAAGGTATTCGAGATCGAAGCTTCCATCATTCAATGGAACATTTTGCCGGACGTCGCGGTCGAGGCCTACGCCTACAATCGTCAGGTGCCCGGGCCGCGTCTCCAACTGACGGAGGGTGATCACGTCCGCATCAACTTCCACAACGCGCTTCCGGAAACCACGACCGTTCACTGGCACGGGCTGATCGTGCCGAACGAGATGGACGGCCCGGCGAAGATCACCCAGAAGCCCGTGCCCCCGGGCGGATCGTACACCTACGAATTCACGGTCGGACAAAACGGCACGTATTTCTATCACAGCCACGATCATCCGGATCGGCAGCAGGCGCTCGGACTCTACGGCGCGCTGCTGATCGCGCCTAAGGACCCCAGTGCCGAAGTCAAGGCCGACCTTGATTACACGATCCAGCTACAGGAATGGCTCAAACGCGAGTGGCTGACCTATCCGGCCATGCTGATGGAGGGGGCGTTGCCGAACTATTTCACCATCAACGGCAAGGCCTATCCATCCACCGACACGGTACCGATGAAGGTCGGTCAGACCATCAAGCTGCGATTCATCGGCACCAACAACAATTTCGTGCACCCGATGCACGTTCACGGTGGACCGTTCGAGGTCGTTGCCGTCGATGGTGTAACCCTGAATGAAAGTGCCAGGTATCAGGCGGACACCGTCAACGTCGGCCCTGGTCAGCGTTATGACGTGGTCTGGACGGCCCGTAAGCCCGGCAAGTGGCTGGTGCATTGTCACATCCCGCATCACACGACGAACAACAATGTCGAGCAGAAGGGCGGCGGAGGCCTGATGCTCGTCCTCGACGTGAAATGAACCTCCGCTTTACATCCACACAGGAAGAAAAGATGTCGAAGATCTCAACGGCGACCCTTGCATTGATCACAGCAATTCTTTCAGGCGGGGTTGCCCTTGCTCACCCGCAACTGCAAACGTCCGCGCCTTCCGCAGGAGCGACGACGACTGCGCCCAAGCAGATCAGCATTACCTTCAACGAAATCGTCATCCCGCAATTTTCCGGAATCGAGATCAAGGACAAGGCGGGCCGAGCAATCACGACCGGGAAGTCCACCGTCGATCCGGCTGACAAGAAACGATTGGTGGTGCCGGTAAAAGAGGAATTGTCTTCCGGCGAGTATAAGGTCGATTGGCACGCCGTTTCGGACGATACACATCGCGTCAAGGGGACCTATTCGTTCAGCGTGACCCGTTGATGATCGAGGCCGGACTCATCATCGCGCGGTTCCTGCACTATCTGGCGACGACGGCCCTCGCGGGGCTGTCGTTGTTTCCGCTCTATGCGTTCGCGGGAGCCGAACCTGAAGTCTTGAGTCGCTGGCGGCAAAGGTGGCTGTTGTGGATCGCCGTTGCGGCGTTGTTGAGCGGCCTCTGCCGGTTAGCGTTTACGGCCGCAAACATGAGCGGCAGCATGAGCGATCTTGCCGATGCGGAGACGGTTTGGGCGGTCGTCCACGACACGGGTTTCGGTCACGTCTGGACGCTACGCATGCTTCTTGCGGTCCTAACGATTGGCGTGGCGGCACGGGGTCTCCGTTCTAAGGCGGCAGCGGCTCGTCCGAATTGGATGATGCCGTTCCTGGCCGCAATTCTCTTGGCATCGTTGGCTGGAACGGGTCACGCCCAGATCGAGGAGGGGTGGCCCGGCGTCATTCACGTGACGTCCAATACTGCACACCTTCTCGCCGCCGGGGCTTGGCTCGGCGGTCTCATTCCGCTGGCCCTGATCCTGCATCGTTATCTTGGGACGGACCTGAACGTCGGACCGAAAGACGTGGATCGAATTCTGATGCGGTTCTCGGGCATGGGGTATGTCGCGGTCGCCACCTTGATTGGGTCGGGCCTCGTGAACAGTTGGTTCCTGGTCGGATCGCTCTCCGTATTGCTGAACACGCCGTACGGCCAAATCCTTCTCGGGAAGCTTGCCCTGTTCGGCGGAATGCTCGTGCTCGCGGTCGCGAACCGGTTCTGGCTCGTGCCGTCGATGCGCACCGTCCAACCGGACGCGGCCGATGAATTGGCAGTGCGGTCCGCAAGGCTCCGCAATCATGTGCTCGGAGAGCAATTCTTGGGGTGGATGGTTCTCCTGGCCGTCAGCATCCTCGGCACGATGCAGCCGGCCGTCGGGCAGTGACAATGGATTAGGGATGATCGGAGATAAAGGCAATGAGCTTGGAAGGAGTCAAGATGAACACAGGTAGCGTATCGCGGCGGAGCGCACTCGGAAAATTGTCGCGGCGGCATTGATGGCTCCGACGGTTTCCGAGGCTGCACAGAGCACCATCATCCGTGTTCATAAGGATCCGAGCTGCGGTTGCTGCTCTGGGTGGGTGCGTCATCTGGAAGCTGCGAGATTCAGCGTCGCGGTTCAGGAAGACACCGATCTCCGGATCATCCGGAAGCGCTATGCGGCAGTGTTATTCGGCCACGCCGATCCATAATCCGGTTTCGCATAATATAGATTATGGAACATAAGTAATTGAAATAGTTGAAGAAATAAGAGATTTCACAGCAATGGATAGGCACTCCTTATGGCAGAAACAAGTCGTCCATCCGACCTTGCTAGCTGCGACGTATGTCACACGAGGCGACCCTTCTGAAATCAACCCATCTCATCCTCCCCATTAGTAAGGGCGCAAAGGGTTCTCAAGCACCCGGCAGCCGCCCGATGCTAGCGGGATCGCCGCAAAGCACGTATCAATTTTACTCAATTTTATTCGGCGACCTGCATACGCCGCCGCTTGGAGATTCCCCTTGCAGTTCACGGTCATACCGTATTCGCGCAGTTCGCGCGTGGAGCGCGACATTGCCGGTGGCCGGCAATGTTTTCTCGTAACCGATAATTGGGACGACTATTCCTATAAAACGGCGTTCTCGCTTATCTATTTGGACGGCGATGGTACCCGTCATGACATCGGCGCTGTTAAGATTATGCAACGCAACATGCGCCACGGATACACCCAGGTCGAAGACGGCTTTGCCGCCCTCGGGCCGGAATATGCATCACTTGGACAAAGCCAAGAATATTACGAAAATCTAATTGCGGTCGATGAAGAGGATCGCATCGCGATTTTCGAAGCACTGCAGGACGTGGTCTGGAATGATGATATTTTCGCCGCCGTCCAGAACGAAACCGCGTTCGAGACGTCGTTGCTCCGGTCTGTTTCGGCACGAGAGTTGACCAAACTCAGAACCATTGCACACGAGCAGGCGATGCTGACGCCGTTCCATTTCCGGTACAAGTTTCCCGAATCGGACGATGCCGTCATCGAAGTTCAGGTGACCCCCGACGCGGTTCCGCCGACAAATATTCATGCCATTATCGGCCGCAACGGCGTCGGAAAAACAACACTTCTTCGTTCGATCAGTACCCTACTGCGGGTCGGGCGGAAACGATCGCTCGGACGCCTGACCTTCATCACCGACGACGATGAGCTCAATGGTGAGGAAGGCTTCGCAAACCTTGTCACCGTGGCCTTCAGCGCGTTCGATGAATTTGACCCCGCCATACCCAATGATGGGACCGCCACAGGCCTGCAATACGCCTATATTGGCCTGAAGAAGAACGTGCGCCTGAAGAGCGGTAGGCATGAGGCACGAAATAAGACGACAGCTGATCTGCGCACTGACTTTGTCGCGAGTACCCTCAAATGCCTGCGCAGCTCGCGAAAGCCGCGATGGCGGTCTGCCATGCGCATCCTGGAAAGCGATCCGCTTTTTGCCGCACTGCGATTAGAACGACTTGCCGACTTGCCGCAAGACGACTTCGAGAACACTGCAGTTCAATTGTTTGACGCGGCAAGCTCCGGCCACAAGATTGTGTTGCTCACCATGACGCGGTTAGTCGAGCTGGTCAGCGAGCGAACGCTGGTTCTGATCGACGAGCCGGAAGCCCATCTTCATCCCCCGCTCGCGGCATCGTTCGTCCGTGCGCTCTCGGGTCTATTGGCGCAACGCAACGGCGTGGCCATTCTGGCCACTCACTCACCCGTCATTGCTCAGGAAGTACCCAGCAATTGTGTGTCGCTGTTTTTCCGTGACGGAGCAAGCATTGGGATCGAGCGTCCAGAGGTCGAAACCTTTGCTGAGAATGTCGGGCTGCTGACACGCGAGATTTTTCGGGTTGAATTCACCGCAAGCGGATATCACGCGCTGATCTCGGACGTCGTTTCAAGATCAAACACTGTCGACCAGGCACTGGCGACCTTCGAGGACCATATAGGTGCCGAGGGCCGCGCACTAGTTCGCGCGCTCTGGGAGGAGCGCTGAGCCGTGATTGCGATTTCGTGTCCAACGGATGATGCAGAGGTGGTGTTTCGCGGATTGGCAGCGCGCACCCGAGACCCAAAACTTCGCAGTGCGCTTCTTGCCCTGTCCGAACGGATCGGGGAGCGCGCGACCGAATATCTGGAATTGGCGACTCGCACAGAACTCTTCCAGCTGATGGCTGAAGATCCCGACGGTGTCAGCAAGGAAGATCTTTCTAACGTCTATGATCGCGTTCTCGTCCGTGGCAAAGGGCGCCCGGTCTATGACCGCCTGCGGGCGGGCGCGAAGTATCGACGCTGCCCGCTCTGTGGCGCGCGGGACGTCAAAACGCTCGATCACTATCTGCCGCAATCAGGGTATCCCGAGTTTGCCGTCTTTCCAGCCAACCTGGTGCCGAGCTGTTCGGATTGTAACAAAGTCAAACAGGAACATGCGCCTCGCGCACACGCCGAACAGACATTTCATCCGTATTTTGACGACTGGAGTTCGCACCGGATTCTCCGAGCAACGATCGGTATTACCAACACCGTGCAGGTCAGTTTTTCCATCGACCCCGTCGCCGGAGTGCCGGCGGCGCGTATAGCCAGAGCGCGGCGACATTTTGAGCTGTTCGAACTCGGGTCATTGTACGCGGGGAGTGCCGCAGTCGAATTGGTCGAATGCAAGGACACGTTTCGGCGCAATTTTACCGGCGGTGCAGACATCCTTCGATCGGAACTAAAGCACACCGCGCGCAGCCGCCAGCGCGGCAATTTGAATGCGTGGCGCGCGGCGCTCTATTGGGGCCTTGCGGCAAGCGATGAGTTTTGCAACGGCGGGTTCAAGCTGATCGAGGAAAGCTGATTTACCTGAAAATAGGGTCGGTTCTCCTGGGACGCGCGATCAATCGTGGCGAGATCGTCGCTGCCCGCCTCACCCCGCGGATCGTGCTGCTTCCGACGGACCTTGCGCGCCATGAGATTCTGATGACGTTCGAGCCTCTGTCAGACAAAGCCATCAACGAGATCGTCGACGAAGTCTTCTTACCGCTGGTGGATTCGGGGACTTCTTCGTAGGTGATCAACGCGGGGATACGGCTGGCGCCGAGCAAGGTGTGGCGTGACCCAGGATTGGCGACCTGGGCTGTTCGCAACGAGAAGGGATGATGCGCATCTCGAGAAAATAAAGTCCGCACTTCTCGCACGTGTCGCGCCGGCGCGGCGTTCGTGCTCACTGGCAGGCACTTAGCAGATCAAAGGGTCAGATCGGTGGCGCGGCTCGTGATATAGGATACCGGAAGCCCGGGTAGACGAAGGACCGGCTGATCGTGTTGCAGTCCGCTTCCGAGAGCCCCTCCCGCCGTACGACCTCATACCACTTGCTTCGAACCTGCTCTTCCATGTCCGACACGATCTTTTCGGCCACGTCTTTTTCAAGCAGGAAGCGCATGCTTTGCGAGACAATGTTCTCGGCATTGGCATAGCGGCCCGCGTCGCCGCAGATCATGGCGAGATCGCGCCGCTCCTCACTGATCAAGGGTCCCGGCGTGAGATCGTAGGCTGGCGATAGGTTCCAGTCAGGAGTCATTGCCATGACCGCATGATTGCGCGGGTGATCGTCGGTGTTCGAAATCAATGCGTTGAAGCACATCCTGCGAAACAGTTCGGCAGCATCACCCCGGGGGTTGGCCGAAACTCGCCGCAGCTCTTCGACCAGCAGCACATAGGACCATCGATCGCGCGTGTCATGCCCCTCTTCGGCGCGAAGCAGCGTCAGACCGCTAAGCATGCGGGCGCGCAGATAACCACCGTCGGCCCGCTCGCGATCAAAGCGTTTGACCATGAGGACGTCACGACCGCCGACGACGATCACCTTGCTTTCCGCCGTCGTGATACCGCATGCCCGTGCGAGCATGAGCATGGCGTGTTCAGCGCGCGCGTTGTTCCATTTGTCGTCCTTCCTGTTGAACTTGGCGATCCATAGCCCATCGGTGTCCTCGACCACGGCCTTCGGCCGCGCACCGCCCATTGACGTGCCGACCAGCAGCAGTTCTTCGACCTGAGCGACTTCGGCGTCATCGGGGCGATCTTCTTCATCGACGATTGCATCGGCGATCTTCTGCAGCCGAGCGAGGCTGAGGGTCTTGTTGAAATCCCGCTTGGGCGCCGGAGGCTGCTGATTCAGTCCGAAGCCGAGGGCGCCCGCCCGATCATCAGGTGAGTGCAGCAGGTAATCCATCTCGTTGAGCTGGGCAGCACCGAGATGCCTTTCGATAAGGCGGCGGCCCCAGTAGTCCGGCCCTGCATCACGCAGCGCGCCGAACAAGCCTTTCATGCTGACGGTTCCATAGGTCTGATTAGCAAGCCTGAGTTCGATCGGATCGATCGGCACGGCCTCGGCGCGGGCGAGATAGGTGCGGCCATAGACCAGTCTGCCGATCGCAATGTCGCGCCTGTCTTTGGTAAGCTCAAACCGCGCCGCCGTAACCGGCGCGGTTTGACCGGGCAAAGTAACGTAGACGAAGCATTCTGTTGGCGTGACGTTAGAACTCATTGTCCAATCCCTTCGGGCTGCGGGCGTGGACACGATCCCCAATCAAGGCGAGGCGCTGGCCCTCTTCATCGAATCGCGGATCGGCTGCGTCACTGAAGCGGTCGACGAGGCCGTAGGCCCACAGCAGGCCCGCATAGACCCCGATCTGCGTCGAGATCTTGCCCTTCTCGGCATCCAGGATGGCACGACGGCCGGTCCCGATCTTGGCGGCAGTGGCCTCGACGGTCAGGTTGCGTCGCAGGCGTGCCGTGCGCAGATCGGCACCAAGCTTTTTCAAGGCTCGATCGACCTCGAAGGGCGGCGCCTGGACTAAGTTGTTCTTAGCGGTCATATGCTCTTAAGGGCTCCAAATCCCGGTTTTGAGGCTCTTAAGAGCATATAGGCAAAAACATCCTAACAGCAAGTGTATCGTGCTCTTGAGAGCACAATAAGACAGATTTGGTGCTCTTAAGAGCATACTATCGGTCTTTTGGGGAGGCCCGATCTGCGTGGTGGCTCACACACGATCGCACTCAACGCTGAAGTTCGCTGCACGCGGATGACCGGATTTTCACATCCCGCCTTCTTCCGCCGTGGCGAGACGGGCAGCCATATGTCTACTTGTCGTCATCTCCGAACAAACGATGCAGGCCTTCCAATGTTCTTGCGGCCTCAGTCACAGGCCCCGCCTCGGCTTGATGAGATTTCAAGACACCCATCATCGTATCGAAGACTTCATCCTGCCGTTCCCCGGCCAAGGCGAGAATATCGCAAAGGTCACAGCTTTCGCCAACCGGCGCGGGCGCCACGCCCAAGGACAGCTCCTTGCGGCTCGGCTTTGAAGCCGTCTGGCGTGGCGTCAGAACCAGCCGCGTAATTGGTCCGTTGGCGGTTTGCTCCGGCTTCCTCCCGGTCTTCGCTTTGGCGGTTTTTGGCGCGGGCGTTCGTTTGGCGGCCAACTTGCGCGCCGACGCCGGCGCCTCCTCGACCCTCTCTTCGACCGCGGCTGCGATCTCGGCAGAGGCCGGGCTGATCGCGCCGCCCAGCACCTCGTCCTGCCACTGCCGAAGTGCAGGAAGGGACGGAGGCGAGCCCTTCGCCTTTTCATAGAAGGCGCGATACGGCTTATCGAGATAGTGCCGGATCTTCGTGAGTTCGAACGAGCGCGAGTTCTTCACCATCAGGATTGACAGCCGCGCCGACATCTCCCGAAGTTCGAGCGGATTGCGGAGCGGCCGCGGCGTGTAGTGGGGCGCCCAGACGCGCGGCGCGAAGATACCCTGCCCCGGCCGCTGGATCGGCGTCTTGTAAACTTGCGTCGTCTCGCCCAGCATTTCGGAGACGAACTCCGATGTTTCGAGATCGTTGATCTGAATGAACAGCTTGATCTGCGAGCCCGACACCGTGGTGATGCGGGTGTTCCTACCATAGAGCTCGTCGAGTTGCGCGATGTCCTGCATGACGATGGCCATGCGGAAGCCGTAGCCAGCGCTGATCGTGATCTTCGAGATCAGCGAATCCATCCGCCCGACATGGTAGAATTCGTCGAGCATCAGCAGCACCTGATGCGGCTCGTCGTCGCCCGGAATCTTCACCATCATCAGATCGTGGATCTGCTGAAAAAGAATTCGGATCAGCGGCCGGAAAATCGACAGCTCCGCGATGGTGCAGCCGATGAAGATCGTCATCTGTTTGCGGCGCAGTTCGCGAATATCGAAGTCCGACGTCTCCGTTGCCGCCGAGATCAACCCATTGTTCCACAGCGACATCGCCATGTTGACATTGAAGACAGCGCTGTTGCGCGTCTCCGGCTCGAGCGCGATGTACTGGTTGAAGCTGTCGATGACCCAGGTCGGCAAATGCTGGCGTTCGGTCCGCACGATCGCACGCAGCACCGAGGAGATGTCCTTGCCGGTCGTCGTCATCCGCGCGACGGTGCGCATGTGTTGCGCGCCGGCAATCAAAGGCGACGACAGCACGTAGCCGATCAGCGCCGACAGCAAGAGACGGCCCGCGCCAGCCCAGGTGTCGTCCGCTTTCTCGGGAATCACGAACGAAGCCACCACCAAACAGTCGGTCGCCATGCGCTCGTCGCGCCGCACGAAATCCAGCGGATTATAGCGATGGGTGTCATTCGAGCCTGGCGAGAACATGAAGACCTTGTTGCCCATCGCTTGCCGATGATTGGCCAACGCGTCGAAATTCTCGCGCTTGGGATCGAAGAACACCGCCGATCCCCGCCAGGAGTAGCCGTTCGGGAGGACGAAGCCGGTGCCTTTGCCCGACCGCGAGGGCCCGACGACCAGGATATGAGCGGGTTCGTCGGAGCGGATCGTTGCCCCACTGAGCGTTCCGAGCACGATGCCCTGCCTGGCGGTGAGGCCCTGCTTGGCGGCCTCCATCACCGTGCCGAAGCGAGCGGCGCCATAAGGCATTTGCCGGCGGTTGATAAACGCAAAGAGCGCGCCAGCCAGGCCCAGCGTCACGACCGCCGCCGCGGCGTAGAGGCCGCGGATGAGCGCCTCGGTGCGGGTCGGCGCAAAGACAAGGCGGTCATAGAAATGACGCCAGGCGACAAGGAAAAAGTCGGCCGAGCGGTCGGCATTCTGCATCCGGAAGAGCGCCCAGCGGCTGGCGCCTTCGCTGGGAAATCGCGTCGGCGCCCAGCGCTGCGCCACGACCACCTCATAGGCCATGCTCCACAACAGCCAGAAGGCGAGGAGAAGAAGGATAGCGATGCCGATCCTATAGGCGACGACGCGTGCCATGGCGGCCTTTCCCCCCTGCCCTTTCCTGTCGCCACTCGGCAACCCGCTAGAAATAGACGGCCGAGGTGCCACGCCATCCGCC
>JAFKKM010000127.1 GCA_017305555.1 Hyphomicrobiales bacterium | reverse complement strand
TCCTTGTCGATCATCACCTTCTTGGCGCGGCCGAGCATCTGCAGCGTGACGTTCTCGAGCTTGATGCCGAGATCTTCGCTGATGGCCTGACCGCCGGTCAGCACCGCGATGTCCTGCAGCATGGCCTTGCGGCGATCGCCGAAGCCCGGCGCCTTGACGGCGGCAACCTTGAGGCCGCCACGCAGACGGTTGACGACGAGGGTGGCGAGCGCTTCGCCTTCGACGTCTTCCGCGACGATGACGAGCGGCTTGCCCGACTGCACCACGGCTTCGAGCAGCGGCAGCAGTTCGTTCAGCGAGGAGAGCTTCTTCTCGTTGATGAGGATGTAGGCGTCGTCGAACTCAACGCGCATCTTGTCGGCGTTGGTGACGAAGTACGGCGAGATGTAGCCGCGGTCGAACTGCATGCCCTCGACGACGTCGAGTTCGGTGTCGAGCGACTTGGCTTCCTCAACGGTGATGACGCCTTCGTTGCCGACCTTGGCCATCGCCTTGGCGAGGAAATCGCCGATTTCCTTGTCGCCGTTCGCCGAGATGGTGCCGACCTGGGCGATCTCGTCGTTCGAGGTGACCTTCTTCGAGTTCTTCTGCAGGTCAGCGACCACGGCTTCCACCGCGAGGTCGATGCCGCGCTTGAGGTCCATCGGGTTCATGCCGGCGGCAACCGACTTGGCGCCTTCCTTGACGATCGCCTGAGCGAGCACGGTGGCGGTGGTGGTGCCGTCGCCGGCGAGATCGGCCGACTTCGAAGCAACTTCGCGCACCATCTGCGCGCCCATGTTCTCGAACTTGTCCTCAAGCTCGATTTCCTTGGCGACGGTGACGCCGTCCTTGGTGATGCGCGGCGCGCCGAACGACTTGTCGAGCACGACGTTGCGGCCCTTCGGGCCCAGCGTCACCTTCACCGCGTTGGCGAGGATGTCGACACCGCGCAGCATCTTGTCGCGGGCCTCGACGCCGAATTTGACTTCTTTGCTAGCCATGTAGGTTTTCCTTGAGAATGAAACGGGAGGGGAAGTGCGCTTAAGCGGCCTTCTTCTTGGCGGCGGTGCCTTCGAGAACGCCCATGATGTCGCTCTCCTTCATGATCAGCACGTCCTGGCCGTCGATCTTGACCTCGGTGCCGGACCACTTGCCGAACAGCACGATGTCGCCGACCTTGAGGTCGATCGGGATCAGCTTGCCGGCCTCGTCGCGGCCGCCGGGGCCGACCGAGAGGATTTCGCCCTGCGAGGGCTTTTCCTTGGCGCTATCCGGAATGATGATGCCGCCGGCGGTCTTCTCTTCGGCGTCGATGCGCTTGACCACGACGCGGTCGTGAAGCGGACGGAATTTCATGCAGTCCTCCTAAGTTTTTGAAGGTATTTGAATTTCTGAATTAGCAATCGCGGTTGGCGAGTGCCACCGCAACTGCTACGGGACATAGGCCGGCGGGCGGTTTCCGGCAAGGGGGTCCGCGCAAAAATCAGCACTCAGGATGAATGAGTGCCAGCGGGGATGTCCGGATCGGGCGCGGGCCGGCGCGCCGGTGCTGTTAGCAGTTGCGGTAAGTCGCTGCCAACGCTCGATATCTCAACACATTATTAAACTTTTAAGCTTGTGATCGTCGGGTGTCGTGCGTCACATTTCGTTCACGTGAGCGCATTTTTCGAACCGGGTGTCGCTCGGTTGGCGACCACTCTGTCAGACGCGCTCCGGACAGGAGGTTTGACATGACTTCGAAGGAATTGGTCTCGAAGGGTTTGGTTGCCGCGGACGCCGCATCCAACAGTCGGTTTGCCAAGGGCGGTGAGGTCTCCGAGGATTTCCGCAAAGCGCTGCTCGGCTACGGCCTGACCACCGCCGAAATACTGTATCGCCGGCCGGACCATCGCTGGCTGCTGCAATCCTACGTCTGGCAGGCCTACGACCTGTTTCCGAAATTTCCGGCGCTGCATGATTTCCTCGCGTTCTGGACAAACTCGCTGGACGGGCCGCTAGTGTCGGTGACGGTGGCGCATTCGCAACTGGTGAAGCCGGCCGAGTTGCGCGCGGTGGACGGCGTCTTCCGTCTGCACTGATGTGAAGCCCTTGCGCGTTGTTGTTCCCGCGCGCCGCGATTAACCTCGCCGTATGCGATACCGACTCGCGCTTTGCGATCGACATCGCCAACAACGGCAGGGAGATTGTCGATGGCCAGAAAGCCCGCGAAGACAACCGCGCGCAAATCGTCGCGCGCCGCAGCGAAGAACAGCAAGCGCAAGGTCGTGAAGGCCGGCAAGGCGAAAGCAGCCAAGACAAAGAAAGCCAAGACAAAGGCCAAGACAAAACCGACCAAGACGAAAAAGGCGAAGGCCGGTGCGGCGCGCAAGGCTGCAAAGAAATCTGCGGCCAGATCCGCGCGTGGGCCATCGAAGAAATCGGCCGCGAAAGCGCGTGCGCCTCGCGCCAGAACCGCGCCCGTTGCCGACGTGCAGCCGTCGCGTCCGCCGCAGCGTGTCGCCGTCAGCCACTATAACAACGCCGATTTCGAATCCGGCCTGCGCACCTACGCGCAGTATCGTGATCTCGGCATCGTTGACGCGACGCACGGCATGGTGCGCGCGCATGTGCTGCGCTTCGTCGAGCCGTGCGATCCGGCCGTGGTGTCGAAGCTGCACTTCCACGATACCCAATTCCAGATGGTCTACGTGCTCAAGGGCTGGGTGAAGACCGAACTGGAGGGCGAGGGCGAAGTGACGATGCGGCAGGGCAGCGCCTGGACCCAGCCGCCGCACATCAAGCACAAGATCAACGACTACTCCGAGGACGCTGAACTGCTGGAGGTTATCCTGCCGGCTGATTTCGAGACGGTCGAACTCACGGACTGAGCCAATCGCGCAGTCATGCGCGGCGGCGAGGCGCGCTCCGCCATTTGCGACGGTCGCGTGGCGCGACCGTCATGCTATAGCGTGACGCCATTCCCGGCCGCGCCTCGCGAGACCTATGCTGCTCACCCATCGTCCCTTCCTGTTCTATGTCGGCGCGCGGAGCTTTTCGCGCTTCGCTTCACAGGTCGCGGCGGTTGCGGTCGGCTGGCAGGTCTATGAACTGACCGGCTCGGCGTTCCAACTCGGCATGATCGGGCTGGTGCAGTTCATTCCGACGGCGCTGCTGGTGTTCGTCGCCGGGCACGCCGCTGACCGTTACGATCGCCGCCGTGTGATGGCCGCGTGCCAGATCGCCGAATGTGCCGTCGCTGCGTTTCTGGCATGGGGGACGCTCGGCGGCTGGATCACCGTCCCGCAGATTTTTGCGGCGATGGCGCTGCTCGGCATCGCCGGCGGCTTCGAGAGCCCGGCGGTGTCGGCGCTGTTGCCGGGCGTCGTGCCGGAAGGCGAGGTGCAGCGCGGCACCGCGATCTCCACCGGAGCTGCACAAATCGTCACCATCGCGGGCCCCGCCGTTGGCGGCTTCGCCTATGCCTTCGCGCCGAGCTTTCCTTACGTCCTGATGGCGGTGCTGTGGTTGCTTGGTGCGTTGTTGGCGGGTGCGATCACCCGCGAGCGCCCGGTGAGCGCACCGGCGGTGCCGACGTTCCGCGCGTTATTCGCCGGCGTCGCCTTCGTGCGTCACAATCCGGCGATCCTCGGCACCATCTCGCTCGATCTGTTCGCGGTGCTGCTCGGCGGAGCGGTGGCATTGCTGCCGATCTATGCGAGCGACATTCTGCACGCCGGGCCGTGGGGACTCGGGCTGCTGCGCGCGGCGCCTGCGGTCGGCGCGCTGGCGATGACGGCGGTGCTGGCGCGCTATCCGATCACGCGCCGCGTCGGGATGCGGATGTTTCAGGCGGTGATCGTGTTCGGTATTGCCACCGTCGTGTTCGCGGTGTCGCAAACCATGTGGCTGTCGCTCGCGGCACTTGCCGTGATGGGCGCGGCCGATACCGTCAGCGTCGTGATCCGGTTCTCGCTGGTGCTGCTGGCGACGCCGGACGACATGCGCGGCCGCGTCGGCGCGGTGAATTTCCTCTTCATCAACGCTTCGAACCAACTCGGCCAGTTCGAGAGCGGCGTCACCGCGGCGCTGCTCGGCACCGTGCCGGCCGCGGTGCTGGGCGGCATCGGCACCGTTGCTGTGGCGCTGTTGTGGATGAAGCTGTTTCCGTCGCTGCGCAGGGTCGAGCGGCTGGAGTAGGAATTACCCTCGTCCCACGAACGGCATCTTGGTTGCCATCACATTGAGGAACATGACGTTGGCGTCGAGCGAACGCGTCGCCATGAACACCACGGCCTCGGCGACGTTCTGAACGTCCATGCGCGGCTCGATCATTTTGCGGCCGTCCGGCTGCAACACGCCGTCCGCCATCCGCGCCGTCATCTCGGTCTCCGCGTTGCCGATGTCGATCTGGCCGCAGGCGATGTCATAGGCGCGGCCGTCGAGCGAGGTCGAGCGAGTGAGGCCGGTGATGGCGTGCTTGGTCGAGGTATAGGCCGCCGAGAACGGACGCGGCGCATAGGCCGAGATCGAACCGTTGTTGATGATGCGGCCGCCACGCGGCGTCTGCTCCTTCATGATGCGGAAGGCGTGCTGGGTACACAGGAACGGCGCGGTGAGATTGGTATCGACCACCGCCTTCCACTGCTCGACGCTGACATCCTCGAACGGCACCGGCGGCGCACCGATGCCGGCATTGTTGAACAGCACGTCGAGCCGGCCCAACGTCTCCTTGGTCTTGGCGAACAGCGCGGCGATCGAGGCCGGATCGGTCATGTCCGACGGTACCGCCAGCGATTTGCCGAACGCCTTGCCGGCCTCGGCGGTCTCATTCAGTTTATCGGCGCGGCGCCCGGCGAGAACCACCGCGAAGCCCGCTTTCATGAGGGCAAGTGCGCTGGCCCGCCCGACTCCGGAGCCGGCGCCGGTGACCAATGCGACCTTGTGTGAAGCTGTAGCTGCCATTTTCCCGCCCTGGATGATCTGGTGTCCGGATTACTGTGAAATCCATAGCCGGAGTGTGCGCAGATCGCAAAGCGGGAGTCTATTCCGGATCGTCGCCCCGCCTATGCATGGCCGCGCGGCTTCTGCTAAAGATGACGACGCGAACTGGCGAGGTGAGGCGATCATGAGCGACGTGGTGACGGCTGGCATTTTGGTGATCGGCGACGAGATTCTCTCCGGACGCACCAAGGACAAGAACATCGGCTTCATTGCCGAATACCTCACCAACGTCGGGATCGACCTGAAAGAGGTGCGGGTGGTCGCCGACGATGAGGCCGACATCATCGCCGCGCTCGATGCACTGCGGAAGCGCTACAATTATGTCTTCACCACCGGCGGCATCGGCCCGACCCATGACGACATCACCGCCGACAGCGTCGCCAAAGCGTTCGGCGTCGGCATTGATCACCATCCGGAAGTCGTGGCGCGGTTTCGCGAACGCTTTGCCGGGCAGGATCTCAACGAGGCGCGGCTGCGGATGGCGCGGATCCCCGACGGCGCGGATTTGATTCAAAGCGCGACCATTCTCGCGCCCGGCTTCATGCTCGGCAACGTCATCGTGATGGCGGGCGTGCCCTCGATCATGCAGGCGATGATGGATATCGTGACGCCGAAGCTGAAGACCGGCGTGCGGATGCTGTCGGACTCGGTGCGCGCCAACGCACGCGAGGGCGACATCGGCGGCCCGCTACGCGAGATCGCCAACGCCCATCCCGATACGATCATCGGCAGCTATCCGTTCCTCGACGAGGACCAGAAGCCTAACACCAATCTCGTGGTGCGGTCGCGCGATCAGGCCAAGCTGACGGCGGCGATGGACGCGGTGAAGGCGATGATTGCGGGATTGAACACCGGACGTTGAGATAACGGCGATGGCCGAACAGGTTTCGAACAGCGATGCGCAAGCGCGCGCTGACAAGGCGTTCCCGGTGTCGTGGGATCAGTTTCACCGCGACGCACGCGTGCTGGCGTGGCGGCTCAACGGGGCGGGGCCGTTTCAGGCGCTGGCGGCGGTGACGCGCGGCGGCCTGGTGCCGGCGGCGATCGTGGCGCGCGAACTGGGCCTGCGCACCATCGATACGATTTGCCTTGCGAGCTACGACCACACCACCAAAGGCGACATCAAACTGCTCAAGGGCGTTTCCGGCGAGATCGCGCGGCTATGCGGCGAGGGCGGGAAGGGACTACTGGTGGTCGACGATCTGGTCGACACCGGCACCACGGCGAGGGTGGTACGCGAGATGTTTCCACTGGCGCATATCGCTGCGATCTACGCCAAGCCGATGGGCAAACCGCTGGTGGACACCTTCATCACCGAAGTCTCGCAGGACACCTGGATATTCTTTCCGTGGGACACCGGCCTGTCGTTCCAGCCGCCGATCCGCGACGGGGCGGCGTAGTTGTTTTATTCCCTCCCCCCTGTGGGGAGGGTTAGGGTGGGGGATGAGCCGCGGCGCCATGACTCGCGATACCCCTCTCTCCAACTCTCCCCCACAGGGGGGGAGAGCAGTTCTCGTATTCTGGATAGGCCGGCGATGCCCCTGCAAAACCGCGTTACGCCGCTGGGTGATATCGTTGCTGTTCCGCAGCGCGGGATGTTCACCGGCAATCGCGGTATCATCCATGACCCTGCGACGCGGACGCTGTTGAAACGCCGCTGGTCGAGCCGCGCGTGGATCACCTGCGTCTGCGAGTTTCGAGGCTGGCGGCGCGCGGTGATGGCGCGGCAGAGCTGGACTGAACTGTTCTTTCTCGATGAGGCGACGGCGCTGGCGGCGGGGCATCGCCCATGCTTCTTCTGCCGTCGCGACGATGCCAATCGGTTTCGCGCGGCGTGGGCGGAAGGCAACGCTGTGTCGTCACCGCGCGCAAAAGAGATGGACGACGTGCTGCACGACGAACGCCTCGACGGGCGCGTGAAGCGGCTGCATCCGTTGCGTGAATTGGCGGAGGCACTACCGGATGGTGCGATGGTTTTCACCGGTGGCGACCTGTTCTTGATTCTGAAAAGCAAAGCGCTGCGCTGGTCGTTCGATGGCTATCAGCCGGCCAACATGCCGACTAGTGATGTGCAATTGATTACACCGCCATCGACGATGCGAGCGTTGCGGGCGGGTTATCGGCCGATGCTGCATCCGAGTGCAGCGATTGCATCATCCTGAGTAACTGGCCGGAACGTTGTTTTGAGACCGACGCGCAACGCGCAGATCGTCGTCCCCGCGCAGGCGGGGACCCATACGCCGTGTCGTTTATGATGTGGGGAGCGTCCATGATCTTTGACGATCATCGTAACCACAACGGTCAGGGGTTATGGGTCCCCGCCTGCGCGGGGACGACACTGAGGTTGTTCATCCTATAGCTAAGAATTACCCCAGCCGCTCCCTCGCCAGCTTCGCGCCAGCCCCCAGCGCATTCAGTTTCGCCTCGGCGATCTCGCGGCGCATCGGGGCCATGCCGCAATTGGTGGTAAGCACGATGCGCTCCTTCGGCACGAACTTCATCACCGCTTCGACTGTCTCGACGATGCCCTCGGGCGTTTCGATATCGTCGGTGGCGACGTCGATGACGCCGGCCTGAATTACCTTGCCGTCGAGCAGCTTCAACAGATCGAGCGGCACACGCGAATTAACGCATTCAATCGCGGCCTGCTGGATCGTGCTTTTGGCGATTGCCGGGAATATCTGCTCGTACTGCCGCCACTCGGCGCCGAGACCATGCTTCCAGTCGATATTGGCTTTGATGCCATAGCCGTAGCAAATGTGCACGGCGGTGGCGCAGGTGAGGCCTTGCGCGGCGCGCTCCAGTGCCTTGATGCCCCAGTCGTTGACTTCCGCCATGTAGACGTTGAACGCCGGCTCGTCGAACTGGATCACGTCGACGCCGTCGGCTTGCAGCGCGCGGGCTTCCGCGTTGAGCAGTTCGGCGAAGGCGAAGGCCATCTTCACCCGGTCGCCGTAATAGCGATCCGCGATGGTGTCGATCAACGTCATCGGGCCGGGCAGGGTGAACTTCAACTGGCGGCGGGTGTGGGCGCGCGCGGTTTGCGCCTCGGCGGCGTGGACGCGACCTTTGAGCCGCAACGGGGCCACCACCTGCGGCACCATCGCTTTGTAGCGATCGTTGCGGATGCCCATCTCGACCTTGTTGGTGAAGTCGATGCCCTCGACGTTCTCAAGGAAGCCATGGACGAAATGCTGCCGCGACTGCTCGCCTTCGGTGAGGATATCGAGGCCTGCATCCTCCTGGAGCTTCACCGCCAGCACGGTGGCGTCCCGCTTGGCGTGCGCCAGTTCGGCGCCTTTGGATTTCCATGGCGCCCACAGCGTGTCGGGCTCGGCCAGCCACTCGGGCTTGGGCAGCGAGCCGGCATTGGTGGCTGGAAACAGCATGAGCGGACCTCCCCGGAAATATTGGCGTGAATGCATCTTTACGCGAGCGCTGGTGTGCCATGTCCGAGGCGCTGCGTACATATGTTGCGAGGGGTGTTGGTCGAAATGCTGAGAGGGGGTTAGGATATGACCCGCACCCCAAATCGGACGACGCATGATCGATCTGCACTACGCCCCGACGCCGAACGGCTGGAAGATCACGATCATGCTCGAGGAACTGGGCATTCCCTACAACGTGATTCCGGTCGATATCCGCGCCGGTGATCAGTTCAAGCCGGAATTCCTCGCGATCAGCCCCAACAATCGCATTCCGGCGATTGTCGACCGCGCGCCGGCTGATGGCGGCGAACACATCTCCGTGTTCGAGACCGGGGCGATCCTGATCTACCTCGCGGAAAAGACCGGACGGTTTCTGCCGTCCGACAGGCGCGGCCGCACGAACGTCATCCAATGGCTGATGTGGCAGATGAGCGGGCTCGGTCCAATGCTGGGCCAGCACGGGCACTTCCTGCTTTATGCCGCCGAGAAAATTCCCTATGCCATTGATCGTTACCGTCGCGAGGCGGCGCGGCTCTACGGCGTGCTCGATGCCCAACTGGGCAAGACCGGTAGCTTCGTCGCCGGCGACTATTCCATTGCCGACATCGCCTGCTTCCCCTGGACGATGACGCATAAGGCGCAAGGCTTCACGCTCGACGATTATCCCAATGTTAAGCGCTGGTATGCCGAAGTGCGGGCGCGGCCGCAGGTGCAGGCGGGGCTCGCGGTGGGCAAGTTCGTCAAGGAACCGTTCAGCGAGGAGGCGCGGCGGATCATGTTCGGCACGGCGCGCGCGCCGCAGCCGCAGCAATCGTAACAGAGCAAGGGCCTCTCGAGGCAACAAGAAACGATCGACCGCGTGAGCGCGGTGCAAACAGAAGGAGGTCCGATGATTGAGTTCTTTTTCGACTGCTCCAGTCCGTGGACCTATCTTGCCTTTCACAACATCCAGCCGCTGGCGAAGGAATCGAACGTTCCGATCGCCTGGCGGCCGATCCTGGTCGGCGGTGTGTTCAACACCGTCAATCCCAGCGTCTATGCGTCGCGCGAAAAGCCGGTGGTGCCGAAGGCGCGCTACATGAAGAAGGATCTCGCGGACTGGGCGCGCTCCGCCGGCCTCGCCATCAAGATGCCGCCAACAGTGTTTCCGGTGAACAGCGTCAAGGCGATGCGTGGCTGCATCTGGCTCGGCAACGAGGCGATGGTGCCATTCGCGAAGGCTGTATTCGAAGCCTATTGGGGCGACGACAAGGATATCTCGCAGGACGCGGTGCTGGGCGATATCTGCAAGGCAATCGGCATCGATCCGGCGAAGTTTTCGGCCGGCGTCAGCGAGCAGGCGGTGAAGGATCAGCTCAAGGCCAACACTGATGAGGTGATCGCGCGCGGCGGCTTCGGTTCGCCCACGATCTTCGTCGACAAGACCGACATGTATTTCGGTAATGACCGGCTGCCGTTGATCCGCGAAGCGATCCTGCGCCGCAAAGCGGGAAAAAGCTGATGTCGCGCGCTGTCATTTGTCGTGAACTGGGCGCGCCGGACGTGTTGCGCGTCGAAACCATCTGCTCGATGCCGCTCGCGCCGGGCAAGGTCCGCGTCGCCATCCACGCCGCCGGACTCAATTTCCCCGACGTGCTGATGGTGGCAGGGCAATATCAGTTCAAGCCCGATCTGCCTTTCATTCCGGGTATGGAAGCTGCCGGCGACGTGATCGAGGTCGGCAGCGACGTTCGTGGCGTGAGTATCGGCGAGCGCGTCATCGTCAAGCTTCGGAATGGCGCTTTTGCGGAGCGGGTCGCGGTGACGCCGGAGCATCTCGCGCCGCTGCCGTCGACGTTCGACTACGCCGAGGGTGCGACGTTCCTCGCGGCGCACGGCACCGCTTATCACGCGCTGGTCGATCGCGGGCAGATCAAGCCGGGCGAGACGCTTCTGGTGCATGGCGCCGGCGGTGGCGTCGGCCTCGCTGCGGTGGAAATCGGCAAGCTGCTGGGAGCGACCGTGATCGCGGCGGCATCGAGCGAGAAGAAGCTCGCGGTGGCGAAGGCGCGGGGCGCCGATCACCTCGTGCTGTACAAGCGCGAGCCGTTTCAGGACGCGGTGAAGCGCCTGACGGATGGGAAGGGTGTCGATGCGGTGTTCGATCCGGTCGGCGGCGAAATCTTCGAGGCCAGCCAGCGCTGCATCGCTTGGGGCGCGCGGATGCTGGTAATCGGTTTCACCGGCGGCATCGGATTGGCTAAAACCAATCTTCTCCTGATCAAGGGCGCGAGCGTCCTCGGCGTGCGCGCCGGCGAAGCGGTGCGGCGCGATCCTGAACTGGGCAAGGCGCGGCTCAAGGTGCTGTCCGAGTGGGCCGAGGCGGGCAAGATTCGTCCGAACGTCTCGCATCGCCTGCCGCTCGAGGATGTCGCCAAGGCGATGCGGCTGCTGATCGACCGCAAGGCCATTGGTCGCGTTGCGCTGACGGTCGAGTAGGTGCGGCCGCCAGGCGCGGATTAGGCGGCTGCGCGCAACGGCAGCGCTTTCGACAACAGTTGTCGCGTCGATGTCCGCAACGGCGCTTCGATGTAGCGGCAGATTGCCCACGACACCGCGGCGATTGCGAGAACAATCAGGCAGATCGTTGCCGCGGATTGATACTGCGGCGGAAAGCGGGACAGGATCGTATATCCGAGCTGTTGATGCAGCAGATAGAACGGATAGGTGAGCGCGCCGATGGCGATAGTGATTTTCGGCGGAAGCAGCGAGACATTCAGCCGTGTCGCCAGGAAGATAACGGCGACCGATGCCAGGAAGATGGTCGCGACCACTGAGGGCTGGAAGACGACGTCGGAATGCGCGTGCAGCCATCCCAACGAATGGATGGCGTGAAAGACCGCGGTGCCGACCGATAATCCGAAGATGCAGAACCACATCAGGTCGCGCCGGCCGCGATGGAATTCGTAGAGCATCAGGCCGGTGGCGAAATAGCCGGCGTTATCGGTCAGAAAGACTTTTTCGAGAATGGTCGTGTCCGCCGTCAGTTCGTTGGCCATGGACAGAAGCAGCCACGCGAGCACCAGTGCATCGAGCCGTCGTGGAAACAATCCTGCGGCAATGAAAACGGCGACCCAGGCGTAGAACGTTATCTCGATCACCAACGACCAATAGGCCGAGTCCATATACGGGAGACCGAGCGCCGGCGAGGCGATCGCCAGATTGGCCGCCCATCGCGCGAACGAGACGTGAAATAGCTCGCCGCCGAGGATCAAGATTCCTAAAGCGGTGATCGTCATGCAGAGAACGAAGGTGGGATAGATGCGGCTGAAGCGGGCGATGGCGAATTCGCTGGCCGTTCGGCCTTCCGCCGAGTAGGCGATCACGAAGCCGCTGATCACGAAGAACGCCGGTACGCCCAGGTAACCGTACATGGCAAAGGGCGACAGATATGGCAGCGCTGCCCATGTGTGGTCGCCGATATTCGGACCTCTGAAACCGTAGTGATAGAACACCACGCCGAGCACGGCGACGAGGCGCAGGAGATCGAGCGCCTCGACGCGATTCACGGATGCGTGATCATCCTTCGGCATATCGATAATCTATGCCTTCGGCCGCCGTGCGTCACCGAATGTCCGGCAAATCGACAAAGGTAGTTAATCGCCAACGAAGGTGACGACCCGTCGCAAAGAGGCTGGCGCTTGGACAAAAGCATACATTTAACTGCGTCGCGCTCAGGACGAGGTGAGTTATTCGGAAGGCCGTTCAGTCGTCATGGCCGGATTTATTCCGGCCATCCACGTCTTAAGGAAAGGTCGATGCAAGTGAGCTGATAGAACCGTGAATTGGGTGTTTGCTTGCACGCTGTTTCAAAGCCGTGGATGGCCGGGACATAGGCGTTCGACAGAACGCCGTTCTTCGAACGGCTATGCCCGGCCATGACGGAAGGATACATCGTGTCGAGTCGTGCTTACTTATATTCCCGCTCGGACCACCACGGGAAATAATCGGGCATGTCGCTCGATACCTTGTTCTTGAACTGCGCCGGGCGCTTTTCCAGGAACGACATCACGCCTTCCTTGACGTCGTCGGAACGGCCGCGCGCGTAGATGCCGCGGCTGTCGACCTTGTGCGCCTCCATCGGATCGTCGGCGCCCATCAGCCGCCACATCTGCTGGCGGATCAGCGCGATCGAAACCGGCGCGGTCTTGTCGATGAATGAGCGCGCCAGTTCGCGTGCGGTCGGGATCAGTTGATCCGGCGCCACCACCTTGCTGACGAGACCGCCGGCGAGCGCTTCCTGCGCCGAGAAGACACGGCCGGAATAACACCATTCCAGCGCCTGCGAGATGCCGACGAGGCGCGGCAGGAACCAGCTCGACGCGGCTTCTGGCACGATGCCGCGCTGGGAGAACACGAAGCCGAAGCGCGCGTTCTCCGATGCGATGCGGATGTCCATCGGCAGTTGCATGGTGACGCCGATGCCGACCGCCGGGCCGTTGATCGCGCCGATCACGGGCTTAAGGCACTTGAAGATGCGCAGCGTCACCTGGCCGCCTCCGTCGCGGATGCCGGGATCGCTGTAATCGACGGCGCCGCCCGCGAGGCGCTTGGCCGGACCGCGCTTGGCGTCGCGATCGAAGGTATCGCCGCCGGAGGAGAGATCGGCGCCGGCACAAAAGCCGCGGCCTTCGCCAGTGATGATGATGGCGCGGACGTTGTCGTCGGCATCGGCCTTGTCGAAGGCGTCGATCAGTTCGTTCATCATCGTCATGTTGAACGCGTTGAGTTTGTCGGGACGATTCAACGTGATGGTCAGGATCTGGTCGGCGATATCGTATTTGATGGTCTCGTAGGCCATGGTGTTTCTCCTGTATTGATTGACGACGTCATTGCCGGGCCTGACCCGGCAATCCATCTTCCGAAGACGATGGATGCGCGGGTCGAGCTCGCGCATGACGCTTTTTGTGAATTTAAGTCGGCGGCACCGGCCACGGCTTTTGCGGGCCGCGCAGGGTTTCGAACGCTTTCGCCATGCGCAGTACGCCGAGATCGTCGAAACGGCGGCCGATGATCTGGACGCCGATCGGGAAGCCGTCGGCATCGTAGCCGCCGTTGATCGATGCCGCCGGATTTTCCGCCATGTTCCACGGCACGGTGTAGATGATGTGCTCGAACGGCTTTTGCGGATCGTTGCGGGGGGCGGCGAGTTCGGCGCGGAATTTCACCACCGGCGATACCGGCGAGATGACGTAGTCGAGATCGGCGAACAGTTG
>JAFKKM010000126.1 GCA_017305555.1 Hyphomicrobiales bacterium | reverse complement strand
AGCCCGCGCATGACGCTGTCTCTCACACGCCTGCTTCCATCGTGTTTCGCCGCCGCCCTTCGAGGCCGCCGCTGCGCGGCGGCACCTCAGGGTGACGGCTGGGGCAGTGATCGTCATCCTGAGGTGCTCGCCATCTTCGGCGAGCCTCGAAGAATGATCGTTGTTACTCATCGCTCTCGCCGGGCTCGTACAGCGCTTCGCGGCCGATGCGGTCGAGGCAGAGTTCGGCAGTCCAGGGCAACATCAGCGATCCGCAGCGGCTGTCGCGATAGATGCGCTCCAGCGGCAGCGATTTCAGCATCGCCTGGCCGCCGCAGGTGCGGATCGCCAGCGTCGCGATCTCATTGGCGCCTTCCATCGCGGAGAACTGTGCGGCGTAGGCGCGCAGCACCTGCGCTTTGGTCGGGTTGGCGCAGGCCTCGGTGACGGCTTGAAACCAGATCGCCTTGGTCTGCTCCAGCTTGACGTGCATCTGCGCCACCGCGATCTGCTTGGTGGGATACATGCGGCGTTTCACCGGCGGCATCCCCGGCACCTCGCCGCGCAGGTAGCGTACAGTGAAGTCGTAGGCCGCTTGCGCGAGGCCGATATAGGTCGGCGACAACGTCAGGAACATGTGCGGCCAACTCGACGCCGCCTTGAAGTAGACGCCGCGTGGCATCAGGGCTTCGTCTTCCGCGACGAACACGTCCTTGAAGATCAGCGTGCGCGAAACGGTGCCGCGCATTCCGAGCGGGTCCCAGTCGCCGACCACAGAGACGCCTTCGGCTTTCGCCGGCACGGCGAGATAGAGCGTGTTGCGGCGCGAGGCCTTCTCGCCTTCCGCCATTTCGGTGCAGAGCACGCCGTAGTAATCGGCGTGGCCGGAGAGCGAGGCGAAGATCTTCTTGCCGTTGACCAGCCAGCCGCCTTTCACCGGTTTGGCCTCGGTGCCGAAGGCGACGCCGCCGGCGGCGGCCGCGCCGCCTTCCGAGAACGGCTGCGAATAGATCGCGCCGTCGTCGACGATGCGCTTGTAATGTACCGCGCGGCGGCGGGCATGTTCGGCGCGGGTCGCTGCGTCCATCTCGAGATCGTCGGCGAGCGGGCCGGACCACAAGGTCGAGCAGACGTGCATGTTCCAGGTCAGCGCGGTGGCGCCGCAGTAACGGCCGATCTCGGCGGCGGTCAGCGCGTAGGTCTGATAACTGGCGCCCAGCCCGCCGAGCGCTTTCGGGATCGCGATGCCGAGCAGGCCGGCTTTGTGCAGGTCGTGATAGTTCTCGACCGGAAAGCGTGCCTCGCGGTCGTAGGTAGCGGCGCGGCCGGCGAACACCGTCTGCCCGAGATGCCGCGCGCGCGACATGATCTCAGCTTGCTCGTCGGTGAGGCGGAAGGCTTTCGGATCGAACAGCGGTGCGTCGGGTGCGGCTGCGGCAGCGGATTTGGTGGCGGCGATGGGCGCGGTCATGAAGATTGCTCTTTGGGCAGCGGATGGGCGCTGAGGAAACTCGCGAGCGCGGCGTTGAACATCATCGGCCGTTCGAGATTGGCGAGATGGCCGACGCCTTCGAGTTCGACATAGGTGGCCTTGGGAATGAAGCTCGCCATCTTCTTCATCATCGGCGCGGGCGCGTTGGTGTCCTCGGAGCCGGCCAGCAGCAGCGTCGGCAGCTTGATGTATTTGAGGATGTCGCGCAGGTCGAAGCCGATCAGCGCGCGCATGGTGGCCTGATAGGTGGCTTCCGGCACCTTCGCCATGCAGTCGCGCGCCAGCTCCATGCCGCGTGGATCGGGATTGGTGCCGGCGAGTTCCTCGACCAGCGTGGGCGCAAGCTGCTTCATCGTCTCGCCACGCTCCAGCGGGCCGAGCCGGGCATCGATGAAGGTCTTCTGCCAGTCGCCGTCCGGCTTGCCGAAGGCCGGGCTGGTCTGCGCCAGCACAATGGCGTGCGGCAGCTTGGGATCTGTCTTCATCAATTGCTGCACGATCATGCCGCCGATCGAATGTCCGATCAGCACCGGCTTCTCGAGCGAAAGCTGCGCCAGAAAATCTTTCAATGCGCCGGCCAGCGTAGCGATGCTGGTGATCTCCAGCGGCTTCGAGCCGCCGTAGCCCGGCATGTCCCAGGCGACGGTACGATAGCGGTTATCAAAACTGTCGAGCTGATCGCGCCAGGCGCGCGCCGCGCCGCCGATGCCGTGCAGAAACACCAGCGCCGGAGCGCCGATCTCGCCGGCGGATTGATAGGTGAAGCGACCGTCGCCGGTCGTCATTTTATCGGGCTCCGCCACGCCGCGCCTCCGGATTGTTCATCCCGGGCCGATCCTAGCAGGCCGGAGATATATGAAAAGCGATAGTTTTAGAATTGAAGGAATTTCCGGGCGGCGATTTTGAGCAACCTATCGCGATGGCCGGATCTGCGCCGATCATCCACGTCTTGCGTCGCCGCGATAGCCGAAGGTGGAGAAGCGCGGACATAGACGAGCGGAGAGATGCCGCCTCTTCGCATGACTATGCCCGATCATAACGATTGTTCCTCAATGGCGTACTTATGTCGGGTCAGCGATGACCGTTCCTTGCAAAAGCTTGAAGTTTAAAATAATGAGGAAGGCAACGTATCGGGAGGCACCGTGTCGAACTTGTCGGCTTCTCATCATGCACTTGTTACCGGCGGCGGGCGTGGCATCGGCCGCGCGATTGCCGAGGTGCTGACGCAGGCAGGCGCTACCGTCACCGTTCTCGGCCGCGACCGTGCCACGCTGGAGCGCGCGGTCCAGGAGGGCTCGGCGCATCATGCGCTGGTGGCGGATGTATCCGATCAGGCGGCGGTGAATGCCGCGATTGCCGAAGCATCGGCGCGGCAGCCGATCGATAGCCTCATCGCCAATGCGGGCGCGGCGGAATCCGCGCCGTTCGGCAAGACCGACGCGGCCATGTTCCGCCGGATGCTCGATGTCAACCTGATGGGCGTGGTCCACGCTACGCAGGCGGTGCTGCCGTCGATGAAGGCGCGCAAGCGTGGCCGCATCGTCGCGGTGGCCTCCACGGCCGGGCTGAAAGGCTACGCCTATGTCAGCGCCTATGTCGCCGCCAAGCACGCCGTGGTCGGGTTGGTGCGCGCACTGGCGCTGGAGGTGGCGGCGCAAGGCATCACCGTGAACGCGGTGTGTCCGGGCTTCACTGATACGGATCTCGTCGCCGGCAGCATCGACAACATCATGGCGAAGACCGGCCGTTCGCGCGATGAAGCCGTCGCCGAACTGGCCAAGCATAACCCGCAGGGCCGTCTCGTCACGCCGGCGGAAGTTGCCGACTGCGTGCTGTGGCTGTGCGGCGAGGGCGCGAGCGCCGTCACCGGGCAGGCGATTCCGGTCGCAGGCGGAGAGATCTGATGAGCGTTCCATTCCTCAAGGCTTCGGAGTTCGCATGAGTAGAGCCGCCAATCCCGTCACCCTTCCGCTGGCGATGTATTCGCCGAAGCATTTCCTGCTTGCGGTGGTGGACCGCGTTGCAACCGTGACGCTCAATCGCCCGGAGCGGAAGAATCCGCTGACCTTCGACAGCTATCGCGAACTCACCGATGTCTTCCGCGCCTGCGCCATGGACGACGAGGTGAAGGCGGTGGTGGTGACCGGCGCGGGCGGCAACTTCTCGTCGGGTGGCGACGTGTTCGAGATCATCGGGCCGCTGGTCGAGATGGACACCAAGGGGCTGACCGCGTTCACGCGCATGACCGGCGATCTGGTGAAGGCGATGCGCGCCTGTCCGCAGCCGATCGTCGCGGCGGTGGAAGGCATCTGCGCGGGTGCGGGCGCGATCATCGCCATGGCTTCCGACATGCGGATCGCCGCGACCGGTACCAAGGTCGGCTTCCTGTTCAACAAGGTGGGCCTTGCCGGTTGTGACATGGGCGCGTGCGCGATCCTGCCACGCATCATTGGCCAGTCGCGTGCCTCGGAGTTGCTCTACACCGGCCGTTTCATGACGGCGGAGGAGGGCGAGCGCTGGGGTTTCTTCAGCCGCATCGTCACGCCCGAGCATGTGCTGGCGCAGGCGCAGACCTTGGCGAAGCAGGTCGCCGAAGGGCCGACCTTCGCCAACACCATGACCAAGCGGATGCTGGCGATGGAATGGGCGATGTCGGTGGAGGAAGCCATCGAGGCCGAAGCGGTGGCGCAGGCGCTGTGCATGACCACTGAGGATTTCGCCCGCGCCTTCCGCGCCTTCGCCAACAAAGTGCGCCCGGCGTTCCAGGGGAATTGAGGAGCGATCATCTTCGTTGTCGTCATTGCGAGGAGCGCAAGCGACGAAGCAATCCAGAAAGCTGCGCAGAATGAGCTGGATTGCTTCGCTCCGCTCGCAATGACGAGGCGGCTATGGCAATTATTTGATGATTAAAGTAGCGTTGGCGGGTCCGGTGCTGCACGACGCGACAACAGGTAAGATTGTCCTATGATCCTCGATTCCGAGACCAAGGCGACCGAGCATTCCGAGGACCATGGCGACGAGTTGCGGCTGTGGCTGCGGCTGCTCACCTGCACCAACCTGATCGAGGGTGAGGTGCGTCGCCGCCTGCGCGAGCGCTTCGATGTCACGCTGCCGCGCTTCGACCTGATGGCGCAACTCGACAAGGTGCCGGACGGCATGACGCTGTCGGACATCTCCAAGCGCATGATGGTGTCGAACGGCAATGTTACCGGGCTGGTGGAGCGCCTCGTCGAGTCCGGCCATCTCGACCGCCGCACCTCGGAGACCGACCGCCGCGTGCAGGTGATCCGGCTGACACGCACCGGCCGCGCCGAGTTCCGCAAGATGGCGGCCGAGCATGAATTGTGGATCGCCAGCATCTTCGCCGATTTGTCGGCCAAGGATGTGCAGGACCTGATGCGCCTGCTCGGTAAGACAAAAGTGTCCGCCCGCAACGCGACGCAGCGGAAGGCGTAGGGGACGTCGCCTTAGGCGTCTGCTCTGCTGCTTGCACTCCTTGCAAACAAGAATGCGTCACCCTGAGGTGCTCGCCGTCTTCGGCGAGCCTCGAAGGGTGGCGGGCGGTCATCCTTCGAGGCGCCATGCTGCGCATGTCGCACCTCAGGATGACGGCAACGCCTTTCTTGTGATGATCTCGGGCGGTCGATTTTCTCGCACCGCAGCGAAATGCTTCAAGCCTAAAATTGTTGTTGCGTGACCTCCGGCGTTGCGCGAAGATACTTTAGATTTAAAATGTATCGTGCGGGCGCTGGTACGCTTGTCTCGCGCGCGGGACGAAAGGTCGTTGTCGATGGTTGCAACCGCCAAATCCTTGTCCGTCGAATCCGCTTCGTCGCAACCCGCCGCCACCGCGCATGTCGACACCTTCGCGCGCGACAACCTGCCGCCGCGCGCGCAATGGCCGGAGATGATCTTCACCCGGTCGGAGTTGCAGTATCCCGCGCGGATCAACTGCGTCGCGCATTTCCTCGATCGCTGGGTGGCGCAGGGGCGCGGCGATGCGCCGTGCATCGTCAGCCCGACGGTGAGCTACAGCTATCGCGAATTGCAGGCGCTGGTGAATCGCATCGCCAACGTGCTGGTGAAGGATCTCGGCCTTGTCACCGGCGGCCGCGTGCTGTTGCGCTCCGCCAACAACCCGATGATGGTCGCGACCTATCTCGCGGTGCTCAAGGCTGGCGGGGTGGTGGTGGCGACGATGCCGCTGCTCCGCGCCAAGGAGCTGGTCTACCCGATCCGCAAAGCAAAAATTTCCATCGCGCTGTGCGACGGCAAGCTGCGCGAGGAGATGGAGAAGGCGCGCGCCCAGACCGATGAACTGAAGCACGTTCTCTACTGGGGCGCGGAAGGCACCGACTCGCTCGATGCGTTGATCGCCAAGGCGAGCCCGGAGTTCACGGCCGTCGACACCGCGGCGGACGACGTCTGCCTGATTGCTTTCACCTCCGGCACCACCGGCGATCCGAAAGGCACCATGCATGTCCACCGCGACATGCTGGCGGTGTGCGACAGTTTCGCCGGCAACATTCTGCGCGCGATGCCGGAGGATCGCTTCATCAGCTCCGCGCCTCTGGCATTCACCTTCGGCTTCGGCGGCGTGTTGTTTCCGATGCATATCGGCGCGTCGTTCGTGGTGCTGGAGAAGGTGGCGCCGGACGATCTGCTTGACGCCATCGAACGCTACAAGGCGTCGGTGTGCTTCACCGCGCCGACCGCCTATCGCGCGATGCTGGCGAATTACGCGAAGCACGACATGAGCAGTCTGCGCAAATGCGTCTCTGCCGGCGAGACCCTGCCGAAGGGCACTTATGAGGCGTGGCTGAAGGCGACCGGCATCAGGATCATTGACGGCATCGGCGCCACCGAGATGCTGCACATCTTCATCAGCGCGCGCGAGGAGGACATTCGTCCCGGCGCCACCGGCAAGCCGGTGCCGGGCTATGAGGCGAAGGTCGTCGATGACGACGGTCGCGATCTGCCGCCGGGCGAGATGGGGCGGCTCGCGGTGCGCGGGCCCACCGGCTGCCGTTATCTTGCCGACGAGCGGCAGCGGAAGTTTGTCCAGAACGGCTGGAATCTCACCGGCGACACCTACGTCATGGATGCCGATGGTTACTTCTGGTATCAGGCGCGCTCCGACGACATGATTATTTCCGCCGGCTACAACATCGCCGGGCCGGATGTCGAAGCGGCGTTGCTCACCCACGATGCAGTGGCCGAATGCGGCGTGGTCGGCGCGCCGGACGAGGCTCGCGGCATGATCGTCAAGGCCTACGTGGTGCTGCGGCCGGGCGTCATCGGCGATGCGGCGCTGGTGAGCGCGTTGCAGGATCACGTCAAGCGCGAGACAGAGCCGTACAAGTATCCGCGTGCGATTGCATTTCTCGATCAGTTGCCGAAGACCCAGACCGGCAAGCTGAAGCGCTTCACCTTGCGCCAGATGGCGATGGCGGGCGACACCGCGCCGCAATCCGCCCCCGCCATCGAAGTGTTGCAGCCGAGCGGCTGGCCGATGCCGAAGGGCTATGCCAACGGCATGGCGGCGGAAGGGCGGTTGATCGTCACCGGCGGCGTCATCGGCTGGGATGCGTCGAACCGGCTGGCGGACGGCTTTCTGGCGCAGGTCCGGCAGGTGCTGGAGAACATCGTTGCCATTCTCGCGGAGGGCGGCGCCAAGCCCGAGCACCTGATGCGGCTGACGTGGTACGTCGTCGATATCGACGAGTATCTCGACAATCTGAGAGGCCTTGGCGCGATCTATCGCGAAGTGATCGGCACGCATTATCCGGCGATGGCGCTGGTGCAGGTGGTGCGGCTGGTCGAGAAAGCCGCGCGAGTCGAGATCGAGGCGACGGCGGTGGTGCCGAAGTAGTTCGTCGTTGCGAGGAGCGTTAGCGACGAAGCAATCCAGTCCTTGCTTTCTGGCCTTCTGGATTGCTTCGCTTCGCTCGCCATGACGATGATGCGTCGTCCCTGCGAAGGCAGGGACCCATACGCCGTGTCGTTGCGGTGTTATGCAGCGATTGTTGTGAGGGCGTTATAAAATCGCAGATGCCAGGGGTTATGGGTCCCCGCCTGCGCGGGGACGACGATTTTCGTGTTGTGAATCGATCCAAAATATCTGGCGCGAAAAGCCTCACCGCTCCCCGACAAATTCCTTCGGCGTCTTGCCGGTGACCTGACGAAACGCGTGGCAGAACGCCGGGAAACTGCCGTAACCCATATCGGCGGCGGTTTGCTTGATCGAGGCGCGCGGGTTGATCGCCCAGCGCTCGATGGCGCAGGCGATGCGGGCGCGTTGGCACCATGCCTTGAAACTGAGATGCGTCTCGCTGGCGAACAGCCGCGACAATGTCCGTGCCGAGGTGCCGACCTGCCGCGCCAGATCGTCAAGATCGTGGGTGACCATTGGTGCGGCGAGCACGATGTCGGCGGCGCGGCGGCAACGTGGCTCGTGCGGCAGCGGAATGAAGGTGGTCGGGTCCTCGGCCTGATGCAGTTCCAGCATTATCAGCCGCAGCAGCAGGCCGTCGCGTTCGTCGGGGCGCTGCCGCTCGAACAGCGCCAGAATGGACTCGCGCAGCAGCGGCGAGACGCAGACCACGAACTCGGCATCGAGGCTATGATGATTGCGCGTCAGCCAGTCGGTTTCGAAATAGAGCGTGCGCATTTCGATATCGGCCAGCACGCCGATGGCGTGCTCGAGCCGCGCCGGCACCCACACCGCGCGGCCGGGCGGCACCAGCCAGCGGCCTTTTGGCGTCGTCACCTGCATCGTTCCGCTGGCGGCGAACACCAGTTGCGCCTGTCGGTGGATGTGAACGTCATGATGGGTTCCGCGCGGATAGCGGCAGCTCAGCAGATGCACGCCGTCGCCGACATCCCCTTTCAGCAGGATCGGCATTTCTGGCTTCTGCGCGACAGTCATTGGCGGAATCCCGTGAGCCTCATGCCCTATAGTCTAGCAGGTTATTTTTGGTCCGCAGGATTTGTCCCATGAACGACGCATCGCAGGTCATCCGTTACGTCAACGCCGCCCACTTCATCGACCACTATGCCATGCTGATTTTTGCCGCGGCGGTGATCGTCATGGGCCCGGCGCTGGGCATGTCCTATTCCGAACTGCTGCCTTACGCGACGCCGGCCTTCATCGCCTTCGGCGCGGGCTCGCTGGTCACCGGTTGGCTCGGCGACCGCTGGAGCCGCCGCCACATGATGGTGATCTATTTCTTCGGGATCGGCGCGGCGATGATTTCGGTCGGGCTGGTGCAGACGCCGCTGCAACTCGGCGCGACGCTGCTGGCCATCGGCATCTTCGCCTCGATCTATCATCCCGTCGGCACCGCGATGCTGGTGTCCTATGCCGACAGGCTCGGCAGCCAGATGGGCATCAACGGTCTGTGGGGCAATTTCGGCGTGGCGTCGTCGGCGCTGGTCACCGGCGTCGTCGGCCAGTATCTCGGCTGGCGCTGGTCGTTCATTCTGCCGGGGCTCGTCACCATCGCCATCGGTGTCGCCTTCATGGCCTCGGTGAGGCACGAGGACCGCAGGGGCAGCAAACAGGCCGCAGCTCAGGTGCGCATCGCCAAGAACGAGATGTGGCGCGTGCTGCTGGCGCTGCTGGTGGTGGTGATCGCGATCTCGACCACCTTCAATGCCATCACCGTGGCGCTGCCGAAGCTGTTCGCCGAGCGGCTGGGGGATCTGACGCACAGCCCGGCGCTGCTCGGCGTGATCGCGGCCGGCGTGTATGTGTTCGGCGCGGCGACGCAGTACACCATCGGCAGGCTGATCGACCGCTATTCGTTGAAAGCCGTGTTCCTGCCGATGTCGGTCGTGTTGCCGCCGCTGTTGTACATCGCCGCGGCGGTGAGCAACTGGGCGCTGATCGCCGCCGCGATCGGCATCGTCATCGGCCTGTTCGGACAGATCACCATCAACGACGCGATGGTCGGCAAGTACACTGCCGAGGAGTGGCGCTCGCGCGCCTTCGCGGTGCGCTATTTCGTCGGCTTTACGGCGGCCGGCGCATCGGTGGGGCTGGTGGCGTGGCTTTACGCGCAGGGCGGCTTCGGCCTGATGCTGCAAGCCTTCTCCGGGCTGTGCCTGCTGGTGGCGGTGGCGGCGCTGATCCTGCCGCGGGAAACCCCGGCGCGGGCGGCTTCGCTGGAGCCGGCCGCTACCTAGAGCCCTTGACGCGCTTTTGTTACGCGAACCGATTCCGGAATAAAAAAGGCTGGCGCGAGGCCAGCCTTGAAAGCAATTATAGCTGCAAAATCAAATATTAAGCGCAATTGGAAGGCCCGCTTGCGCGGGTAATTGAGATGCGACGGCATGACGCAGCCGCATCCCAGCCATTCAACTACCGCGCGAATGGCAGGTTCGCGTCCCCCATTTGGGTGGGATCGGAAAATTATTAGTGGGTAGAGCGCGCACGCCTCACACCCGGACGGCTAGATCGCTCGCCGCGTTAGACATACTCAGCCAGCATCTGGCCCAAGGGACGATGCTGCCGATTCGGGCCTGCTTCGTTCCAGCCCCGTTCCACAGGTTAACGCACGCCGGCAGCGCCGTCGCGTTTTGGGACATCGAACGTGTGCCCGGAGTTTAAATGCGAGGAAGCCGCCAGCCGACCACCGTGGCCTGAAGCGTGCCGCCGGTGGCGGAATTGCGCCATTCGCCATCGCTGAAGCAGCACGGAAACGGCAGCAGATATGTGCCGCTATGGTCCTCGCACAGCACCTGAACAACCTGATTTGGCATCGGATGGCCTTGCCCGTTGAACTCCGCAAGCCGTCGTTCGCGCGTGGTCATAGGACAAGGCTCCGCGTTAACAAATCGGCGCCGGCGCGGATTTGCGGATGGGTGGCAATGCGACGAAATATCATCCGCCCGATTCGATCCGCCGAATGCGGCTATGATGTGATGCGTGATGCCGCATCGGCGCGTGGCGTTAAGGATTTGCGGAAGCGGCGGTCGCGTTTGAGATGCCACTCGCGACTCATCGCGTCTTCGCGGGTGGCGAAGCGTTCGACGTGCAGCAGCACCCATTGCCGTCCGCGCGTCGAGCGTGCGCCGGTGCCGGCGTTGTGCTGCGCCAGCCGGCGTTCGACGTCGAGCGTCCATCCCACATAGGTGAGATAGCGGCGCTCGTCCGCACAGCCGATGACGTAAACGAATGATTCCATCGTCGCATTGGTCTCACGGATCGCACCAATCGGCAATTCGACCGATCGTTGTGCTGTGGCGCGCGGTCGCGCGTTGACATCCCGGATGGGCGCGGCTTGGCTGCGTCCTGAAACGGGAAAGGATCGACGATGCGACAAGCGACGATGGCGATGCTGCTGATGGTGGCAGGTATGGCAATTGCCACCGGTGCGCGGGCACAGGATGTGCCGGGCATCGAAATCTGCACGGCCGAGAAGGACATGGCGCGCCGCACCGGCTGCCTGCAAAGCAACGTCAATTTCCTCAAGACCACGATGACGCAGATGGGCCTCGACCAGCAGCGCAAGCTCGATGCGGCGACACGGCAGATCGAAGCGCTGAAAGCGGCGGTCGTGGCGTTGCAGAAGCGGGTGGACGAATTGCAGGCCGCGCAGAAAAAGGCCGAGCCGGCCGCGCCGGCCAAGGACGGCAAGGATGCGGCGAAGGACAGCGGCGGGGGCGCGAAGAAGTAGAACGGAATAAGTGGTTCGTCATGGCCGGATTTATTCCGGCCATCCACGTCTTCTTGTGGCGGTGGTGTTAGGGCGTGGATGGCCGGGACATAGGCGAGCGAAGCGACGCCGTTCTTCGAACGTCTATGCCCGGCCATGACGCTGTTGTTAGGTTGTGCGCAGCCTCGACGGCGCAAATGCCGATCGAGGCACGACGACGAGACTTTACGAATTCTTCTCGCCGCTCATCAGTGGGCCGAACAGTTCCCAGCTCTCGCCTTCGAACTTGATCATCTGCAATTGCTCGATCGGTCCGAAGTCGGTCGCGCTGGTCTTGATCTTGACGCCCGGCAGGTAGATGCCGATCTCGAAGTTGAGATTGGCGGCCTGCTTCATGATGTTTTCGCGGGTGAGGTTATCGCCGCATTTGCGCAGCACTTCCTCGAAGCCCTTGGCGACGCCGTAACCGAACACGGTGGCGCCGTCATCGAGGTTGCCTTCGGGATAATACTTTTTCATGAAGGCGCGCCATTCGTTCATGGCGGGATCGTTGTCCCACTTCTTGTCCTTCGGGTCCTTCATGTAGGCGGCGCTGAGGATGCCCTGGCCGTTTTCGTAGCCGGCGGGCTTCATCACGCTGCCGACCGAGATCGAGACGTTGGTGAGGAAGTGCACCGGCTTCCATCCCAGTTCGGCGACCTTCTTGATCGCTTGTGCGGCGAACTTCGGCGTGGCGATATCGACGAAGATATCGGGATTGGCGGTCCTGATCTGTACGACCTGGGAATCGACCGTCGGCTGCGAGACCTCGTAGGGTGCCTCGACCTTGATCATGCTGACCTTGTCGCCGAGCCCTTCCTTGAGACCGATGACGTAGTCCTTGCCGAAGTCGTCGTTCTGGTAGAGCAGGCCGATGGTCTTGCCGGGATAGTGCTTCAGGATATAGGCGGCGTAGATGCGCGCCTCGACCTGATAGCTGGGCTGCCAGCCCATGGTCCACGGATGGTTCTTCGGATCGTTCCACTTCGCCGCGCCGGTCGACACGAACAACTGCGGAATTTTTTTGCTGTTCATGTATTTCTGAATCGCGGTGTTGCCCGGCGTGCCGAGCGGATTGGCGAGGAACAGCACCTCGTCGCTCTCGACCAGCTTGCGCGCCTGCTCCACCGTCTTCGGCGGGCTGTAGGCGTCGTCATAAGAGATGAAGTTGATCTTGCGGCCGTTGATGCCGCCTTTCTCGTTCAACATCTTGAAGTAGGCCGCCTCGGTCTTGCCGATCGTCGCGTAAGACGAGGCGGGGCCGCTATACGGCATGATGTTGCCGATCTTGATTTCGGTATCGCTGGCGCCGGTGTCGTATTTCTTCTGGGCGTGGGCACTGCCGGCCACGGCCGTCAGGCATAGCGCGGCAAGCGCCGCCGTCGTTACGTGAGACACGCTTCGTCGCATGGTTTTCTCCCTGAATGTTTCTTGTGTGGCCGTGGCCTGATCCGTCTTGATGCGGATCTGATGGCACGGCGCGCGCAGTATGCATGATCGGGAGAGCCACGCCAGCGTCGCTTATATTGCAGGAGCGAACTGCCGCGTTACGAAATTCGCGCGGAGTCAGCGTCCCTTGAAGTTCGGCGGGCGCTTTTCGAGGAACGAGGCCATGCCTTCGCGGAAGTCTTCGCTGCGGAATAACGGCAGCAATTGCAGGAAGACATGGTGCACATGGTCGCCGAAATTCTCGGACAGGCCGGAGCGCATCATGCGCTTGGCGGCCTGCACCGCGAGCGGCGCGTTGCCGGCGATCTCCGCCGCGACGGCGTTGGCCCGCGACATCACGTCGCCGGTCGCCACCACCTCGTTGGCGAGGCCCATGTCGAGGCTCTCGGCAGCCGAGAGCGTGCGACCGGTGAAGATCAGTTCCGCTGCCTTGGCCCAGCCGATCATGCGCGGCAGAAACCAGGTGCCGCCGGATTCCGGCACCACGCCGCGCTTGACGAAGGCGGCGGCGAATTTCGCGCTGTCGGCCATGATGCGGATGTCGCAGCCGAGCGCCATGTCCATGCCGTAGCCGGCGGCGGATCCGTTCATCGCGCAGATGGTCGGCTTCTCCATGTTGAAGAGGATGGTGGGCGGCGCGGTCTTGAGGTCGAGCGTGGCGACGGTGGCGTTGGTGTCGTTCTGTGAACCGATGCCGCTGCCCTTGGTCGCCGCCGTCATGTCGAGCCCGGCGCAGAACGCGCGCCCGGCGCCGGTGACGACGACGACGCGCACCGCCGGATCGGCGTCGGCCCGGAGCAGCAGTTGGCCGAACAGCATCAGCATCTCGCGCGAGATGGTGTTGAGCCGTTCCGGCCGGTTCAGCGTCAGGGTCGCGATGCCGTCGCGCACGTCATAGAGTACTTCGTCGTCGAGGGGCTTGGCGGCGGGAGCGGGTTGGGTCGGCATGGGATCTGTCCTTGTTGAATATCGTTCATTCGGCATGAGGTGAAGTCGACGCCGTCATCCTGAGATCCGGACTCGAAATGAAATCTGTCGCATCAACATTCTCGGCGTCGTCCCCGCGCAGGCGGGGACCCATAACCCCTGGCGCTGGTTGTTGTGAATAAACTCGCCCCGGCCGATGGAGCCGAACTGCTGCGGCGTATGGGTCCCCGCCTGCGCGGGGACGACGATTTTCGTGTTGGAGGACCATCCATACAACGAC
>JAFKKM010000180.1 GCA_017305555.1 Hyphomicrobiales bacterium | reverse complement strand
TGGCGGCGCTACGTTTACTCGACGAACCACAAGGACATCGGCACGATGTACTTTGTGTTCTCGATCTGCGCCGGCCTCGTCGGCGCGTTGTTCTCCATCGCGATCCGCGCGGAGTTGCAGTATCCGGGTCTCGAGATCTTCAGCAACCCGCACACCTACAACGTGTTCGTGACCGGCCACGGCCTGATCATGATCTTCTTCACGCTGATGCCCGCGTTGATGGGCGGCTTCGGCAACTGGATGGTGCCGCTGATGATCGGTGCGCCGGACATGGCGTTCCCGCGCATGAACAACATCTCGTTCTGGCTGCTGGTCGCCGCGTTCGCGCTGCTGATCACGTCGCTGTTCTTCGAAGGTGAACCGGGCTCCTACGGCGCCGGCACCGGCTGGACGCTGTACGCACCGCTCTCGACCACGGGGCACCCCGGCCCGGCGGTCGACTTCGTCATTCTCTCGATGCATCTGGCGGGCGCCTCGTCGATCCTCGGCGCGATCAACTTCATCACCACCATCTTCAACATGCGCGCACCCGGCATGACCATGCACAAGATGCCGCTGTTCGTGTGGTCGGTGCTGGTGACGGCATTCCTGCTGCTGCTGTCGTTGCCGGTGCTGGCCGGCGCGCTCACCATGCTGCTGACCGACCGCAACTTCGGCACCACCTTCTTCGCCCCGGACGCCGGCGGCGATCCGGTGCTGTATCAGCACCTGTTCTGGTTCTTCGGCCATCCTGAAGTCTACATCATGATCCTGCCGGGCTTCGGTATCGTCAGCCATGTCATCGCGACCTTCTCGCGCAAGCCGATCTTCGGCTATCTCGGCATGGTCTATGCGCTGGTTGCCATCGGCTTCATCGGCTTCGTGGTGTGGGCGCACCATATGTTCACCGTCGGCATGTCGAGCAGTGCGCAAGCCTATTTCGCCGCTGCCAGCATGGTGATCGCGGTGCCGACCGGCGTGAAGATCTTCTCGTGGATCGCGACGATGTGGGGCGGATCGATTCGCTTCACCACCGCAATGCTGTGGGCGATCGGCTTCATCTTCGTGTTCACCATCGGCGGCGTCACCGGCGTGGTGCTGGCCAATCCGGGTGCGGATCGTTCGTTCCAGGATACGTATTACGTCGTCGCGCACTTCCACTATGTGCTGTCGCTCGGCGCGGTGTTCGCGATCTTCGCTGGCTGGTATTACTGGTTCCCGAAGTTCACCGGCTACATGTATTCGGAGACGTGGGGACGGCTGCACTTCTGGCTGACCTTCATCGGCGTCAACGTGGCGTTCTTCCCGATGCACTTCCTCGGTCTGGCGGGAATGCCGCGCCGCTATGCCGACTATCCCGATGCATTCGCCGGCTGGAATTTCGTCTCGTCGATCGGGGCGTATATTTCCGGCATCGGCTTCCTCGTCTTCCTGATCGGCATGGCGTATGCGCTGACCCGCAAGCAGCGCGCCGCCAACAATCCGTGGGGCAGCGGTGCGACGACACTGGAATGGACCTTGTCGTCGCCCCCGCCGTTCCATCAGTATGAGACGTTGCCGCAGGTGAAGTGATCAAGTGACGTGATCGACTGCGCCCAACGTCGGGCTCTACATGCACGCGTCGATCCGCTATCAATCGGATCGACGCTTTTTGTTGATGATGAGGAATTCCACATGTCCGCGCC
>JAFKKM010000125.1 GCA_017305555.1 Hyphomicrobiales bacterium | reverse complement strand
CCCCGCGGGTCACTTCAAATTCCTCCGGGTGCGGTCAGTCAAATTCCTCCACCCCGAGGCAGGACATGGTGATTGTTAGTTTGCCTTTGTTTCCCGGGCAAGAGTTTCAGCGGCCTCTTTGAGGCGATAGCTTCGTCCGTCGAACTCGAGCAGATGGCAATGATGCATCAGGCGATCGAGGATCGTCGTGCTCATGGTGTTGTCGCCGAGGTATGTCCCCCAATCCTGCACGACGCGATTGGAGGTGACGATGACGCTGCGGTGCATTTTGTATCGCTGATGGATCAGGGTCTGTAGCAATGCGCCGGCGTCGTCAGGGATGGCGCGTGCGAGGAACAGATCGTCCAGCACGAGGAGATCGCAGTCGATAATGGTGCGCAAGCGGGCCTCGCGCTGCGCGATTGGGCTCAGGGCATGGCGGTGGAAGAAGTCGTCGGTCTCAAGATACTGGACCTTATGGTTTTGCAGGATCGCCTGATAGGCAATCGCCTTGGCGATGTAGGATTTCCCGGTGCCAGGTTTGCCGACGAGCAGCGCGTTCTCGCCGGCGGCAATGAACGCCAGGGTGTGGAGCTGGAAGCAGGTTTGGCGCGGCAATTTGGGATTGAAGGACCAGTCGAACTCGGCGAGCGTCAATTTTTCATCGAGCCCGGATTGCTGGTATCGCCGCTCGATAAGACGGGATTGGCGGCGATCCAGTTCGTCCTGCAAGATCAAGGAGAAGGTCTCGAGGAAGGGTTGGTTGGCGCCCTGCGCCTGCAGCACGCGCGTCTGCAGCGTGTCGCGGACGCCCGACAGGCGCAGCTGTCGCAGGCAACGCTCAATTTCCGGCATGGTCATCATGTGGCTGGGTCTCCAGTTTGAGGTGAGAAGGCGCCGCGGAAGCGCTCGTGGCGCCGGAGCTGGCCGGGGTTGCGCAGGCGCCACGAGCGCGGATTGCAGGGGCGCGGTCGTCGTGAGCCTCGACCTGCCGGCCATTGTCGTCGGCGTCGCGCCGCACGGCGCGGCTGAAGAGATCGCCGTATTCCGCCGGGGTACGGATCAACGGATGATCCTGCGTGAGCGACGCCGCCGTGTCGGGTGCCACATCAATCCGCTCGAGCGCCAGGTCAAATAGCCGTTGGACAGTCGCACGCACGTGCTTGTAACGGTAGATGCGGTTGCCGATGGCGTGCGCGCAGGCCTGCTCGACCAACCGCGCCGGATACTTTCGGCTTAGCCCGACAATGCCCCACATCGCGCGCTGTCCAACGCGCCCCTCGGTGTCGAACATCTGCTGGCATAGCGCCCTGGTCTGCGGCCCGATGCGGCCAGCGCTCTCCAGCAGCGCAGCGGTTTGACGCGACGGATTGAACGGCCGCTCGTTGATCGGCAGCACGACGGAGCCGGGATGCGCCATCCGGGGATGAACGCGCAGCAGCGCCTGGGTGTGGCGGTCGCGGATCTCAATCGTCGAGGCGTAGATCCGCACCACGACCTGGCTGCCGATCAGCGCGGGCCGCGCAGCGTAATAACTGCTGTCGACCCTCACGGTGGTATCGTCGCAGACGGTCCGAACAACTTCGGTGAAGATGCGGAAGGCAGTCACCGGCAACGGCCGCAGGTGTGGCTTCTCCTCCTGGAACATGGCCTCGACCTGGCGGCGCGTGCTGCCGTGGATGCGCCTGGAGGCCCAATTCTCCTCCCAGTGTCTCAAGAACTCGTTCTGGGCTTCCAGTGTCTCGAAGCGCCGTCCGGTCAGCGCGGTGCGCCCTGGGTATGTTGAATCGCATTCTCGACACATCCCTTCCGATTGGGATCGGCCACCCGCGCGGGATCGGCAACCACGGCGTAATGAGCCAGCATCGCGCTGTAAATCGGGTTGAGCTCGGGCTCGTACAAATCCGGCTTGAGAACGCCCTCCTTCAAATTGTCGAGCACGACATAGCTGGGGACCCCGCCAAAATACCGGAACGCCTCTTCGTGGAGCTGCGCCCAGACTTGCTGGCTGGATTGCCAGACCACCCGCCGGAAGCTGCGCCGCGAGTAGCGCAGCGTCATCACGAACAGCCGGGGACGACGGTAACGGCCGCTCCTGGGATCAATCGTCAGAGCGCCCTCGCCATAGTCGACCTGGGCCTCCTCGCCAGGCAGGAACTCAAGCCGATCAAACTGCTCGGGATCGCCGTGCCGCAACGTGCGCACAAACCGCTTGACGCTCTGGTAGCTGGACGGAAAGCCAAACCGATCGACCAGGTCCTGGTAAATCGCCTGCGCATTCCGCTTCAGGCGGAGCTGTTCTTCGATCCATGCCCGATGCGGTTCGCAGGCCGAGCGCGCCTGGCTTCCGGTGACCGTCGCACCCATCCCCTCAAAAGCCGGCGGTCGGGGTGGAGGAATTTGGCCGTCCACACTCTCCGGGCCGGGGGTCACTTCCCCGGGGGAATTTGCCTCCACACCAGACCACAGCGCCCGGTAACGCCGGATCGTCTTGCGATCGACCCCCGTCAGCCTGTGGATCTCGCGCTGGCTGGCGTTGCGATCAAGGAGTGTAAATACCGTGCTTTGCAGGTGTGGCTTCAAGACGTTCAACTCCCCAGTCCCCTTGCTGGCTAAAGGGACCGAAAATAAACGTCCTTCAACTCCCCAGTCCCCTTGCTGGCTAAAGGGACCGAAAATAAACGTCCTGCCTCACCGGCTACCGCGGTTCAGCGCCGATGACGACGATCATCAGGTGGGGGAAGTTCAAGTGACCATACCCGGGGGATTTTGACCGACCCACGGGGACTTGGGTTGGGTTAAGCGGGGAGCAGAAGGAGTTTTACCGGCAATGCGTCAAGCGTCTATTGCTTGAAATGGCATCCCTGCCCGGTAGCGGTGGATCATAGAGCCATCGAAGGTGCCTGCCACTACTTGGCAGGTTGGAAGTTTAACGGCCGACCCTCCTATATGTGCAAACAATCGAACGCCGATAACGACAAGGTTCCTACCGTTATAGGTTCGTAGCTTGATTGAATGAGTGTGACTGGGATTCGGCTCGGATTCTTCATTTTCTGGCTGGCATCCAAAAAATGGCGATATGTCAACTCCCTTCCGGTCCAAAATGATGGCAGGGAGGGTGTGGTTGAATCCATCGACGCCGAGCCACATGACAGCGATGCAATGGGCAATTTTCATCATCGCGACCGCATATGAATAAAAGTCAATGTAGCGCGAGGCCAGGTCTATGGTCTCGTTGTACGGAGATTGGCGCGTAAAAATGTATCGGACTGAAACCTCCTGAGGCAGATCGGCTTCTCCAGATATCCATCGCGCTTGAGGGAAAAAAATGAGCGGGAACGGTGCTGGATGCTCTTCCTTCGGAATGTGAACAACGCTCTTCCTGCCCTCAGACAAAAGTAGCGTTGTTTTAATTTCCGTTGGCCGGCCTTTTTTGCGTCTGGTGCGAACGTTATGCGACAGACGAAAATCGCCAAGCACTGATCTTCCTAAATGTTGCTCAACCGACGCAGTTATTTTCGCGCATTGAAGGCAACTTGCCTTAGGCAGAACTGTATTACCGTCAAGGCAATAAGGTATGATATGCTCGTCGCTGAGAAGCTCAGGTCCGGGTTTAGCCCGACAGTAGATGCATTCGCTGACAGGTCGAAGGCGAAGATTGTTCATGTCCATTTGTGCAAAGACCAAGAGCCAATCGCTAAGCGCGGAATCCGAGCGCTACGATGAGAAAGAATCAGAAATTCGTTTTGAGGCTGCGCTAAAGGCCGCGCTCAAAACGCCGCACAAACCGTTGAAGCCTGCAAAGGCCCCGACGAAGAAATCGAAGCCGGAGAAGGAAACGAAGCGATGAGTTTTATCCAGAGGGAACTGGACCGCATTCAGCCGCTACTTTCTGACTCGAATCGAGAGAAATATAATGAGCTATATGCGGTCCAGCAGGCGTTATGTTGGGCGTTGGAGCCTGATGGCTTTGCTTCGCCCTACAAGCTTCTTATGGGCACTCAGGGAGGCTCAGAAGATTGTTCGGCTGATCTCCGTCAGCCTCTGTCTTTAGATACTCGTTTCCCTGTGCTGATCGAGCAATAACAACCCAAACGCTTTTGCCAGCAGCCACGGTCCAAAACTTCCACTTGTCTGATTTGATCCCTCTGATGGCTTCTTCTAGCGTTAGCTTCCACCGGCTTCCGTTCGCGTTTACCCCGCCAATGTTTTTGATCCGCTCGTGTGGGTTCATGCGATCTGTTTTGTTGATACACTGGATTTGAACGTTTGCAGTCATAGGTGACCCTTTCAAAAAAGGGCCGCTATTGACTGAAAGGCGATTCCAGATTCTTATCTGGCTTCTCACTGCCTATTTGCCCGCTAGCAGCCCCTAAGCTGTGAGTGCGGGTTCGGAGGGCCACCCCGGCAAGGGTGGCCTTTTCTCCGAATCAAGGTTCCATGTTGGCAGAAGGGACAACCAAGAGTCTATCCGTTCTAGCTTTGTCCCGGTTATTCACAACCGCAGATTATCTAGTCCGCCAGTATCTGACGAACTTTACTTTCGGTTTTGGGAGTTTGGAACGCCAGCGCAGGAATCGCCCTGCGACCTTGCTGTAATCGGGCTTAATGAGATTGCCGGTACGTCAGACGCTTGCCAGCCGCACCTTTGATCGCAAGGTCTGCACGTTCCCCGTCGTTGTAGCCGAGCTTAACCCGGTGATTGTAACGGAAGTCGTATTCTGAAAGGTAGCGGTGCAGGTGCTTCTCAGCGCAATGCTGATAGACGCCCTTCATACCGCGCTTGAAGATCGAAAAGTAGCCTTCAACGGAGTTGGTCGTCACGTCGCCACGGGCGTATTCCTTGGCGCTGTGGTTGATCGTCTCATGCGTCGCGAAGTCGGCACCAACGCGAGTGTAGAGCTTGCTTTCGTCGGTATGCAGACGGCTTTCATAGTGGACATTGGCGTTCACAATGGTTGAGACGGTCGCAGCATCGGCAACGGCGACATGGAATGAGCGAACAGAGCCGCCTCGCTCAACGAGAGAGACGATAGCGCGCTTGTTGCGTGGACCGCGATTGCCCTTCTTGTAAGGACGGTCGCCCCGCTGTTTGGAGACGCGCGGTTCTGCTGTCGGGCCGAAGTAGGTTTCGTCGGCTTCGATCACTGAGCCTTCACCGCCCATCGGGGAGGTAAGGCCACCATTTCGCATTGCTTCGCGGATACGATGCGAAAGGAACCATGCGGTTTTATAGGTGACGCCCAAGGCGCGGTGCAGTTGATGCGAGCTAACGCCCTTCTTGGACGACGCCATGAGATAGAAAGCCTGAAGCCAGATATGCAGTTTGATATGGCTGGACTCCATGACGCTCTTGGTCGTTACGGAGAAGTCCTTGCGGCACTCTTTCTCGCGGCAACGGTAGATACCGGCCTTCTTGGTTGCAAAGGAATTGAGAGAACCGCAGTGCGGGCAAACCCGTTCATTGCCCCAGCGAAGCGCCTCAAGGTATTCGCGGGCGGCTTCATGGGTCTGAAAATGTTTGGCGTTAAACTGCGACATGACTGCGATCCGGCTTGTGTAGTCAGATCATAATCCTAGCATGTGTGGTGTCAAGTATATAATTGGGAATATGTACCCAACGCGAAGAATATATCCATTTCGCCCGCGCCCCGGCCGCAGCGGCTGGGCGTTGGTGCTGCCGTGGATATTCGTCATCGGCGTGGCCGCCGGCACCATGCTGCCGGGAGTGCGGAATTGGCGTGGCGACGCCACGTTTTCGAAGCCGATGGTGTATACTCAGGCCGATCGCGACACTCAGATGGTATTGTCCCATGCTGTGAGTTCCGGCGGTCGCCACGCCGTCGATGTGCTACGGACCATCGATGGCGACACCTTCGAGGCGCGGGTGCATCTGTGGCCCGGCCTCGACATGGTGACGCGGGTGCGGTTGCGCGGCATCGACGCGCCCGAACTGAAAGCCGCCTGTGCCGAGGAATGGCGGATGGCGCAGGCTGCGAGCGTCGCGCTGCGCAAGCTCTTGGCCGAGGGCGAGGTGACGATCTTCAACGTCGGCCCCGACAAATATAACGGCCGCGTGGTAGCGGACACAGCCACGCGGCAGACGCCGAACGTATCGGATGCATTGCTGGCGGCCGGACAGGTTCGCCGTTACAACGGCGGCCATCGCGGCGGCTGGTGCTGATTGCGTGGCTAAGCGAGACGCAACTTAACGTGTCACCACCACTGGCGTGCCCACCGACACCCGCTGATAGAGGTCGGTGATGTCGGCATTGTACATGCGGACACAGCCATAGGAGACGAAGCCGCCGACTGAGCCGGGCCGGTTGGTGCCGTGGATGGCGTATTCACCGCCGGCGAGCGTCATTGCCGCGACGCCCATCGGGTTGGACGGCGAGCCGCCGGGAATGACGTCGGGAATGCGCGGGTTATCGCGCTTTACTTCGGCGGGCGGCGACCACGCCGGATGCTGGTACTTGCCGCTGATATGGGTGGCTCCTGCCCAGCGCTTGCCGGCCTTGCCGACGCCGACCGGATAGCGCACGGCATGCCCCTGATCGAGCACCAGATAAAGCCGCCGCTCGCTGGTCTTCACGACGATGGTGCCGGGCGAATAGGCCCCACGAAACGCCACCAGATCCGGCCGCGCCTGCGCCGGCACGCTGGCCAGCGACATCGCACCCACCATGGCGGCACACGCCACCGCAACCTTGATCGTCATCGATCGCTCCGCAAACAATTTTCCCGATCCCGGCACGGCGACACCGCCGTCATGGATCGCTTCAATTCAATTTATCCGGCGGCGCTGACCAAACGGTTGCCGCCCGCACCGCTGCTGGGCAGCGCGGGCGCATCAAAAGAAAATCTCGCCGGTAAAGTAAATGTCTGGAAAACAACACCCGCGCCAAAAACAAAAAGTCAGAGGCCAAGGCCTCTGACTTTTGCGTGAGCGTCGGGATTCCGAGGGCTCTGGCGCCCTTAAGCCTTCTTGTTCTGGCGATTGTCGACCAGATCGGTGACCACCGTCGGATCAGCCAGAGTGGTGGTGTCCCCGAGGCTACCCGGCTCATCTTCGGCGATCTTGCGCAGGATGCGGCGCATGATTTTGCCGGAGCGCGTCTTGGGCAGGCCGGGGGCGAACTGGATCAGGTCCGGCGAGGCAATCGGGCCGATGTCCTTGCGGACCCACGCCACCAGATCCTTGCGCAACTGCTCGCTCGGCTCGACGCCGGCCATCAGGGTCACATAGGCGTAGATGCCCTGCCCCTTGATGTCGTGCGGATAACCGACCACGGCGGCTTCCGACACCGCGTCGTGCGCGACCAGCGAGCTCTCGACCTCGGCGGTGCCCATGCGGTGGCCGGAGACGTTGATGACGTCGTCGACGCGGCCGGTGATCCAGTAGTAGCCGTCGGCGTCGCGGCGGCAGCCGTCGCCGGAGAAGTACATGCCTTTGTAGGTCGAGAAGTAAGTCTGCTCGAAGCGGGCATGGTCGCCGTAGACGGTGCGCAACTGGCCGGGCCACGAGCGCGCCATGCACAGGTTGCCCTCGCACTTGCCTTCCAGCACCTTGCCGTCGCCGTCGACAATCGCCGGCACCACGCCGAAGAACGGCTTGGTCGCCGAACCCGGCTTCAGCTTGGTCGCGCCCGGCAGCGGCGCGATCAGCGTGCCGCCGGTTTCGGTCTGCCACCAGGTGTCGATGATCGGGCAGCGATCGTCACCGACCACGCGGTGATACCACTCCCACGCTTCCGGATTGATCGGCTCGCCGACCGAACCCAGCAGCCGCAGCGACTTGCGTGAGGTCTTCTTCACCGGCGCATCGCCCGCCTGCATCAGCGAGCGGATCGCGGTCGGCGCGGTATAGAAGATGTTGACCTGATGCTTGTCGACCACGTTCCAGAACCGCGAGATATCCGGATAGGTCGGAATGCCTTCGAACATCAGCGTGGTGGCGCCGTTCGCCAGCGGGCCGTAGATAATGTAGCTGTGGCCGGTCACCCAGCCGATGTCGGCGGTGCACCAGTAGATGTCGCCGTCGTGATAATCGAAGGTGTATTTGTGCGTCAGCGAGACGTGCAACAGATAGCCGGCGGTGGTGTGCAGCACGCCCTTCGGCTGGCCGGTGGAGCCCGACGTATAGAGCAGGAACAGCGGATCCTCGGCGTTCATCGGCTCGCACGGACAATCGGCGCTGACCGACTTCACCGCTTCATCGTAATAGACGTCGCGGCCAGCCTGCATGTTGACCTTGCCGCCGGTGTGACGGACCACGATCATGGTCTTGACGCCGCCAGCCTTGTCGGCGGCTGCGTCGGCGTTGTCCTTCAGCGCGACTTTCTTGCTGCCGCGCAGGCCCTCGTCGGCGGTGATGACGATGGTGGACGCTGCGTCCTTGATGCGGCCCGCCAGCGAATCAGGCGAGAAGCCGCCGAACACCACCGAATGCGGTGCGCCGATGCGGGCGCAGGCGAGGATCGCATAGGCCGCCTCGAGAATCATCGGCAGATAGATGGTGACGCGGTCACCTTTCTTGACGCCGTGCGCCTTGAGCACGTTGGCGAACTTGCATACTTCCTCATGCAGTTGCCTGTAGGTGACCTTCTTGCTGACGCCGGGATCGTCGCCCTCGAAAATGATCGCGACCTGATCGCCGCGTTTCGCCAGATGGCGGTCGATGCAGTTGTAGCTCGCGTTGAGGACGCCGTCCTCGAACCATTTGATCGAAATGTTGCCGGGCGCGAACGACCAGTTGCCGGCCTTGGTGGGAGCTTTGGTCCAGTCGAGGGTTTTGGTCTGTTCCAGCCAGAAGCCGTCCGGGTCCTTGACCGAGCGGGCGTACATCTCGTTGTACTTGGCTTCGTCGACATAGGCCCGTTTGGCCCATTCCGCAGGAACGTCGTAAACCTTCTCGGACATCATTTCCTCCACGCTACGCCGCCCGCGCCCTGCTTCGACGCGGCGCTGGCGGCCAATTCGATTTTCGCTGTTGTACCAATTATGCGTCTACGCGCGTGATGGCTACAAGCCGAAAGACATAGGACTTTCGGTGGCCCTCACGGTGCTACCTTCATGGACATCCAGGCATCTCACATTTCAGGCGCTGCGAACCCCTCTTAAGCTGCTGAAAAAGAACAAATTTCACGCCGCTTGGTTGGCTTGAGGATCGATCTCGCCGAAGGTCCAGACCGATGTCCGCTTGATCGTATTGTCCTCCAGTTCGCGCGTGACCTCGACCCGGTATTCAGCGAGCTTCGCCAAGTGTGCCGTGGGCAAATAAGCACGCCCAGGATCGCCGATGAATATCGTCGCTCCCCGCTCTGCATGCCAAGACAGGAACGCGAAAACACGCTCGGCCGTATCGCGCTCGTAGAAAATATCGCCGGCGAGAATAACGTCCCAATTGCCATGGTCCGACGCGGCGAGCAGATCGTCGGTCGTCACCGACAACGTAGCTGCGTTGACCTGCGCATTGATACCGATCGCCACAGACGCGAAGCTATCGATGTCAGCAGCGCAAACAGACCGCGCACCCGCCATCTTTGCAGCAATTCCAACCAATCCCGAACCCGACGCAAAATCCAGGACATCCTTGCCGTGCACGATCTCGGCGTGGTCGAGCACATAGCGCGCCAACGCCTGCCCGCCGGCCTAGGCAAAAGCCCAGAACGGCGGCGGCAAACCCATCTTGCCGAGATCTTCTTCAGTTTTCTGCCAAAGCGGCACCGCTTCGTCTGCGATATGCAGCGAGATTTCCGGCACCAGCGGCACCGGGCGCAGCCGCGTATTGGCGAGAATAAAAGCGGTGCGATCTGAGATAGGCGCGGAATCCATTCACGCGCGCCTCAAAGTCCGCCCATCTTGCAGACGATCTTCCATTCCGCCGCGGTCACCGGTTGCACCGACAGCCGCGACAGCTTGATCAGCGCCATCTCGGCGAGGCGCTTCTCTTCCTTGACGTCTTCCAGCGACACCGGCTTTTTCAACGGCTTGTCTGCGACGATATCGACGCAGACAAATTTTCCGGTCTTGTCGGTCGGATCGGGATAGTGCTCGCGCACGATCTCGGCGATGCCGACGATCTCCTTGCCTTCGTTGGAATGATAAAAGAAAGCGCGGTCGCCCTTCTTCATCGCCATCATGTTGAGCTTGGCGCTATGGTTGCGCACGCCGGTCCAGGCTTCGCCCTTGGCGCCCTTCGCCACCTGCTGGTCCCACGACCACACCGACGGCTCCGATTTCACCAGCCAGTAATTCATGACGCTCACGTTTCTTTCTCGTCATCGCCAGACTTGTTCCGGCCATCCACGCCTTCATCCCTATCAAGAGGGGGATGCCCGCGACAAGCGCGGCACGACGAAAGAGAGATTATCCTTCCGCGCGGAATGGTCGCGCCAACAGTTGCTGGATCGCCGCGTCGATGGTCACCGTCCCGGCGAGAATCGCGGCAACCGCATTCGCAACCGGCATATCGACGCCACGTGCGATCGCAAGTTCGGCCAACACCGGCGCGGTGAATTCGCCTTCGCTGAGTTTTTCGCTCGCCGGCTGCTCGCCGCGTCCGAACGCAATGCCCAGCGAAAAATTGCGCGATTGCGGACTGGAGCAGCTCAGAATCAGATCGCCCAGCCCCGACAGGCCGGAGATGGTCTCGGCCCGTGCGCCGCAAGCGAGCCCGAGCCGCATCAGTTCGGCGAAGGCGCGCGTGGTCAGCGCCGCCAGCGCCGAGGCCCCGAGTTTCCGCCCCGTCACAATGCCTGCCGCGATCGCCAACACGTTCTTGGCCGCGCCGCCAATCTCGACGCCGCGAATGTCGGTGGTGTGATAGGGGCGGAACGTCGCCGAGCCAAGCGCATGGACCAGAGCCTGCGCCGGCGCATCGTTTTCGGCCGCGAGCGTCACCGCCGTCGGCAGACCACGCGCGACATCGTCGGCGAAACCCGGACCTGAGAGGATCGCGGGCGTTGCCTGCGGCAGGGCTTCAGCGATCACCTCGGTCATAAACTTGTGAGTGCCGCGCTCGATGCCCTTGGCGCAGGCGACCACCGGCGTGCCTTCGCGCAGATACGGCATCAATGTCATCGCGGCTTCACGTGTGGCCTGCGCCGGTGCCGCTAGCAGCACGATATCGGCTCGCGCGGCGCGCACGATATCGCTGGTGATGTCGATCGCGGCATCGATCACCATGCCCGGCAATCGCTTGTTCTCATGCGCGGCCTGAATCGCTTGCGCCTGTGCCGGATCGCGCGCGTAAAGCGTCACATCGCGTCCCGCGCGCGTGGCGGCGCTGGCGAGTGCCGTACCCCACGCGCCGGCGCCGATCACCGCGACGGACCGATATGATGCGGCACTGGCCATAGGTTCAGCTATTGGCGCGAGTGTTGGCGAATTGCGGCGGCACCACTGCATTTTCATCTAACCGCCAGCGAGCGCGCGGCGGCGCGCCGAGCGCATCGGTAAGCCCGAGCGCCAGCCGCTCCGCGCCGGCCCACGCGATCATCGCGCCGTTGTCTGTGCAAAGCGCCGGCGGCGGCATCACCAACTGAGTCCCCGCCTGTGCGGCAACCTCCTGCAATGCCGCGCGCAACGCCTGATTGGCGGCGACGCCACCGGCGGCAACCAGCGCTGTCGGCGCGCCGAATTGCTCCGCGAACAATCGCAGACCAACACGAAGACGATCCGCCATCGAGTCCAGCACCGCGGCCTGGAATCCGGCGCAGAGATCGTCGATGTCCTGCTGTTGCAGCGGCGTCATGCGGCTCGCCTCGTTACGCACCGCGGTCTTCAGTCCCGACAGCGAGAAGTTGGCGTCGGGGCGGCCCATCATCGGCCGGGGAAACTGGAATCGCGTGGCGTCGCCCTGCCGCGCCGCGCGTTCCACTTGCGGACCGCCGGGATAAGGCAGCCCCAGCATCTTGGCGACCTTATCGAAGGCCTCGCCAATGGCATCGTCCACCGTGGTGCCGAGCCGCACATAATTGCCGACGCCGAGCACGGCGACGATCTGGGTGTGGCCGCCCGACGCGAGGAACAGACAATAGGGAAACACCAGTGCGTCGGTCAGGCGCGGCGTCAGCGCGTGCGCCTCCAGGTGATTGACCGCAATCAGCGGCGCGCCGCTCACCAGCGCAATGGCCTTGGCCGTCGTCAGGCCGACGATCACGCCACCGATCAGCCCTGGCCCGGCGGCCGCGGCAACACCGGACAATTTGTCGAAGCCGACCTCGGCCTCCTTCATGGCGCTGGCGACGATGCCGTCCAGAAGATCGACATGGGCACGGGCTGCGATTTCGGGAACCACGCCGCCGAATGGCGCGTGTTCCGCGATCTGCGAGCGCACGATGTTGGACAACATGCGGCCTGAGCCGTCGCGATGGCGCTCGACCACGGCGGCAGCGGTTTCGTCGCAGGTGGTCTCAATCCCGAGAACCAGCATCGAGGTGTCGTCGGACAATGCAAGCCCTTGCGTTTGCGGTCAAACCGGCGTTTGTCTTGCCGTTCTTCATGTGCGTAGCATTGCGAGGCCACAGGGTGCAATCTTCCGGCGAACAATCCAGAACCGAGGGTGACATTCTGGCGACCATCGGCACGCGCGGCAGCCCCCTGGCGCTGGCGCAGGCCCATGATGTGCGCGCCCGGCTGGCGCGCACCCACGGCGTCGATGCGGAACGCATCGCCATTCGCGTGATCCGCACCACCGGCGATGCGATCCAGGACCGCACTCTGGCGGACTCCGGCGGCAAGGGCCTTTTCACCAAGGAAATCGAGGAGGCGCTGCTCGCGGGCAGCATCGATCTCGCCGTGCATTCCTCCAAGGACGTGCCGACCTTCCTGCCGGACGCAACATGGCTCTCGGCATTCCTGCCGCGCGAAGACCCGCGCGATGTCTTCATCAGCCACAAGGCGGCTTCGCTCGCGGACCTGCCGGCGGGCGCCGTGGTCGGCACCGCCTCGTTGCGGCGTCAGGCCATGGTGCTGCGGCTGCGGCCCGATCTCAAGGTCGAGGTGATGCGCGGCAACGTCGAAACGCGGCTGCGCAAGTTAGCCTCCGGCGAAGCCGACGCCACGCTGCTGGCGCTCGCGGGGCTGAAACGCCTCGGCCTTGAAGACAAGGCCACACGCGTGTTCAGCATCGACGAATTTCTGCCGGCGGTCGGTCAAGGCGCCATCGCCATCGAATCGCGCCGCGACGACGACCGCACCAACGCGCTCGTCAAAGCCATCGCCGATGCCGACACCGATGTCGCACTCAGCGCCGAGCGCAGCTTCCTTGCGCTGTTGGACGGCTCCTGCCGGACCCCGATCGGCGGTCACTGCCGCGTCGACGGCGACAGGATTCATTTTCGCGGCCTGATCATCTCACCGGACGGCAGCGAGTCCTACGAGACGACGCGCGAAGGCGCGCGCGCCGACGCCATCGCGCTCGGCACCGACGCCGCGCGCGAGTTGCGCGCGCAGGCCGGCGAGAAGTTCTTCACGCTGTTTTCCGGCGCCGGCGCTTGACGTGACCATCCTCGTCACCCGCCCCACTCCGGATAATGTTACGACGGCGACGACATTGCGCCGCAAGGGCTTTGACGTGCTGCTGGCGCCGATGCTGCGCTTCGAGCCGGTCGCGTTCGAAACGGACGCCGATGCGCACTTCGATGCGATTCTGGTCACCAGCGTCAACGCGCTGCGCGCGCTGGCTGAAACGTCAGTGCGGCAACGCTGGCTGACGACGCCGCTCTATGCGGTCGGCGAGCGCACCGCGCAGGCCGCGCGCGATCTCGGCTTCACCAGCGTGATGGCGGCGAGCGGCGACGGCGCGTCGCTGCGCGACCTCGTCGTGGCGCAGATGCGCGCCAAAACGCTGAAGAAATCGGCGCTGAAGAAATCCGCGCGGCTGCTCTATCTCGCCGCCGCAGATCGCGCGGTCGATCTCGACGACGAATTGAGTCCTTTCGGCTTCGATGTCGTCACCGTCACGGCCTATCGCATGATTGCGATGCCTGAGCTGCCGGAGGACGTTTGCGCGGCCTTCACCGCCGGCCGCATCGATGCGGTGCTGCACTACTCGGCCCGCAGCGCTCACAGCTTCGTCGCAGCGGCCCGCGCCGCCGGGCTTGAAATCATGGCGCTTGCGGTGCCCCATTGCTGCATATCGGCCAATGTCGCCGCCGTGCTTCGGGAAGCCGGAGCCACACAGGTTGCGGTTGCCGCCGCGCCGGATGAAGATGCACTGTTCGAGGCGCTGGACCGTGCGCCGCGGCTGCAATCGCGCTAAGCAGGGTTATGCCGAATCGAGCCGGGAGGTCGATTCTCCAGACGCATCATCCGGAGTTGAGGAACGCCACGATGGTCGATGACCAACACGACGCCCCCCGAGCCGCTCCCGACGCCGGCCGGCCCAAGCGCTCGCCGCCGACCATCGATCTCGAGGCCACCGAAATCCCCCGCGAGCCCACGGATACGCCTGCGACCGCCAACGATACCGACAGCGAGACGCCGCGCGAGGAGCCGACCGAAAGTCCCGCTCAGACCGACACCGAAACGCCAGCCACAGCGCCCGCGCCGCGACTGGCGACGGCACCGATCGCGGCCTTGATCGGTGCCCTGGCGGCTTGCGGCGTCATCGGCGCGGCGGTCTGGGCAGGGTGGCCGCCGACACCGCCGCCGGTGGTGACCCCCGCGCCCGACACGGCCCAGATCGATGCCCTGACCAAACGGTTGGCCAGTCTCGAGGCGCGACCCGCACCCTCGCCGGGTGCATCGGACGCCAAACTCGCGACGCGGCTCGACGCACTGGAAAAAACCGCCGCCGCGCTCCGCGCCGATCTCGATACGGTGCGCGCGCAACAGCAACAAGCCGCGACCACGCTCAACGACATCAAGACCGCACCGCGCGAAGCGGCCGCCGCGCCGGATCTCTCGGCGATCACCAATCGCATCGGCCAGCTTGAAAACGCCACACGCACCCTCTCAAGTGAAGCGGCGCAACAGCGCGCAACACCCGTCGACGACAAATTGCTTCGCCGCATCGTTGCCGTGACGCTGCTCGACCGTTTGGTGCGGCAGGGCGATTCCTACGCCGCCGCGCTCGCCGCCGCCAAACCGCTGGTGACGCAACCGGATGCGCTCAAGCCGCTGGACAAGTTCGCCGCATCCGGCGTGCCGAGCGCCAACACACTCAGCAAGGAATTGCTGACGCAGATCGCAGCCACCGCACCTGTTGCGCCGAAACCCGCTGAAGGCACCGGCATTCTCGACCGCCTGCAAGCCGGCGCTGAACGACTGGTGCGGATTCGCCGCACCGATGCGCCCGCCGGCGAAGGCCGCAGCGATATCGTCAACCGCGCGGCCGCCGCCGCCCGCCGCGACGATATCGCGGACGCCCGCCGCGAGTTGATGACGCTCAGCAACACCGACCGCGTACCGTTCCAGGCATGGATCGCGCTGGTCGACGCACGCGACGCCGCGCTCGCCGCCTCCCGTCAACTCGCAACCGACGCCGTCGCGGCGCTTGGCAAACCCACGCCGTAGGCCCCCGATGATCCGCATCGTCATTTTCCTGATCATCATTGCCGTCGCGGCCTTTGCCGCCACCTGGGTCGGCGACCAGCATGGCGACGTCGCCATTTCGTGGAGCGGCTGGCGCGCGGAAACGACGCTGCCGGTGTTCGTGCTGGGACTAACGCTGCTGGCGCTCGCCGCCATCGCGGTCTGGTCGGTGCTGCGCAACCTGTGGCAAGCGCCGCAACGCCTGCAACGCCGCCGCCGCGAACGCCGTATCGCACGCGGACGTAACGCCGTCACCAACGGTCTCCTGGCGATCGGCCACGGCGATCACGCCGCCGCGCGCAAGCAGGCGACCGTCGCTAAACGGCTTGCACCGCAGGACCCGCTGACATTGCTGCTGCACGCGCAATCGGCGCAGATGGACGGCGACCGCGACGGCGCGCAGCGCGCCTTCCGCGCCATGACCGAACGCAAGGATACTCGCCTGCTCGGCCTGCGCGGCCTGTTCATCGAAGCGCAACGCGCCGACGATCCCCACGCCGCCATCGAGATCGCGCAGGAAGCATTGAAACTTTCGCCGGCATCGACATGGGCGTCGCAGGCCGTGCTCGGCTTCCGCTGCGCGCAAGGCGATTGGAGCGGCGCGCTGACCATCCTCGACAACAATCTCGCGGCGGGGCTGCTCGACAAGACGCTCTATCAGCGTCAGCGCGCGGTGCTGTTGACCGCGCGCGCGCTCGACCTCGAAACCAGCGACCGCGATCGTTCCCGCGAGAGCGCGATGGAAGCGGTGCGGCTGGCGCCGACGCTGGTGCCGGCGGCGGTGCTCGCCAGCAAATTCCACAGCGAAGCGCAGCAGGTGCGCCGCGCGATGCGCATCATCGAGGCGGCGTGGCTGGCGCAACCGCATCCCGACCTCGCCGACGCCTACGCCCACGTCAAGCTCGGTGATTCCGCGCGGCAGCGGCTGTCGCGGGTGGAATCGCTGGCCGCCAAGAAGCCCGATGATCTCGAAGGCGCCCTCGCGGTGGCGCGCGCCGCCATCGACGCCAGCGAGTTCGAGCGCGCGCGCAAGGCTCTGGCGCCGTTCATCGCCGCACCGACGCAACGCGTGGCGATGCTGATGGCCGAGATCGAACGCACCGAGCACGGCGACAGCGGACGCGCGCGCGAATGGACGATGCGCGCGGTGCGCGCCCTGCACGATC